>NZ_CEEDCD010000028.1:0-24190 GCF_979253085.1 Dyadobacter sp. AC419 | reverse complement strand
TTTATGTTGACCTACTTGGTTCAGTTATTGAAAAACCGGTATTTAACCGAGCCTCTCATTGTCCGTTCTCTAGTTTTTCGCATTTATCGTGAAACGCTTTCGCGTTTTTCGTGCGCCGCTTCAGTCGGGTTTGATGTTTTCAAAAATCGACGCAAGTTCAATGATTCCCAGGGCAGTGGTCTTGGCCGCAGCGGTCAGATTTTCGTTGTCCAGCAGATTTGAAACCTTAATAATGTTGTCGAATCCGTCCTTTTTTTATCAGCTGAAACAGACCTCCGTATTTTTCGAGTAAAATGCTTCCCGTCACCACGAGCTGCAAGTTGAGCGACGAATGCGCTTGGATTGCAAAAAGCAGTGATTTGATCCGGCTGTAACTGGCTCTTGCAGTGATCACTACACAAATTTTCCGGCTCATATCAGATCGCTCATTTGAATGAAATCCCACTTTGAAAGACTATGTTTCAAATCGTACTGCCCAGCACATTTTTCTAGTCATGCGCAGGAATTCCGTGCAGCCCGCCGGTTTCTTTGTTTCCAGGTCACTGATTGTCAAAATATGATCCATATCCAAATCGCCATTGACGGCCAATGACTTGCCAAAAATGGTCTTCAAAGTGTCATATTTAGCGTTTTTGTTCTTATTGACCGGGTGAGCTTAATGCAATTTCAATTTGCCTTACGCCAGCCACCAACTGTGCAATCTGATCGATCGTAAGGGATGAAGTTGAATCCGGCCCAAACATTCGCTTGTCGAATGTTGCGTGGAATTGCAGGATCTCAGCGCCAAGGCTTGCGGCTGCCAGACAGGAAAAGATGTCTCCGGAATGATCCGAAAAGCCGACGGGTAGCCGGTAACGTTCTTTCAAAATACGGATTACGTTCAAACCCCATTCATCAGCAGCAGTTGGATAGGAGGAGTTGCATTGCAGGACGGAAAGAGCACATTTCTCTCGTAAAACGTTAACCGCTATGTCCAATTCGGTCAGCGAACTCATGCCCGATGAAAGGATGACTTGCCGGGCGCATTCCCTAATGCGCGAAAGCATTAACAGATTATCAACTTCACCTGATCCAACCTTGAAATGTTCGCAACCGATTTGACCTAACAATTCAACCGCAGCCATGGAAAACGGACTCGCTATAAAGTCAAGCTTCTTATCGTTGCAATGCCTTTTCAAACCAGCCCACTGGTCAGCTGAAAATTCCATACGCCGCCAATAATCCATTCGGGTGGCGTCTGCGTAAAAAAAGTTGGTTCGAAATGGCTCATGTGCACTGCTTTCGGCAGCAGCAATGTGAACCTGGAATTTGATCGCATCTATGCCCGTCTCCGCCAGCGCGTCGATAAATGCATGCGCCATTCCCAAACTTCCGTCATGAGCCTGCGCGATTTCTGCAATGATAAAGATCCTTTTGACCCCGACTTCATCAAGCGTTAGCCCGCTTTGATCCTGAGGATTTCCCAAAGGCACTCCAAAAGTGCCGCTTCTTGTTTTCATAGTAACCGTATGTGTAGTTATAACCAGGTGTTGTTTTCATGTCATTCAGGACGATATGCAGGCGAGGGAGCTGTTCCGCGTCGTGCAATTCCTGTATCAGTTCCAGCTGACTTTTGAAGGTGAAATGCTGCCTAATGACATAAAGTGAAAGATCTGCAAAGCGGCTTAGCAGCCTCGCGTCTGTGACGAGTCCGATAGGCGGCGCGTCGATAATAATGATGTCGTATTGCGTTTTAAGCGTATTTATCATTTCGTCCACTTTCCCAAGCGAGAGCATTTCAGCAGGATTCGGTGGAACTGTTCCTGCCGTGATGGCATCAAATCCTGGCATTTGCTGAACCGATTGGATAATCTCTTCTAAGACGGATGAGGAAGCAATGTGATCCGTGAAGCCATGCGTTTTGAGTCCAAGATTTTTCGCAATACGAGGCCTTCGGAGATCCAGCTCGATCAGCAAAACCTTCTTTCCGGTCAATGCGAAAGAATTGCACAGATTAACAGCAATGAATGATTTGCCTTCTCCGCCCATGCTGGACGTCAGCAAAATCACTTGAACAGGTTTTGATGCGGATAAAAACAAAACATTGGTGCGCAAGACCCGGAACTGCTCTGTAAGCTGGCTTTGCGTCTGGGTTGAAAGCAAAGTCACTTCTGAATCTTCGTTATGGCTGATTTCGCCCAGGATTGGCGTTTTTAGATTTGCCGTAACTTCTGATTTATCAGTAATCGTCGTATTCAAGATGTTTTTTAGGTGCAGTACTGCCAGCGGGAACGCAATGCCAACAAATCCCGAGATCATTAAAATAAGTTGCTGATTCGGCCTAATCGGCTCGGGCGCTGCTTTCGGCTTGTCGATAATACGGGCATTAGCCAGAGTTGAAGATTTGCTGACTGCCGTCTCCACGCGCTTTTTAAGCAGTAAAATGTAAAGATCCTGCTTGATCTGCTGCTGTCTTTTCAATTCAAGGAATCGGCGGGTAACTGCCGGCATTTGCCTGAGCTTATCCTGGGTGTCATTTTCGAAATTCTTCCAGCGCAGCAATTCCCGTTCGCAGATCTTTTCGTTGCGCAGATACATTGCCCAGCAAACTTTTCCTGACCTGATCTAACTGTGCATTCAAAAGCCGGAAATCGGGATGAGACTCTTGCGTGATCGCGAGCATTTTGCTCGCCCCTCAGTATGCAATGCGTTCTACTTTTCGACAAGCGAGGCGAACCCGGGATCCTGAGTAAAAAGCTGCGCTGGGACATGGTGAGCCGGATTCTTCGTTAGAAAATGCGCAAGGGAATCAGCAACATTTAGGTGCAGCGCATATTTGTTGAGTTACTTTGATTGTCTTCAAGGCCAGTCATCAGATGCCGGATATGTTCATCCAAATCAGCGACATTATTGGATTTCTGGAAGTCTTCGATCTGCTTTTCAATATTGGATAATTCGAAGAGAAACCAGATCTAAATTGTTACTTAGAAATTGCAGGGTGCTGTCGGCGGTCCTGTTCTTATCATTAATGCTTAAGTTTGAATCGTTGGATAGCAGCTTTTCCGAAAGGGCTTCGCCTCTTACCGGCAGCGCCTCGTTTATTGAAATGTTGACTGTGCTGACTAATTTGTTGGTGTAGGAGCCAATGTTCAGCGCCTTTTGATAGTGCGCAACAATCGGTTCTTGCGGAGATATTGTAATGGAATATTGGTCGTCGTTGGATGGTGATACGGCGGTTTTGGCGACGATGGCATTTCCTTCCGGCAAGGGAATATTGTATTCTCCGAAATTCGCTTCAAAATGCCGCAAACCGGATTGAAGCGTAAAATGACTTTTCTTTATGAAGCAATTTGTAGGTTACCTGCTTCTTGACAGCAGTCTTGCCGGGGCTTATTCTACGTAAGCTTAAATGGCGATTTCTCGTAGAAGCTCGCTCGTTTTGACATGGCCTTTGGAAGAATAACGGACATTAAGCTGCAGATCTGCAACTACGCCCTTTTCCATTAATGTTCTGTCTTTTCAGCACTTCTACTTCGTTGTCAACACTGCTTTTGACAGGCGACAATCCCATGCTTTCCAGAAAAGCAGTATCATCAAATTCTGAATTTTTTGAGTCGTCGCGAACGAGAATGGAGGCGGTGATCAGGAAATTGCGGCGTGGCATATCTCAGATAGATGAATCCGAGCGGCAAAGCATGTCACAATTGAAAGCGAAACCCAGTGACGATAGTGCCACAAATCCCAAAGCGGTGATCTTGCTGTGCGCAGGCCGCTTGTCTCAGCGCCGATGCTCGTCTGATGTTTACTAATGTATGTTCCTGCTTCAATGCGTTCTAATTTTCAGTTTAGACGCAGGCTCAGAATTTAGGTAACGCTGTTTTAGAAAAAATCTAGAAAAATATTTTAAATAAAAAAGCCCTGATGAGCTAACTGCTAGCATATCAGGGCTTTATATTAATAAAATAATTTTAATCGAAGTGCACTTTTACTTTTTTCAATGCAGAGCCGACCACCTGATGCATATCGTAATAACGATATTCTGCCAGGCGTCCGCCAAAAATGACACCTTTTTTCCTCAGCTGCCAAGTCTTTATATTGATTGAAAATAGCTGAATTTTTATCATCATTTACTGGGTAATATGGCTCGGAGCCTTTTCCCATTCCTGTGGAAATTCGTGCGTAATGACCGTTTTAGGCTGTGTTTCCGAATTCGAAATGTTTATGCTCGATAATCCGTGTGAAAGGCGTTTCACCATCCGTATAATTCACAACCGCATTTCCCTGGTAATTTTCCTGATCAAGCAGCTGGTTCTCAAAACGCAAGCTTCTGTATTCAAGCTGACCGAATTTGAAATCGAAATATTCGTCGATAGGACCTGTGTAAACGATCGTCTCAGCCAATTCTGATAAGGCCTCACGCTCTTTTGAAGAAATCGACTCTGGTTCTTACTTCAATGTCTTTCAGTAATCCTTCCGTAAGCTTATTGTAACCTCCAATTGGAATTCCCTGATAACGATCATTAAAATAATTGTTGTCAAAAGTAAAGCGGACAGGAAGGCGCTTGATGATAAAAGCAGGAAGTTCAGTCGCTTTTTCTTTTTCCCCATTGCTTTTCCGTGTAGGCTTTGATCAGCTTGTGATAAATGTCTGTTCCGACCAATGAAATCGCTTGTTCTTCCAGGTTTTGCGGATCTGTAATTCCAGCTTCCTCAACCTGCTCCTTGATTTTTGCTTTCGCTTTTTTCTTCCGGCGTTTTTACCTTCCAAAGTTGGTAAAAATGTATTCATGTTAAACGGAAGATTGTAAACTTCTCCGTTGAAGTTATCGCGGGCAACAGGCGAATTGGTATATCGGTTGAACTCAACGAATGAATTCACATAATCCCAAATGTCCCTGTCATTGGTGTGAAAGATGTGTGCACCATATTTGTGAACATTGATTCCTTACAACATTTTCACAAAGATATTTCCGCCGGTATGGTCTCTGCGGTCGATAACGAGGCATTTCTTTCCTCTCTTGGTTGCTTCGTTACGGGCGAGATCCGAGAACCCCACAGTCCGGCACCAACTATTAGATAATCGTATTCTTTCATTAATGCAGCTTAATTGACAGTTTGATTGGATTTTCTGGTTTTTTGAAAAGAGAAAGGCTCCCATCGGGAGCCTTTCTCTTTTCAATGTATTGTTATCTTCTAAGGAAGAAGTTTAAGTTCTACACGACGGTTTCTCAATAGACCTTCGCGTCTTGAACCGTCCGCTATTGGCTTGAATGAGCCGAAGTAGTCAACAATTACTTTGCTAGGATCTGTCAAACCAGCTTCGTTGATCAGGAAGTTTTTCACTGCATCTACGCGGCGACGTGAAAGTGCGATGTTGTAACGATCCGTTGCACGACGGTCTGTGTGACCTGCAAGTTGCAGACGGCATCCGTTCAAGTTCATCAATTTCGCTACATTTCTAAGCATTTCCTGCGCTTCTGGCTTGATCGTGTTTTTGTCTGTGTCGAACATTACGTTAGCAAAGATCTCGCTGCAAGCTGCACCATTTTTAAGTGCATTCTTAACGTAAGCGTCAAAGTCAAGTACGCGGCCACCACCGTCAACAATGCTTCCTGCTGGTGAATTTGGTTCTTTATCGAAGAAGTCAGAAACACCATCACCATCTGTATCAAGTAACAATCTTCGATCGATATCTTTTGGACGGTTAGCCTTAGCAACAGAATCCATTTCTTCAAGCGTAAGGATTTTTGGGTGGCTTGATCAACACTTTACGATTACTGTGTAACGCAGGTGATAATAACCGCCTTCGTATCTCTCGGTTTGTAATCCCATTTTGCCATGAACTTCGCAACTTTCAATGGTTTCTTGCCCGATTTGTATGTTACCTGAACTGATCCGTAACCGTAGCTGTCCAGTTCTGAATTTCCTTTGCGTGAAGTCTTTTGATCAGCAATGTTGAAGCTTCCAGGAGTTCTGTCGTCAGTCACCACCATAAGTAGCGTCGATGTAATCAGAGTTTGTATGGTTCAAACGGAAGTCAAGACCAATGTCAATTCTCTTTGTTACTTCGTAGTTAACATTAAGACCTGTTGGAATAATCCAGTCATTCATGTTACCAGTTTCGCGAAGTTTAACACCGCCTGTCAAATCGTATGCAGTAGCATCATAGAATACTTGACCTACACCTACATACGCATCAACTTTCCAGCGTTTCATCTTGTTTGGTCCCATCAAAAGACCTTTAAGATTCACCGTTCCTGCAAGCGATACATCGAAATAGTTTCCTTCAAAATAACGATTGTAATTACGGCGCTTCATACCTCTCAAATTACCAATAGAAGCATCAAGTCTCGCTCCGAACAGATATGAAAGTTGTTTGTTTAATGTCAAGCCTCCTTGAAGAGTACCGGATTCTTTGTGGCTGTCAGAAGTTGTTTTCGTAACAGGCCAGAAATCATATTCTCTCAAATCGCCAAAAAACATAGATGGGCCAATGTGTGCAGAAATTGACCATGTGTTCAATTTGTAGGGGCCATCATAGGTTGCTTTGGGATTGTAATCCGGAGAATTCGGCTGCTCTAGTGGTTGTGCCAATGAAGGCAGCGCCATCATTGCCGCCAGGGCAAACGAACAAATCAACTGGGATACTTTTTTCATACTATTCAAGTTAGCGTTATTAAGATTAACTAGGATTGATCTATAGTCAATTACTGAGTAAAATTGTATTTTATTCATGGCCAAACGTACTTTAACCAAATGCCTAGTGCGCACAAAAATAGGTTAACAATATCATTTAATCAACCGAAGTAGATACAATTGAAAAACTTTCCTTCTTTTTAAATCAAATTTTACCCGAAAGAAACGTCCTTTTATGAACTTTCAAAGTCGTTGAATTAATTTTTTTTCCATTTCCTTTTTCCATGGAACAAATTCTCCGGCCATTATCTTCTCCCTTGCTGTATTCACCAACCACAGGTAAAAAGTCAGATTGTGTACACTAGCAATTTGCGCGCCAAGCATTTCATCAGACTTGATCAAATGCCGAAGATAAGCCTTACTATAGAAAGTACTGGCATATCCGCCCAAATTTGCGTCTATCGGTGACAAGTCATCCTTCCACTTCTCGTTGCGAATATTGATTACACCCTCTGTGGTAAAAATCATGCCATTGCGCGCATTGCGGGTAGGCATCACGCAATCGAACATATCCACACCCAAAGCGATACATTCAAGGATATTTGCGGGCGTTCCAACCCCCATCAGATATCTCGGTTTGTCCCTTGGCAAAATATCGCAGACCACTTCCGTCAACTCGTACATGATCTCCGCAGGCTCACCTACCGACAAGCCGCCAATCGCATTTCCTTCCCGGCCAAATGAGGCGATCGTTTCAGCAGATTGTATCCTAAGATCTTTATAAACACTTCCTTGCACAATCGGGAAAAGCGTCTGGCTGTGTCCATATAGTTCTGAGGTGCTGTCAAAACGGTTGCAGCAGCGTGCCAGCCAGCGGTGCGTCATCTCCATTGACTTGCGTGCGTAGGTGAAATCGCACGGGTAGGGCGTGCATTCATCGAAGGCCATAATGATGTCTGCGCCTATAATGCGCTGAATATCCATCACATTTTCTGGGGTAAATGTGTGTACGCCACCGTCAATGTGTGACTTAAATACCACACCTTCTTCATTGATCTTCCGCCCCGTTCCGGCTAGCGAATAAACCTGATATCCGCCGCTATCCGTCAATATGGGCTTGTCCCAACCATTGAATCCGTGCAGTCCGCCTGCCTTTTGCAAAATGTCCAGACCCGGGCGAAGGTAAAGGTGATACGTGTTCCCTAGAATGATCTGCGCCTTGATATCCTCTTTCAGCTCGCGCTGATGCACAGCCTTAACCGTTCCGGCAGTGCCGACCGGCATAAATATAGGTGTCTGAATTGTTCCGTGACTTGTTTCGATAAACCCGGCTCTTGCTTTGGATGCCGGATCCTCTACTTGTAATGTAAACTTCATTAAAAGGTTTTAAATTGTGGTGTGCAAAAATAGGGTTAAGGTCTCTAACATTGCTGACAATGACCTTATATTTGCATTAAGATGATAAAATTTTTACAACTCTCTTCCATTGTGGCCGATTCTTTACTCTTTGCGCTCGCGGCGTTTGTGTTCGTTCAATTATGCTACTATTTCTTCTTTTTCGCGAGACTTGCATTTTATGGAAAAGGCACCAATTACGATAACGAGTTACCAGGAGTTACAGTGCTTGTTTGTGCATGGAATGAAAGAGAAAACCTCACAGAACTGATCCCATTACTTGATGCGCAGGAATATCCCGAATTTGAAGTAATTCTTTTGGACGATCGGTCTGATGACGGGAGTGAGGAATTTATCCGGCAGCATATTTTCGACTGGAAACACATCCGCTACATTCGTATTAATGATCAATTTGACCATGTTACCCCAAAGAAATACGCGTTAACAGTTGGTATGAAGCAGGCGAAATATCCTATCGCACTTATGACCGATGCGGATTGTCGGCCGGTTTCAAATCATTGGATAACCGCCATGACATCGCGTGTAAGTGAAGAAAAGGACATTGTGCTTGGTTTTTCACCTTATATAAAGGCGCCTGGATTACTCAATTGGTTTATTCGCTGTGAGACGTTTTATACAGCAGTCCAATATCTTTCATTTGCGCTCGCCGGGCTTACATATATGGGTGTAGGTAGGAATATTTTGTACAAGACATCGGTTTTTTTTGCCAACAAAGGTTTTTACAAACACAAGCACATTTTCGGAGGCGATGACGACATTTTCCTAAACGAAGTGTCCTCACGCTCCAACACAGCCATATCTATAGAAGAAGAATCTTTTGTCTATTCTGTTCCGAAAACGACCTGGAAAGCCTGGTACAGGCAAAAGCAGCGGCACATGTCTGTGAGCAGGTTTTATAAAATGAGAAACAAGGTCCTGCTTGGATTGCTTTCAGGAGCGCATATCGCGGTCTGGATGTCCGGAATCGCCATTCTGTTATTTGGCGCGCTGACCAGGGACATTTTCCTGTTGCAGGGTTTGGCTATTTTGTTCGTTTCAAGATGGCTTATTCAATGGTTTCTGCTCATTGTGATCAATCTGAAGCTGGATAAAACCGTAGAATGGTTCACTTTTTTATTCATGGATTTCGCAACTCTTTATATATTATCTGGTATTTGGATTTATAGCATTTACCAAAAGAAAACCCCGTAAATCGTGGAATTAATCAATAAATACTTCCCGGACCTCACCGCTGAGCAGCGTGACAAGTTCGGGCAAATGGAGGAACTGTATCAGTTTTGGAATGCAAAGGTGAATGTCATTTCGAGGCAGGACATTGATACATTATATGAACGTCATGTGCTGCATTCGCTGGGCATTGCCAAAGTGCTTGAATTCAAATCAGGAACCGGGATATTGGATGTCGGAACAGGTGGAGGTTTCCCCGGAATCCCACTTGCGATTATGTTTCCAAAAGCACAGTTTCACCTGGTCGACAGCATTGGAAAAAAGATAACGCGCTGGTCCAGGAAATTGCCACGGCATTGAAGCTGGATAATGTAAAGGCTGAGCAAGTCAGAGCCGAAAAGTTGGACGACTCATACGAATTTGTCTGTGAGCCGGGCCGTAACCCGCATTACTCCGTTCGTAGGCTGGGTTAGAAACAATGTGAGCAAGAATTCATTTCATTCGCTTAGGAACGGGATTTTATACTTAAAAGGAGGCGACCTAACGGAGGAACTTTCAGAGCTCAAACAAAAGTCGCGGGTTTATGACCTTTCGGCTTATTTTGAAGAAAAATTTTTCGAGACCAAAAAAGTCGTTTACGTACCATTATAGTCAATTAAATTAACCTAAATAACATGAACGAACGATATAGCGCCAGCGGCCTGATGAATCCATTTTTCCCTGACGAAGTTACATTTGGCGAAAAGGGCGTGACGTTTAAAGTAAGGAAGCTTTTCAAGAGCAACGACAATTTTGTTTTTTACTCCGACATTTCCGGTGTCGAGATCGAGAGTGGGATGTTTTTTTCCACGATAAGGGTGATTCCACGGATGCGTCCGGAGATTATTATCAATAATTTTACAAAAGGAGATGCCAAGAGAGTCAAGGAGTTAATCCTCCAACAGGTGCAGAGCTGACATTTTTTTTAAAATTATGCTTGCGCTATATAGCGGTAATTCTTAGATTTGCACCAGAATTCAGATAGTTAATCGGATTTGAAATTCCTGAATAGCTCAGCCGGTTAGAGCATCTGACTGTTAATCAGAGGGTCGTTGGTTCGAGCCCAACTTCGGGAGCCCTGTTTAAAAGCCCTTAGCAAGCAATTGTTAAGGGCTTTTTGTTTGGTTTCAAGTCAACTTGCAATAGTTATTTTATTCCGCACCGGAATGCAGTCGCTATTCCTTCTTTGCTGTTATCAGCCTCAACTTTCAATCACAACCGCTCGGTGGGCCAGGCCCCAGTAATGTAATGCTTCGAGGACATTTTCGAGGGATCGGCCGTGATCTGTGATTGTGTATTCGACGGTTGGTGGAAAAGTGTCGTAGACGCTCCGGGTTATTAATTTATTACTTTCCAGGTTTTTTAGCTCTTTCGATAATGTCTTATCCGTTATGCCAGGCACTTCCTTAGAAAGCTGCTTGAAACGCTTGCTTCCGCCCGACAGCGAGAACAGGATCAGCAGCTTCCATCGCCCTTCAAGAGCTTCCAGTGCATCTTTTATAGAAAGTGCCGTCTTTGGGCAACCGCCTTTACTCAACATATCGTATTTGTTTACTTCCAGTTACTTCCTAAATGGATAGCACTATCCAATCAGGAAGCGCTATCGCATGGATAGTAAAGGTAAGTAGTTTCGGCAATGGATTTAAACAGAAACGAAATGGAAAAGAATCAGGTCAAATTGAAGGTTGCGAACACATTGCTATGGTCATTGCAGGTTCTGCTGGCCGTGACATTTTTATGGGCAGGCTACGTCAAACTTTTTACACCGGCTGATGAGCTCGGGAAGATGTGGCCCTGGACGGCTGAACATCCGCTGCTTGTCAAGATTGCAGGTTTGGTCGATATTCTTGCGGGAGTTGGGCTAACGCTTCCGCGGTTGTTGCGCGTCAGGCCCGTTCTAACGCTTTATCCCAGTTACGGCATTATTTTGCTCATGATTTCCGCAGTCATTTTTCACGTTTCAAGGGGCGAGGTTTCGCAGTTGGGGATCAATTTTGCCGTCGCATTCCTTGCCTTAATGATCATATTTCTTTGGAATTATCTTCGGAAGAGCCGCTAGCATTGCCTGTGCTTCTTTTCGCATTGCGCTTAAAGCATGTTCACCGTGTCAAAGTGATATTTTATCAGGATAATTTTTTGCTATTTGTAGACTTAATGTGATCAATTTATAGAAATACCTGCGTAACTTCCCTTTGGCTGACATCTGCGGATGATCAGGTAAGCGCTACACTGTTAGCATAAGTTAAACGCACTCAAATGGAAAATAGCCTGAATATAATCCACCTCGAAAATTCACAGCTTGGGGCTGACGTGGTAAAAGAGGCTTTATTAAAAGGAAAAGTGGTTGCTGAAATAAAAGTGGCCGGCACCCGGGAAGAATTCATAGCTGCCTTAACCAACTTCTCCCCCGATGTTATTCTTTCCGAATGTGGTTTGCCCGACATCAAATGCGATGAGGCACTGCAAATATTGAATCAAAATGGGCTGGACATTCCATTTATTATTGTCTCAAATGCCATTTCCGACGATTCTGCGGGGGATCTTTTAAAAATGGGCGCCGACGATTACATCATTAAAGATCAGTCTGGCCGCCTGCCTTTCGCTATTTTTAAAAGCCTGGAAAAATATCAGTTCAAAAGAGAACAGCAAAAATTGCTGCAGTTGCTAACCGACAGCGAAAAGCGTTTCCGGGCATTGATTGAAAACAGCACCGATGCCGTAATCATATTTGATGCAGAAGCGCGGCCATTCTATGTGTCGCCAGCCGTTACAACTGTTTTGGGTTACACGCCCGAGGAAGTCGTGGGCATGGACATTATCTCCAAAACGCACCCGGAAGATGTCGAAGGCATTTTGAAGGTGATGGAAAAAGTATTTGCCAATCCCGGTGTAACCATGCCCGGTCACACCGGCCGAATGCGGCATAAAAACGGTCAATGGCGATGGATTGAAGCTACAATTACGAATCTTATTCATGATCCGGTAATCAATGGGGTCGTTGATAATTTTCGGGATATCACCGACAAACGGGCCAACGAGGAAAAGATACTTCATAAAGAAAAGCGTCTGAGCCAGGCGCAGGCCATTGCGCACCTTGGAAACTGGGAAACAGATTTGATCGCCAACACCAGCGTATGGTCAGAGGAAGCTTGCCGTATTTATGGCTTGTCTGAGGACGAAAATATCCAATCCCGGTCAGCGTGGATATCATTTGTGCACCCCGAGGATGTAGAATATGTTATTCAATGCAACCAGCGCGTGTTTGATTTCATGCAGCCTGTCAATTATCAACACCGCATAATTAGGAAGGACGGGCAGATCAGATATCTGCATGTGCAGACTCACATTGAGCTCGATAACAACGGTAAGCCAATAAGTTTGTATGGCGTTTTGCAGGATGTAACCGAAAGAGAAAAGTCCCGGCAAGCGCTGCAACGTTCAGAGTCCAATCTGAATGCAATCATCAACAACACCGACGCGCTGATTTATTCGCTTGACCGTGATTACAAATATATCGCCTGCAATCAGGCGCATAGCAGCGCAATGAAGGAAAAATACGGCATAGATGTGCAGCCGGGATACAGCATCAGTGAGTCTATTGGCAAGATTAATCAGAAAGACATTCCGGAGTGGGAGCACATTAACGCCGATGCATTTAATGGTCAGATATTGAAATACGAAAAAAAGCTGATCATCAACGACAATGTCAGTCATTTCAAATTTTCGATTCACCCCATCAAAGAGAACAATCAGATCACGGGCCTTTCCTGTTTCGCCAACGACATTAGCAGAGAAAGGCAGGCTGACGAGAAAGTGCTCAAAGCGCTTGAAGAAAAAAATGTGATCCTCGAAAGCATTGGCGATGCTTTTTTCGCGGTCGATAACAATTGGATCGTCACCTATTGGAACAAAAAAGCCGAGAGCGTGCTCATGTGCCCGAAGGAAAATATCATTGGTAAAAGCGTGTGGGATGTGTTCCCGGATGCCATTGATACGCTTTTTTACAGTTTTTATCACAAAGCGGTCGAGCAGCAAACGATCCAGCATTTCGAATCTTTTTATGAACGTGATTCCATCTGGTTCGAGGTGTCAGCGTATCCGTCGACCGGCGGGCTTTCGATCTATTTCCGCGACATTACCGAGCGAAGAAGCTCCGAAGCGCAGCTAAAAGCCCTTAATGAGGACCTTCGTAATTTTACCAGCGAGTTAATTGAATCCAAGAAAGGACTTGAACAGTTTTCCTACATTGTCTCCCACAATCTGCGTGCGCCGGTGGCGAATATCATCGGATTAGGAGAGTTATTAAGCCAAAATATTTATCCCGCAGAAGTCAGAGAAGAGTTTTTTGAGGGCATTTTGACCAATGTCAAAAGACTCGATAATGTTATTTTAGACCTCAATTCAATCTTACAGGTCAAGCGAAATGTAAGTGAGAAGCGTGCGTTTGTTGACATGCGGCAAATGATAGAGGACATTAAGCTGGATCTGGAAACAACTCTGGCAAAAGAACAGGTGAACATTGAAACCGATTTCAGCGCTGTGCCTCAGCTTTTTACCTTAAAAAGTTACCTGCACAGCATTTTATACAATCTCATCGTCAACAGCGTGAAATATCGGCAGCCGGATGTAACGACGACCATTCACGTCAAAACGATTTTGAACGAAGGTTTTGTTACTATTTCGGTCCTTGATAATGGTTTGGGCATTGATCTGGAAAAGAAAGGAAAGCAGTTATTCGGCCTTTACAAGCGTTTTCACGAGCATGTTGAAGGCAAGGGGATAGGGATTATTTATGGTAAAAACGCAGGTTGAAATGCTGGGAGGGAATATTTATGTAGATAGTGCGGTTAATAAGGGCACCGAGTTTCGAATCGAATTCCGTCTCAACGACAACATAACACAGTTTGAATGAAAACACCTTCTGACTTCATTGTCATTGACGACGACCCGGTAAACAACATGATTTGCAAATATATTATCGCTGGTTTTGCGCCAGCAGCGAGCATTCATCTGTTTGTTGAGCCGGAAAAAGCGCTTGCATTTATTCAGGAAGAATACGGAAATAATGCCTTGAATCGTGAAACGTCACTATTTTTGGATATCAATATGCCCACGATGAATGGCTGGGAATTTTTGGACCAATATCGCTTATTTGAAGACAGCGTGCTTGCGCAGATTAATGTGTTTATCCTTTCGTCTTCCATTGATCCGGAAGATATGGAACATGCCAACAGCAATCCGATTGTGCTCGGTTATTATCCAAAACCGCTGAGCAAGATCACATTGCAGACGCTTTTTCAGCAAAAATGATTTTGACCGCGAAACTTACATTAGAAGAAGTTCAGGCCAAAACTGCACATTCGAATATTCGTGACCGTTCTTCGTTTGCATTTGACCAGATTGTTTGTAATATTATTAATAGATGCCTGCTCTTTTAAAATTTCTTGAAATGAGAGCTTTAATTGGCTGTACGCTGTTGTTGATCACGATTATAGCGCCAGCCTCCGGACAAGTTGAAACGATACGGAAATTGCAGCAAACACTTCCTCAGATCAAGGATAGTGCGCAATATGTTAATGTTGTCAATAAAATCGCCTTGCTTTTCTACGAGCAAAATGCAGACAGCACATTCTATTATTCGCTGAAAGCACGCGAAATCTCCAACCGACTTGATTACCAGCGGGGCAATGCCGACGCCACCAATAATATGGGAATTGTTTTTGACATTAAAGGCAACACCCAGCTCGCGCTTCGCTATTATAATGATGCTTACAATCAGTATGTTGCGATCAAGGATTCGTCGAATGTTGTGCAAACGCTCATGAACATTGCGATGGTTTATAATGCCACGGGTAAAGATGAAAAAGCGATCGATAATTTTAAAAAAGCACTTGATCTTGGCAACCGCATTGCACACGACTCCATTACGGCGATAGCAATCTACAATTATGTGTTGCTCTATCCTGCTGATTTTAAGCGAGAAGACCGAAATGCGCAAATCGAACGCGCCGGAGCAATTGCTAAGAAATACAATGATGTCCGGATGCAGCTTGCCATTGAACAGCTGAGCGCAGAAAGCCATATGGTTGATGGCGAGAGTGCAAAAGGCATTTCATTAATGAAGCAGACGCTTGCTAAGGGCTTGAAAATGGAGCTTTACTTTTTCAGTATGGATCTGCTGATCAATTTGGGCAATAACCACCTTGAAACTGATCCGGAGGCAGCGGTTCAATATTACCAGCAAGCCTTGGACCTTGCAGAACGCAAGGGTTACCGTGTGTATGCGAGAGTAATAGCACAGAAACTCAATGATTTTTATGCCAAAAAGGGTGATCGTGCGCAAGCTTATTTTTATGGACAAAAACTGATCAAGCTTTTTGAAAAGCAGGAGGAAATTGACCGTGGTTCGAGCATCGATTACATTCAATATGCTGTGAAGGACCAGGAGTTGAAGTCGGAGCAGTTGAAGTCACATTATAACAAGCAATTTCTTTGGCTGGCGATTGCCATTTGTGTGCTTACGATTCTCAGTATCGCATTTTTGTGGCGTGCGGCCAGGTTAACCCGAAAAACCAATCGCATGCTCCGTATGCAATTCAGGCATTTGGAAACGACGATGGAAGCTTTGGAATCCAGCAACGAAAATTATGCAAAAATGATCAAAATCATCGCGCACGACTTGCGGAATCCCATTGGCGCGATTAATGCAATGAGTTCGATGCTGATTGATGAAGACATGACGCCCGAGGAGTCAGCAGAATTCTTAAAATTGATCTACGATTCAAGCAAAAACTGCATGACCATGATCGGCGATTTGCTGGTTACTGATTTTAACCTGAAAGAAACCGAATTACACAAGGAAGAAATCGAGCTTCCGGATTTTCTTCAGCAAGTTGTGAAACTGCTCATGTTCAGGGCAAAAGAAAAAAACCAGGACATTGTGCTTCAAAAATCAGTGAATGCAACCATTCTGGTCGATCGCGACAAGCTTTCACGGGTGATGAGTAATCTGCTGATCAATGCAATCAAATTCAGCAAAACCGGCGGATTGATACAAGTTGATGCAAGCCAAACGAAAGAAGGCATTTTGATCGCAGTCAAGGACAATGGACTTGGGATTCCAAAGGCTTTTGAAGCAAAGATTTTTGATCCGTTCACTGCTTCAAAAAGGGTTGGAACGGCCGGTGAGCAGCCTTTTGGGCTTGGACTTTACATTAGCAAACAGATCATTGAAGCCCATCATGGCCAGATCTGGTTTGAAAGCGAACCGGGCGTGGCCACTACATTCTACATTCTTTTGCCCAACGTCGCCATCGTTAAAAATAATGGCGACGTCGACAAGCTCAGCTCTTTGCAATAAGCGGAATTGCTGCCAATCAACTTACCGCAGTTTCAGCACTTTAATCACTTCCAGTTTCTTACGACGCGATATCTCCACTTCCGCACCGTCCGAGACCACAATGTAAGCATGATCATGGCTCATTTGTGAAATGTGCGTAGGGTTTACCAAATGTGACTTGTGTGTGCGTATGAACCCAAATTCTTCCAGCATTTCATCAAAATATTTGAGCGTTTTGCTGGTAACGATCGGCTTTCTGTTCGTGGTGTGAATAAATGTATAGTTGCCGTCACCCTGCAAACGTATGATCTGGTTCAATGTCAGAAACAGCACGCCATCCTTCGACGGCACCGCCAGCCTGAAATCCTTAATCTCGCTCTTGCTGATGTTTTGAACGAGATTGTCATACAAGATCAGGTTACTTTTAACATCCCGGTGCTGGATTTTCAGATATCGGTCAACCGCCGCCCTGAGTTCGTCAGGATCAACGGGTTTGAGCAAATAATCCAGTGCGCTGAACCGGATCGCCTGCACCGCATATTGATTGTAAGCCGTCGTAAATATGACCTCAAATGACGGGTTTATCAACGCCCTGAGAAAGTCAAAACCATTCCGCTTGGGCATTTCCACATCCAGAAAAACAATGCCTGGATTGTAGTTTCGCAATGTTTCAAGCGCCTGTTCAACAGATTCAGCCTGGCGGATTTCGATTATTTCATGAACAAAACTTTCAAGATAATATTTGAGCACCGTCCGTGCCTTCGGCTCGTCGTCGATAATAAGGGCTTTTATCATGTTTAATGTTACACATTGTTGAGGTACGTTGATAATTCAATTTCGATGAGTGTGCCGCTGGCAGTTCCGTCCGGCTTGTAAAGGTCTGTAATGGTGAGCTCCGCGTGGTTTCCCTGGCGTTTAAGCAAGTCAATCCGGTCTTTGGTAATCCTTAATCCCTGCGATTCGTGTTGTTTGTATTTCAAGCTTCCGGCTTTTATTTCAGAAGACTTTTTACGGCCAATGCCATTGTCCTGAATGCGGCAAATGAATATTTCTTCGTCAATGAGGCGGAATTCAATCACCAGTTTCCGGTCGTGATCTTTGTGCAGCAGTCCGTGCCAAAGTGCATTTTCAACATAAGGTTGCAGCAGCATTGATGGCAAAGCAACCTGATCGTCTTCCAGCTGCGGATCCATGATGATATCGTACTCGAAACTATTTTCAAAACGCATCAATTCCAGTTCGAGATACAGTTCCAGCACCTGCCGCTCCTGAAAAACAGTAATCAGATTTTTTCCGGAATTATGCAGGACCGTCCTAAAAAGCTTAGAGAATTTGTTCAAATACTTGCTCGCTTCGACATATTTTTCAGTCACGATACATTCCTGGATGCTATTGAGGCAATTGAAAATAAAATGCGGGTTCATTTGTGCCCTTAATGCCATTAATTGGCTCTCTGCAAGCATTTTACTGATTTTAAGCAGCATCAATTCTTTTTGCTCGCTCTGCGCTTTCGCAATCGCTTCCGAGATCTTGTTTGCACTGATCGCCGCCACGGTTGATAATGCAAATGAATGCAGATCGTTAAAGTAATTCTTGCTGCTATGCCCTGAATAAATCACCCCTAGCACCTTATTTTCATGCATTAAAGGAACCGCGAATTCTGATTTAAAGGCCGGATTTATTGTGCTTAAAACATTTTTCGAAGTGTCAGAAATAAACATTGGCTCGCCCGATGCAATCACCGTTCCGATCAGTCCGTTCCCGATTTCCATTTCCTGCGGCTCCATATGGCCCGTTCTCGCCGAGTCATATGCTGCTTTTTTTACCAATTTATTTTTTTCTTCGTCAAACAGATACACCGCGCAATCTTCAAAATGGAGCTGTGAAATGCAGTTTCTGGCCAGATCCCAGCAGATTTCATTAATTGAATTTTGCCCAAAAACCGATTTTGAAAAATAGTCAATCGTTCTATGCAACCGCCGTTGTTCCTTTCGCTGCAAATAAGATCTGTAAAGCAGCACGGCAATCACGGAGCCGATGATGACGCAAATAACGATAAACCACCACGTTTGCCACCAATGTGGCTTAACCACGATCTGCAAATGCCGCGTCTTTGTCATCCACTTGCCGAATTCGTCGGTGCTCCGGACTTTGAACAAATATTTTCCAGGCAAAAGATTCGTGTAAGAAGCTGTGATTGAACGGCCAGCATTAACCCAGTTTTTGTCAATGCCTTCCAGCTGATAACTATATTGCAAAGCAGGAATGTCGCGGTGGCTCAGCGATGCGAATTGTAATGTGATAAAATCTTCATCCGGACCCAGCTCAATGACATTGTTATTCGCCAGGCTTAGTTTCTCCTCACCAAAAACCTTCAAAGACGTTACAAACGGTGGCTTTTTAACGGGCGTCCCGGCGAAACTGAACGGGTCAATAACCAGGATATGGTCCAGCATTACTGCATAAATCTTCCCATTCGCGTAAGTCAGGTTGTTATAGTAATCCTGTAAAGTTTTGCCCAGATCAATTTCCACTTTCGTGACCGCACGCGTATCCGGGTTGAAAAACATCAATCCTTCCCTGCTCGATCCCCAGACCGCCCCGCGTGAGTCAATGGCAATGGCTGATAAATAATCGTAAAACAAGCCATTCCGCGTGTCAATGCTGTCCAGCGGCACGCCATCCTTATTGATTTTAAGCAGCCCTTTTCCGCTAACGGCCGCCCATATATCCCCTTTTTTGTCTTCAACCATTTTCAAAACCACCACATCCGCAAGTTTCCTTCCCGGCACTGTCGAAAAGCGTTCAGTCTTGTAATCAAAGCGCAGCAAGCCACTTCCCGGCAATGAAAACAGCATATCCTTATTGCTCAATTGCAGTAGAGACATGCTGTTTTTGAAGTTGAAAAGTCCGGTTGCAGCGTCCTTGCCATCAAAACGGGAAGTCGTCTTACTAACCGGGTCGTAACGATAAAAGGCGTCTTCCAGGATCTGAAACCATACATTGCCCTTGTGATCCGTAAATACGAAATTCGCATAGCGGCTCGGCATGTCTTGCTTAATTTGCTCAAACCTGATCAGCTTTTCGCCGCCATTTGGCAAATAATACACGCCATCATTGCCTACAAACCACCATGCATCTTTTGCCTTCGTGGCCATCACAAAGCGGTTCCTTCGCAAATTGTCGTTTGTTACAATATAGCGCTTGTAAGTCCGGTTGTCTGTGTTGTAAGCCACCACGCCGTCCTCTTTGCAGGCCATGATCAGATTTTTGTCAACCGTAATGGAGTTGGCGTGGGCAAAGCCCGTTTCGAGGAAAAATTTGAAATTGGGCAATTGGTAAATCGCTTGCAGCGGATATTGCGCCTGACTTTTGCTGACGCCATTGATCGTCCCCAGCCACACATTCCCTTCTTTGTCTGTTATCGCATCTCTAAAATGTCCATATCCAATGCAGTAGGACAGATTTTGGTCGTATTCAATCTTCTTAATCGGCTTATCCGGCTCTTTGATGAAAGCGGCAAACAGCCATGTAGAAATCCAAAGCCTGTCTTTGTGATCAATAAATAAGTGATTAATGCCGTCGCTTATTTGCTTTCCGTCAAGCTCGGAAAAGCTTTCAACAGCTCCGGTTTTGGCGTTCCAGAAGTTGAGCGAAGGGTTCGCATCGCATCCATACCAAACATCGCCGTGATGATCAACGGCGATCGCATTTACATAACTGACATTCAAGACAGGGCTTTTGAACGGATTGTTGTCTTTGTCATAAAGCGCTTTCTTTTGAATATCAATGAAATAAGGCTTGCTTCCACCGATCCAGAAGCCGTTTCGCGTGGTGTCCCAAACCATGGCGGTCAAGCCAAAATCAGGGCCGCCGAATTTGCCCGCAGCGGGTATAACCGCAGATAATGGCAGCAGTTTTCCTTATCGAAAATGAAAATCTTTGTGTTTGTCCCAATCCAGATGCGGTCGAGATTGTCAGATTTTATGGTGACGACCGTTTCCTTGTCCAATGCTGCAAAACGGCTATCCTTGGTAAATGTGCCTGTTCTGACATCGAATGCAAGAATCCCTTCGAACAATCCGATCAGCAAAGTGTCGCCTTTTCCGAGCGGATGAATGGCGTTGATCAGCAAATTCTTCTGCTTTGTGCCATGCTTATATTGTTTCACAACCGCGCCGTCATAGCGGTTCAATCCGTTGTTCGTTCCGATCCATAAAAAGCCCGATTCATCTTTGTAAAGACACCGAACCTGTTTTGCACTAAGGCCGTCCTGCCATTTGATATTCTGAAAAATTGTTTGCCCAAAAATCGCCTGAGGAATTAACCAAAAAATAAGCAAAAAGGTAATTCTCGTCAGCATGTTCATAATGTGTTTTTTTTTCTTGAATCTGATAAAAAATTATTTCAGCCGGCTCATTTGCGAGCGTGCGTAATGGCGTCTAAACCGTTAAATAACCAGAACCAACCGTTCCCTCTTTGGTTTTGCCTTTTAGGGCCATCTAGACAAACTTTATTACTGAAAGAAAGGCATTTAGCCATGAGAAATCCAAATCAACGTTTGTTATGATCAACATCAGCGCCCTTGCAAGACGCATTAAGAAAGCAGGGAAATCCAGGGAGTCACACCCGAAAGAGGCAGGTTATCGTATAGATCCGGATCACTTCATTGAGGTCGACTGCCATATTTCAAAAGATATCAACCACGTTTTTTACGCCGGCCGCATTATTTCCAATGACCCGGACCATTTTCAGCTGATAGCAAAAATCGATTCCCTCACTTACTATAAAGACCGGGAAAGCATATTTGTAAATGGAACCCGGTTTGACGGTCCGGATGTGACTTCATTTGAACCCCTTCCTCATGGTTATTCAAGAGATTGCATCCATGCTTATCTGATCAGCCACACGTCTTTCAAGATCATTAAGGGAGCGAATCCGGACAGTTTTCAGGTCCTTAATCAATATTACAGTCTGGATGAAAAGCATGTATATTGGCGCGGCTCAAAACTTACGGACTGCGAGCCGTCCACTTATGAGGTGCTGAATGCCAAACATTTCCCTGGAAAAAGGGCGCTTAATTGGTGAGAACAAGATTATTAAAACAAAAAACATAACATTATTCAAAAGGCGCAGCAAAGCGCCTTTTTCTTTAAGTAATATTTTGACTTTACTGCCTTGTATATGAATAAGATCAGAACTAAACTCTTAACAAATGTTGGCTTGCTCGCATGCAAAGAACGCCGGACCGCGTTGCCGGATTTCTGTGCTTAATGCTCTTTCTATTTTTGCCCCAATTTTCCTATGCGCAGGAAATTGATTTGCTCTTAAAAGGCGGTCACGTCATTGATCCAAAAAACAACATTGATGCCATTATGGACGTCGCCATAGCAGGCGGCAAAATCACCCGCGTTGCAGCCAATATTCCCGCTGCACAAGCCAAAAAAGTGGTTGAGGTCAAAGGATTTTACGTAACACCCGGGCTGATTGACATGCACGCTCACGTTTTCCACGGCACCGTCCCCGACGCTTACATTGCCAATGCTTCCACAAGTCTTCCGCCTGATGGATTCACTTTTCGCTCCGGCATTATCGACCGTTGTTGACGCAGGTTCGTCAGGCTGGCGCAACTTCCGGACTTTCAAAGCACAAACCATTGATCAAGCTCAAACGCGTGTGCTCGCCTTTCTGAACATTGTCGGCACGGGGATGGCGAGCCGTTATGAAGAGCAGGATTTGACGGACATGAACCCGGTTATGGCCGCCAATATCGTCAAAAAGCTTTTCCAAAGATCCTTGTCGGCATAAAATCAGCACATTACTGGGGCGACGTACGGCGCAGGTTAAAAATGCCGTTGAAGCCGGGAAACTGGCAGAAGTGCCGGTTATGGTGGATTTCGGCGAGCACCAGCCGCCGTTGTCCATTGAAAAGCTGTTCAAAGAATATCTGCGTCCCGGTGACATTTCTCACTACAGATTATTCCCACGGCCTGCAAACCGAGAAACCGTGGTGGATGAAAATAATAAAGTGAAGCCATTTGTGCTTGAAGCGCAGAAAAACGGGCTCATTTTCGATGTCGGCCACGGCGGCGGCGCATTTGCTTGGTGATAGGTGATTCCCGCCATGCAGCAAGGTTTTAAACCCAATGTGATCAGCACAGACCTGCACACCGACAGCATGAATGGCGGAATGAAGGGCCTGGACAATGTTATTTCCAAATTCCTGAACATGGGCATGTCACTTCCTGACGCCATTTTACTAGGCAACCTGGATCCTGCCCAAACCATCAAGCGGCCTGATCTGGGCACTTTGTCGGTCGGCTCCGAGGCGGATGTGGCCGTATTTAATCTGAGAAAAGGAGATTTCGGTTTTTTGGATGCACGGAAATTAACATTGAAAGGCGATAAAAAGCTGGAAGCAGAACTCACCATTCGCGCAGGAAAAATTGTGTGGGACCTGAACGGCATCAGCGCCGCGGCCTGGGAAACGGAAATGTCAGCCAAATAAGCTTACCGATATGAACAGAACCGGCATTGGCCGATTCATTCAGACGAAGTTCGCAAGCATCATTCTGCTGACGGCAATGTGTTTTAGTAATGCTTTTGCTCAAAAATATGACTTGCTCATCAGGGGCGGACATGTGATTGACGCAGCCAACGGCATTGACAAGGTGATGGACATTGCCATTAGCAAAGGCAACATTGCAAAGATAGATGCCAACATTAGCGAGCCTGCCGAACACGTTCAAGCCAAAGGATTGTATGTAACGCCCGGTTTTATTGATATGCACATGTATGTTTTGAGGGCCCAACGGTGATGATTTCGGCAAACGGCGTTAACAGCGTTTCGCCCTATGATTTCACATTTCGGTCAGGCGTTACGACGGTTGTCGATGCGGGCACTTCGGGCTGGCGCAGCTTTCCTTTGTTCAAACCGCAGGTCAGCAGATCAATCCGAAACAAGAATTCTGGCTTTTTCTTAACATTGCAGGTGACGGAATGACGGGTGAAGCGCACGAGCAGAATCTCGCCGATATGCAGTCCGATTCGCTGCTTCCCATCATTAATAAATATTCGGACATCATTGTCGGGATAAAAATCGGGCACTATAACGGCAGCGACTGGACGCCTTTTGACAACGCAGTAAAAGCGGCCAGAACGATTGAAAAGCCATTATTTGTAGAATGTCATTTGCCGCAATACAGTTTGCAGGATCAATTGGCAAGATTAAATGACGGCGATATGATCACCCACACATTTGAAAATATCAAAGAACGGATGCCGATCATTGATGACGACGGCAAAGTGCGACCATTTGTTTTGGAAGCAAAAAAGCGCGGTGTTTTGTTTGATCTGGGGCATGGCGGGGCAGGTTTTTGGTTTGATCAGGCGGCGCCGGCCATTAAGCAGGGGTTTGCTCCCAATTCGTTTGGCACTGATCTGCACCGGTTCAGCATGAATTCCGCCATGAAGGATATGGCCAATGTAATGTCCAAAGCGGCGCACGAAAAACGCGAAAGCGTTTCACGATAAATGCGAAAACTAGAGAACGGACAATGAGAGGCTCGGTTAAACACCCGAGTTTTCATGGCACAACCGAACGAGTAGATGCAC
>NZ_CEEDCD010000027.1:0-622405 GCF_979253085.1 Dyadobacter sp. AC419 | reverse complement strand
CAGGCGGAGATCATTGATTCCGTATCGAAGCATTGTAATCCGCTCAATTCCCATCCCGAAGGCAAATCCGGTGTATTCTTCACTGTCAATTCCGCAGTTTGTCAAGACGTTCGGATCAACCATTCCTGAGCCCGCAATTTCAACCCAACCGCTGTATTTGCAAATGTTACAGCCTTTTCCTTTGCAAATGAAGCAGGTAACATCAATTTCAGCACTGGGTTCTGTGAATGGAAAGTCGGAGTGGACGCAGGCGAATTTGTGATTCCTTGCCAAACATTTCCTTTGCAAAATGATACAATGTGTCTTTCAGATCTTTGAAACTCACATTGCGATCCACATATAAACCTTCAACCTGATGAAAAACGCAATGCGCACGTGCTGAAATAGCCTCATTTCTGAAAACGCGCCCCAGGCATAATTGACCGGATAGGCGGCTTCTGGCGTTCCATCAGCCGCACTTGCACATTGGAAGTGTGGGTGCGCAGCAAAACGTCATCCTTAACCTCACCTTCACTTTTTGAGATAAAAAATGTGTCCTGCATTTCGCGCGCAGGGTGGTTATCAGCAAAGTTGAGCGCGCTGAAATTATACCAGTCTTTTTCTATTTCCGGTCCATAGGAAACATTGAAGCCCATTCTTTCGAAAATTTCAATGATGCGCCGTCTCACAATGGTAAGCGGGTGCAAGCTGCCCTGCTGATTAGGAACGACCGGCAAAGTCAGATCAATCAGCATTTCGGGATTAGTGTCTGAAGCACTTTCAATTGCCGCATAGAATTCCTGAAAACGGTTCTGAGCCAGATTTTTAAGGGTGTTCAATTCCTGTCCAACAGCGCGACGATCTTCTTGCGGAATGTCTTGAGGCCTTCGAACAATTCTGTAACAACGCCCTTTTCGCTAATGTATTTGAGGCGGAAAGCTTCCAGTTGGTCTTTGCTGTCAACTGTTATCTGCTCTATTTCCGAGATTAATTCTTTCGACCTTTTCGGTAATCATAAACTACTGCTTTTTATCAATGTCTGGAGGCTGGTATGCACCGGAATTCACATTAAAATCGCTGCAAAGATAATTAAAGTTAGGCCCACTGCTGTGCATTCATCAACGCTAATCGATTCAACAGGCAATTTTTTCACTGAACAGCTGATTTTCGGGAGTAAGTAAAATTACGCATTTTACTGAGTTTACTTACGTCATTTGCTTTCTTATGAATTATTAATAATTTGATTATCAATTCAGTTGCAAGTTCACGGCGTACTTTTACGTATTTCCAGAAATAGCGCGATCTGCTAATTTTGATTCAGGAAAACAAAACATATTAGTCGCTATTACCATGAAAAACTTTTCAAGCTTTACTCGCGCCAACTCTACAGGAAAAATCTTTGAATGGCGGCCGCGCTTCTATCTCCGTGCAATCAATGGGCCGGACCATATCTGCGGCTCCCTGAGGTTATTACATTCCTGGAAGGTGAAGGCAATTACACTTTTATATATACGAACACTGGCAAGAAATATCTGGTTTCTAAAACATTGAAATCGCTTGCTGGTCAGCTTAATCCAAATTTCATGCGTGTTCACAAATCCTATCTTGTTAACTCGGATTATGTAGTTGAGCGCCTTGAAGATGACCGCATGTTGAAATTGTCTTGCGGCAAAGAAGTAGACAGTATCTCGCAGAAAAATAAAGGAAATCACAGGCAGGTTCGATCGCACTGCGCTTCGCATTTCTGCATAAGATTTTTTGGTGGAAATTAAATTAGTGGGTTATTCATAAAAACAGCAGCCATCGCTTAGATCGAAGGCTGCTCGTTTTGTTTTAAGGCAATGTGTATTAGAACAGTTTCAGGCCAAGCGTTACTTGCCATGAGCTGATCTTCTGTTTCACAGAATCATCTCCACCAATTGCTTTTCCGTTTACTTGAAAGAGGCAAGATTGGTAAATGAACCCTCTCTCCGCGCATCCAGACTAAAACTGCCAATATCCAATCCGGCTCCCAGCTGATAACCGAATGTTGCCTCAGACATTGAAGTGTATGAAATCAGTTGTGTAATATTTGAAAGCGTCTCTCAATCGCTGATTATCTCCAATCCGGAATGAAGTAACCGGTCCGGCTAAAATTCTGAGCGGTCCGCCTTTGAACCCGATTAATAAAGGGACATCAATGTTGCTGTATTTAACACTTATCGTTTCCGACACCGGCTGTTCAAGATCGGTTTTGATAATGTCAAATGAACCGCCTTTGGTCGAAACCAGCACTTCCGGCTGTATAAATAATGTGCGTCCGAATCTTGCGTAAATTCCGCCTACTGCACCGGTTCTCGTATTCCAAGCTTTGCTTTAAATTGTCTCATTTACTTCCTTTCCATCGTATCCCAAATGCCGGTTTCCGACCCTTTGCATCGTAACGCGTTGTAAACACATCTCCCGTCGTCAGGCGTGAGATAATACCGCCGCCGCCCCTGGCTCCCCGAACGCCAAAACCTTTTTTCTGAGCTTGCGCTGATGTTAATGCAAAAATGCATAACAGACAGATACAAGCCACTTTCTGTCAGGATGTTCATGGATAATATAATTTTTTAGGTAAAACCGGATAATAACGCCAAAAAATAAAAAACTTATACCCAGCCTACATTTTTTTTGATTTTGTGGCGGAAGCGTTCCAAATATTTGGATAAATATTGGCTAAATCGTGTTTATATCTAAGCATATATAAATATTACTTTTCTACTTATGGCCAAAGCCAAGACAGCTTATTTTTGTCAGGAATGTGGGTATAATTCACCCAAATGGGTGGGCCGCTGCCCCTCGTGCGGAGAATGGAATACTTTCGTTCAGGAAGTTATAGAGAAAGAAGACAAGAAAACCGCGGTTGCCTGGAAAGGCGTGAACCTGGCGAGCCGGCCACGCGCGATTGCCGAGATCGAATATCAGAATGAACCTAGAATAACAACTTTTGACGGAGAGCTTAACCGGGTTTTAGGCGGAGGAATTGTTCAGGGTTCGCTAGTGCTGATTGGTGGCGAGCCTGGAATCGGCAAGTCGACATTGATGCTTCAAATCGCATTGACCCTATCTAATAAAAAGGTTTTGTACGTTTCAGGCGAGGAATCTGAACAGCAAATCAAAATGCGGGCCGAGCGAACTGGACGCAAAAAGCAGACAAATGCTTCATCCTCACCGACACACATACGCAAAGCATTTTCAGGCAGATCGAAGAAGTTCAGCCTGAGATACTGATCATTGACTCGATTCAAACCATGCAGTCGACTTACATTGAGTCGGGTGCCGAAGCGTTTCGCAGGTGCGGGAATGCACTGCCGAGTTTATTGAAATGTGCTAAGGAGATGGGTGTGCCCGTGTTTTTGATTGGTCACATTACAAAAGATGGATCATTAGCAGGACCAAAAAGTGTTGGAACACATGGTGGATACGGTCTTGCAATTTGAGGGTGACCGGCATAACACTTACCGGATCTTGCGGACGGTCAAAAACCGTTTCGGAAGCACTTCTTGGAATTAGGTATTTATGAAATGCATGGTATCTGGCCTGCGTCAGGTGAGTAATCCTTCGGAAATCCTGATTTCTCAGCGTGATGAGCCGGTTAGCGGAATTGCAATCGGTTCTATGATGGAAGGAAATCGCCCGTTGCTCATTGAAATACAATCGCTTGTGAGCGTTAGCAACTGACTGGAACCCCACAGCGGAGCAGCACAGGTTTTGACGGAAAAAGATTGCAAATGTTACTTGCGGTGCTTGAAAAACGCGGTGGTTTCCGTTTAGGCGTTCAGGATGTGTTTTTAAATGTGGCAGGTGGCTTGAAAGTGGAAGATCCAGCGATAGATCTCGCGGTTGTCGCCTCAATTGTTTCTTCTTATGAAGACAAATTCATTCCTGCGTCGGTTGGGTTTGCTGCGGAAGTGGGGCTTGGCGGAGAAGTGAGGGCTGTTAGCCGGATAGAAAACAGGATATTTGAGGCTGAGAAGCTCGGCTTCAAGAAAATCTACATTTCGAAATACAACAGCAAAGGATTGGATATGAAGAAATTCAAGATTGAGGTTATTGCGGTTGCGCATCTGGATGAGCTTTTTATGTCACTCTTCCTGAATACGTAATTATCTCATTTTTGAATGTTTTACCAGGTAAGCCATCAGGATCGGATCAAAGCCTTTTGCAATGTCAGCTTCAATGAAATCGATTTTGTACTGGCCACATTTCAATTTTAATTTTTGGTAAAAATCGCCTACGAATTCTTTATATGAATCCCGAACAACCTTTGATCCTGGTTGAACCTTGATTTTTTCACCGGATTCAAGATCGATGAATTCGTAAGGCCGGTTTTCAAATGCAAGGAATTCTTCGGTTTTGCGGTCCGTAACATGAAAAAGCAGCACTTCATGCAGGTTGTGCCGCAAACGTTGCAACGCAGAAAAGATTTTATCAGCTTCTTCCAGATTGTCAAACATATCACTGAAAATCACAACCAATGAACGTTTGTGAATTTTTTCGGCAATTTGATGAAGGACAGTGGCAACGGAAGTTTTAAGCAGTGGACGTTTGCTTTGCAGCACATTGTCCAGCTCTAAGATAATTTTGTGGACATGTGACGGTGTAGATTTTACAGCAGTCTGTATCTCAATGTTCTCAGAAAACGTGCAAAGACTGACTGCATCTTTCTGTCTTTGAAGCAGATAAGTAAGGCTTGCGGCGGCCATGACACTGAATGTCATTTTGCCATAACTGTCTTCGGGATAATACATGGACGAAGAAGTGTCCAGCAGTAAATGGCAGCGTAGATTGGTTTCTTCCTCGTAACGCTTCACATAAAGCCGGTCGGTTTTAGCATAAACCTTCCAATCAATGTTACGGGTGGTTTCTCCTGTATTATAAAGTTGATGTTCTGCAAACTCGACAGAAAAGCCTGTGAAAGGGAGATTTGTGCAACCCGGTGATAAAGCCTTCGACCAATTGCTTGGCCAAAAATTCGAGGTTACCAAACTCCCTTACTTTTGCTAGATCAAGTTGCCGGCTGCTCATTAGAATTTTACATTATCGATTGCCGCGCATCGCGACCACTTTTCCCGATTTCTGATCTTATTTGTTCGTTATGATCGAGGAGGACCATTCCTTCCATTCCCACGACACGGATCGAAACATTGGCAACGCCTTTTGCAATAATGCCCAGCAATCTGGCGGCCTCATTACTTAGATCGACTAACCTGTTTTTAGCATAAGGCCCCCGATCATTTACTCTTACTATTACTTTTTCATCATTATCCAGATTCGTTACTTCGAGCATCGTATTAAGCGGGTAACTTCTGTGAGCTGCTGACAATTCAGTGCTTTTGTGCACTTCTCCAAAAGAGGTTTTTTTGCCATTGAACCTGGTCGCATAATACGAAGCGTGACCGGTCTCTGTTTTGCCCAGCTTAATTTGTGCGAAAGCTGCTGGTGCGGAAGCGAAAGCTAACAGGATGCGAATCAGAATACGATTATAAGTCATATCTCTGGTTTTAGGTGAAACATAATAAGGCAAAACGCCTTATTTCATACCGTTTATTTGGGAAACTCCGAAAAAACGGAAACCCACGAATTTCAAAGCTAGTAAAATCTTTTTTAAAAAGAACACTTTTGGAAGTAAAAGTGATATGCTGAATGGAAAATGTACTAGTCAATACTAACAAATTGCTAATATGTGCCCGTTTTTTTGTTAGCAGCAATAAACTTTATATTTTAGCGTTTGAAAACCTATTTAAAACTTAACATAGTGGAAGACAGAGAGCAAATCTACTCCAAAAGGGTCAGGGCAGGAAAACGGACTTACTTCTTCGATGTTCGCTCGACGCGATCCAACGATTATTATCTTACCATCACAGAAAGTCGCCGCCATCCGCAGGGAGACGGGTTCACGTATGAAAAACACAAAATGTTTTTATACAAAGAAGACTTCGATAAGTTCGTTGATGCTTTGAAAGATGCCGTGGATCACGTGAAAACAGAGTTGATGCCGGAAGTTGACTTTTCCCAGTTCGAAGCCAAAGCCGATGAGGTGGACGTAGTTGGTGAGTCGGACCTTAAGTGGGATTAAAAAAATTAAGATATTGAAAAAAGCCTTCGCAATCAATTACGAAGGCTTTTGGTTTTTGTACTCGCTAAATGGTAATTTTGCAAAAAATTTCATCTGGCAGACAGGAGTTCTTTGCGCAGTTGCATTGAAAACTACCTGCTTTTAACTGCATAAATTATAACATGAGTCTTCAATGTGGGATCGTGGGATTGCCGAACGTAGGGAAATCCACTCTTTTTAATGCCATTTCAACCGGTAAAGCCGAAGCTGCCAATTATCCTTTTTGCACAATAGAACCGAACGTAGGCGTGGTAACCGTGCCCGACGAACGTTTGGACATTCTGACAAAATTGGTTAATCCGCAAAAGGTTATTCCAACAATCATAGAATTCGTAGACATCGCGGGTCTTGTAAAAGGAGCAAGCCAGGGTGCCGGGTTAGGAAATAAATTTTTGGCTAACATTCGTGAAGTGGATGCCATTGTGCACGTTGTGAGGTGTTTTCAAGACGAGAATGTCGTTCACGTGGAAGGCCGCGTTGATCCTGTTTTTGATAAAGAGATCATTGACATCGAATTACAGATGAAAGATCTTGAATCTGTTGAAAAGAAAATTCAGAAAAACAGAGAAAGGTGCGCGTGCCGGCGATGCGAAAGCAAAAGCAGAACTGGAATGGTTGAAAAAATATAAATCAACACTCGAAGAAGGCAAAAATGCCCGCAGCGTGGTGATTGATGAAGAAACAAAAGAAGCTGTGATCGGTGATCTGCAATTGCTGACAGCGAAACCAGTTCTATATGTTGCTAATGTGGATGAAAATTCTATGCTTACCGGCAACGAATATTCTGAAAAACTGCGTGAAGCAGTAAAACATGAAGGTGCAGACGTAATCGTGCCTTGTGCTGCGATTGAATCACAGATTTCTGAAATCGAAGATCCGGAAGAGCATGAAATGTTCCTGGGAGAACACGGGTTGAAAGAATCTGGTCTCAGCAAGCTCATTAAAGCATCTTATTCATTGCTTAATCTGATCACTTATTTCACGGCTGGTGTAAGGAGGTAAGAGCCTGGACGATTGTTAAAGGCTGGAAAGCGCCCCTAGCTGCTGGCGTAATTCACAGTGATTTTGAAAAAGGCTTTATTCGTGCAGAGGTGATTAAAATTGCTGATTATGAGCAATATAAAACCGAAGCAGGTGTGAAAGAAGTGGGTAAAATGGCCGTTGAAGGAAAAGAATATGTGGTTGCGGATGGTGATATTATGCACTTCCGTTTCAATGTTTAATAAACATTAGTGATTAAGGAGCGGCTCAATGGTCGCTCCTTTTTTTGTGCCTTATCGCCGCCTGTTCCACTCCACAGTCCGGTAACCGATCAATAAATGAGCCCTGTCCGGCTTGTGGACGGTGATAAACCAGAATGTCGTAATCGTTTTCCGTTGCGCCATAATTGCCTTCAATAAAAGCCTCATCCGGCTGTTTTGCTCCGTTTTTGACCATTGCGTAATCTAGTTTATCACACCTTGCTTAATCATAATTTCGACTTCATATGCATTGGTGGCAACATTATAAGTCATCTTGTTGCGCTCGTCGAGCTGCCAGAGATTAAATGCGCCGTTGACATAAAAGGTCGCATTAGGATCTTGCGGCGTGCGTAATGTAAAAAGCACCGGCGTGTAATCGGCTTCAATGCTTCCATTTCCTACTCGCGCTGATCCACAATGTATTGACCATTGAAATCGTCCATTTGCATGTATGCATTTCCAGCGCGGGATTTGTCGGGAAAAAGCATGAGCCGGGTGAATTCATCGGATCGCTCAATCTCGTTGACACCGTAACCTCTGCCAGTCAAACTCCTGCTGTCGAAGTAACGAAATTCGTTTCCGCCAGGGAATGTGTTTTCCAGATCAAAGAATGTGTATTCCAAAATCTGATCAAATGGGCGCACATTGGTTGGTTTGAAACCCGACCTTGTTTCGTTGAACCGAAGATTTTCTTAACACCGACCTTTAGGTCCGTCTGTGGAGCATTAAGGGGATAACCTTTGTAATTAACTGCAAAATCAATTTGCTGATCCGAGTGTATTTGCTGCTGAATGCCTTGTGAAAACCGCGCCTTTGCATCAACGCTGACACAGCGTTTCATAAAGCATAAATCTCCGGCTTAAAACAGGCTTTCTATCACGATCTGAATAAACATCAATCACATAATTGCCTGATAATTTCAACTTCGGGACTTCAAGCCGATAATGAAAATACGGAACCTTCGTGCTGAATGACTGCTGGATGATCATTGATCGGATATTCGTTGAATTCGAATGTGAATTCAATATCATGCAATTCTTCGACTTGGTCCAATCTGCATTACAATGGATGATTTTGGCTCGGTAACCAGTAAACTGACCCGTTAAATCATCGAATTCGAGAACCAGCGGTGCGGTTCCATTCAAAGGCTTAACCGCAGGTGTGAGCAGGCGTGTAGGATTTTCAGGATTTTCGAGTGCCGGGGAAAGCAGGACCGTCTTGATCTTGTCATTATATATGTAGTCTTCCAACCGGATATTCTGCGACTGCGCACTCGCATTTATCCAAATCAGCATTAACCATATAAAAAGCGAAATCGACCTCATGATAATTCTTTGAAATAACAACGTGACTTTTGAATGTAAGTTACGTCTCAATAGGGAAACGTGTTTTGCACGCTAACAACTATTTTTTAACTTACATAAATCTAAATGATCGCACAAGACTATCGAAATGTATCAGAACAAGATATTTGGAGCTGGAAAGGGAAGCCGAGTACAAAAGCGAATATTACCAAGGGGAAATATTCGCGATGGCGGGGGCGAGTCCTAATCACAATCGGATTTTGGGTAATATTTCAGGAGAATGTTACATTGCTCTGAAGGGCAAATCTTGCCAGAGCTTTTCGAGTGATATGCGCCTGCACATTCCGCAAAACGGACTTTACACTTATCCTGATCTCGTTATCGTCTGTGGAAGCCCGAATTTTCTGAAAATGACCAGGACGCATTAATCAACCCATCCGTAATTATTGAAGTGTTGTCCAAGTCGACAAGCGCTTATGACAGAGGTAATAAGTTTCGCCTTTACAGATCAATTCCAACATTGACAGAATACATTCTTGTTGACTCTTTATCAGTGTCTGTCGAGGTTTTTAGCAAAGATGAAAATGGAGTTTGGTACTTAACACTGGAAACCAACAACATTGAAGATCAGATAACTTTGCCTAACCTCAATTTGAAAACTAAGTCTAAGTGATATTTATGCACGAACCATTGAATTGATTTAGCATTGTCTATAAAAGCAGAAAGGGAAATCAAACGATTTCCCTTTCTGCTTTATACATTCAAATTCTTACTTCCCAGCCAGTGAATCCACTTCCAGCATCAGACTTTCCCAGGTTTCCGTGCTCTGATCAAGCTTTTGCTTGATGTCTGCATAAAAACGATTGAGATCAGCTAACGCTTTGGAATCATTGTAAATCTCCGGATTAGCGAGCTTTACTTCCGTTTCCGTCTTCTTGATTTCAAGATTGTTAATCGTCGCTTCAAGCTCTTCAATCTGCTTCTGCGCTTTCTTTATCTTTTGAGAATCTTCGTTGGAAACAGATTTGCCGTTATTCTTTGAAGCATTGCCATTGGAAGTTGATTGTGGAGCTGTTTTTTGCGGCGGCGCACTGCTAACTGCTACATTAGCGCTAACCGCAGACTGCAAACCACGCTCTTCAACCCAAACTTCGTATTCCTGATATGTTCCAGGATATTCCTTAATCTGATGATCTTCAATGTACCAAATCTTGTTTGCAATGTTCTCGACAAAATATCTATCGTGGGAAACCACAATGTAACTGCCTTCATATTGCTGCAAAGCCTGGATCAGAATGTTCACCGACTGCATGTCCAAGTGGTTGGTAGGCTCATCGAGCAGCAGGAAATTCGCTTGCGAAAGCAAAACCTTTGCCAATGCCACCCGTGATTTTTCACCTCCCGAAAGGACTTTGATCTTCTTGAAAACATCATCTCCTGAAAACAGAAAACAGCCCAAAACAGTCCTTAACTCCGTTTCTGTCTTGTTAGGATTGGCATATTTAAGCTCTTCAATCAGGTTATGCTGAACATTTAGCGATTCCAATTGGTGCTGTGCGTAAAACGTGAAAGAAACATTGTGCCCCAATCTTCTTTTTCCTTCAATCGGTTCAGTTCCAGCCACAACGCGAAGCACAGTTGATTTACCACGTCCGTTTGCTCCAATTAAAGCGATCTTATCGCCGCGTTCCATGCTAATGTTAGTGCCATCCAAAATGACTTTATCCCCATAAGCTTTGGAAGCTTCTTCCAATTGAAAAACGTGTCTTCCCGGCTGCGTCGTAAATTGGAAACGGAAATGCACTTTCGCGTTTTCATCAATCACCTGATCCACAACCTCCATTTTGTCCAATGCCTTTACCCGGCTCTGAACCTGACGGGATTTGGTTGCTTTGGCTTTAAAACGCTCAATGAAACGCTCTGTCTGACGAATTTTCGCCTGCTGATTTTCATAAGCGCCACGCTGAATTTCGTTGCGTTCTTCTTTTTCTTCTAAATAATAGGAATAATTACCAGCATAGTAATTCAACTTTCCGCCCGAAACTTCAACCGTCGTGTCAATGGTGTTATCAAGGAATTGCCTGTCGTGAGAAACTACGATCACAGCGCCTTCATAACTCTGCACATATTTCTCAACCCACTGAATAGAAGGTAGGTCCAAGTGGTTGGTAGGCTCATCCAGCATGAGCAATGATGGTTTTTGCAAAAGCAATTTTGCCAACATTACACGCATTCTCCAACCTCCGGAAAACAATCTCAATGGTCTGTGCAGATCATCTGTCACAAAGCCCAACCCTTCCAGAATCGCTTCGGCTTTGGATTGAATCGTGTAACCGTCCAATGCCTCAAATTCTTCCTGAACACGCGCTAGTTTATCCACAAGCGCATCTGTATAATTGTGTTCCATATCATGCAGGATCTTATCCATTTGGATCTGCAAAACATTTTGCCGCTCGAAAGCCTGCATGGCCACCGACAATATGGAATCATCACTTTGGTAAGAAAGCAAATCCTGGTTCAGGAAACCGATTGTGCAGTCTCCCGCTTTGGAGATATTTCCGCCATCCGGCTGGAATTCCCCGTTTATCATTCTAAGCAGTGTAGACTTTCCTGTGCCGTTGAGGCCGATAAGGCCGATTTTTTGTTTCGGCTTAATATGCAGCGAAGCACTGTCGTAAAGTGCCCGGTCGCCAAGAAAGTAACTGAGGTTCGTAATCGCGATCATGCCGCAAGGTACGGCGAAAGAAGGAGATAGAAAAAGTGTAATTGTTGGAATAGTTATAAAAGGAGAGGCATAACCCCGTAATTGTCAGATTTAATGTAAATTTGATATTATGAACAATCTGTTTCCCATTTTCCTGAAACTCGAAAACCTGCATACGCTCATTGTGGGTGGCGGATATGTCGGTCTTGAAAAAATCACCGCCGTGCTCGACAATTCCCCATTGGCAAAAGTGTCGCTCGTTTCGCCCGACATCCGGCAGGAAATCAGGGACATTGCCAGTCAGAATTCACGGATTAATTTAATTGAACGCAAGTTTGAAGACGCCGATCTGGCCGCAAAGGACCTTGTTATAGTCGCTACGAATGATAAGCCAGAAAACGCAAGGATTTCAAGCGTGGCAAGATCCAAAAATATGCTTGTTAATGTGGCCGATACGCCTCCGTTGTGTGATTTTTACTTGTCATCCGTAGTCCGGAAAGGGAACCTGAAAGTGGCTATTTCGACAAATGGCATGTCACCAACTCTGGCCAAACGACTCAAAGAGGTTTTGGGAGAAGCATTACCCGATAATCTCGAAACCGCAATGGAGCAGCTTAAAGCCGTCAGGGATATGTTAAAGGGTGATTTCGCTTATAAAGTAGACGAATTGAACCGCATTACTTCCGTTTTGACAGAGAAAAGAAATTGAGCCAAAAAATAGTCGCAAACGGCTCATTTGGTCACAATAAAATGCAGTGCAAATTGTTTTATTACTTGCAGACCAAAAGTTTAGCGTCGCCCCTCCATATCGTTTCGTATTTCTGCGTATTATTGAGATAATTAATAATTAAAATCCGTCCCAGCGGAAACCCATTAATTTGCGTTAGACTTATACTTAGTTCTATATGAATGTTCTTTATCGGATCAGTGGCCTGACTCGGCTTTCATTCTTGCTTGTTGCCTTATTTTTTCTCTCCATTCGAATCTCCGCTTTTTCCAAATCAACATCTGTTGCAGATATTGAGGTGAAAGGTGTTGTTAAAAGCACAAGTGGCGAAACGCTGATCGGATCGACCGTTCGGGTCAAAGGCACCCAAAAAGGAACGGTTACCAATGAAAAAGGTGAGTTTGTGCTGCAAGGCGTTAACGAAGGAGCCACATTGGTCGTAACCATGATCGGATTTTTGCCAAAAGAAGTCAAGGCTGCAAAAAGCATTTCTATCCAATTAGCTGAGGATGCAGTCGGGTTGCAGGATGTAGTTGTGACTGGTTTTCAGCAAATTGATAAAAATAAATTCACCGGTTCAGCGGTAACATTAAAAACGGATGACGTTAAAATAGACGGTCTGCCAGATGTTAGCCGCATGCTCGAAGGCCGTGCAGCCGGGGTTTCCGTTCAAAACGTTTCCGGAACATTCGGTGCTGCGCCAAAAGTCCGGATCCGCGGGGCAACTTCTTTAAATGGTGATAACAAGCCATTATGGGTTATTGACGGCGTTGTGCAGGAAGACATTGTGAACATTTCCAATGATCAGCTATCCAGCGGTGACCCAACAACATTGCTCGGATCGGCTGTTGCAGGACTTAACCCAAATGATATTGAGACATTTGACATTTTGAAAGATGCCGCTGCGGCTGCATTATATGGTGCGCGCGCAATGAACGGCGTAATCGTCATCACAACCAAAAAAGGAAAAAGCGGCAAGCCGGTTATTACGTATTCCGGGAATTTCAGCACCCAGCTTACGCCAAGTTACAGGAACTTCAACATTATGAATTCCGCGCAACAAATGTCGGTTCTGGGCAACCTTGAACGCAATGGTTATCTCACTTCGAGTGTCCTTTCAAAGCCTGATTACGGTGTTTATGGCAAATATTATAACTCCTTAACCGGTGATGATCAGGGCAATTTTCCTGTTGCCAACACGCCGGAAGCCAAACGTGATTTCTTATTGAGATATGCAAGAACCAACACAGATTGGTTTGACGTGCTTTTTAAACAAAACTTCATTCAGGAGCATTCCGTAAGCGTTTCATTTGGAACGGATAAGTCACAATCTTATGTGTCAACGAGTTATCTGGACGACAATGGCTGGACGATCGCCGACAAAGTGAAACGTTACACATTGAATTTTAAGAACAATTATCAGCTTTCGGACAAAGTTAGCCTTGGTTTGCTCACACTGGCTTCCGTCAGAAGGCAGGAAGCGCCGGGTTCTCTGAGCAGACGAAGCAATCCGGTTGAGGGTAAATTTGACCGCGATTTTGACATTAATCCATTTAGTTATGCGCTGAATACGAGCCGGACTTTGACTGCTTATGATGAAAATGGAGATCTGGAATTTTTCAGAAGAAACTTCGCGCCATTTAACATTGTCTCCGAGCTTGCGAACAACCGCATTAAGCTGAATCTGGCTGATATAAAATTGCAGGGAAATCTGTCCTACAAGATCACGGACCACATTACATACGATTTCCTGGGTGCCTTGCGCTACATTCAAACCGGCCGGGAGCACATTATTACCGAAAACTCCAACATGGCCAATGCTTATCGCGCTGCCGATAACTCGACCATCGCACTCGCGAACAAATATCTTTACACAGATCCCGACGTGCCCAACGCATATCCGGTCGTTGTGCTGCCCAGCGGCGGATTTTATAACCGCAATGAAGATCAGATGTTGTTCTATAATGTCCGGAACAATTTCAGATTTAATCAGACATTCCATGAGCGCCATGCAGTGGATCTGCTTGTTGGTCAAGAGATTAAGTATACCAACAGACAAAACTCCAACAACACAGGTTATGGCTATCAATATGAGCAAGGGGGAACGCCGTTTGTGGATTACCGCATATTAAAGCAGACCATTGAAGCCAACTTTCCGTATTACGGAATGCGCATGGATTACGAGCGTTTCGCGGCATTTTACGGAAGCGCTGGCTACACATTGGATGACAAATACAACTTTACAGGTTATATCCGCTACGACGGTTCCAATGGTTTTGGTAAATCGGCCATTGCACGCTGGCTGCCCACGTATACAGTTGCAGGATCCTGGAATTTTGACCGGGAAGAATTCATTAAGCGCTTCAAATGGTTGAGTATGGGTCGTTTGCGTGCCAGTTATGGGTTGTCCGCGGACACAGGCCCGGCCACCAATTCAGCTGTGCTGTTTCAAAGCATTATTTCAAAACGGCCTATTAATGACGAAAAAGAGTCTGCTATTCAGCTGACTTCCCTCGAAAACACGGAGCTAACCTGGGAAAAACTTTACAGCGGCAATGTGGGTCTCGACCTTGGGTTTTTTGCCAACCGCATTAACCTCAGCGTGGACGGTTACATCAGAAACAGCTTTGATTTGATTGATGAAATTAAGACGTCAGGCATTGGTGGGCAGATCTTCAAAGTGGCCAATTACGCTGATATGCAATCTTATGGAGTTGATTTTTCTCTCGACGGCGTTTTATTTAAAAACAAGGACTGGGATTTCCGCTCGCGTGTAACCGTGGGTTATGCTCAAACCCGAATCACTAATGTTGATAACAATCCGGGAATCTTTGATTTGGTAAAAGCAGAAGGAGCTAACATCAAGGGAAGGCCGGTTCGCAGCTTGTTTTCGATCAAATACAATTCCATTGATCCGCAAACAGGTGTGCCGATTTTCCTTAACGAAACCGGTGAAGTTAGCTCGGATGTGTATTTGCAAGATCAGAACATTGGCTTCTTGAAATATGAAGGTCCGGTTGACCCGCCGATCACAGGAGGTTTCAATAACACATTGACTTACAAAGATCTTTCATTGAACATTTTCCTAACTTATCAGGCAGGCAACAAAATCCGCCTCAATCCGCTGTATAAGGGTTCATTCAGTGACCTAGACGCCATGCCGCGAGAATTTTTGGATCGTTGGGTGATGTCCGGTGACGAGGCGTTAACAAATGTTCCAAGTATCAGCGATCAGCTAGAACTGCAATATCTGACCGGAACATATCCATATAACGTTTACAATTACTCAACTGAACGTGTGGCAAAAGGCGATTTTATCCGACTCAAATCGGTTTCCCTGGCTTACAAAGTGCCGTTGGTGGTTGCTTCCAAATATGGATTCAAAGGTGCGAGCATTCAGTTGTCTTCAATTAATCCCTGGCTGATTTATGCCGACAAAAAATTGAAAGGACAAGATCCGGAGTTCTTTAATTCAGGTGGCGTTGCGCAGCCGATTCAAAAGCAGTTTACAGTGGCTTTGAAGCTGACATTATAATTGGTGAACTTGGAAATTGATATGACGATTTAAGTTTTTGATATGAACACAAAGAATTTATATAAAAAGATCTTCCTTTTCCTGCCGGTCTTGCTGCTGTCGGGTTGTGAGGATTTCCTTTCAACCGAGCCGGACAGCACCCGGGCGTCCATTAACACGCCCAAGCAGGTGTCTCAGTTGCTTGCAACGGCTTATCCCCAAGGTGGTTATGTTGTTTTTGCGGAGTCAATGAGCGACAATGTGGACGACAAAGGGCGCGGAGAAGATGATAAAACAAACCGCGGCTCCTATCTTTTTGAGGAAGTGGAAGCGACGGTCGAAGAACAGGATTCACCTGATCAATATTGGGCGGAATGTTACCGCGCGATTTCGGTGGCAAATCAGGCATTGGACATTATCAGCAAATCAACGAACCCTGCTGACTATGGCGCGCAAAGGGGCGAGGCTTTGCTTGCACGGGCATATGCGCATTTCATGCTGGTAAGTTATTTCAGCAAATTCTACGATCCTGCTCAGCCTAATTCAGATCCCGGCATTCCGTATGTTACAGAGCCCGAGACTGTTGTTTTGAAAAAATACGAAAGAGGAACGGTCGCAAGTGTTTACCAAAAAATTGAAGAAGACTTGCTCGAAGGCTTGCCATTGATTAGTGACGGATCCTACACGGTTCCCAAATATCACTTTAACCGCGCTGCTGCCAATGCATTTGCCTGCCGTTTTTATCTGGTAAAAAGGGATTACGCCAAGGTTTTACAATATGCCAACAATGTTTTTCAGGGCAACATTGCCGATAATCTGCGTCCCTGGAACACGACTTATTCAAGCCTGTCACCTCAGGAATTGTACAATGTATATTCACGGGCCAGCCAGAATGCCAACTTAATGCTCGTTGAAACTGCATCCTGGGTTGGCAGATATGTTGCTCAGTATCGCTTTGGGATGAATTACCGAAAGTGGCGGGAAATTTCATCTTCGGAAGCCATTATCAATGGTTCGGCCAGCTGGGCATATCCGCTTTACTCACAAGGTGACAACAATTATCTCATTCCGAAGTTGAACGAATATTTTGTAAGGGAATCGGTGAATGCGGAAATCGGCGTAGGTTATGTCATGCTGCCGCTTTTTACTGCGGAAGAAGTGTTGTTCAACCGCGCCGAGGCAAATGCTTATCTGGGGAATAATGCTGCTGCATTAGTTGATATTAACCTTTTCGTGAGCAAACGCGTTGATGGTTACAACCCATCCACCCACACCGTTACGAATGCAAGCATGAGAAGGTTTTTCGGCACGAGCAATGTTAGGGACGGCATCATTAACACCATATTGGCATTCAAACGGATCGAATTTGTTCAGGAAGGCATGCGCTGGTTTGATTTGCAGCGTTACGCACTTCCGGTTACGCACGATTTGGCCTCCGGCGGTGCCATAACAGTTCCTGCTACGGATCCGAAACGAATTTTACAGATTCCTCAGTCCGCAACGCTGGCCGGAATAGCACAAAATCCACGTTGAAATCATTAAGTTCAAGAATATGATAACCAAACAACTGCATAAGCTTTTCTTTCTGGCACTCGTGCTGAGCATGGGACTTAGCGCGTGTAAGGAAGAAGAAATTGGCGAGGTGGAAAACATCCCCGGACTCGGCGGCGATGAATGGGACCAGGGGCCGATCGATAAATGGATTGTGGACAGCCTTGTCACGCCCTATAACATTTCGGCAAAATACAAATGGGACCAGTTTGAATTTGGCAACATTACAAAAACGCTCGTGCCGCCTGACGAATCGCAGGTAATTCCGTTGCTAAGCACTATCAGAAGGGCGTGGACCGTGCCTTATGTGGAAGAGGCTGGAAAAGTGTTTTACAATAAATATTCACCCAAGTTCTTCATTCTTTCGGGAAGTAACGAGTATAATGCGGAGGGTTCAATCACATTAGGAACGGCGGAAGGCGGCCGCAAAGTCGTTTTGTTTGGAGTAAATCAGTTTAAGATCAAGGGCATGCCGGGCTATAATGCAGCCCGAGATTCAGCATTTGTAAAAGACTGGTTTCTACACACGATCCACCACGAGTTTGGCCATATTCTGCATCAAACCGTGCTGTATCCGGTTGAGTACAAGAACATTACAAAAGCACTTTATCAGGGCGGAAACTGGATCAACTGGTCGGATAGTGATGCGCGGCGGGACGGTTTTATCACGGCTTACAGCTCATCGAGCTTTGACGAAGACTTTGTTGAAATGATCGCCATGATGCTTACGGAAGGCAAAGTGGGTTTTGATAAACTTGTCAATTCAATTCCGGAGGGAACAAGTCCAAGAGGAACGACTAAGGAGCAGGCCCAATCATTTTTGAGACAAAAAGAAGCCATCGTGGTCGCTTATTATAAGAACACATGGAACATTGATTTTTACAGCCTGCAAAGAAGGGTGCGTGGATCGATGAACAAGTTATTTTAATTGTATTTACAAATTATCACGGGATGAAAAAATCCATTATATATCTGCTTTTTGCAAGTGTTTTCTTTTTGTCATGTGAATCCAATGATGATTCGGTTTTCGAAGAATCAGCGGATGCAAGACTCAATGCGGCGCTTGTATCTTATGAAAAACAGCTTGTAGAAGCTCCTTATGGGTGGAATGCGGTCATTTATCCAGGTGGCGGCGGCTCTTACGGCTTTTATTTTAAATTTGATGACAAAAACCGGGTGACCATGTTCTCCGACTTTTCGGACGAATCTGCGGCTAAGTCCAAAGAAAGCAGTTACCGCCTGAAAGCCGTTCAAACGCCTGTTTTGATCTTCGACACATATTCCTATTTGCACGTCCTGGCTGATCCGGATCGGGAAGTGAATGGCGGAGAGACAGGCTTGGGTTTGTCATCCGATTTTGAGTTCAGCATTTTTCCCGATTCTGTGAAAACGGAGTCCATAACGCTTGTAGGGCGCAAGAACAAAAGCCGGCTGGTGTTAACAAAGGCAACACAGGGACAAGCGGCTGCTTTTACTGCCGGCGATTTAGCGAAAGGCGTGCTGTTCAACAACATTTTAAAATATCAGGCTTATTTCAAGCGCGTTACTTTTGGCAATGTTACCTATGAAATTACGCTTAGCCCAAGGACGCGAACGATCAAATTAACCTGGCTGGATGGAAACACACCGCGAAGTTTCACAACAAATTATTACTTCACGGAAGCCGGTCTGTCATTTACATCGCCGCTTGTCAATGGCTCACAGACGATCAACGGCTTCACCAATGTAACCTGGAATGCTTCCACGGCCCAGGTTGGCGTTACGGCTGCCGGGGTTAAGGCAACAGTTGTAAGCGCCATTAAACCATTATCCGTTGATATTGCAGCATCAAGAAGATGGTGGCAGCAACCGATAGAATCAGGAAGTTACTGGGAGACGTCCGATGGTTTTCATGTTAATGGCGTAGATGATGCATTCAAACTGAATGACTTGAAATTCGGTGAAGCAACCTTTTATTCTTACATCTATCAACCCGGAATAAACAGTGATTACGATCTTTTCGGGCCATTGTTTTATGCAGATCAGGCGGTTAATTTTAAATATGGTCATGCTCCGACGCCTAGGTTTACCAGTGATGGCAGGGTTATATTTACATCAGTAGGAACATTTGGTGAAGTGCCAGCGACTGGTCCCGTTGTTCAGACTGCCAACCTGCTTTTTGAACCAACCGGTTATTATCTCATTCAGACTTCCGAAACAACCTATGATATGGTGAGCGCAAAAGATGCCAAATCATGGATAAGCTGGCAATAAAAAAGAACTTAACATTGTATCTCAACAAAAAAACACTCCCAAAAGGAGTGTTTTTTGCTATAAAACAAACTAATCTATTTTAATTGTAGCCCTCGTTTTGAACCAGCTTCGGGTTCACATCGATTTCACGTTGTGGAATTGGCAGAATGAGTTTTGGCGAATTGTAAGGCAGCGTTCCCACATTTAGCTTATTGCGCTTAATGTCGTGCAGCATATGTCCCTCAAATGCGAGCTCTAAGTGACGTTCTTTCAAAATCGATTGAAGTGTTAAGGCAGTTGCAGGTTTCAAACCTGCGCGAACACGGATTCGGTTGATATCAGCGAGTGGCGTAGCACCAATCGCCGTTCCAAGCCGGAAGTTGGCTTCTGCACGCGTCAGATACATTTCTGCTGCCCTGAATTGTATCACATTGCCGTAGTTATCAAGGTGTTTTTGGGTAAATGTGTTGTTCGTCGTTACAAAGAATTCGCCGCGAACGTCACCCGCTTCATACAGGTTTCTGTGCTTCGTCAAAACCCGGATATCACCCCGACCGGCTGTTCCCGGAATGTCATCAATGGTGGTTCCGAAAAACGTGTTCATATCATTAATCCCGTCCTGTTGCGTAACAACCATGGAGAAAATGTATTCAGCAGGATTCGCTCCGCCATTGTCCAGAAATGTATAATAAAGCGATTCGAAATCAGCAGCCAGCGGAAATTTCCCAGACTGGATCACGGTGTTTGCTTCGTCCCTCGCACCCGCGAAGTTGGATTGCATCAGATAAACACGGGACAATTGCGCAGAAGCCGCATATTTGTTGGCATAAATCGTGTTGGATTCAGGCAAAAGTGCTTTTGCAGAAGTCAAGTCTTCCAATGCTTGTGCATAAACTTCCGCAACAGAATTCCGCGCAATTTTATCCGCATCGGTCACTACGCGCGTTGGCGCCAGCACAATAGGAACGCCTGGGTTTTGTGCATTATCGCCGTCTCCCCAAGCTTTTGCATACAACCTTACGAGATCAAAATAAAGTGAGCCGCGGATAAATTTCGCTTCTCCTTCAACCCGGTCGCGCTTGTCTTCATCCACCAGATCCAGCGCCGACAGTACATTGTTGCAACGGTTAATGGCCACGTAAGAATCACGCCATGTTAACAATGCAGTGGCATTGGCAGTCGTGATTTCCTTATTATACATTTCCAGCAGGTTCTGGAATGTGCCCCCAAACCCAAGCTCATCGCTGTTACCAAGCAACTCTGATGAATATTGGAAACCGCCGCCATAAACATCATTGTCCTGCAATCCGTCATAAGCACCGATTAATGTAACTTCCACATCACGCGAAGTGGTCAATGCAGCTTCTTCGTCTATATCCTGCGTCGGTGCCACATCCAGTTTGCTCGCACAGCCATTCAAGAACAGAAGCCCTGCTGCAAATGCAAGCGAATATATATATGCTTTCTTTTTCATAATTCTGGTCATTAATTAGCAAATGGTCAATTAGAATCCAACATTGATACCCACCAAAACAGTCCGCGGCTGAGGAGCGCTGTAAAAATCATTTCCTACCGCAAACTTCGCATCCCTCGCGCTCAGGTCGTCTGTATTAACTTCCGGGTCCCAGCCTTTGTAATTGGTAATGGTGGCAAGGTTCAATCCTGAAACGTAAACCCGCAAGCGTTCTAGTTTGATTTTGCTGGTGATCGCAGCTGGCAGGTTATAGCCCAATGTCATGGAACGCAAACGCAGATAAGAACCGTCCAGAATGTAGCGCGTCGAAGCCTGATTTCCGTTTCCACGATAAAAACGTGCTTCCGGAACATCTGTATTGCGGTTTTCAGGTGTCCAAGCATTCATCTGATCGGCAGTCTGGTTGTCCTCGTAAATGCCGTTTGCGGACGAATATTGTCCTACACCGTAAAAATTGATCTTGTTGCCCGCAACGCCGTTGAAGAAAACATTTAGGTCAAATCCTGCATAAGAGAATGTGTTCGTAATCCCGCCCACGATTTTCGGATTCGGATTGCCTGCAACAACGCGTTGTGCGCTGTTATAACCGCTGTTTGTAACCGTTGTGCGGTCAATGCTGCCGTCGGTTCCTTTGGTGTTTTTGTAAAACAGTGCATCGCCGTTTGCCTGATCAACACCCGCATATTCGACCGTATAAAACACACCCACAGGCTGGCCTTCCATAACGCGGCTCATACTGCGGATTCCGCCTTCAATAACCTGGCCCTGAATGTCGGTAACCTTGTTTTTATTATTGGCAATATTCAACGAAGTGTTCCATTTGAATTTACCGATCAGGTTTTGCGTGTTAAGGACAAATTCAACGCCTTTGTTTTCAAGCTTTCCAACATTGGCAACCTGGATCGCAAAGCCGGTCGTGGCGGGCACATTCACTTCAAGCAAAAGTCCGTCTGTCTTCTTGACATAATAATCGATTTCACCATTGATCCGGTTGTTGAACAAACCGAAATCCAAACCAAAGTCAGCTTGCTTGGTTGTTTCCCATTTCAAGTTAGGACTCTCAGCTGCGAAGGGCGCTGTCCGGCTGCACCTGCATAACCCGCATCACCCGAAAACAAGCCTAATTGTGGGAAATCGCCGATTTCCGAGTTACCCGTTGATCCATAGCTTCCGCGAAGTTTCAGGAAGCTTAATGTTGTGTTGTTTTTCAGGAAATTCTCTTCCGTAAGCACCCACCCGCAGAAATGGACGGGAAGAATCCGTAACGCGAATTGGCTCCAAAACGGGAAGAACCATCGATCCGCGCACTGGCCGAGACCAGATATTTATCAGAGAACTTGTAGTTGAGACGCAAAAAGTAAGATAGGAAGCGGAAATTGGTTTCCGAAGAACCGCCATTGGACTTGGTCGCTGCGCTTTCTATTTTAGTATAAGCATTGGATGGAAATTGTGTTCCTTCCACAAAGCTCACCTTTGTTTGTGATTGCTGGTAAGACATGCCCAATGTTGCGTCCAATGCGTGCGAACCGATGATTTTATCAAATGACAGGAAGTTATTTGTGTTGTAATTCGTTACAAATGTTCCGTAATTCTCACCGAGACCGCTGCTGGCCGTGCTTACATTTCGCACGTTTTGGCTTTGATAATAGCTTTCTTCATTTTGATTCAAAAGGTCAATTCCCAATTCACTGCGGAACCGCAATCCCGGAACAATGTTGATTTGTGCAAAAGCATTTGTTAAATTCCGGAATGAAGTGGCTACGAAGCTTGAATATTTGATAGAAATCATCGGGTTGAAATAAAGCGGAACGCCCACTTCGCCCGGAGGTGTTCCTGTCGGTAAGCCCGTTGCGGGATCGTCAAATGGTGTCAAAGGCGTCAATGCAGCCATTTGAAGCGGATTCGAGAATGCATTATCTCCCGGCAAACGCTTGTTAACCGTTCTGGATAAACCCATTGAAAGTCCAACCTGCAACCAGTTATAAGCCTGGTGATCCAGGTTCATCCGCGTCGAAAGCCTGTCCAGTTTGTTGCCGATAATGGTCCCTTTTTGATCCAGATATTGACCTGATAAAAAGAATTCCGTTTTCTCGCTTCCTCCATTTAACTGGAAATCAAGCTGCTGCATCGGGCCTTTTTGGAAAGCCTGGTTTTGCCAGAGATATTCTTTTTGATTAGGCGTGTTGTAAGTTCCGAGGCTGTAATAATCCAGGAAACCGCCTTCGCCGAGCATATATTGCGTGTAAGAATCCGGATCGCTGGTTTCCACGCCGTCGATGCGGTCGCGGTTCGCAGTTGCCATGGTGTAGAACTTCACATATTGATCGGCATTAAGGAAGTCAACCCGGCGCGTCGCTTCCGAAGATCCAAGCTGATAGTTAATGCTGACATTGGTTTCACCTGCTTTCCCCCGCTTGGTTGTGATCAAAACAACGCCATTAGCAGCGCGTGAACCATAAATTGCGCCTGCCGAAGCATCTTTCAGGATTTCTATGGATTCAATGTCATTGGAGTTGATATCGGAAAGCGGATTGGAAGCGCCGCCCGCCCGGTTGCTCTGATCGGAAGTCGTAACCGGCATTCCATCCACCACATATAATGGCTGGCTGCTCGCGCTGATCGAAGAATTTCCGCGGATACGCACATTAATGGCCTGACCGAGTTTCCCCGTTCCGCTGTTTACATAAACACCCGCAGCGCGTCCCTGCAAAGCTGCATCAACACTCGCAACAGGCATATTTTGAATTTCTGTTCCTTTCACCTGCGCAATGTTACCCGTAAGGTCACGCTTGATTTGCGATCCAAAACCCGTAACCACCACTTCGCTGAGGCTCCGTGTGTCACTCGCTAATGTAACATTAATGACGCTTTGGCCGCCAACGGTCACTTCCTGCGCCAACATTCCTACGAAACTGAAAACCAGCACAGAATTCGAAGACGGAATATTGATCGTATAGTTTCCTTCCGAATCGGTTTGTGTTCCTGTCACAGATTCTTTTACCTGAACCGAAACGCCCGGAAGTGGAGACGAATCTTCTTGCGTTGTAACTTTTCCGGTGATCCTCACACTCTGTCCTTGTACGGACATCCACGTGCCAAGCAAGCAAAACATTGCTAATAGCAGAAGTTTTTTCATAATAGTTAGATTTGGTTATTCCTATTTGCCTGAAACAAATGTATGGTTTTTGATGGAATACCAAAATATTCACACTGCCGTATAGCGCATTTAATGTAATTTAATATTGCAGTCTTTTGAAGTGATAATGAGGAGAGCCAAGATTATAAGCAATGCTTATATCTGATAACTGCAATTGTAAAAGCAATTTTTTGAGAAAGGTAAAATTGTACTTATTTACCAATAGCGCCCGTGCGTACGTGCAAAGATGAAGCCGCGCAGCATAATTTGAAAATGATTGATAACGGTAGGCAAAAGGCCAAAATGTTTATTCAAAACCTTAAAACGGTCGAGTAGGGAACGGCGGTGATTTTTGACAGATAATCCACCGACCAAATAGCGGCAAAGCACTATATTTAAAAATGTGGTTTGAGCAGAGCGCTTCAAACATTCAATTTCCCAGTCGATATCAGCACTCAGATTGTTAATGTCGTAAGTGGGTGCGATGGTTTTTTTTGCAATAAATGCCTGATGACACACTTTCATGCCCAACGCAAAATCCTGCCATTTCAGATTTTTCGGCAATGTATGCGGGGTAAACTGGCTTCGCAGCCCAACTTCACTTCCATCTTCACGCACCAGCATAGCATCGCTGTAAATGACATCCGCATCGCCGGCAAGTTTTGGAAAAAGGCTGTTCAGCACATTGGAATCAAATATTTCATCACCTGCATTCAAAAACCAGACATATTTTCCTTTTGCCAGCGCAAGCCCTTTGTTCATCGCATCATACAATCCGCGATCAGGTTCCGAAATGATTCTTGAAACAAATGAAAACTGATGCGCGATCTCCAGTGTCTTATCTGTTAGATTTTCCGTCAATGATCAGATATTCCAACTGTTCAGACTGGGCAAGGTTTTGCAGCGCATTGCCTACGCTGCGCAATGTGCGTTCCAGAAATTGCTCCGCATTGTAAGTGATCGTAATGATCGTGAGCAGCGGTGCGTCATTCATGCGTAAGCAGCGATTGGTAAAGTTGTTGATACTGAGCAGTTACAATGCTTTCGGCATAGGTTTCAAGCACTTTTTTGCGTGCATTTTCAGACAGTAATTTCCGATTTTCAGTCAGTTGAGGACCCACAGCATCCCGTCTGTGAGTGACTGCGCGGATCCTTGCAAAGCAATGTAACCATTTACCTGATGATTAAATCATTTCAGGAATTCCACCCGTTGGCGAAACCTATCGCCGGCGTCCCGCAAGCCATTGCCTCCATAATGGTGTTCGGCAGATTATCTTCCAAAGACGGCACGACAAGCATATCAGCCGCATTGTAGACATTCACCATTTCGGACGGATCTGAAATTTTACCCAAATAATGCAAAGGCAAGGGAAAAGAAGCCATTAAATCTGCGTTTGCTTTGCCCAGCACAAGGACTTCCGTATTGTCAGAAAGTGCTCCTAATTTCTCCAATGCCTGCCTGAAATAGGTAAATCCTTTTCTCGGGTCAGCGGTGTTGGCGCCAGCAAAAAGGATTAGTTTTTTAGATTCCGGCAGATTCAGTTTTCGACGAATTGCAGTTTTATCTGATGGCTTAAATAATGTTGTATCAATGCAATTCGGGATGCTCAGAGATTGCAAATCTTGTGTCAATGCAGCGCTTTTAACCAGCTTATCCAGCCATTTGCTAGGTGAAACAAGGGCCATTTTCGTTTTTTTATAAATGTCCTGCTTACGCTCAAATTGTTGAAAAGCAATGTCATACTTATCGGGTTTGGCAAGATATGGACAATACTGGCAATGGCTCAAAAATCGCTCGCAGCCTCTGCTATAATGGCAGCCACCGGTAAAAGTCCACATATCATGGAGTGTCCACACAACCGGTTTTCCTAATGAAAATAGCTTATCGAGCGAATCAATAGATAAAAAAACCAAAATTGATCCAATGCAGATGAATGATGTCGGCTGCCTGCACAAGCGGATGCTGGCTAATGTACCAGCCCCGACTTCGGCAGGAGAAAAAGCAAACCTGACGGAAGCATCTTTTTCTTGCGGATAGAAGTAAAGTCTTTCTCCAACAAAACGTCGCCACGAGCTGCCGGACAGTCATTTTTCAGGTGAAAGTGCGGTTGCATTCACTTCTTCGGTTTGCAGGTTAGGCACCAGCAAGTGAGAATCTGCGCCTGATTTGAGCAGCGCCCGGTGCAATCGCGTGGCAGCAACGCCGGCTCCTCCTTCCAGGTGAAAATTACTGAGGTGAAGCACCATTTACTGCGATCGCTGATTTAAAGTTGTGAAAGGGCATTGAATTCGAAAGGCTAAAATTAAATAGTAATGTGGTTAAATAAATTTTATCCTTAAAAGTATCTGTATCAAAAAATAGTAAACACAATCAAATGTCTACGGAAAAGCAGAGCCATGAGGCGCATTCAGGTTGGTATGAGGTGCAATATGCGACTCAGGAAGCAAAGGACAAGGCCATTGAATTGTGGGAATACGACGAGCGGCACAAGACAATTAACCATTGGATTCACCGCCGTCAGCTTGAATTGACTGCACCATTTACGATTGAAAAGAAGTCCTGGCTCACGGTTGGCGATGGTTATGGTTTTGACGCCAATTACTTTCACCGTCAGGGCCTTGAAACAACGGCTACGGATATTTCCGGCACGTTTTTGCCATTATCACAGGCACGCGGTTTTTTTGATCATTATACCGTTGAGAATGTTTGAAAAGCTAAGTTTTGGTGATGATTCTTACGATTATATTTTTTGCAAAGAAGCTTATCACCATTTTCCGAGAACCTTGTTTGGGCGTTTATGAAATGCTGCGCGTTGCGCGTGAAGCAGTAATCCTCGTCGAGCCGCATGACCCGATTTCTAAAATGCCTTTTCTGTTAGCATTAAGGAACATTCTGGACAGGTTTGACACATCGCTTTTGCAGAAATACTGGAAAAACCGCTATTCATTTGAAGAGGTTGGTAATTACAGTTTTCAAGCTGTCTGAACGGGAAATGGATACACCTGGCCAATGGAATGGGGCTGCCTGCCGTTGCTTTCAAGGGCATTAACAACAATTATTATCACCCGTCATACAGCAAAGACAAAGCCGACGATTCTTCGCCATCCTTCCGCAAGATCAAGCGGAAACTCGCATTTCATGATTTCCTGACAAAGTTTTCGCTCATTGCCCGCGCAAGTCCTATGCGCCGTAATTTTCAAAAAACTGCCTTCACAGCAAGTCATGGAAGCCATGAAAAAAGACGGTTTCCAAATCCACATTTTCCCAAAGAACCCGTACGCGGGGTGATATGCTTATTCGGGTTCTTCCCGGTTGAATCCAATCGAAAGAACGGCGATTTCCTTCCGGGCTCATTAAATAATTGAGTGCGTCATTCACATCGCTGAACTTGACATTCATCTCTTTTTCTAAACTGTTCAGGAGCTCTGAAATGTCCTTATAATCGGTGTGATATTGTCTTATCATTACGAATGTGCGCATGATCATGATGTTCACCTGAACGGCTTTTTCGCTCCTCAGAACGCTAGACAACATCGCGACGCCTTGTTCTGTAAAAGCGAAGGGCAGATATCGATTGCCTCCCAAACTTAAGGTCACAATTTGTGACCTCAAAGTTTTCAAGCTCTTCACTATTTAATTCAAACATGAAGTCTTCCGGAAATCGCTCGATGTTTCTTCTAACTGCTTGCTAAGCATTCTTGTTTCGACCTGATACAATGCCGAGAGGTCATAATCCAACAGCACTCTGTGCCCTCTTACTGTCAAAACCTTACTTTTTATCACTGATAAGTCCATATGTATGCATTAGTTTTTTAGTCATTGCATACATTACGCGAGGTTGTGAGATTGGTCACTGAAATAATTCAAAAAATTTTAGCTGTGACAATTCTTAAAAACTTGAGATCACAAATTGTGATCTCAAGTTTTTAAGAATGTATCATTCATAATTGAATTACTCCCGCCAGCCGAAGATGTTCAGTTGAAGGTCCATTACATCATTTCCGCGATAGCGGTGGTTTGTGAAGGGCCTTAACCGGTGCTGGTTGGTGTCGATGTAATATCGGAAACCGTTTTCTTCGAAGATTTGTATGATGTTCGCGAGCCCCTGGGGATTGCCGATGTAGGAGTGAAATTCTACAAAGAGATTTTTGACATGACCCAATGCGTGCCGGCAGTCGTGCAGGACTTCTATTTCTGCGCCTTCAATGTCTATTTTGAGAAAATCAATGTGGCTTTCGGCTAATAAATAATCCTTTAAGCGAATTGAAGGCACTTTTTTCTTTTCCGCTGTGGAATGTATGGAAGAAGAATCGGCTGATTCGCTGCCGAACCAAATGCCCTGATCATCTGTCCAAACGGCCTTGTCAATGATTTTTACGTCCGTAATATGGTTGTTCGTCAGATTATTTTGAAGCAGCGAAGCAATCTGTGGTTCGGCTTCAAAAGCGGTAATGCGTGCTTTTGGAAAGAGCTTTTTGAAATACAAAACACTCATTCCGACATTGGCGCCGCAATCGAAAATGACCGGGCTCTGATCAGCGGATTCGAAATAGTAAAAATCCGTCCGCAAAAATCTCCTTATGCTGCCAAAGAAACGACATCGTATCGGGCACCGTAAGCTTGAAATTGCCAAATTCAACCTGGCTTAATGTGCTTGCCTGCGGCTATTTCCATATTTGAGCAGCAGCAACGCCATGAATTCACGGTTTGTGGATGTCCGCAATGCCGTAAATGGTTCCTCAAGGATCACGCGCAGCCAGTACATAATGGATTTGGTTCAGATCCCGTATTTGATCCGGTTCTTGATTTTTAATGTAATCGGAAGTTTACTAATCAGTCGCCAAAAGCTTTAATCACCTCATGATCAGGTTGAATGTCCGGGTCAATCAGGATTTTGCCGGCGCTCATTTTCGGAACCGTAATATCCCGTCTTGAATGTAAAGTTCGTGCCGCTGCCGTCTGTTCCAATGTTGCGTATTTTCGAATGTACGGGATAAACGCCATAAGCATTGTTCAAAAATTGGCTGTAAGTCCAGCGGATTGCCCACGAATCGATCACTTTGCGCTGTTGCTTCACCAACATTGGCCAAAGATCTTCACCGCCGGTTGTGAATGTATTACGTTGTTCCTTATTATTTTTCAATTCTGAAAACGCATTAACCTGCCAATCAGCCCTTTGCCATTTATCAAGCCACGTTCCCCAGCCCCAAGAACTTGCACGCGGCGCCAGATGGAGTCATTACTATAATCGGCTGGTAATGAAATCGGTGGACCATAAGCAGTGACTGAAAAAATGTCATTTCTTGATTCGTAAACAGTCAATGCTTCGTTCATGAAAGTCACGAAATCGGGTGCGCTGAGCATATCGTCTTCCAGCACAATCACTTTTTTGAACTCCTGCAAAACCTGCGTTACGCCTTCAATGACCGACGCTGCTAATCCGAGGTTAGTTTCAGATTTTACAACTTTTAGTGTCTTAAAACCCTTAACTGTTGCTAAAAAGCTTCTTAATGTCGCAATTAACGGTTCGTCGGATGCCTTTTTTGGCCCGTCAGAATAAATAATAAGATCACTTTCAGATGCCAGCTCATTTGCTGCAAAGCCTGGATCATTTACCTGCTGCGAAATGTGCCGGACGATTGTAACAAAACAAGAGGATGGGAGCTAAACTGGCGGGCAAACTCATGCGCTTTTTATAAGCATCAATGATCAAAAGAAGTCTAGCCCAGCTTCCGCCTGCATTCCGGCTATCGTGGTCGGCCGAACGTCTGATCATGCCATCTTCCGGGCTCCATGGCGCTTTGTGAAACTGCCCGTTTTCATCAAAATATTCGAGCAATTTTACCGTAAAGCCAACGCTTTCCAGCGACCGGGACATGATTTGATAGTTGTACAACAGCTTGTGATCGTCAGCGCCGTTTCCTGTGCCGCCCGGTTTTACATAATCAATGTATTCTGCACTTGGATTGAAGCCATCGGGCACGGCAACGCGTACAAAACCGCCGGGTTTCAAATATGTGTGGCAATGTTTGAATGCAAGCCTGCCTTCTTCCTCTGTCAAATGTTCCCAAACGTGTTCTGCCAGGATTTTATCAATGGCGTTTTCGTTGAAATATTTTTGCCAATCGCTCTCTTTCAAAAGGTTAAGCGTCTCAATATCAGAATGTATCCAGCCTTTGTAAAGCGAATACATCGACCCAACAACCATATTAACCGGCTTGGCAGGATCATAGGTTGTTAGTTGATACAAACTGAAAGGCTGTTTCAGCACGCCTGCAATAATTTTTTCCTTTAACGACATTGGCAATTGATATAATCGGCAAAACGAATGCAAACGCACGTTTTAATTTTCAAAGATAACGGTCTCTTATTTTATCCTCAGAATACTCGTCTTAATTAATTTCCAGCCGCTGCCGAATCCTGCTGAAATGTCCTCTGACACATTCCAGAGCAAAATTCCCCCACCAAAAATGACTGTAATAATCACCGACCTGCCCAACATAACAAGCATCGTGCCGATCAGATTTTCCGGAGCCGGAAAAGGCGTGTACGACAGTTGCAACCAGAAAAGCCACTGCTCCCAATACAATCACTTTCAAAGTTCCTAATGTAAAAGGCTGTATGCCAAGTTTTTGTCTGATAAAAAACAGCTTAACGAAATTGTAAACGACCGTTGAGAAAAGGGCAGCGGCGGCGGCACCATTGAAACCATAAAGCGGGATCAGGAACTGGCTGCTGAATAATATGAGGATCGTGAAAAATAGCATGAACACGATATCGAAACGGTAAAACTTCGAATTCGTCAAAATTTCAGAGTTCAAGCCCGTCATCATGTCCACAATCCGGGAGATGCCGACCATGAGCACGACCCATTTGCCCTGCGCGTAAATGTCGGATTTAGGAATAATGCCAAAAATGGCATCAATGTTAGCCCAAATGCCCAGAAAGAGAAATGAGCCGATAATAAAGAGGTTAAGGGATGATTTTTTATAGATCGTGTCAATGTGTGCAATGTCATTTTTCGCATAAGCTTCGGAAATGATCGGCGCGCTGATCATGACAATGCTGTTTCTCGGAATAGAGGATCACCAACGCGATCCGGGAAGCAATGTCGAAGATCGCTGTGCTCCCTAATCCGCCTTTTGAATGCTGGAAGCAGCACTTTTTCAATGTGCGGGAGCAATGCAGCGCTCGCGCCGCCGAGCAAAACCCAAAGCCCGTAACGATACATTTCCTTGAAAGCAGGATGTCTCACGAAACCGAAATCGAGGGAAGTGTAAAGTCGCTTTTGGAAATATAAATAAATGAGCATCGCAACAATGGCCAGACCGTAACTCAGCACAGTGAGGTTAACCATGGTGTCAAATGTGATGATTTTATAACCAAACAGGATGACAACCAGGCTATTAAATAATCGTAATCCCACTTCCCGGATAAGCGAAGGCACGGCAATGCGCAGGTTGATCCGTGAGTAAGATTCAAGCGCCAGCAAATAAACCATCCCGACCGTTAGCGGAATAAAAACGTAATAATATTTGACCAGCATCGGAGAATGGTCAAGATAAAAGTCCAGATAAAGCGGTTTGAAAAGCAGATATAGCGCCGCAAAAGCAGCCAATCCGACGAGCGGCGTAATGATGATGAATGTAAAAAGCTGCCTTCTTGATTCATAATCCTGAAACCGGCTATGAAAACGAACTGCAACAGAAGGAACGCCAAGCAAGGCGAACGACATGTAAATCACCGGAAAAGTCAGCAGGGTGGAAGCGTATAAACCTAACTGTTCCTGAGTCAAAAATTGGTTATAGAGTATCAGGATATTGAAAATGCCGATGAGCAACTCCAACGTAAGAAACAATTGAACTCGTTAAAACCCTGACGTACAATAATCCCCATGAAGGTGCAAATGATTAACAAAGCGAAATAAGACAAAAACCATAAGATAGCCTAACCGCGGCGCGCGATTAGTTTTGTCAGGATGATTCTCATAACTTTGCCTTTCTATACTTAACACACTATATCTTGAAGGTTTTAAACATTGCTGGGGCGCGCCCCAATTTTATGAAAATAGCGCCTATACACCGCGCTTTCTGCCAATATGCAGACATTGTTTCCAAAATCGTCCACACCGGACAACACCATGATTTTGAAATGTCGGGCATTTTTTTCGAACAGCTTAATCTTCCCAAACCCGATTATTTTCTTGGCGTAGGCAACGGCTCGCATGCACAGCAAACGGCCCGCATTATGCTCCGTTTTGAGAAAGTGCTATCCATCGAAAAACCTGATCTTGTGCTTGTGGTGGGTGATGTTAATTCAACATTGGCCTGCGCGTTGGTCGCGGTTAAGGAGCACATTCCGGTTGCGCACGTGGAGGCCGGGCTGCGGAGCGGCGATCGGGAAATGCCGGAGGAAATAAACCGCATTATAACTGATGCCATTGCGGATGAGCTCTTTGTGACCGAGCATTCCGCGATTTGTAATTTGATGAAAGAAAACATTGGACTGCATAAAATTCATTTTGCCGGCAATGTGATGATTGATTCGCTGATTTATTGCCAATCTCAAATGCAGCATTGTCCGGAAAGCGAACCTTACATTTTATTGACTCTGCACAGGCCTGCGAATGTCGATGATCCGATGGTTTTGAAAGAGATTTTGGAGATGATCAAAAAGCTGACCTTATTAATGCCGGTTATTTTTCCGATTCATCCGAGGACGCTGAAAAACTTCGCCTCGCACGGACTTGACAAGCAATTGGAAAGCATTCCGAAGAGAGAATTTGAAAACTGCTGAAACCACAAGGTTATCTTGAATTTCTAAATCTAACCAAAAATGCAGCATTGGTTATCACAGATTCAGCGCGGCATTCAGGAAGAGACGACGTTTTTGCAAGTGCCCTGCATTACGCTAAGGAAAAGCACGGAACGGCCCGTGACGGTTGAAGTCGGCACCAACCATTTATTGCCCGACTGGAATGCCGCGTCTGCAATGATGCTCGCCACACACATTCTGGATGGCAACGGCAAAAAAGGGCAAATTCCGGAATTCTGGGACGGAAAAGCTGCCGAACGGATCGTGACAATTTTGAGAGAAAAGTACATTAATTCGTACGTTTGTGCCGGTAAGCGTCAATCGTTTGATTTGTAATGATTAAAAAAATAAAAAATAACACCTGGGATCTGCTGAATGGAGTCGGTTTGGGTGGAAGTGTGCAGCTTTTTCTGGATGGCGCTTTGAAGCAATATGGCTGGTTCAGAAGTTTTCATACCAAACAATCCGTTGACGCAAATGGCGATCCGCTTCCGTGGTATACTTACCCGTTTATCTTGTTTCTGAAACCACGTTTGAAGCCTCATTTCACTGTTTTTGAATATGGATCCGGGAATTCCACCCGCTGGTATGCTGCTCGCATAAAAGAAATAACGGCGGTGGAGCACGACGCCGACTGGATCAAACAAATCAAACCCAAGCTGCCGACGAATGCAAAAGTGATTGAAAGACCGCTTGGGGACACTTACATTCAATCTGTTAAGGAATCAGGGTCGCTTTATAACATTATCATTGTCGACGGCCGCAACCGGGTGAAATGCGCGAATTTTGCAGTTAATTATCTGACCGCTGACGGCGTTTTGATCCTGGATAATTCAGAACGGGAATGGTATCAAAAGGCCAAAGATTATTTGAAAAATAAAGGTTTTAGAAGGCTTGATTTTATTGGTATGGCTCCGATTGTAGGCATAGAAACGTGCACAAGCGTTTTTTACAGAGATGGAAACTGTTTAGGAATCTGATCCGGGAAGTCCATTTCGTAGGTTACTTTCAAAACAATCCTGTCCGCCAATGTTTCGCTTGAAGCGGTGCAGAGAAGCTTTGAAATCACCCTGCTGATCAAGTGAAATGCCCAGATCGAGAATTTCGATTTGCTGTTGCTGGCAAAACGTATAGACACATTCAGTAAGGAGCACAACCGGACTGTAAACGCGATATTCGGACAAATCCGCGCAAAGGAAATTATAAAGAACCCGGCTGTTGACCCGGACGGTTAATGTCAATGCGATGACTTTTAACGCGTTCCGGACTGCGAAAATCGAAAAGTGATCCGGAAATGTTGTCCTTAATGTCTCAATCTGGCACAGCGTCAGCGAAACCTGATAACCTTGCTGCGTGCGGCATTGATTGAGAAAGTCGTAAACAAATGTAGAAGAAAGCTCATTGGCCAACTCCGCTGTAAAGCCGGATCGGCGCGCTTTGCACAGCTTTCGCCGTTCGGCAGGTTTGATCAAGTGTTCAAAGTTTCGGCACGACACGGGAATGAAAGTATTTGCTACAGGCCCGAATTTCTTCAAACCCAGTATTAATATAACATTGCGTTAACAAACTGCTTGAATCTGTTTCGTAACAAAATGGAGCGGTTTTGATGATTAGTTTTCTGCCGCCATTTGACACAATAGTGCATTGAATGCAGTCCATTAAAAAGGCAAGCTCGGATGCAGTGCAGTCATCGGCGCATTGAATTCCGCCAAATGGTGCGTTGCAAGGCGAAGTCCAGATGTTGTTGTAATGCGCTTGACAATGGAAAACGGCAACCGGCCTTGTATAATTTTTACGTAAAAGGTAGAATGAAAACGTCCGTTCAGTTGTTTGCGTTAGAACGTGTGCCGGTGTCATATATAGATGTGGTTCGAAAGCAAATGTCTCGAAGCAGGGTGGCTGGGAGTCCGAAAGATGAACCGTAAGGCCGTTCCGAACCCAGTTGCGGATGTTATAATGTGTGATAATGTGCGCTAAATCGTTAATTTTAAGCAACTAAGCGGCAATATGTGCCCTTATTAGTACGTTTTAGACACTTAGTCGCAATAGTTACGTAATTATCCTATACTAATTTTATAATTTTTATGTTTAATACAATGCTGATTGCTATTTTTGTAAATTAACGCCCCATTTTCAACGGCGCCTGCATTTTTCTTACTTAATTGGACTTAAACCCATACATGAAACACATACTTATTGCCGAAGACCACGCCGTGGTAAGAATTGGCACCAAACACCTCCTCAAATCACTTATCCCGGAATCCACAATCTCGGATGTTGACGATTTTGACAAAATTCTTCAAGAATTAGAGGTTAAGGCGTATGATTTGCTGATTCTGGATATTAACATTCCTGGTGGGAACACGACCAAGATGGTAGAAACTATTCGTCAGAAATCTCCGGGGATCAGAATCTTGATGTTTTCCAGCTATGACGAACAACAATACGGCCTCATGTATCTGCAAGCCGGCGCGGATGGTTATCTATCCAAAGACGCACCGGAAGAAGAGTTCAAAACAGCCGTAATGAGTGTTTTGAATAACAAAAAATACATGAGCGAAGATATGCAGCAAATGAATATCAACAGGCTCATCAACCCAAGAGAATTTCTTCCGGATCCGATCGTGAGCTTGTCTCCAAGAGAAACGGATGTAATGAATCTGCTAAAAGAAGGCCTTGGAACTGCTAAGATCGCTGAAAAGCTTAATCTGCAGCTTTCGACAGTCAGCACTTACAAAGCAAGGATTTTTGAAAAGTTGGGTGTGAAAAACATCGTAGAGCTGATTACCAAGATAAAATAAACCACACTTTGATGAAACCCTGCACTTAACGGTGTAGGGTTTTTTTTATGCCATGCGGAAATTGCGTATTGAAGAAATGGGCCGTTTGTCGGTCGAAGAATTTAAGGAATCGGATAAATTCCCTTTTGTAATTATATTGGACAACATTCGCAGCCTGGCTAACGTCGGATCTTTTTTCAGGACGGCAGATGCATTTCGCGCGCAGAAAATTATCTTGTGCGGTTACACGCAAAGTCCCCCGCACCGGGAAATTACAAGAAGCGCAATCGGAGCGGAATTGTCGGTGGAATGGGAGAAGAATGCAGACACGGTTGACGCTGTGAAGCAGCTGAAAGCGGCAGGTTACAATGTGTGGTGCGTAGAACAGGCGGAAGGAAGTGTTTTATTACAGAACTTCGATCCGGAACTGGGCAAGCATTATGCATTTGTATTTGGAAATGAAGTGGAAGGCGTCGCGGATGAGGTTATTGCCGCTTCGGATGGTTGCCTTGAAATCCCGCAGTTTGGCACGAAGCATTCATTCAATGTGTCCGTATCCGCAGGAATCGTATTTTGGGAGTTTGTGCGAAAAAACTTAACATAAATATAACACGATAAATTTGGTGTTTAAAGATTAATAGCGAGTATTTGCAGGTTATTAGTCATGCTGCGTTTATCCTCTTCGTAAGCGACTAGTCCCCGGACCCGGGTGTATCAATTAATTGTATCTTAAAACTAGATTATGAAATCTGCCACTAAACAATTATCGACTGAGATTGCAGAAACCCTGTCCGGCAAAATCGCTGCTGTATCTTCAGGTTCCAAAAAAATAAAGAAATCGATTGAAAAGGCTGCTGCCAAGTTGGCGAAGAAAGTAGCAAAATTTGAAAAAGAGACGCTTAAAAAGAAAGAAAAAGAGGCAAAGAACGAGGCGAAAAAATTGAAGGGAAACGATAAAGGCAAAAAGCAAAGCAAAAAAGACAAGGCTGCAAAAGTGGCTGCACTTGTTGCCGAAGCTTCTTCCAAAGCTGCCATTGCAGCTCCTTCGAAGCCAATCGTAGCAAAAGCACCGGCTCCGGGTAAATCAGCTGCTTCACGTCCAGGCGCGCGTCCGGCTTCTAGCCAGGCTCCTGTTGAAACCTCGGCAGAAACGCAATCGGCAGAATAAGCATTGCCAAATATTTGACATTAAAAAGGTCAGCATCCGCAAGTGCTGACCTTTTTCAGTTTATAATCTCAGCGCACCAGCCCGATTGTTGCCAGCATTCTCCCTGTAATGCCTTTTTCAAAACGATAGGAAAAGTAGTCGTCATTGTTAAGAACCGTTGAATAGGCCGAGATTTCAATGTTGCTTTCCAGTAAGCCGGACCGGATCAGCTGTTCGCGGTTTGCTTTTTTCAGATCAACAAGAAACTTATCCTTTTGAGAATCAAATCGCTTGTAATCATCTGTAAAGTGGTCAGAAACATCGTCACCGACCTCAAATGAGCATTCATCAATGCAGGTTCCGACGTAAGCAATGCAATTTTTAGGATCAGCGCCGAATGTTGTTTGCAGTGATACGAACCGTCTTTGCAACAATCCCCTTAACCGTCCCGCGCCAGCCCGCGTGAATAGCCGCGACACTTTTCGTAACCGGATCAAAGATCAGGATCGGCGTACAATCCGCCACCGTTACCGCAAGTTGAATGTTTGGTAAATTGGTGATCAGCGCGTCATAGCCTTCATATCGTCCAGCTTCAACCACATTCAGGATTTTATCATCATGCACCTGGTGCGATTTCGCAACTGTTGCGTAAGGAATCTGTAATGCGCCAAAGAAACGTTTATTGTTTTCAATCACATTTTCAGGCTTATCCTGCGTAGAACCGCCCAGATTAAGCGATGCATAAGCGCCCTCACTTACGCCTCCATGCCTTGTGCTCTCAGCCGCAACGAGCCCTTCAAACTTGGAAAATATAGCCGGTGATCTGAAAAGAGGCTTTTTAAGGTCGGTTTCGGTGAAAAGCATTGCTGATGTTATTGTTTTGTGAATTTCGTAAAGTAAGAATATCAAATTAATGATCTTTGCGGGGATTTATTTCAACCCGATGCGAGTTTATTCCCTGAAACATGCACCTGCGCGCCATACGGCCCTGAAAGTTGTGCAATTCGGGTAAATGGGAATAAAAGAATTAAATTTGCAGCGCGAAAGCTTTAATATTGATTAGTAAATATGATAAAAGTGAGTGTGTGTGTTGTCACTTACAACCACGAAAAGTTTGTAGCGCAAATGCTGGATTCAATTTTAATGCAGCAGACTACATTTCCTTTTGAAATCGTTGTAGGCGATGATTGCTCGAAAGATAATACGGCTGCCATTTTAAAGGATTATCAACAGCGTTATCCCGACAAGATCAGGCTTTTGCTGCATTCCAAAAATATGGGGCTTAATGGTAAATTCAATGCTTTATCCACATTTGCGGCTGCAAAAGGCGAATACATTGCTCAATTTGATGGTGACGATTATCTGATTTCCCCGCATAAACTGCAAAAGCAGGTTGAAATGCTGGACGCTAATCCACATTATTCTGCTTGTTATCATAATGCAAGAGTGATCTTTGACGACAATGCAGCGCCGCCATATCTGGTAAATACATTATCAAAACCGGAAGTAACCGTTGAGGATCTGGTTGGAGAAGACGAGCTTTGCTTCATTGCAACTTCCAGTTTAATGTTCCGGCGGGAGGATTTTGCCAAACATCCTGATCCTGAATGGACTAACCTGTCAACCAGTGGCGATATTCCGCGTAATATCATGTTTGCAACGCGCGGCCCGATTGGTTACATCGATGAAGTAATGTCGGTTTACCGGAAAAACAGGGGAGGGGCCAGCTTTGCGGACAATCATTATGGCGCTGATTTTCTCTTCAACCGCATTCAGCTTTATTCCAACATTAACAAGGAGCTGAATTACAAGTATGATGATAAGTTGAAGAAAAACATTGCCACATATTATTACAAATTGCTTTTTTCGAGGGAATATGGCCACACTTACTGGCCAAGACTTAAATATGCATTGAAATACTTATCAATGGCGGATCCTTCCCGGAAAGGAAAAAGGAAGTGATCCGGGATTTTGTTATTCCGCCCGCGGCGTTGAAATTATACAGCTTTGTTGCGCTCAATCTTTATAACATCCGTTCAAAAGCAAAAGCATAAAAAAAGGGACCGTCAGGTCCCTTTTCATTATTAAAATAACATTTCGTTTGGCGGCGTCGCGCCTTTCATGCGAATATACGGCGTAGTTTGTCCGCGGTGATGAGTCTGGTGTTCGAATGCTTTCTCAAACGCAACACCCGCTTTCATATCCATTCCAAAAACTTTCACATCTTTGGCAAGATCGGCTTCCGTCATGCCCTTCAATGTGTTGATAACAAAATCGTAGCTTTCCATAACCGCTTTGGAAACAGCCGCTTTGGACTGATCGGTCATTTTTTCTGCTGAACCTTCAAATGGACTTTTCTTGCCTGATGCAGCCGAAACGAAAGCGAAGTTTGCATCAGCGATATGGTCCATCTGCGCAGCGAATGAGCGAATTTCAGGCGTTGGCTTAAAAGCGTAACCAGCATCCGGCATGGCATCCAGATAGGCTTGCGTGTATTTTTTTGCTCTCTCCCAGTCAGCAACTTGCTTGGCAATCATTGTTTGCGCAAATGCAGCGCTGGCTGCGAAAATCAGCATGCAGGTGATCGTAATTTTTTTCATTCGATTTGTTTTTACGGTGGTTAAATTATTTGGTCGAAGTTACTTCTAACCCCAGCGATTGTCAATGATCAGCAACAATAATTAGCCGCGTTCTTCATAATCGGTCACAAGCAGACATCGCTGGCCAGGATTTTTAATGTTAAAATCTTGGCGTTAATAAACTAATCATTTTATTTACCAGCGAACTCCGTTACATCAGCAGACCCCTATATGCCCGAATCATCAGAAGAAAGGACCCAAAAATATCTTGACCTAGGCCACACAGAGGCAGAAAATCATGCAAAAACGCAGCTTGAACTTTATGAGAAACGCGTAAAGCAAACTTCCAGCGTAACCAACCTGATCTCTGGCTTTTTCAAAACCAATCTCCTGGGTTTTGCATGGCATTATCTAAAAAGTCGTTTTGGCCCAAGGCATCCCTATCAGGCTTATCCTAAAAACGGGGACAGCGGCGTTTACAAGCTTACTTCATCCATTCCTTCCCGCGAAGAAATCAGCATTGCACTGCTTTCAGACTGGGCCAGTGATACGGAAGAATCCGATGCTGTTGCAAATCTGGTTGCCCGCTATGCGCCCGATTACAGCATTCATATGGGTGACATTTACTTCGTTGGAGCGCCAAAAGAAGTGGAGGAAAACTTCACTGCGCCGCATGCTTCCTGGTATTATGGAGCCTCAGGCAGTCTGGCGCTGGCCGGAAATCATGAGATGTATTCCAATGGCAATGCATATTTCAAGCATTTGCTGCCCGCCATGTACATTCAGGAAGGAGAGGTGAAGAAGTCGCAGCAGGCAGGATTCTTCTGTATTGAAAACGAGTATTGGCGCATTATAGGCATTGACACGGGCTACACTTCTGTGGGAAGGCCATTTATTGAAATCCTTTCACCACCCGATTGCCATTTGCGGAAGGAGCAAGTGGAATGGTTGCGCGATGTCGTGCAATTGGGGAATCCGGATGATAAGCGCGGGTTGTTATTTTTAAGCCATCATCCTTATATCTCCGCTTTCCGGGAGCAATATGCCAGGCCGGGAGAGCAAATTCGTGAACTGATGGGCGCTGCTGAACGTCAGATCGTGTGGATTTGGGGCCATGATCACCGCTTTGTTGTTTATAATATGGGCACAAATGGCAAAGGTCCGGAGGCATATGGACGCTGCATTGGGCACGGAGGCTTGCCGGTGGAAGTGGAAATGCCGGCTAATGAAGATCTGGAAAAGATCAGTTACTACGATCGGCGCGTGAGAAAAGTGATCAAAAGACACCGCCTGGGCTACAACGGTTTTGCGCACATTCGGTTGAAAGGCAATGTCTTAACTGCTGATTATAGGGATTTGGAAGATAAAAGCGTGTTTGAAGAATGCTGGTCGGTTGACACAACAAACGGCCAGTTGGAATGGAAGATTTTGCAATCCATGCCTGAACTGGCCGTACATTAAGATATTATTTTAAGGCAAAAACCGCGTAACGATCAATGGTGGTCGTCGTGGTGGCTGTTGTCTTTATAAAATGCTGCAAAGGTCACTATCAATCCGATCGTCCCCAAAATGAAGGTAAAAAGATCTGCAAGCACGGCAAGCACCAAAAATAGGATAATGAATGCTGCGACGTAAGCGAAGCTTGAAAGCGAGCCGGATTCGTTATGTGTTGTTTCTGACATGTTCGGATAATTGAAATCGTATGCTTTTAATTTTGCGAAAATAATAAATACATGCCAAGATCCGGGCAACTATTCATTTTTTTTGACACACATCAGGAAATTTATCCTTCGATTCAGGGGTTCTTTAAAAACAGGAAGAATGGTTAGGGCCTTTTAGGCATTATTCCATTGAATCCATACATTTGTTTTGATCAAGATTTGAATGCTGCCGGAGCAAAACCGACAGCTGTTGCTATTAAATTAAAGAGAAATGCCCTACATCATCGGTTGCGATATTGGTACGACAAATGTTAAAGCCGTTGCTTTTGATTCCATTTCAGGCGCCATTATGACCTCGCACAGCGAAAGTTATGAAATGTACCATCCCAAGCCTGACTGGAGTGAGCAGAATCCGGACGAGATATTTGAGGCGGCTTGCAAAACATTAAAAACCGTAACCGATTCTTGTAAAGGTAAAGGTGAGCTGCTCGGCATCAGTTTCAGCGCAGCTATGCACGGTGTGCTTGCGTTGGATAAAAGCGGGAAACAGCTTACGCAGCTTATCATCTGGGCCGACAACCGCAGCTCCGACATTGCATTGAAATTACGCTCGTCAATTGTTGGGAAAAAGATTTACCGCAACAATGGCACACCAGTGCACGCCATGACACCCGTATGTAAACTGCTTTGGCTTCGCAAGAACGAACCTGAAATTTATAAAAAAACATTCCGTTTTGTCGGGATTAAGGAATACGTTATTTATCGCCTGACAGGAAATTTCGTTGTCGATTACTCGATTGCATCTGCCACTGGCATGTTCAATATCAGAGAGTTACAATGGGATGCTTACACGCTGAAGAAGCTCGGATTGAAACCTGATAAGCTGTCAACTGCCGTTTCTCCTTACCACATTGAAAGCCTTTCAGCAGATAATGCGGTCGGCTTGCCGGAAGGAACTAAGCTGATCATGGGCGCAAGTGACGGATGTCTCGCGAACCTCGGCAGCGGAGCCATTCACACGGGGTCAATGGCCGTGACCATCGGCACCAGCGCGGCCGTACGCATCAGTTTTGACAAACCCTATTCGGATCCGCTGATGCAGACTTTCTGCTATGTGCTGGATGAAAAAACATACATTATCGGCGGCCCGTCGAATAACGGCGCGGTGATTTTTGAGTGGTTAATGAACACATTTTATCCGAATGTTGAGTTTGACACGGTTTTCGAAGAGGCCTCCAAATTGGAACCCGGCGCAGACGGATTGCTCTTTTATCCTTACTTACTTGGCGAGCGTGCGCCGTTGTGGAGCTCAACAGTTCGCGGAGGATTCACAGGTCTGGACATTCAGCATACGCGCACCAATTTCGCGCGGGCTGTTATGGAAGGAATATTGCTGAATCTTTTCGGCATTGGCGAAATCCTGATGGAAATGCAGAAAACGGACACAATTTACGCCAACGGAGGTTTTGCCCGCAGCCCGATCTGGGTGCAAATGCTGTCCGATGTTTTTGGCAGAGATGTAAAGTTGAATGAAACCGTGGAAACGGGTGCAGTTGGTGCTGCGATGATGGCTTTAAAAGCGCTCGGATTGTTTAAAGACTATTCCGAAATGAAGGCTTTCACCACAGTAGGGCAGGAATTCGCAGTAAATGGCAAGGTGCATGACGTCTATAAAATCCTGAGCAAGCGCTTCAATAAGGGCTCCCGGCTAATGCTCGAGCATGCAGTTTAGAAAAAACTGGCGGCCTTGCTGATCACGCAAAAACCACCAGTTTCTTCAAGATTAAAACTTGTAAGCCAAGCCTAGACGATAATTCCTAGGCGCTTCCGATTGGGTGTAATAGGCATTCAAATAGCTGTAATAGCCACCGCTGTAAAGATATTTATCCAAAACATTGAACACATTCAGCGTCAGCCTGATCTTGTCTTTTTCCCAAAAAACGCCTCCGTCAAGTTTGAAATAATTAGGAAGGTTTTGGTCGTCGCTTGTCGTGCTCCAGTTTGCAGTTGCGCGGTCAACAAGATAAGTGAACCCGCCTGAAAGTCCGGCTCCTTTCAATGCTCCTTTCTGTATCTTATAGCTCAACCAGCTATTAACCGTGTGTTTTGCAAAGCCAGGAATCACTTCTCCGACTGCAATGCTCGTAACGCCTTCCGTAACTTTTGTCACTTCCGAATTTGTATAAGCATAATTTGCAGTCAGGTTAAGGCCTTTTGCCAATGTTCCGCGAAGGTCAAATTCCGCGCCCTGCGCACGTTTTTGGCCCAAAACAACGCTAATCCCAGAGTTTATCGGCGCATTCGGATCAGCAGTCAGCTCATTATTTTTGACAATGCGGTAAAACGAAACCGTCGTATTCCAGCGTCCGTCTGCCCAATCCCTTTTCACACCCACTTCCCGGTTGCTGCCCGTAATCGGCTTCACATTCCCGGATCTCAATCTTCCCGACTGCGGCAAAAATGCTTCGTCATACAATGCATAAACCGAGGTGTTTTTATCAACGGAAATGCTCAATCCAACACGCGGCGTGAAGTGGTGCGCGCTCATCGGTGCGCCTCCGTACGACGACTGGCTTACATAAGTGTAACGTCCTGCAAGTGTCAGCCTGATTTTGTTCTCAATGAAGCTCAACTCGTCCTGCGCATACAATCCAGTGTATTTCTGATCAATTGTGCCGCCGCCGTTCACCGCTCTCGCTTCCAGATTCAGCATGCGGTCAAACACAGGGTAACCGTTGTTCGGTGTCGAATAAATAGGGTTACGCGGATCAGAAAAGTCCGCCTAATGTGTCCAATGGGTGCGATTGAGACCAGTCGGCAAAGTAATTTTTTGTGCCGATGTCAATGCCTCCCAAAATGCGGTGTCTTACGCTTCCCGTTGCCACGTACCCATTAATAAATGCCTGTGCAAGTGTCATTTCGCTCTTCGCGTCCCAAATTCCGACGCCCCGTATAAGCCTCGCATCCGCACTTACGGAGTCAGGCCACATGCTGGACCCTCGTTGATTATAATTGAGATACGCAACCTGCGCAGTCAGTTTCCAATCGCTGTTGATCTGATGTTGCAGGTTCAGGAACAAGCTTTGGTCTTTGATTTTTGTCGGATCAAGGCCGGGAGGCATTGCTGTGAAATCTCTGGGCAAGGTGGCGTAACCCTCTGTTGTAAACACATAATAGGAGCCTACGTCAGACATTTTTGCGTATTGCATGGTGTATTCAGCCGTCAGTTTCGTTTTGTCATCCAATTGGTAAGAAATCACCGGAGCAATGCTGTAACGGTTGTTGTATTCAAATGGGCGGTGCGAATTTCTGTTCTGTCCGGCCACATTAAGTCTGTAAAGGAATTTGCCGCTTTTATCCAGCTTGCCATCAAGATCCAGCGTTGCGCGGTAAAAATCAAAGCTTCCCATTGTAAGCGAAACTTCTCCTTTCGTTTCGCCCGTAGGTTTTTTGGTAACAACATTATAAAGACCGCTCGGGTCGCCATTGGCAAGCATGAAGCCAGCCGGTCCTTTTACAAATTCAATATGATCGACGAAACTCATGTCCTCCGTTAACGGCCCCCAGTAAGAGCTCACCACATTGAAACCGTTCCGGAAAGCCTGAATTTGTGAGCCCCGCATCGTAATGTTGGCATAAAGATCGCCCCAATGTTCCAGGCGAACAGCGCCGCTCACATTGCGGATCAGTCCGTCACTCATGCTGATCACCTGCTGGTCAGAAAGCGTTTTTGATGTGACAATCTGCACATTCTGAGGAGTTTCCAAAATCGGTGTTAGCAACTTCAAGCTGGAAGAAACCTGATCCGATTTGTAAGGATTGCCGCCTTTTACAATAACTTCCTGCAATTGATTCGCGCTTTCTGTTAAGAGAAAACGAAACGTTAGCAGTTTCACCAGCAATCACTTCTACATCTTTCTGCTGCGTTTCTAACCCTACGAAGCTAACGAGTAATGTATAGGTGCCGGCCTTAACACGGTCGATCGTAAATTTCCCTTCGGAATCAGAAGTTGCACCTTTGGAGCTGCCCTTAATGCCAACTGAAACCTGCTCAACAGGCTGTCCATCAGAGCTTAATATCTGTCCGGCAATTTTGCCATTTTGCGCCAAGGCAACAGTCGTAGCCAGCACGAAAGAGGACTAAAATGTAAATTTTTTGCATTTTATTTAAAATTGATCTAAATAGTATATCTTGGGCAAATATCGTTCGCCGGTTTTTTCTATACAAGCATTATTTAGATTTATTTCAAATAAAAGTAGCGAGTTAAAAATGGGAAAATTGACGTCAATAAAAAAGCAGAACCGTTTGCACAGTTCTGCTTTTTGAAAGTCGATTGGATCAGCGTTACTTCTTTTCCTTAATCTCCTCGACCATTTTTTCAGTGATCATTTTCTTTTCCGAAGAGTTGCCCCACGTGTTCATAATGTAGTTTGTCACATCGGCAATCTCACCATTATCTAGGCCCGGATTAGGCATCATGTTGTCATAATCGACGCCATTAACCTTAATCTTGCCAATGAGGCCAAACTTGATTGCCTTAATGGCATTCTCAGGTGTTTTCATTAAATAGTCCGCTTTCGCAAGTGGTGGAAAAGTCGCTGTTACGCCCTCGCCCGTGCCCATGTGGCAGCTGATGCAGTTTTCGGAATAAATCATTTTTCCGCGTTCAATGCTTTTAGCCAACTCGTCATCCTGCCGAAAAACCGCAGAGCACAAGACCGCGATTGACATCAGTGCAATTATCTCTTTCATTTTTTTATTTTTTTGCGCTAACTCAGGATTTTGGGCTAATGCGGACGACTTTTCCGGAGTTTTCAAGGACTACATAAATGTTGCCGTCCCAAGCCTGACGCACATCACGCACCCGGCCGATTTTGTCAAAAATGATTTCGCGACTTACCACTTTATTGCCTTTTACAACCAGGTGCTGCAAATACATGAACTTCAATGAGCCGACGATCAGATCGCCTTTCCAGTCTTTAAATTTGTCGCTCGTCACAAACGTCATACCGCAAGGAGCGATGGATGGTTTCCAGTAAACAACAGGCTGTTCCAATCCTGCGCGGGCAGTGTCTTTTGAAATAATGCTGTTATCGTAGTCAATTCCAAAGGTGATCAACGGCCAGCCGTAATTTTTCCCTTTCTCGATAATGTTAAGCTCGTCGCCGCCCTGTGGACCGTGCTCGTGTTCCCAGATAACGCCGGTTGTCGGGTGGATAACCATGCCTTGCGGGTTGCGGTGGCCATAAGTCCAGATTTCTGGTCTTGCGCCTTCTGTTTTTACAAAAGGGTTGTCGGTTGGAATTTTTCCATCTTCATGAAGTCTAACCACTTTACCCTGATCTTTTCCAAGGTTTTGTGAGTTTTCCTTTTGTCCGCGCTCGCCTAATGAAAGAAATACATAACCTTTTCCATCAAAAACAATGCGTCCACCATAATGCGGGCTGCTTTTCACATTCGGAATGGCTTTGAACAATGGCTGAATGTCGGTTAATGCGTGGTCTTTCAGTTTTGCGCGGATCAATGCGGTATTTGCACCGCCTTCGTCGCCTTCTTCACCAGCAGCTTTCGGTGAAGAATAACTAATGTATATCCAGCCATTTGTCTTGTAGTCAGGATGTAATGCAATGTCGAGCAAGCCGCCTTGTCCTTTGTAAAGCACTTCTGGAACGCCGGTAATCTCTTGTGGATCCAGTTTGCCGCCTGTTACGAGACGCAACTTTCCGCCGCGCTCAGTGACGAGCATATCGCCATTGGGAAGCAAGGCAGATGCCCACGGCATGGTTAATCCGGTTGCAACGGTGTCTACTTTGAGATTGGCTTCGGAAAGCTTTTCGGGTTCAAAACCGCTGTTGCTCATTAATCCGATAGAGGCAGTTAGCATGAAACCTGCCAGCGCAAGCGGAAGGTATTTTTTTAGCAAGGGAATGTTTTTGTTCATAGGTGAATAAAGGCCAGATTTTCAGGTGGTAAAAACCAATCAAAGATAACGAAAGAAAGCAGCGGCCATCTGCCTTATTTTACCAATTCCAGTTTATTTAGTTGTTCCGTAATGGTTGTGATTTCATCAGGCGTTAGCGAAATATCCATTGCGGCAGCATTTTGAAGTGCCTGAGCAGCATCACGGGCACCAACCAAAGCAATCGTAATTCCCGGCTGTTCCACGGTCCATCTTAGCACGAGCTGTCCGATCGTAGCATTTTTCTGATCTGCGATCGGCTTGATCTGATCCAGGAATTCATTAACCCGGCTCAGGTTTTCATCCTTATAGAAGTGAATCGAAGCGCGGTGATCGTCGGGTGCAAACTGGTGGCCAGGCTTCATTTTTCCGGTCAGTAAGCCGCGTTCGAGCGGACTGTATGCCACAATTGACTTGTTGTTTTCAATGCAATAAGGCACAAGTTCTTGTTCAATGTCCCTTTTAACCATGCTGTAAGGCACTTGGTCTGAGACAAGGTCTATGTATTTAGCAGCCTCGCGCATCAACTCGACATCATAATTGCAGACACCGGCATAACGCACTTTTCCTTGCTTTATCAATTCAGAAACAGCTTCCATTGTCTCTTCAATAGGTGTTGTTTTATCATGCCAATGGATTTGGTAAAGATCAATGTAATCCGTTCCCAAGCGTTTCAGGCTGTCTTCGCACTCCTTTATAATGCTGTCTTTCGCCGCATATTTATAAATGTCGATAGGCTCGCCAGCATTGTTCTTGCTATGCATCGCAAAATCACCTTTTGACAGATCCCATCGCATGCCGTATTTGGTCAAAATCTGCACCCTGTCCCGTGGAAAGTCCTTAATTGCTTCTCCGACAATTTCTTCGCTCAAACCCTGACCGTAAACCGGAGCGGTGTCAATCGAAGTTACACCTACATTATAAGCAGCCTGAATCGCCTTCACGGCCTCGCTGCGCTCTGTGCCTCCCCACATCCATCCGCCCGCAGCCCAGGCGCCAAACGTGATTACTGAAACTTCAAGATCTGAATTTCCTAATGTTCTGTATTGCATTGCTTTATAGATTTAGTTTTTCTGTCGGCAGCATTTTGCTTGCACCACGCATGATTCGTTATAACAATTATTCCACTTCCCGGGCAAATTGGCCCAAAAAAGTGGAATAATGTAATTGATAATGATAATAAGAAGCGTTCGAACCGGATAACCTTATTTTGTCAGTGAAAAAGGCGCTGCTTCCGGCGCAGTTCCCCAGCTTTTTGAAGGCTGGCTGCCCATGTTAAATTGCACAGTTCCGCCTTTTTGAATGTCAGCATGTTCCAGGAAAGTCTTGCCGTAAGGTTTGCCATTCATGGAAGCGCCTTGAATGTACATATTTGCGTCGCTGGTCGTAGGCGCCTGAATTGTGAATTTTTTGCCATCTTCCATTGTCAGCGTTGCCTTCTTGAACAATGGTGAGCCGATCACATATTGCGTTGTGCCGGGAGTTACCGGATAAAATCCGAGTGATGAGAAAACATACCAAGCCGAAGTCTGGCCATTATCTTCATCGCCGCAGTAACCATCCGGTGCAGCCTGATAAAGCTTGCTCATTACCTGCCGCAGCCAATATTGTGCTTTATGCGGAGCGCCAGCATAATTATAAAGATAGATCATGTGCTGAATAGGCTGATTTCCATGCGCGTAATTGCCCATGTTCATGATCTGCATTTCCCGGATCTCGTGAATTGGAAAACCATAATAACTGTCGTCAAAGATCGGAGGCAATGTGAAAACGGTGTCCAGCTTTTGAACGAAAGCCTCTCGGCCGCCCATTAAGCCAATAAGCCCCTTAACATCCTGAAAAACAGACCAGGTGTAATGAATGCTGTTTCCCTCGGTAAATGCGTCGCCCCATTTGAATGGATTAAATGGTTTCTGGAACTGGCCGTCCTTGTTTTTTCCACGCATCCATTTTGTCTCAGGATCAAACACATTGCGGTAATTCTGGCTTCTTTTGAGATAAAGGTCAACTTCATTTTGCGGCTTCTTCAATGCGGTTCCCAGTTGCGCAATGCAAAAATCAGCATATGCATATTCCAGCGTGCGGGCAGCATTTTCATTGACTTTTACATCATAAGGAACAAAACCCAGCTCATTATAATATTCATGACCAAAACGGCCAACGGAACTTACAGGACCAGCATTCTCGGTGTTTTTGATAACTGCTTCGTAAAGCTTGTTAATGTCATAACCACGGATTCCCTTAATGTACGAATCGGCAATTAGCGAGGCTGAATTGGAACCGATCATGCAATCGCGGTGGCCAGGGCTGGCCCATTCAGGAAGGTAACCACTTTCGTCATAAGCATTTGCCAGACCTTCCATAATGTGCGCATTAAGCGTCGGATACATTAATGTAAAGAATGGGAACACTGCCCTGAATGTGTCCCAGAAGCCATTATCGGTAAACATATAGCCAGGTTTAACCTCGCCGCTGTATGGACTGTAATGTACGATTTTGTTGGTTTTATCAAATTCATAAAACTTCCGTGGAAACAGCAATACACGATAAAGGCACGAATAAAAAGTGCGCATCTGATCAATGTTATCGCCTTCAACCTGAATGCGCGACAATTCCTGGTTCCAGGCTTTACGGCCTTTTTCCATGGTTGCATTGAAATTGTCATTCGCTACTTCACGTTGCAGATTCAGTTCCGCTTGCTCAGCACTAATGAATGATGAAGCAACTTTCAGACCAACCTGTTCGCCTTTTTTGTTTTAAAACCAACAACCGCGCCCACATGGCCTGCTTTCAGTTCCAATGTATCTTTGGCCAATGTCTTGCCATGAAAAGCGGAAGAGAATGTAAATGCTTTGTCAAAAACAATTACAAAATAGTTCTTGAAATTAGCAGGAACGCCGCCGCTGTTTTTGGTGGTGTAACCAATGATTTTGCGCTCACCAGGAATGATCTTAATGTAAGAACCTCGGTCAAATGCATCTACAAGCACAAATGAGCTGTCATTCTGAGGGAATGTAAAGCGGAATTGCGCAGCTCTTTCGGTCGGCGCGATTTCGGTGGTTACGTCATGATCGGCCAGGTAAACCTTGTAATAATGTGGCTTTGCAACTTCGGCCTTGTGCGAAAACCAGCTTGCACGGCTTTCTTCGTCAATTTTCATTTTGCCGGTCATCGGCATGATCGAAAACTGACCGTAATCATTGATCCATGGACTTGGCTGATGCGTTTGTTTGAAGCCGCGGATCTTTTCAGCGTCATACATATAAGCCCAGCCGTCACCCATTTTGCCAGTCTGCGGCATCCAGAAATTCATCGCCCAAGGCAATGCGATCGCGGGATAAGTGTTACCAGATGAAAGACTGAATTTTGACTGCGTTCCCATGAGTGGGTTCACGAGATCTACCAGATTATTGTCGGCAGGAGATTGGGCAAAGGCAAGGGGTGAAGTAAAGGTTAAGAAAAAGAGGACTCGGAAGATTTTTTTCATGTTAGGACAATTCTTTTGAGGAAAAACTTGAAGAACAAAAGTAATGGAAGGCCTATAAACATTACGTAAAGCTTTAAAAGTTTTCCTGAACCGCAAAGCATGACATTTTGTACCGGCATAATTCTTTTCAGCCCTATTTTATGCAAGAAATGCATTCATAAAGCAAATAGTACGATTTTGAGCCCTTATGCCCTGATCCTGAATGCCTGCATATAAAAACCAACATTAAGTTATATACCGATATACAATCACAATGACTGAACACTTAAATCGCCTGACCCCACGTCAGATCGTTTTCGAACTGGATCAATACATCATCGGACAAAATGACGCGAAGCGAAATGTTGCTATTGCGCTCAGGAACCGTTGGAGGCGAATGAATAGTCCGGAAGATATTCAAAGGGAAATTATTCCCAATAACATATTAATGATAGGAGCGACCGGCGTCGGTAAAACTGAAATTGCACGCCGTTTGGCAAAGATTGCTGATGCGCCTTTTGTAAAAGTAGAAGCATCGAAATTTACCGAAGTGGGTTATGTGGGCCGCGATGTGGAAAGCATGGTGCGCGATCTGGTTGAACAGGCGGTTGGCATGGTGCGGACGCAGAAAAAGGAAGAGGTGAAAGTGAAAGCGGAGCAGGCCGTTGAGGACATTATCCTGGACGCATTGATCCCGCCGGTTCATGGCGCGAATGCAGTAAGGGTGAAAACGGACGGCAATTCCGATGCCATGCCCGACGACGATGCAGAGCTTAATCAACGCACAAGAGAACGTTTCCGCGAAAAAATCAGAAACGGCGAGCTTGACAGCCGCAAGATCGACATTGAAGTGCAGCAGAACCAAACGCCTAATGTGGGCATGATCGGCGGCGCAATGGACGACGTTTCGATGATGAACATTCAGGAAATGATCGGAAATATGATGCCCCGCCGTGGCAAAAAGCGCAAAGTAACCGTGGAAGAAGCGCGGAAAATCCTTTTGGACGAAGAAGCTTCGAAACTGATCGATATGGACGAGGTGAAGATGGAGGCGATCAAAAAAGCGGAAAACCTGGGTATTATTTTCATTGATGAGATTGATAAAGTTGCATCCAGCCGTTCAGGCGGAGGCGGTGGTCCGGACGTAAGCCGCGAAGGTGTGCAGCGCGACTTGCTTCCGATTGTAGAAGGAAGCGCGGTGAACACGAAACATGGCGTTATTAACACCGATCACATTCTTTTCGTAGCGGCCGGCGCATTCCACGTTGCCAAACCTTCGGATCTGATTCCCGAGTTACAAGGTCGTTTTCCAATCCGCGTGGAACTGAGCAGCCTGACAGAATCTGATTTTTACCAAATCCTTAAAACACCTAAAAATGCCCTTACAAAGCAATATGTGGCCATGATGGAGTCAGAAGGCGTTGAGTTGGAATTTGAAGACGGCGCACTTCGTGAGATTGCAAGAATTGCTTTTGAGGTGAACAGCGAAGTGGAGAATATTGGTGCCCGTCGTTTGCAAACGGTGATGAGCTTGCTGCTTAACGACTTCATGTTCGACATTCCGGACGTTATCGGCGCTGATTCACACATTGTTGTGACGGCTGAGCTTGTTTCTGAGAAGCTGTCTGCATTGGTTAAAAACAGAGATTTGAGCCAATATATTTTGTAGGAGAACATTGCGCATAAAACAGAAAGGGAGAGCTGGCAATCATGCTGCTCTCCCTTTCTATTTGATAACATTATTAATCTTATTCTTCAAAAAACAGCCATTTCAAGGCAACTGGAAACTCCTTGCTCCATTGCTCTTCCTTATGCTCGCCTTCCGGATCGATTGAGCTTTTGATTTTCACTCGTTTATAACCAAAACCCTGGTTTTCAAGAGTTTTATGGAATTTTTCGAAGTTAGGAAGCATATTCGCCCCTTCCTTTCCGCCCGCATATAAATAAATGCGCGTTTCAAATGGCTCGAAAAAGTGAATCGCATCGAAATACACTTTCTGCGAAATCCATAGGGAAGGTGAAAAGATCATCAGCCGTCCGAAAACGTGCGGGAACATTAATGCAGCATAAGCAGTCAATAATCCACCAACCGAACTTCCGCCCATGCCCGTATTAAGCCTGTCCGGCTTTGTGCGATAATTTGCATCGACGTGCTTTTTGAGCGTTTCCACCACAAAACGGAGGAACAAAGAACCGAGTCCCTTGCCGAGCCGCGGGTTATCGTAAGGAGAAAATTCATTGATACGTTCCTCCTCACCGTGATCAATGGCAACAATGATCACATCCGCTTTATGTTCTTCGGCCAGCAGGGCCAGACTTTTTATCGATTTCCCAGTTGCCGTAAGGCGAACCGTCTCCAAACAAATTCTGCGCATCCGTCATATATAGCACAGGATAGCGCTGTTCAGGTTTTTCGTAGTAATCATGTGGCAAAAGCACATGAACGCGGCGCTTTTTGTTCAACTGAGGAATCTCAAAGGTTTCGGAGAGAACCTCAATAATTGGTAAAAGCGCCGTCTTTTCTTCTAAGGCTTGCATTGTACTGATAGTCACTTTGGGTTATACTGCAAAGTTACTTATTAAAATTTTTGTTTAATGTAATTTACAAATTCAAATTTCAAGTTGTGCCGCTCATCGGCTTCATGCACAACCCGTTCTGTCTCCTTCCATTCCTCAGGATTAGCGATTTCAAAATAAGTGTCGCCATCGATTTCCGTTTCAACTTCCGTTACATACAATCGATCGGTAAGTGGCAATGCTTGTTTGTAAATTTCGCCGCCACCGATGATGAATGCTTCCGATTCTTCTAGCTTCCGGGCAGCATCGAGCGCTTCCTCCAATGAATGCGCAATCAAAACGCCTTCGGCAGAAAAATCTTTTTGCCCGGTAATGACAATTGAAGTGCGCCCCGGCAAAGCTTTTCCAATGGATTCAAAAGTCTTGCGTCCCATGATCATCGGGTGCCCGAGGGTCAACTGCTTAAACCGTTTCAAATCATCCGGCAACCGCCAGAGAAGTTGATTATCCTTTCCTATAACGCCATTTTTAGAGACGGCAACGATGATTGATATGAGCATTAGGTGTTATTGAAAGTGGTCTTGAATGACAGCGCAATATTTTTTACAAACGATTCCCTCGCAGAAAATCGCCGATCTCCATTCGTTTTTTTCCTTCCAGTTGCAAAACTTCGATGGAAAGCCAGCCGTCGCTGGTTTTTAAATAGAGATATGATTTACTATCTGTGCGGAACTGTCCCGGGTTGTCATCTTCATCAAATTCCACGAGGCTGGATTTGAAGATTTTGCAAGAAAGACCGTTTATTGTCGTCCATGCGGCGGGGTAAGGCGAAAGTCCGCGGATGAAGTTATGGATTTCAACGGACGGCTTTTGCCAGTTTATTTCACAAGTCTCGCGGAAGATCTTTGGTGCCAGGCGGATTTCTGCTGGCTCTTGCTGCGGTTCCTGCGGATAATTGCCTGCTTCAATTGCCCTTACTGTTTTTACAACGAGCTTAGCGCCTTTTTCCATGAGCCGGTCGTGTAAGGAGCCTGCGTCGTCTTCGGCGTGGATGGGTTCGTGGTCCTGGAAAATGATCTTGCCGGTGTCAATGTCTTTTTCTATAAAGAATGTCGTTACGCCGGTTTCGGTTTCTCCGTTGATAACGGCCCAGTTGATTGGTGCGGCTCCGCGATATTGCGGTAAAAGTGAGCTGTGTAAATTGAATGTTCCTTTCGGCGGCATGTTCCAAACGACTTCCGGCAACATACGGAATGCTACGACCACCTGAAGGTCAGCATTAAACGATCTTAATGCTTCCAGAAACTCGGGGTTTTTTAGTTTTTCGGGCTGCAAAACGGGAATGCCCTGGGCCTCCGCGTACAGCTTTACGGGCGACGCAGTTTGCTTTTGTCCGCGGCCTGTGGGCTTGTCCGGAACAGTTATGACTGCCACTACATTAGAATTGCTTTCGACCAGACTTTTTAAACTTGGAACCGCAAATTCGGGCGTTCCCATGAAAATTATTCGCAATGGTGTTGACATAGACTGTTACCGCTTTTGGATAAAAAATGGTGTAACCATTTACAAATATTGTTATTTTTGTCGTTCTTAACAGAAAATTATGATACAGACGAAATCATATATCAACCGAAAAGATAAGGTTTTCTAGCCTTCTACTACGAGTGTCGTAACTCTTGTAGAGCGGTCTTTGAGCCGTTCTTTTTTTTTATCCAATTTTCAAAAATTTAAAGACTTATAAACTAATTTAAGGTCATGGCTAAAATTTCATACTATACGGAAGAAGGACTAAATAAGCTGAGGAATGAGCTGAATGATATGAAAACAAAAGGCCGCACGGAGATTGCAAAGCAGATTGCAGAAGCGCGGGATAAGGGCGATTTGAGTGAAAATGCAGAATATGATGCGGCGAAAGATGCACAGGGAATGCATGAAATGAAGATTGCGAAACTGGAAGAGATCATGTCAAATGCACGCGTTATTGACGAGTCGTCGATCGACACTTCGCAAGTTGCGGTGCTTTCAAAAGTGAAGATCAAAAACCGTAAGAATGGAATGGAGGTTACTTATACTTTGGTTTCAGAGGAAGAGGCAGATCTGAAAACAGGAAAAATTTCTGTTGGTTCGCCAATTGGAAAAGGTTTGCTTGGCAAGAAAGTGGGTGATACGACTGAGATCAAGGTTCCTGCCGGTTTGATGGAATTTGAAGTGCTGGATATCAGCAGGTTTAGCGAATAGATTTTTAAGACATTATTTAAATGTTGGATTGTAGAATGTTGACCATTCGCAATCCAACATTTTTGTTTAAAATTGGTTTGAATCAGGGCAATGCTATGAAGTTCAAAGGGATTTTGCTGAACGTTTCTTTCCTTTGGGTGGAGGGCATGGCGCTTTTTCCTTTCATACTCGTCCGCCATAAGACTTGCAGCCGCTTCCTTATAAATCACGAGCAAATCCATTTAAGACAACAGCTCGAATTGGGTTTGATTGTCTTTTATATTTGGTATTTTGCCGAATATTTAATCCGTCTGATCCAGTACAAAAAGCATTATCTCGCCTATCTGCACATCTCTTTTGAAAGGGAAGCTTATCAGCATCAGGCTGATTTGAATTATCTTAAAAAAAGGCGTTTATGGGCTTTTTTAGGCTATTTGAAAAACGTCAGGCATTAGGAAAAACAAACTATAACAGCATTTCAAGTAAGTAATTTTAATATCATATGTCAGATCAAAGCAAAGAATTTCTTTATAAATACCTTAACAATGCGTCGCCGACCGGGTTCGAAGCGAGCGGTCAGCAAATATGGCTCGATTACATCAAGCCTTACATTGAAGATACGATTGTGGACGTTTATGGCACGGCAGTCGGTGTGATTGGCGGTGGCCAGGATTACAAAGTTGTGATCGAGGCACATTCGGACGAAATTTCCTGGTTTGTCAATTACATTTCAGACGACGGATACATTCATGTTCGCCGCAATGGCGGTTCTGATGCCATTATCGCGCCTTCGATGCGGGTAAATTTACACACGGCTAAGGGCGTTGTAAAAGGCGTTTTTGGCTGGCCGGCAATCCACGTTCGTGATGTTGCAAAAGACCAGGTTCCCAAAGTGCATGAACTGTTCATCGACGTCGGCGCATCCAAGAAAGATGAAGTGCTGGAAATGGGCATTCACGTAGGAACGGTTGCGACTTTTGCGGACGGTCTGGACGAGCTGAACGACAAATATTATCTCGGACGTGCGCTGGACAACAGAATGGGCGGTTTTATGATCGCCGAAGTTGCGCGGATGCTCCACGAGAACAATGTTCGATTGCCTTTTACATTATATGTGGTGAATGCAGTTCAGGAGGAAATTGGTCTTCGCGGTGCGGAAATGATCTTCTCGCCGTCTGAAACCAAATCTCGCGATTGTAACCGACGTGACGCACGACACGCAATCGCCGATGTACAATAAAAAGGAACAAGGCGATCTTAAAAGTGGCGGCGGACCGGTAATTTGTTACGGACCGGCTGTGCAAAACAATGTGCGCGACTTGCTGATCCGCATTGCAGACGAGAAAAAGATCCCGTTCCAACGCCAGGCGGTAAGCCGCTCAACAGGAACGGACACGGATTCATTTGCCTATTCAACCGAAGGAATCGCTTCTGCATTGATTTCTCTTCCGCTAAAATACATGCATACAACCGTGGAAATGGTTCATAAAGAGGACGTTAAGAACGTAATTCAACTAATGTACGACGTCTTGCTATCCTTGAAAGGAGACGAGGATTTCCGGTATATTAAATAATGATTGAATGAATGAATGACTGAATGATTGAATGAGGATTTTTAATCATTCATTCATTCATTCATTCAAAATTGGCCACACAACATCGTTAGCAACTTCATCAACATGACATTCATCAACAAACAATGGACAACAGGGCTCGGGGCCGTGGGGCGGCTATTAACACCCACAGCAAATTTTTTAACCATGAAATAGAATACACTTCTGAGGATTGGCAGCAATGGGAAGAGCCGGCAGTGAATCCCAAAACACAGTTTATTGAAGAACATTCCAAGACATTGCTAAGCGTCTCGGATAGTCCCGATCTCGGACATTTTCATTCAATTAATCCTTATCGCGGTTGCGAACACGGGTGCATTTACTGTTACGCACGCAACTCCCATGAATATTGGGGTTACTCAGCCGGGCTGGATTTTGAAACAAAGATCATTGTCAAGAAAAATGCTCCCCAGTTACTTGAAAAGCTCTTTAATTCTAAAAAGTGGGAGCCTAAGGTGATTCACTTTTCCGGAAACACGGACTGCTATCAACCCGGAGAAAAGAAATATAGGCTCACGCGGCAAATGCTTGAAATCTGTTTAAAATATCGAAATCCGGTAAGTGTTTTAACTAAAAATGCGCTGGTATTAAGAGATTTAGATATTCTGGAAAAGCTTGCAAAGCTGAATCTTGTACACGGCGCGGTTTCCATCACATCACTGAATGAAGATCTGCGTAGCGCGCTGGAACCCAGGACTGTTACAGGAAATCGGAGATTGCAGGTTGTGAAAGCAATGCATGAGGCTGGCGTCCCGATGGGTGTAATGACTGCGCCGATTATTCCCGGACTTAATGATCAAGAAATTCCTGCTATTGTGCAGGCAGCGGCTGAAAACGGAGCATTATGGGCTAATTACACGATTGTGAGATTGAACGGAGCCATTTCAACATTGTTTGAAGAATGGATAAACCACCATTTCCCGGACCGTGCAACAAAAGTGCTCAACCAGATTGCAGAATGCCATGGCGGAAATCTGAATGATTCGCGTTTTGGTTTGAGAATGGTCGGAGAGGGGATTTTTGCCGAAAATATAAGACAATTGCACGGCCACGCTTGCCGTAAATATTTTAAAGACGTTGAATTGCCAGCACTCGATACATCACAATTTATGCGCGCCGGGCAAATGCGGTCTGTTCTAAAACTATCCTAAATTCAATGAAGCAATTCTTTGTTACGCTAAGTCTGGTGCTATCCATTTGTCTTTTCGGCAACTGCGTTAATTCTTCTTCTCAAAAAAATCCTGCAATAACGGAAGGCGACTCGCTGAACGTTGGCAAAACCATGACTCCTAATGCAAAAGCGCCGGTTACGGGTGCGGATCAGGTTTCGGAATATCTGGATTATTTGAAGGGCAAAAGGATTGGCATTTTGGTTAATCAGACTTCCATTATAGGCAAGACGCCGATCGTTGACAGCCTCGTTTCGTTAGGTGTGAACATTGTCATGATCTTCGGGCCGGAACATGGGTTTCGCGGAACTGCGAGCAATGGCGATAAAGTAAGTGACAGCGTGGACCCGAAAACGGGCATTCCCGCCATTTCACTTTATGGAAAAACAGAAAAAGCCAACGAAGGAGCAAATGGCGGGCATTGATCTGATGATATTTGACATTCAGGATGTTGGAGCGCGTTTTTACACGTATATCAATACATTAGGTCATGTGATGGAGGCTTGCGCTGAAACAAATAAGGAAATGCTTGTTCTCGACAGACCAAACCCAAATGGCTTTCTCGTCGACGGGCCAATCCTGGAAGATCATTTACGTTCCGGCATTGGCATGTATAAAATCCCCATCGCACATGGCTTAACGATTGCCGAATTTGCACAAATGATCAATGGTGAAGGCTGGCTTCCCAATAAGATGCAATGTAAATTGAAGATCATTAAAGTTGCAAATTATGACCATCAAACGCCTTACGTGTTGCCGGTTATGCCATCGCCAAACCTGAATACGCAGCAGTCGGTGATGCTTTATCCGCATATATGCATGTTTGAAGGCACGATTATAAGTCAGGGCCGAGGCACTTACATGCCGTTCACCGTGCTAGGAGCACCATTACTGAAAGGGAAATTCGACTTCGTTTTCACGCCCAAAAGCATCAAGGGCATGAGCGAAACACCATTGCATCAGAACCAGGAATGTTACGGACTGGACTTGCAGAAATATGACATTTCGAAACTCAAAAAATCGGGAAGCTTCATTTGAACTGGATCCTGGATATGTACAAAGTATATCCGGACAAGGAGAAATTCTTTGACATGAGCCAGAGCAAGCAAATGGGCAGCATTGATAAACTGGCAGGCACGGAAAATTTCAAAAAGCAGATCATTGCCGGAGCTTCGGAAGAGGAGATAAGAAAAAGCTGGGAGCCCGGCTTGGGCAATTATAAGGAAACACGTAAGAAATATCTGCTTTATCCTTGATTATCAGCACCTTCCTTCAAACAAAACATCCCAGGGAATATCTCCCGGGGATGTCTAATTATTCTCAACGATATTAAAAAAATACTAATGGAATGATTTAGTTTAGGTTTGAATGCGCTTATGTTTATGTGTGCATAATGCTATAAATTATGCAGAAAAATACATTTCTAGTAGATACGCTTTTCGGGGTCGGATGGATGCCTGGGCTAAAAAATATTTTTATATTATTATTCAGACCCAGACAGCCATCCGTAATTCAAAAAATAGAGATGGGTTTACGTGTTGTAATATTAATTCTAAGGGGAAAAGTTGCCAAATCAATGGGGTGAAATCCGGAATTTGAGGGGTGAACTTCGGTAAAGTTTAGGAGAAAGTTTTCACACGGCTCAGCAGTTCGTTGCGGTTATCATTGGTGATCGGGATCTCGATGTCATTGATCATCACGTGTATATAATTGATCGCTGTGATTGCGTTCAGATTAATGATGAACGATTTGTGCACCCTGAAAAAGTAATTGGGAGGAAGCTGCTGAAGCATATTTTTGAGCGTTTCCCTGATCGTATATTTTTTTACTCTGGTATGTAATTCGAGGTAATTGTCGTCGCTGCGGATGTAGAGAATGTCGGCCAGCAGAATTTTTGTAAACATGTGCTTTTCTTTGATAAAAAGCGCGTCCTTAATCACCGTCGTATCTTCCTTTTCTTCCAGATTTGACTCACCCGCAAGCGCAGCCAGCCGATAGTTTTTTAGCGCGAGCTTCACCGCAGTGTACACCGTGATTTTTTGAAAAGGTTTTTGTAAAAATGCATGCGGGGCTGCCTGCAATGCTGCATTTACAACAGCAATGTCCTCATGACTGGATAGAAATAGAAAGGGAATTTTGAATGTTTCGCGGATGTAATGCGCAAGGTCGATACCGGTTTGATAACCGTTCAAATTAATATCCAGCACGGCAAGGTGAAAAACCTTGCTATTCAGCAGCTCGGTAGCAGTGTTATAATCAGGAGCAACGTCGTTTGCATCATAACCGAAGCCGTTCAAAAGATATTGGAGGTGTTTGGAAATAATAAAATCGTCCTCTACAATTAAGATATTCATTATTGGTTTTAAGTAAGCGATCCCGGCCCACTGATAGATCATAGGGTAGCCGGGACAATGTTAAGATTTTCATAGGGTTAGTATTCCTGATAACGTTGAGTAATTCCAAGATAATGTACGAATTAGTTGACACTTTCGGATCGATTTTTTCAAACTATTTAGTTTACGGTCAGGCCTAATCCTTTTGAAAAGGATCTTTTATATTTATCATCCAAGAAAAAGTTGATTTATAGCTTGTTTAAGTCGTTTATCCCAATTTTCGGAGCTTCGGAATGTTGCGGACTTTTATGCCTGCCGGTTGCCATATAAAGGATTGTAACCAGGCCTAATCCGGCAAAAAACCAGATGCTTAACATGACATTATAATAAACGATGGCAATCAGACAAACGCTGGAGAGCACCAGCGCGATGACGGGAAAGTAAGGATAAGCAGGCACTACGAATGGGCGTTCGAGGTCAGGTTCGCTGCGGCGCAGCGCAAAAAGCGCCATCATGCTGATAATGTACATGACAACTGCGCCCAATGCTGCCAGAATAATCACCTGATCCGTTGTGCCAAGCTTTAACGCAAGACAGCCTGCAATTCCACCCGCAATAAGTGCCCAATGCGGCGTTTGAAACCGGGCATTTACACTGCCCAGAAAGGAGGGAAGCAATCCGTTTCTTGCCAAAGCATATATCTGGCGCGAATAGCCAATGATCGTCCCGTGAAATGATGCGATCAATCCAAAAAGTCCGAGACTTGCAAATAGCTGGGTCAAGCCGCTGTCGCGACCGAGGACTATGCCGAGTGCGGCGGGAAGTGGATAATCAATCTCGCTCAAAAGCCGCCAGTGCGCGACGCCTCCCGTGAAAATCATCACGGCCAATGCAAGCACGACAAGTGTTAATATGCCATAAATGTAACCTCTCGAAATGGTGCGTTTCGGATCTTCCACTTCTTCGGCGACCATTGCGACGCCTTCAATTGCAAGGTAAAACCATATCGCAAAAGGCAGCGCCGCAAAAACGCCGGGCCAGCCAAATGGCATAGGTTCCGTTACAAATGTTTGATATGAAAAATGAGGCGCAACAATGCCAATGTAAACGAGCAACTCAGCTACGGCAAGCAATGTCACCACGAGCGAAAAAAGCGCTGATTCCTTAATGCCAAGCAGGTTAATCAAGATAAAAATGACGTAACAAGCAAAAGCAACATCAAGCACGTCCAATGACGGATAAAGAAAATGCGTATAACTGCCCAGCGCGAATGCAATGGCGGGTGGCGTCACTAAAAATTCAACGAGTGTCGCATAACCGGCAACAAGTCCTCCAAACCAGCCAAAAGCGCGTTGCGAATAAGAAAACGGGCCGCCAGCTTGCGGAATCGAGGTTGTGAGCTCTGTAAAACTGAAAATAAAGGTCACATACATTAATGTCACCAAAAGCGTTGCGATTAGAAATCCGACGGTTCCCGAAACTCCCCAGCCGTAATTCCACCCAAAATATTCACCGGAAATAACCAGTCCTACTGCAATTGCCCAAAGATGAATGGGTTTTAAAACTTTCTTAAGCGTAGCGGTTTGTTCTGACGACATGCGGGACAGGTTTGTTGGTTAACCATACAATATAAACCTATAACGCTTCCAATGCCATTTAATACCATTGGAAATTTAAAATCACCTAATATTTTATTCTGAGATTTTACCGCGGGGCAGTTCGCAGATAATCACCCATTTCACGGACTTTGTCTGTGTTGAGATAATCAACGCCGAGAGTCATCATGATTTTCCAGGAATTAATGTTGTCCGGAGTTGCCCATAGGCGGACTTTTTTGCCAAGATCATGCGTCTGTTTGATCACTTTCTGAATGCTTTTTTTGTCCTTTTCCGGCAGAGGGCCTTCGCCATTCCATTTAGAATATTTTGCAAAAGCCTGACTGATAAGCCCTACATGTTTCAATTGGTCCGGTGTGTACACAATTTCAGGACGGCCGTCGAAAAACAGATATTCAGGATATTTATCAAATGAAGCAGGACTGGGCGTGTTGCCGCTGACGACAATTTTCACAGAGCCTGCCGGCGCAAAAATGTGCTTGTGCGGTTCCAGTTCCTTTACCAATGCAGCCAATGTTTCTTCCGAAGTCGTTTTCAGGTCGACCAACAGTTGCAGCTGAACATCTTTCTGAGGATAAATGCTGCCTCCGTTTATTTCAACCGAAGCAATGATCGGTTGCAGGTAAAGTGCATTGAACGTCCTTTCCGGTTTAATGTCAGCCAGATTGTGAGCGACGAAAAGATTGTCATTTACCAAAAACAAATCTGCCTCAATGGAGCCGAATTGCTGATCATATGCCTCGCTAAAAGCCCCTTTTCGTTCGTAATCGTTATGCGAATGGGCTTGGGCTGTGGTGTAAGCTTTGATATCCTGGGCGCGCAATGTCCCAACGTTGAGCAATGTAAAAAGTAAGAGTGTAATGCGTTTTTTCATGAATGTGGCGGGGATGTAGGGGCGGAAAATTAAGTAAATATATTGTTTTAAACACATGTTTAAACAGTTTGATTCGCGCCGGAGAATTTTCTATGGAAATTTTGTCATTTATTGCACAAAATTTCAATGCGTGGATAGATGCGTTGAGAATATCATTATTTTAGCCAACTTATTACACCTGAGACTTCGTCCAATCAGCTCCATAAATGAAACAAAATTCTTCTCTCTTTCGTAAGAAAACAGTTGATCAAATACTTAGGGACGCTAATTCTGCCGAAAATGGTGGGTTAGCAAAAATTCTCGGCGTCCGGGATCTGGTTTCCCTTGGGATCGCTGCCATTGTGGGAGCTGGTATTTTTAGCACAATTGGCGTGGCCAGTTATAATGGTGGCCCTGCCGTCTCTTTATTATTCGTCTTTACAGCGGTTGCCTGCGTTTTTACAGCATTATCTTACGCACAGTTTGCCAGCACAGTTCCAGTCTCCGGTAGTGCATACACGTACGCATATGTTGCTTTCGGAGAGCTGTTTGCATGGATCATCGGATGGTCGCTGATTCTCGAATATGCCGTTTCAAATATGGTGGTCGCGATATCCTGGTCGGAATATTTCACAGGAATGCTCAAAGGGTTTGGAATCGTGCTGCCCGGTTGGCTTACTGTAAATCATGAAACAGCATCCGAAGCCTTTGCCAAATTGCAAAGCGCAGGCGCTGCCGAAATGAGCACTTATGAACGCTTTGCTGCGGCTGCCTACGAAGCTGCGCCGACCATTGGTGATTTTCACATTATGCTTAATTTGCCCGCTGGTTTGGTAACATTGCTGATTACGGCATTGGTTTACATCGGGATCCGGGAGTCGAGAACGGCCAGTAACATTATGGTTGTGCTCAAAATAGGCGTTGTTCTGCTCGTTATCATTGCGGGCGCTTTTTATGTAAAACCTGAAAACTGGTCGCCATTTGCACCCAACGGAATTAAAGGTGTAATGGGCGGTGTAGCATCTGTTTTCTTCGCATTTATCGGATTCGATTCCATTTCAACAACCGCAGAGGAATGTAAAAATCCGCAGCGAGACATGCCAAAGGCAATGATTTACTGCCTTGTGATCTGCACGGTTTTGTATGTGCTGATTACGCTGGTGCTTACTGGAATGGTCAATTATTCAGAGCTTAAAGTGAGTGATCCGCTTGCCTTTGTTTTTGAAAAAAATGGCCTTGATTTCATGGCCGGTGTCATTTCGGTAAGTTCTGTAATTGCGATTACGAGTGCATTGCTCGTGTATCAGCTCGGGCAGCCACGCATTTGGATGACGATGAGCCGGGACGGTTTGCTATGGAAACGATTTTCTAAAATTCACCCAAAATATCAGACGCCATCATTCGCGACCATTGTCACAGGCTTTGTCGTAGGGATTCCGGCATTGTTTTTCAAAATGGATTTTTTCGTTGATTTGACGAGTGTAGGAACGTTTTTTGCGTTTATTCTGGTTTGCGGCGGCGTGCTTTATCTGGATCATACGGGCATTTCTTCGCAATCCAAGTTCCGGGTTCCTTATCTTAATGGAAAGTATCTGGTGGGTTTGCTTTTGATCGTTGCCATCGCCGGGCTTGCAATTTATGGACAAAGTGTGATTGATGAGTGGAAAAATCTGTCAGCCGCAGAAATTGTTGAACACAAGCTGCTAACCATCATTTTCTGGATCACGTGGTGCATTCTTTCCGTATTGAGCTATAAACACAACTTTTCGGTTTTGCCCGTTGCAGGAATTTTGACAAACCTTTATTTAATGACAGAATTAGGCTCGTCCAACTGGTTGATTTTTGTGATCTGGCTGGCGATCGGCTTGGTAATTTATTTCAGCTACGGTTATCGAAAGAGCAAGTTGGCCAATTAAATGATCAATGTGAAGACGGTGCCTTTTCCGACTTCTGAGGAAACATTGAGCTGACCGTTATGCTGTTGCAAAATCTGGCGAGAAAGGCTTAATCCAATTCCTGATCCCGTTTTTTTGGTTGTGTAAAAAGGGATAAAGATGTTTTCAATGGCTTCCGGCTCAATGCCGTCGCCGTTGTCTGTGACATCAATGATCGTCGTGTTATCCGTCTGGTATGCGGATAATGTAATCAGACGATTTGTTTGCGTAGAGAATGCTTCCGAAGCATTTTTAACCAGATTGATCAGCACCTGCTGAATCTGGCTTGCATCCGCCTTAACCGTCAGCGTGTCTGGTTTTACAGAGATTTTCCAAAGCACGCCCGAGCGTGTCAGATCGGTTTGCAATAATTGAATTACTTCCTGCAAAAGTTCTGCAACGCTCAGATTGGCAAAAACAGGTTTCGGTAATGTAGTGAAATCGCGGTAAGCATTCACAAACTGCATCATTCCCTTGCTTCGTTTTTCGAGCGTGTGCAATGCTTCTTTTAAATCGTTCACTGCTTCCTGATCATTCGTGGATTTTTCAATGTCCTCATTTACAATCAGTCGCATTGTCCCCACCAGTGAAACGATCGGCGTCATGGAGTTCATGATTTCATGACGCAGCACGCGCGTGAGGTTTTGCCACGATTCCACTTCCTGCTGTTGCAGCTCAGTTTGAATATTTTGCAAAACCACAATCCTGACCCACATTCCGCGGAGCTGAATGGCTGCACCTTGTAATGCCAACGGCTGGTCAGAAGGTGTTCGGTAAAGTTCACGAACGCCGCTGTCCAATGTAGAAAGTAATTCGTAAAGCCTTGGATGTTTGTCTTTTAGCTCGCTTAATTGATGCAATCGGTAAATGCCAAGCATGCGTAATGCAGCATTATTGATGAGGTTAACCTGTCCATTGCTGTCAAAAGTGATCAGCCCCGTTCCGATATGCTGGACAATGGTGTTCAGATATTGCAAATTGGCTTCCTTTTCGGCCCTGGCTTGTCTGAAAGCGTGCAGGACTTCATTAAATTGCTGATTAAGCTCCTTAAATGTCCTCCCCATTTTATTGTCCGACCGGAAATTGATCGTAAAATCAGAATAGCGCACCGATTCCAGAAAATAAGTCAGCTTACGGTTCACATTGGTAACATAATTATACAGCAACGACCCCTGAATGAAGATGAAGATTGTTCCCAAAACATAAACCAACATTTCGTTGGTATGCTTATTCGCCAGCCAGGCGATGGCAACAACGCTCACGACAATCACGATTATCCTGATCATTATCACTATACTGAAATGCCGAAGTCCGATCATTAATGAACCAAATAGAGGATTTTGAATTAATTATTCCAATGCGCTTTGCGGCACGCCGGACATTTCGCTCAGGACAAATTTTTCGAGCGAGTTGATTTTATAATGGGCCATATCAAACTTTGTATCTTCAAAAACATCCATTGCAGGCACCGAAATCGTAATCATTCCCGCCGCATGGGCCGACCGCAGGCCAGCGTGTGAATCTTCAAATGCAATGCATTCTTCTGGTTTTAGGCCAAGTTTTGCGGCGGTGGTCAGGTAAACTGCCGGATGCGGTTTTGTAAATTCTTCCAGTTCGCCCGAGTGCCAGGTATCAAAGTAATCAATAATATCCAGCCTTTTGAGCACACCTTCGATCAGGTCCATGTGCGAAGCAGAAGCAACGGCAAGTTTCAGGCCTTTTCCTTTTAATGTTTTTACCAATTCAATTGCGCCAGGCATTGGTTCGGCATGCGCCAGGATATTTTTATGCGCCATTTCCAGGATCATTTCTTCAAGCTCCTCAAAAGACGGCGAGTTCCAGGGTTGAATTTTATGACAATAATCGAGGAAAAGCTTGATGGAAAGGCCAGTCGTCTGATTTTTTAGTGCGTCTGAAATGGTAAAGTTTACTTTTTGCATGACCGTGCGGGCAGCATCTGTCCAGATTGGCTCGGAATCTATCAATAGTCCGTCCATATCAAATATGGCAGCTTTAATCATTATTAGCGGGATTGTTTTTTTTTTAAACTACTCAAAACTACTACTTTCACTGATAAGTATTTACAAATTGCGGACCATTCATGAACCGATATCCAACCATACTTACGATAGCAGGATCAGACAGCGGCGGCGGCGCTGGAATCCAGGCAGATCTTAAAACAATCGGGGCACTGGGCGGTTACGGTGCGTCGGCTATTACTGCGCTCACTGCTCAGAATACAGTTGAAGTCCGCGATATTCATCACATTCCGGCCGATTTTCTGCGGAAGCAGCTCGTCGCAGTTTTGGAAGACATAGCAGTTGACGCCATTAAGATCGGGATGATTGGAAGTGTGGAAAATGGGCTCGTTATTGCCGAAATCATTGAAAGCTTCAAGCCGGCATTCGTTGTTATTGATCCGGTGATGTCCTCAACAAGTGGCACCAAACTGGCAAATGCGGAAATGACAGATGTTTTTTGGAAAAAATTATTTCCGATTGCAAACCTGGTTACACCCAACATTAACGAAGCAAGTCAGTTGCTTTCAACAGAAACAGATTCCCTAGAACAAATGCAGGAAGCAGCCATGCAAATGGTGGAAAAGGGTTGCCGTGCCGTGTTACTGAAAGGCGGGCACATGGTTTCGGATAAGCTTTATGACATCCTAGCACAGCGCGGGGAACAGCCATTGATTTTCGAATCCGCATTTATCGACAGTTCCAATCTTCATGGAACGGGCTGCACATTATCCACAGCCATTGCCACTTTCATAGGGCAGGGCAACTCACTTCCCGAAGCCATTATCTTCGCCAAAGAATACATTTCCGGCGCAATCGAAGCAGGAAAAGACATAAAAACCGGAAACGGCAACGGGCCGTTAAACCACTCCTTTGACCCGGTTCCCATGCGGGTGTTGTTTTAAAAATACGATTTTGGATGCCGTTTCATCCCGCCGGGATTTACAATTTACTCAATTGCGTCTTCCTACCGAGATTACATCCCGCCGGGATTTTTGAACGTTCCGATGATAATTGATGCAGACATAATGGTAACGCGAAACAAAATCCTAGCGGGATAAAATATTGGTAGCCCAAAAAAATACCACAATTTCCCTCAATCCTAGCGGGATGAAACAACATCCGTGATGCGATTAATGCAACACAAAAAAACACCGCCAAAAAAATATCACCAAAAAATTAGGGTAATGCATAGCAAAGTTGTCAGGAATGAAACTGTTAGCTATGAAAAATTTTATCCTGATCGTGATCGCTATGGCGGTCTTTTCTTCGGTGCGTGCGCAGCAACCGACTCAAATTGTTAAAGGGCGCATTATTGATGCGGAATCTCAGCAGCCCGTTATTGGCGCCAACATTGTTATCACTTCTATTAATCCTGTTATGGGTGGCGCCACCAATGTGGACGGGGACTTTCGGATTGAGCAGGTTCCGGTTGGGCGGCATGCATTCAAGATCACCAGCATCGGTTACGACGATGCTTTTTTGCAGGAAATCAATGTTGGTTCCGGGAAGGAAGTGGAGCTGAGTGTCAAACTTCGGGAGTCGTTTAAGGCATTGGACGAAGTCATTGTTAAGGCGCAAAAGGAGCATGGTGCGCCGCTGAATGACATGGTGAGCGTCAGCGGACGTTCTTTTACGGTTGATCAAACCAAGCGTTTTGCCGCATCCGTTAATGATCCGGCCCGGATGGCGCTGTCTTTCGCGGGCGTTGCCACCAATGATGACGGTAGCAATCAAATCATTATTCGCGGAAACAGCCCGAAAGGAATGTTATGGCGCATGGAAGGCGTTGAAATCCCTAATCCCAATCACTTTGGAGAGGAAGGATCGAGTGGGGGCGGCATTAGTGCACTAAGCGCCAATGTGCTGGGCAATTCCGATTTCCTGACGGGCGCTTTCCCTGCTGAATATGGCAATGCGACATCGGGTGTTTTTGATCTGAAACTGAGAAAAGGAAATAACGAAAAGCGCGAATATGCCTTGCAGGCTGGCGTGCTGGGACTTGATTTTGCCGCCGAAGGTCCTATTGGAGCAAAAGGAGGCGCTTCTTATCTGGCCAATTATCGTTATTCGACACTTTCGATTCTCACTAAAATGGGTCTGCAACTGGGCGATGGCACGACAGATTTTCAGGATGGCGCTTTCAAAATACACATTCCGTCGGACGACAAGTCAGTGGTCACGGTTTGGGGAATGGGTGGGATTAGTAAATCAAAAGACGATTCAGACGGCGAGAAAGAGGTTTTTACTTCGAACCGAGGCATGTTAGGGCTCAATTATCTCAGATATGTGAACAAAAAAACCTACATGGAAAGCATTATTTCATACGCAGGCACAAGCGTCAGCGATGACACGGATATCGGTGAAAAACAGATTTCGTATCGGCAAAGCTTTGTTAACCAGACACTTCGCGTTTCGACGCTTATCAATTATAAGCACAACGCCAGAAATACATTCCGTGCCGGTTTTATCATTAATCATCTTGACTTCAATCTTTTTGACAGAAATAATGAAAATGGTTCTTTTCAAACTAATCTGGATCAGAAGGGAAGCACGCAGCTTTATCAGGGTTATGGTCAGTTGAAATCGCGTATATCGCCAACTGTTACGGTTAATGCAGGCCTTCACGGCATGCTGCTCGGACTGAATGGCCAGTTTTCCTTGGAGCCGAGACTTGGTTTGAAATGGGCAATGGCACCAAGATCAACGGTTAGTTTCGGCGCTGGGCTGCATAGCAAAACAGAGTCGATCTCCACTTATTTTGCACAGGTTAATGGTGAAAACGGCAAAACTGCCCCGGTTAATAAAGACCTGAAACTGATGAAGTCTGCGCATTTTGTGGGAGGTTATGAGTTTCGTCCTTCTGCCAGCTGGCGGTTTTTGACGGAAGCTTATTATCAGCATCATTATAACGTGCCGATCAGTTCGCCCAACACAAACAAGCCCTATCTGCTTCACAATTCGCAGATTAATGAAATCAGTGGATTCACAAATGATTCGCTGATGAGTGACGGGAAAGGTCGCAGTTACGGGTTGGAGCTCACCATTGAAAAGTCGCTCACCGGCGGGATTTATATGATGAGTACGACTTCCTTATATGAAGCAAAATATACAGGAAGGGATGGAATTGAACGGGATAGCAGGTTCAACGGACGTTTTGTGCAAAATGTTTTGGCAGGAAAAGAATGGAAAGTTGGTAAAAACAAAACCAATGTATTCACTGCAAACATCAAAATGCTGGCTGCGGGTGGTAACCGCTTTACGCCGATTGACCTTGAAAAATCCAGGCAATCCGGTAAAACCGAACGCGACTGGACAAGGGCTTATTCGGCGCAATTGCCAACCTATTTCCGGTCGGACGTGCGTGTGAGTTACACCAGGAACAAACGGCGCACGGCATCGACCATATCTTTAGATCTGCAAAATGTGACCAATCGATTGAATGCATTTGACCAACATTATGATGCAAAGGATCAGGTTATCCGCACAACCACGCAGACGGGTTTGATCCCGGTCCTCAATTATCGACTTGAATTTTAAGCATTTTGCAAACAGTTCATCTTGATAATCCGTCGCTTCATCTGGCTAATTATCAAATCTGTCTGCATTGGCAAGCGTGACCGTTTAATCTGCATTAGTTTTGTCTAAGTCGCTTGAAAACAGGGCTGCAAAACTAATTTTTAATCTAAACCGAGAGAGATATGGAAACGCCACGCAATGAATTCCTTTGGAGAAAAGCCAAAAAAAGAGCAGCATTTAAAATGCATATGAGCACTTATCTGGTCGTTAATGCGGGTTTGTGGCTGCTGTGGCTTGCCACGTCATTCCCTAATTATGGAGGTCATCAGGTTCCGTGGCCATTATTCCCGATGTTAGGATGGGGAATAGGGCTGGCAACACATGGCATAGGCGCGTATGGAAATATGGATGAAAGAGGGCTTGCAGAAAGGGAATATGAGAAGTTGCTGCGTGGTTAACCGTTGTTTGGAATAGTTGTTTTAGGATATTGTTGAAAACATTTCAGATATCTAAATATAAAACAAACATGGAAAAGGACTTTCAGGACAAGGATGCGATCAAAAAGTTGAAATCACTGGCGGAAGACATCCGGTTTTGCATGTATACGACTTACACAAACGGGAAAATCGAGTCGCGTCCAATGACCACACTCGAAATAGATGATGAGGGAAATGCCTGGTTTTTTACAAAAAAACAAACTGAGATAGGAGATCCCTCAAATCAGGGCGAGCAGGTTACATTGATATATTCGGATCCGAAAAACAACTCGTATATCAGTGTTTCAGGAAATGCTGCGGTTGTGGAAAACGAAGCTAAAAAAGAAGAACTCTGGAATCCAATGTCGAAAGCATGGTTTCCCGAAGGAAAAGAAGATCCGAACCTGGTTGTGCTGAAAGTTACAACGGATGAGGCGGCTTACTGGGATGCAACTTCTTCGCAGATGGTTGTTTTCTTTTCAATGGTAAAAGCAGTCCTTACCGGCACAACGCCAGATGGCGGAGATCATGGAAAATTGAATTTAGCCTAAGAAATAAAATAGTTGGGTAAAAGATAAGGGGTTGATCATTTGATCAACCCCTTATCTTTTTAATCTGAAGATGAAGTGTAATGGCTTATTCTGCGCTTGCTTCTTCGTTTACATAAGTTTCAGCAAGTTCAGTCAATTTATGATCTGTTTCGCCTTCCTGATCCAATGTCATTTGCAGCATATCAGCTACATCTGAATGTCCAAGCGTGCGGGCAATGTTGCGTAATGTTCCATAAGAAGCGATTTCATAGTGCTCCACTTTTTGAGCCGCCATGATCAGTCCACAGTCACGAACCATTGTTCCTTTTTCTGTGCTGCTGATAATTTCATTCGCTTCTTCAATAAGGCCTTCCATAGCAGCGCATTTTTTTGCTTGCGCTTTTTCGCCTATTTGTTCGAAAATTTGTTCCAAACGAGCTGCATGTTCCTCTGTTTCAGTAGTGTGCTGCTCAAATGCCGCTTTCAATTCTTCCGAAGTTGCATTTTTAGACATTTTAACCAATGCTTTCGCCAGATTTTTTTCTGCCCAGTAAATATCTTTTAGTCCGTCAACGAAAAGTTCTTTTAGCTTGTCGCTGTCTGATTCTGTAATTTGATTAACGGGTTTGTTTTTAGTCGCTTTCATGATGTTGATATTTTTTAGATTGTTGGTTGACAGTGAAGGATAATATTATCCTGTTGCCCCGACCATCTTAAAATTCCGTACCAAACTCCCAATGTGCCTTAAAGCGGTTTTTTGTAATATTCGTGAAGACTTAACTACACATATACGTTCCCAAATGTTGTACAGAATAGCCCTGGATAAGATATGCCAGAAATTGAAACAGACCGTAATATGCGCTATTGGGCTTTGTTAAACCAAATCACCATTTCGTTTGGTCCCCGATTTGCCCAGGCATAATAGGGAATGAGGGTTACGTTCCCCGCCTCAGCTTTCAACACATTTACGCCTCCTAACAATGATTGCTGATAACTGGGAGCGAAAGTCTGGCTTTCTGAAATGGGGATATTAAGTGCTTTTCCATTGTTGTCGTGTCCTTCTGCACAATACAAAACAGGCCCGCGCTCAATGGCTATTTTCCCTTTGTTGCTTGCAATGCTGTCATTCGATATAATTTTCCTGACCGGCATATCCAGCGCAAGCTCGATCTGATCGCCTTTTTTCCAGTTTCTTGCGAGCTTAATGTAACCCTTCTCAATTGTTGCTGGCGTATTTTTTCCATTAACTCGCAGCACAACAGCCTTTGCTTCCTTATTTGTATAGGAATACAAGTTTCCAGGAATTGCCTCACCCGTTGCCCATCCCGGAATTCTTACGGAAAGCGTGAAGTTTGCAGGTTTCTCAGGTTCAATCAGCATTTTAATGTTCCCGTCCCAAGGGTAATTTGTCTGCTGCGAAATTTTTACTGCTTGCTTATTAACTGTCAGATTTGCTTCATTATCAGCAAATAAGTTGACGATCAGTTCATTGCCTTTTGTTGCATAAATGTAAGCAGGCATGGATGGTAAAAATCTTGAAACATTCGTGGGGCAGCAAGCCGTCCCAAACCAAGACTGGCGCTCCGCACCGGTTCCTTTGTTAAAATCATTGACACCATTGGAAGCCATCGGATTAACGTAGAAGAATTTGTCGCCGGAAACTGACATTCCTCCCAAAAAGCCATTGTAAAGCACGCGTTCGAAGACGTCCATATATTTGGATTCGCCTGTATAAAGATACATTTTGTGGTTCCAAAGCATGTTTGCAATCGCTGCACAGGTTTCTGCGTAAGCATTATCATTGGGCAAAACATAAGCTTTGTCAAATGCTTCCCCATCTTCCCGGGCGCCTACGCCGCCGGTTACATATTGTTTCCGCTCGGTGGCATCATTCCATATTTCGTGAATTGCATGGCTATGCGCAGGTTCGTCCTCAATTGTGAGCATGTCCGCAACGGCTGTGTATAAATATTGCGCGCGAACCGCATGTCCAACCGCCTCTTTCTGTTTTACAAATGGAACCTGATCCTGAAAATAAGCCGGACCAAGTTTGTGCTCATCCAGATAAAGTGCACGCTTATCGGACCTGCCACGCATGTCGATGAAAAACTTCGAAAGGTCGAGATATTCTTTTTTGCCGGTTGTGCGGTAAAGTCTGATCAATGCGATTTCAATTTCCTGGTGCCCCGGAACCACAACGAGCTGGCCCGGATTCGGGCCGAATGTTTTGACAAGGTGATCCGCGTTTTTAATCGCCACGTCCAGCAAATTCCTTTTTCCGGTCGCTTCGTAATGGGCAATGGCCGCTTCATAAAGGTGCCCCACATTGTAGAGTTCATGGCTGCCGTTTTCAAAACCATATCTATATGGACCAGCGATCCAGTCATAAGAACCGGTTGTATCCTTATTAATCGTGCGGATTGTATATAAATAGCCGTCCGGCTCCTGTGCAGCTGCGAAAAGTGTGATCAGGCTGTCCAGATAATGATCCAGTTTCGGATCATATTGATTTTGCAAAACATATGAAGCGCCTTCCACCACTTTGAAGACGTCAGAGTCGTTGAAACGGACACCTTCAAATTTTCCTTTCTTTAAGCCGCCTGCAACAGCAAAATTATCGATCCGGCCCGATTCCTCGCATTGCTGCAATGCATGCGGAACCGTCACGCTTTCTGCCGTTTCAACGCGGTTATGCCAGAAGCCTTGTTTTGTTTTTACATTTTTAAGCGGAACAGGAGCGATTTTATTTTCCTGTGAAAAAGACAGATTATAGCAAAACAGAAGGGATATGATCGAAAGAAATTTGGTCATTATGAGAATAAATTGATTAAAAAATGAGTCTCTTTATCCAGCTATAACCCAAAAAACATGCCACTTACAGCCCGTATTTCTCCATTCTTCGGTAAAGCGCTGCGCGGCTCAAACCCAGCTCACGGGCAGCATCAGTGATATTTCCGTTGAAGCGCTTCATTGCTTTTACGATCAATGTCTTCTCCATGTCTTCCAGATCGAAGCCCGTCGCCGTTGTAGGCTGTCCGCCAGAGCTTTTCAGGAAAAGATCATCAGGCTGCAATGTTTTTTCCTGCGAAAGGATCACGGCACGTTCGATGGCATGCTGCAATTCGCGGATGTTGCCCGGCCAGTTGTATTGCTGCATTTTCTTGATCAATGCGCTGCTAATGTCGTTAACCGGGCGGTTGTATTTCTTGCCATATTGTTTGAGATAATATTCGGCAAGAGCGCTAATATCTTCGGGACGCTCGCGCAAAGGCGGCAAATCCAGCTCAATAGTGTTGATCCTGTAAAGCAAATCCTGGCGGAATGTTTTCTCAGTTACCATTTTTTCAATGTTCATATTGGTCGCGCAGAGCAAGCGAACGTCTAATGCAATGGGCTTGTTGGATCCGACGCGCGTAACACGCCGCTCTTGAATGACCGTCAGTAACTTGGCTTGCAACGATAATGATAAGTTGCCGATTTCGTCGAGGAAAATCGTTCCGCCTTTGGCTTCCTCAAATCTTCCCGCGCGGTCTTCCTTTGCATCTGTAAATGCGCCCTTAACGTGCCCGAAAAGCTCGCTTTCAAACAAACTTTCGCTTAATGCACCCAGATCCACCACGACGAATGGCTTGTCCGCACGCTTTGAATGTTGGTGGATATGCTTGGCCAGCTGCGTTTTTCCTGTCCCGTTCTCGCCCAGTATCAGCACATTAGCATCTGTGGCTGCAACGCGCTCGGCTGTTGTGAGGACCTGCCTCATGGATTCACTGGAAGCAACAATTGCCTCACCGGCTGCTTTCCCTTTTTTGCCGTCGTCTTTTGACTTTTCTTCGACAATAGCCAGCATTTTCTCGCCGCCGCCTTCCACTGCTCCGCTAATGGTTGCGAGCAATTTATCGTTTTCCCAGGGCTTCAATACAAAGTCTGTCGCACCAGCTTTAATGGCGCGAATGGCCATTTCAATGTCTCCGTAAGCGGTAATCATGATGACCTTTGAAGCTGGCTTAATGTCCAGGATCCGGTCGAGCCAATGAAATCCCTCGCGTCCGCTGTTCACGTCGCGCGTGAAATTCATATCCAGCAGGATCAGGTTGTAATCGCCGTTAGTGACCAGGAAAGGCAGTTTTTGGGGGTTCTTTTCAATGTCAACCGTTTTAGCGTGCCGTTTTAATAATAATTTGGCAGCACTTAGTACGTCGACATCGTCATCGATGATCAGGATTTTAGCTTCAGAGAGTTGCATGGCTGTTTGTGGGGTTCGAAAGGGTAAATCCCTTCAATGGCAATTGTGGCTGTAAGATAGTAGATGCAATTTGAAATTTAATTTTATAACGAGCTAAAAAAGTAACTATTTTACCCTAATAAGCCTCAAAAACGCTTGTCCGCACACGAACAAAGTTGTCCATTATCGGACATTTTAAGCGGTTTTAAATAAGGTTAATGTATTGATATTAAAGCTTTTGAAGGGCATAGTCTTCTTTGGCATAGGGATTGGATAGTAATGATCAAAGTTTAACAGCGAATCCAATCACCAACATATAATGGAAGTCAAAACACCTAACTCATCCAGCACCGGTAACAACGGTTTCACGGGGGCTCGACAATGGACAAAATCAAGCCGAAAAAATTCTGGAACACCCAACGTATCGGCATAATCGCGGGTAGCACGCTGCTAGTGGCATTTTTAGTATATCAATTTTTCTTTGCAGACAAACGCAGCAAGCTTAATGTCGAGCAAGATAAGCTAACGGTTTCAACTGTTAAGCAAGGAAAATTCGACGAATTCATCGTCGTTACTGGCGTTGTTCAGCCGCTGAAAACGATCCAGCTTGATGCAATTGTAGGAGGTTATGTAACAGAAAAATTGATCGAAGGTGGTAACATGGTAAAGCAAGGCGATGTGTTGCTGAAACTGGAAAACCAAAACCTTAAACTGAGCTTCCTGCAATCAGAAACAGAGGCCAGCCGATTGGTTAATGACTTACAAAATACGCGCCAGAGCTTACGCATTGCACGATTTAACCTGCAAAAAACATTAAGTGAACTTGATTTCCAGATCGACCAAGCGAAAGATGCGCATGACCGCAACACCAAGCTTTATAAGGGACAAAGTCATCCCGGATGCAGATTATCTGAAAACAAAAAGAGAATTTGAACGGCTTACCAAGCAGCGTGACATTGAAGTTGAATCTCAGAAATATCAGGAGGAAAACTCTAAAATGCAGATCACGCAACTTGAAGGAACATTGGCCAGCACACAGAAAAACGTAAATCTTTGGAGACAAACACTTGAAAATCTATCAGTTAAGGCGCCTGTTTCCGGTTTGCTTTCTTCTATGAATGTTGAAGTGGGATCGAACATTAACCAAGGTCAGAACATTGGCCAGATCGATGATTTGAATGGTTTCAAAATGCGTGTCAGTGTCGATGAACATTACATTTCAAGGATCTTTGCCGGATTGCAAGGTTCAATGGAGTTCAACGGAAAAGATTACGGTTTGAAGATCATTAAAATATATCCTGAGGTGCTTAGCGGCAGATTTGAAGTGGATATGCAGTTTGACAAAGGCGCTCCCGAATTGATCAAAAGAGGGCAATCGAGCTCCGATCCGCCTGCAACTTGGACAACCTTCTCAGGCAACATTGCTTCCGGTGGGCGGCTTCTTCTCTGAAACTGGCGGAAACTGGGTTTATGTAGTCGGCGAAGACGGCAAGCGTGCAGCAAAACGTAAAATCACCCTGGGCCGTAAAAACCCCGAATATTTCGAAGTGCTTGAAGGTTTGCAGCCAGGTGAAAAAGTAATTACCAGCTCATACGAAAACTTCGGAGACAACGAAGTGCTGGAATTTTAAAATTTAACTCTATCTAGTAAGCAATTAATTAGTCAATCATAGCCAAAGAAACCCAATGATTAAAATTAGCAACCTTCATAAGATTTTTTCTACTGAGGAAGTAGAAACCACTGCCCTGAACGGCATAGACATGGATGTAAAAGATGGTGAGTTTGTCGCGATCATGGGACCATCCGGTTGTGGAAAATCCACCTTATTAAATATCCTGGGGCTGCTGGATAATCCGAGCGAAGGTTCCTACGAATTTTATGGAACAGAAGTGGCGAAAATGTCTGAAAGACAGCGTGCGCAGATCCGCAAAGGAAACATTGGTTTTGTGTTTCAAAGTTTTAACCTGATCGACGAACTTACTGTTTATGAGAATGTTGAACTTCCATTGCTTTATTTGAAAACACCTCCTGCAGAACGGAAAGAAAAAGTAGAAGCAGCACTTACCCGCATGAATATGATGCACCGCCGCAACCACTTTCCACAGCAGCTTTCGGGTGGACAGCAGCAAAGAACTGCCATCGCAAGAGCCGTAGTAGCAACGCCAAAAACAATCCTTGCGGATGAGCCTACGGGTAACCTTGACTCCAAAAATGGAGAAGAAGTGATGAATTTGTTAAGCCAGTTGAATGCAGCAGGAACAACGATTCTGATGGTTACCCACTCACCGTATGACGCCGGTTTTGCGCATCGCATTGTCAATCTTTTTGACGGCAAAATCGTAACAGAAAAAGTGCACGTATAGCATAGGCAGGCTGGTTTCAAACTAAATACCAAATCTGACCATGAAAAAAATTCTTACAATCCTCCTCGCCAGCGTATCCACGCTGGCGATTGCGCAAAAGAAAATAAATTTGAGCCGAAGCATCGACGACGACGGTAAAACGATGTCGATCCGTGTTACCGGCTCCATTGACGGAAAGGTGGTTGATGATGACCATCAGCAGAATGCCACTGTCATTGGAGACAATGGTTATTCCAAACAAGTTAGATTCAATCAGGAATCAGGTGAGCTCTTTCTAAAATATGAATTTGTCAAGCATAATGAAGAGTTTATTTTTGAAAAAACAGTCAACGCGGCTGACAAATCAGAACAAGAACGTCAGCAAATTATTGACGATTTCGAGGTAGAGATAGAGCTTCCCGGGCGGAGCATTTAATAATTCTCACATGCTGCAAAATTACATTAAGATCGCATGGCGAAACCTGCGGAAGCACAAGTTTTACTCGTTTCTCAACATTTTCGGCCTTGCATTGGGTCTCGCAAGTTGCTTGCTCATTACGCTTTATGTTGTAGACGAGCTCAGCTACGATAAGTCTTTTGCGCATGCAGCCCGCATTTACAGGGTGAATGCGGAAATTAGGTTTGGCGGATCAGATATGAACCTCGCCGTTGCGCCAGACCCGATGGCGTTTACACTTCAAAAAGATTATCCGCAGATCGAAGCAGTAGCCAGATTGCGCTCCACCGGCAGTTTTCTCGTCCGCCAGACCGGTTCGCTCAATAATTTAAAAGAAGATCAGGTCGTATATGCGGATTCCACATTCTTTAAAGTTTTCTCTCAACCGCTTATTGCAGGCGATGCCAAAAGTGTGCTTTCGGAGCCAAACACAATGGTTATCTCCGAAAGGGATGCAGTAAAATATTTTGGCAAAGAAAATCCTGTTGGCAAAACACTTTTACTTGACAACACGCAGACATATACGGTGACGGGTGTGATGCAAAATATGCCATCACATTCACATTTTCATACGCTTAACATGCTACTCTCGATGAGTTCTTCGGAAGAAAGCAGGCAGAACAATTGGGGCAGCCATAATTTCAACACTTATCTGCTTTTAAAAGATGGCGTTGATGCGCAGGCTTTTGAAAAGAATTTTGACACGGTTCTTGAAAAATACACGGGCAAATGGGTGCAGCAGATCATGGGCGCTTCTATGGACCAAATGCGTAAATCGGGAAGCTACATTCGATATTCGCTGATGCCGCTCACTGCCATTCACCTGAATTCGGATCGCACGGCCGAAATCAGTGCAAATGGTAACATTCAATATGTTTATATTTTTGCGGTTGTTGCCGTTTTCCTGCTTGTGATTGCCTGCGTCAATTTTATGAACCTCGCCACTGCACGTTCTTCCAACCGGGCGAAGGAAGTGGGTGTACGAAAAGCATTAGGCTCAGAACGCTCGGCGCTGATCAGCCAGTTTTTAACAGAAGCCATTTTATTAAGTTTCCTTTCTCTGGCATTTGCACTCGTAATCGCATACGCAACGCTGCCCCTTTTCAATAACCTGGCCAGCAAAGAAATTGAATTCCCATTTACTAACCCTTTGTTTTGGACGATCGCAATTCTGACTGGCGGCTTGGTGGGCCTCCTGGCTGGTAGTTATCCGGCCTTTTTTCTGTCTGCTTTCAAGCCTCTTAAAGTGCTTAAAAACACCATTGCGCTTGAAGGAAAAGGTGGATATCTGCGCAATTCGCTTGTCGTGTTCCAGTTCATGATTTCCGTGATGCTTATCGTTGGCACCGGGGTGATTTTCAGGCAGCTCAATTATATTCAGACGAAGACATTGGGATTTGACAAAGATCAGGTGCTCATCATTAATGACGCTTATGCGCTTGATAAACAGGCAGAGGCATTTAAAAACGAGGTTTTACAACTTCCTAATGTCGCTGGCGGCACCATTACAAGCTTCCTGCCCACACCTTCGTCCCGGACAGATCATACATTCTTTCCAGCGGGACAATTGCAGCAGGATAAGGGAATAAATATGCAATTCTGGGCTGTGGACGATGATTTTATCAGCACGCTTGATCTGAAAATGAAAAACGGCCGAGCTTTTCGCAATGATTTTCCTTCCGATTCGTCAGGCATTATCATTAATGAAACGGCGGCCAAGATCCTGGGTTACGCTGACCCGGTTGGCAAACGGATTTTTTCTCTGGACCCTAACAATGCAGACGACAAGTCGTATTATACGATCATCGGTGTTGTGAAAAACTTCCACTTCGAATCGCTGCGCAAAAATATCGGCGCGCTTAGCCTTACACTTAAACCGAGTTCGGGAACGGTCGCCGTGCGGCTGAAAGGAAATGATGTGGTCCAGACTGTCAAGCAAATTGAAAGTTTATGGAAGAAAATTGCACCCGGACAACCGTTCAGTTACCGGTTTATGGATGAAGATTTTGATAACGTATATAGGGGAGAGCAACGTGTCGGACAAATTTTTATAACATTTGCTGTAATCTCGATCATTATCGGTTGCCTTGGACTGTTTGGCCTTTCAGCTTACACCGCCGAGCGGAGGACAAAGGAAATTGGTGTGCGGAAAGTGTTGGGAGCTAGCGTATCTAACATTGTGGGACTGCTTTCCAAAGACTTTATCAAACTCGTTCTAATTGCCATCATAATTGGGTGCCCGGTTGCCTGGTACGGCATGAGCAATTGGCTTCAAGGATTTGCTTACCACATTGATCTGTCGTGGTGGATGTTTGCCGGAGCCGGCTTGCTGGCCATCGTAATCGCCTTGCTGACAGTAAGTTTCCAAAGTATCAAAGCCGCTCTGATGAATCCTGTAAAGAGCTTGCGGAGTGAGTGAGAGGACGGCAGACTTCACAATCTAACATACCATTCCAGCCATGATCAAGAACTATTTTAAAATTGCAGTCCGCAATTTGACAAGGAATAAAATTTTCTCATTTATTAACATTGCAGGCTTATCGCTTGGGTTAACCTGCTGCATGTTAATCGTCCTTTACACCAAAGACGAGGTAAGTTTCGACCGCTTTCAGGAAAAAAAGGATCAGCTCTTCCGGATCAAAGTAACGTTGTCGGATAGCCGCGAAACGCGGACCCTGGGCAGCACGAACACGATTCATGGTCCCAGTTTCAAGCAGGAAATTCCTGAAATTAAGGAGATTGTGCGGGCGCAGAGCAATTCATTTGTTACCAGAAAAGGCAATGAGCTGCTAAGCGAAGAAATCCTTTTTGCTGATAATAATTTCTTCACCGTATTTTCAATGCCGCTTATCGCAGGTGATCCTAAAACGGTGCTTTCTAATGTCAATTCCATTGTTTTAACAGAAGAAGTGGCTGAGAAATATTTTAATACAAAAGATGCAGTCGGTAAAACGATGGAGCTGAAAGTCGGTGATAATTTTGAAAAACTGATTGTTTCCGGCATTGCCAAAAAGTGTCCGCAAAACTCATCCATTCAATTCGGTGCGATCATTCCTTTTGAGTTGCAAATTGTAAGAGGCTGGACTGATCAGGATTGGTTGGGCTTTTACATGAACACATTTGTGCTTCTTCATGAAAAAGCGGATCACCGTGCAGTTGTTCCCAAATTGAATCAGGTTTTTAAGACAAAATCAGCGGAAGAAATCAGTAAGATTAAGGGTTTTGACCAAAAGATCAGTTTCAACCTGCAACCATTTCTGGACATTCACCTGGATAGCGAAGTTGGTGATGTCCGAAACGGGCTAGGACGAGGCAGCAGCCCGATTTACTCTTACATTCTTTCCGGAATCGCGATTTTTATCCTGTTGATTGCTTGTATCAATTTCGTAAATCTCACTGTTGCGCGTTCATTGAACCGTGCAAAGGAAATTGGCATTCGGAAAGTTGTCGGAAGTCAGCGTAAGCAGTTGATGTATCAGTTTTTGGGAGAGTCCTTCCTGCTATCTTTCATTGCATTTGCTTTTGCAATCGTGTTGACAATCACAGTTTTGCCTACATTTAATGAGTTGGCTAATAAGCAATTGGCATTGTCTTATCTTTTCGACATTAAGCTTGTTTCCGGATATGTTGCATTGTTTTTGGTAACAGGCATGATCGCAGGTTTTTATCCGGCTTTGGTGCTTTCTGGGTTCAGTCCTGCACAAACATTGTACAACCGCACAAAGCTTACACAAAAGAATTACCTCACAAAAGGTTTGGTTGTGTTTCAATTCGCCCTTTCCGTTTGTCTGGTTATAGGCACGCTCGTCGTTTATTCACAATTCCAATATTTGACAAACAAAGATTTAGGCTATAATGATGAAAATCTGATGAGTTTCAGCTTAGGGCGTGGCATGGCTGGTGAAAAATATCTGGATGTGGTTAAAAACGAGCTCGAAAATATGGCGGGCATCAAAAAAGTTGCGGCTTTTAATGGCAATTATAACGGAACATTAGCTGAGATAGAGTCCGGAAAGATTGGTTTTGGTTATATAGGCGTTGACGAGGATTTCTTGAAAACATTGGAAATCCCGATTGTCAAAGGCCGGAATTTTTCCAAGAGCTTTCCATCTGATCCGGTGCAGTCGGTTGTTGTCAATGAGTCGTTTGTGAAGGAAGCAGGCTGGAAAGATCCGATTGGTAAAGAAGTGAATTTTGAGTGGAAAAATCAGCGGTTCAAGGTTATCGGCGTCATTGCGGATTATCATTATGCTTCGCTTAAAGACACCATTAAGCCGCTGCTGCTTACGCAGGACCCCAATTACGGTTTGAGCACATTGTTTTTGAAATTGAGCAGCGGCAAGACGGTTGAGACAGTCAAAGCCATCGAAAAAGTATTCCGCAAGCATGTCCCTTACATGCCTTTCGATTACCAGTTTGAAGATGTTAAAAATCAAAAACGATACGAATCCGAAGCGAAGTGGAAAGAAATGATTACGCTTGCGGCTATGCTCTCGATATTCGTTTCCTGCATTGGCCTTTTCGGGCTTGCGACATTCAATGCCGAAACCCGTGTAAAGGAAATCGGCATCCGCAAAGTCCTTGGCGCTTCGGTAGCCAGCATTGCCGCGCTGTTATCTTCGGACTTTATCAAACTGGTGCTCATTGCCATTATCGTCGCACTGCCGATTTCTTATTACGCCGTTAATATATGGTTGCAGGATTTCCCATATCGCATCGATATTTCCTGGTGGTATTTCGCGGCATCCGCCCTTTTGGCTATCGTTGTTGCCTTGCTCACAGTCGGATATCAAAGTCTGCGAACGGCCATGCTGGACCCTGTGAAGTCGTTGAGGAGTGAATAGTTATCACCGCGTGAGTTTGAAGTATCATAATCGAGATGACGGTGGGATGGTCATAGAATATTTGTTAATTTTGGGAATACGACAATCTAAAAATTATGATCTTAGACCGAATAACATTTGATCCGAAACTAATGGAGGAAAGCCTTGCATTCGTGGAATGCGGGTTACAGTTGGAACTTTGGTTGGCCTCGTAGCTTCTGGAAGCACCTTTGATGACATCCAAAAAGCTTATCCATATATCGAAATTGAGGACATTAAACAAGCTTTATCTTACGCCGCCTGGCGCTCAGATGAAATAGAAGTCCCATTTCTGGCTGCATGAAAATTTTGATTGATATGAATTTGTCGCCTTTCTGGGCGGAGTTTTTCTTACAGCAAAATATCGAAGCAATACATTGGTCTGCTGTTGGAAAAGCAAGCGATCCCGATGAGGTTATTTTTGAGTATGCAAGAATTAATCAATACGTGGTTTTTACTAATGACTTGGATTTTGGATCAATACTTGCAGCCACAAACCTCAAAGCGCCAAGTGTTTTTCAAATCAGAAGCCAGTGTTTACTGCCACATATAGTCGGGGATGTTGTTGTCGAATGTTTCAGACAATACGCTTCATATCTGGAAGAAGGCAGCCTGGTCACCTTGTATGAGCAAAAATCTAAGGTTCGTATTCTGCCATTAAGGCCATGAATAAAGCATAGTAATCCGACAAGTCCAATACCGAACAAAAGTGTCCGAAACCGGACACTTTTTTGGTTTAAAATCAACCCTATTTTATTGATAATCAGTGAAGTGTAGCTGCGCGGATTCCGTTGGTATAATTATTCAATGCACTGAGCTGTCTATTAGCCATGACATTAAAAGTTCCTCAGAAGAAAGACTGCCTTCCGAAAGGGCGCTGTCGCATTAGCCAAATTAGCCATGATTCAAAATTATTTAAAGATTGCGTGGCGGAACGTGCTTAAAAGTAAGCTGTTTTCCGCCATTAATGTATTCGGCCTGTCCGTTGGGATGACTTGCTGCATGTTGTTGCTTTTGTACATCCTCAGTGAAATTTCTTTCGATCGGCATCATGAGCATGCAGACGACATTTATTTGCTTCGGAGCGAAAATGTCCAAGCCAACGGAGACAAGATGGACAATCCGCGAGGCCCGGCACCTTATGCGCAAACGGTGAAACGAGAATATCCGGAAGTTGTACAGGTGACACGTCTCTGGCAAAATTTCCTAGAAAACAAAACCCTTTTTACCATTAACAAGCCTGGCGAGGGTGAAAAGTCTTTTTACGAAGAAAAGGGAACGCACGTTGATTCGACGTTCTTTGATGTTTTTACTTATGAATTCGTTGAAGGTGACGCGAAAACATCCCTTAATGATCCCAACTCGATTGTCATCTCGGAAGAAATCGCGCAGAAGCTTTTTGGAAAAACATCCGCTTTGAACCAGACTATTCGCATCGGTGGGAAAACTGGCAACAATGAGAATTTCAAGGTAACGGGCGTTTTTAAAGATCAAAGCGCAAAATCACACATTGAGGCGAGCTATTTTGTGCCACTCCGTGCAGGTTGGGTCGGTGATTATTTGCAGCAATCGGACCTGAATTTCACGAGTAACAACATGTTTTACCATTATCTGCGCCTCAGACCAGGAACAAGCGCAGAACAATTCAGTAAAAAACTTCCCGCATTCATCGAAAAATATGCTCGGAAGGATTTGAAAATCGCCGGTTTTGACAAAAAACTTGCCCTGTTACCCGTGAAAGACATTCACCTTTTCAGCAGAATTGAAAGCATTGTTACGCCGACGACGAGCTCCACTTATCTTTATGTGCTCGCGTCTATCGCCATCTTTACATTGCTGATCGCCTGCATTAATTTTATGAATCTCGCCACTGCCCGATCTGCAAAGCGCGCAGCCGAGGTGGGCATGCGAAAGGTTATGGGTGCCGGAAAAGGCGGCTTGATCGGTCAATTTCTGGGCGAATCAATGGTGCTTACATTTCTTGCTTTGGTGATCGCGACCGCTTTGGTTGTGTTGTTTTTGCCTGTTTTCAATCAACTGGCTGACAAGTCGCTGCAACTTAGTGAACTCTTCAAGCCGAACATTATCGCGTCATTCATCTTGCTTGCACTGATCACGGGATTGCTGGCAGGAAGTTACCCTGCATTTTATCTCTCTGTTTTTAATCCGCTGGATGTGATAAAAGGGAAATTTGTTAATTCCGTTTCTGCCACTGCTCTGCGCCGCGGATTGGTTGTGTTTCAGTTTGTGATTTCAATCGGATTGGTTGTCGCGACGATGGTTATTCAGGGACAAATCAAATTCATGCGCGAGCAGCCGCTCGGTTTTAACAAGGATCAGCAGATTGTCATTCCATTCCTGAGCGACGAGTCGCGCAAAGCGTATACTGCTCTCCGTAACGAACTGCTGCAAAATAATCAGATCACCGCAGCTTCGGGAACGAGCTATTATCCGGGCATTCTTAACCCGAGCGATATGCCAGTATTTTTGCCGGGACAAAGCGTTGATCAGGATGGGCTTGTAAAGACCAATTGGGTTGCACCGGATTTTATGCAAACAATGGGCTTTCAAATGGTTGCAGGCCGCATGTTTTCAGCTCAATTTCCTAGCGATACAAACAGCAAAATTGTAGTTAATGAAGCGACATTGCGGAAGTTTGCCATTCCAGTGGAAAAGGCGGTTGGACAGCATCTGGATTTTAATATGGGTGAAAATCAGGTCGGTTCGCTGGAAATTATCGGCGTGGTCAAAGATTTTCACTTTCAGGATCTGCATAAAGTGATTGAGCCATACGCGTTTTTCCTCAAAGAAGACACCAATTATAATTACATCATTGCACACGTCAGTTCCAATGATGTCAGCAATGTGCTTCCGTTCATAGAGTCGAAATGGAAGTCGCTGGTTCCGGGAGAGCCGTTCTCGTTCACTTTTTTAGATGCAGATTTTCAAAGCAACTACGCGTCTGATGCGCGCACGTCACGGATTGTCAATGCGTTCACGATTATTTCAATTCTGATTTCTTGTCTTGGACTGTTTGGACTGGCAACATTTGCTGCCCAGCAGCGCATTAAGGAAATTGGCGTAAGAAAAGTGTTGGGCGCTTCCATAGGCAGCATTGTCGGATTGCTTTCCGGTGACTTTATCAAGCTGGTTGTTATTTCGATTGTCATTGCCACGCCGCTGACCTGGTATGTAATGAATAAATGGTTGCAGGATTTTGCTTACAAGATCAGCATTCAATGGTGGATGTTTGCGGTTGCCGGTGCACTTGCCGTGATAATTGCCATGATTACGGTGAGCTCGCAAGCCATCAAAGCGGCGGTGACAGATCCTGTGAAATCTCTCAAAAGTGAATAAGAACTTTCAACGATTTTTAGCCATACAAAATGTTCAGAAATTATCTCAAAATCGCATTTCGTAACCTTTGGAAAAGCAAGGGTTACGCATTTATCAACATTGCGGGACTTGCCGTTGCGTTTTGCATCAGCGCTTTCCTGTTTTTGACTGCATATTTTCAGTTTTCATTTGATAACTTTCATAAAGAGAAAGACCGAATTTACCAGGTGTATTTCTTTTCAAATGATCCTGAAAGGGCGAATAGCTCGGGCACAATGCCTTTTCCGCTTACGCCTGCCATTAAAGCGGAATTTCCAGAAATCGAAAATGTTACGCGTATGGTGAACGGCAGCGATGTGCTGGAATACAAGGGCAAATATTTCGATAAGCAACTCAAATATATCGATCAGGATTTCCTCAAAATCTTTACATTTCCACTCCTGAAAGGCAGCACTGAAACGGCGCTTCGCGACCTGAGCAGCATTGTAATCAGCGAAAATATGGCCAAAGCGATATTCGGAGCCGAAGATCCAATGGGTAAATCCTTAATGGTTGGGTTGGATCAAAACCGTAAGGAATATGTCGTAACGGGCGTTTTGCAAGATTTCCCTGATAATTCTACAATTAAATATGATGCTTTTGTAAGAACAGAAAATGCTGGCGAATACAATCGGGCAAAAGAACAGTGGGACGCTATGTCGCATGTTGTTTATGTAAAGCTTGCGGCAAATGCGGATCAGGCAGCACTAGAAAACCGTTTAAAACCATTCGCGAAAAAGTATTTTAGCGATAACATTGAAAGCTTGAAAAAGAAAGGTGCTAATCCCGACGAGCGCGGAGACATTTTCGCTGTGCGCCTAAAAAACCTGGCTGACCTGCATTTTGACAAACAAATTTCTGGTGGCGGAGCATCACCCAAAGCGCTGATATTTTCATTGATGGGCATCGGCTTTTTTATCCTGCTGATCGCGTGCATTAACTTTATTAACCTTAATGTGGCCCGTTCATTTATCCGGGCCAGGGAAGTGGGGGTCCGCAAATCACTTGGTGCGCTCAAAAATCAGCTTTTTCTTCAAATCTGGGGTGAAGCTTCGTTCATATGCTTCTTCGGATTTCTGACAGGCGTGATTTTGGCCACATTGTTATTGCCTGCATTTAATGCCACTTTTCAAACAAAACTGAGCTTGGAATACATGTTTGAGCCAGATAAAATTGCTCTGCTTTTTGTGTTATTTGTGGTCGTTACGCTGATCGCAGGCGGCTATCCGGCCTGGCAAATGTCTAAATTCAATGCCGTTGAAGTCTTGAAGGGGAAGGTCACCATGAAAAAGCCGGGCGTCCTTCGCAACTCGCTGATTATCGCTCAGTTTACCCTTTCGAGCTTGCTTATATGCTGCACAATTATCGCGATTCAGCAAGTCGATCATTTGCGTGAGCAACCGCTTGGCTTTCAAAAAGAGGAGGTGATTAGCATTCCGGTTGGCAATAAGATTAATGGTAAAAAAGTGCTGCAACGCATGCGGAACGAATTGGCAGGTGACCCGGGCATTCTCGGCATTACGGGAAGCGGCGTTAATCTCGGCATCGGAGCAGACCGGAGTTCAACAAGAAGTGTTATCGGGTTTACTTTTAAGGAAAAAGAAGTCTCCACCGACTGGCTTTCAGTGGATTATGATTATTTGAAAACATTAAATATCAAATTAATCGCGGGGAGGGAATTCAATCCTGCTTACCCAAGCGATTCTGTTGACCGCGTGATCATTACAGAAAGCATGGCTAAAATGATCTTCGAAACAGATCCGGTTGGTAAGTTTTTCCAAACGGACTCGGCTGGTGTGAAATATCAGATTATCGGCCTGGTTCCTGATTTTAATTTGTATTCATCCAAAAACGAGAAGAAACCGATCACCATGCATTTGGGTGGCTCGGAGTCGGTTAGCTATATTTTTGTTCGGGTAACGCCGCAAAGTTTGAGTGTTGCAATGGATAAAATGAGGACATTGTGGAAGGAAGTTGCACCTGAAACTGAGTTCACCGGCTCATTCCTTGATGAAAACACCGATTCCTGGTATCGCGAAGAAGGCCATTTATCCAAAGTATTTAGTCTTGCTTCGGGCATTGCTATCGTTTTGTCCTGCCTTGGTTTATTTGCGATTGCATTGATCGTTATGGAGCAGCGTACAAAGGAAATTGGCGTCCGTAAAGTGCTCGGGGCCAGCATATCGGGACTCGTGTTTGTCCTCTCCAAAGACTTTGTGAAACTTGTGCTCGTCGCCATCGTGATTGCAACGCCTGTCGCGTGGTTTTTAATGCAAAAATGGCTCGATAACTACGCTTATCGAATTGCAATCAATCCTATGATTTTCGTTTTTGTAGGTCTGGCTGCCGTCTTCGCGGCCGTCGCAACTGTTAGCTTTCAAAGCATTAAAGCCGCACTCATGAATCCGGTAAAGTCCCTGCGGAGTGAGTAATTGACATGATTTCCACTAAAAGCATAACTCAGCCATGATTAAAAATTATCTCATCACATCGCTCAGGAACCTGAGGCGCAATTGGAATTTTACGCTGATCAATGTTGTCGGTCTCACGTTGGGGCTTGCCTGCTGTTTGCTTATTTTCTTTACGGTGCGTTATGAGCTGAGCTTTGATCAGCATCATAAGCATATCGAGCAAGCTTACCGTGTGTTGAAGCATGCCAAAAGAGAAGGAGACAATGGTTATGCAACGGGCATGCCACTTCCGGCATTGTCCGCGCTCCGAAATGATTTCCCTGAATTGAAAAATTACATCAGCTGCACTTACGCGCTGCGCGACGCATTGATCACGATAGGAGAAGGGCCTGCACGGAAAAAGCATTCAGAACCGAGCAATGCTGTCTCATTTATCGATCCGCAATATTTCAATTTGTTTGATTACCAATGGCTGAAAGGCTCACCTGCCACATCCTTAAATAACCCGGGTAGCGTGGTGCTCGCCGAGAGCCAGGCGCGTAAATATTTTGGAAAAGCAGATCCGATGGGTAAAACCATTCTGGTTAATAATCACAAAACATTCATTGTTACCGGAATCGTTAAAGATCCTCCGCCCACCACCAATTTTCCTTTTCACACCATGCTTTCCTTTGCTTCTTTGAAGGATTATGGCGCTTTTACAAATTGGGATGATTGGGCGAGCACTTACGGTGGCGGACAAATCTATCTTAGGTTGCCGGAGTTCGTGACGGAGGAAAAAATGGAGGAACGACTTGTTTCGTTTATCAAAAAATACCGCGAACCGAAAGATGCAGCGGAAGAAGATTACGTTTTGCAGCCTGTTAAGGAAATGCATTTCAGTACTAAAACTTCTAATTATGCCGGCAGGACGATCAGCAAAGGAATGATATGGGCGATGGTTTTAGTGGGATTATTTATACTTATCACGGCTTGTGTAAATTTCATCAACCTCGCCACTGCTCAGGCGCTTCGCCGTGCGAGGGAAGTAGGAGTGAGAAAAGTGCTTGGCAGCACAAGAGGACAATTACTCAGACAGTATTTCGCTGAAACAGCTGTTATAACCCTCATTTCAGTGATATTGGCACTGATTGTAGCCCAAATAACGTTGCCAAGCGTTGCAAATATATTGAATATCAATGCAGAAGGAGTTGTTTTTGTACAAGATATTTCCATTCTGCTTTTCCTGGCGACCCTTACCATTATCACAACAATGCTGGCGGGCGCTTATCCTGCAATGGTTGTTTCGGGTTATCAGCCAATTCTTGCATTAAAGGGAAAAATACGTAATGCAGGGCGTGGACAAACAAGTTTGCGTTCTGGATTGATCGTTTTGCAATTTACCATTTCTCAAATTGTCCTTATCGGAACATTGATCGCTTACAGCCAGATGAAATATTTCCGGACGCTGGATCTTGGCTTTCAGAAAGACGAAATCATCAGTATGCCTATTCCATCGCAAAATCCGGGCGTGTTAGAAGGATTATATGCTAAACTGGAAAATGAGCCGGGGATCAAATCAATGAGTTTCAGTGCGTTTACGCCCATGTCCAGAAGCAATTGGCAGACCGTGTTCAAATATGAGAATGATACGGAATTTCTTGATTTTGAAATCGTAATGCGGCCCGCGGACACGGCTTATGTCAGAACTTACGGACTTTCGATGGCTGCTGGAAGAATGTATCTGCCCGCCGACACAATGCGTGAATATGTGGTGAATGAGGCTTTTGTCAAAAAATTGGGTTTCAAAAATCCGGCTGACATCATTGGCAAGCGACTATCCATTGGGGGTTCAAGTCATAAGTTGCCAATTGTAGGCGTTGTGAAAAACTTCAATACATATAGTCTGCACCGTGAGATCATTCCTTGCGTGCTTACAACCGAACGTAACAACTATGGAACGCTCGGCATCAAACTCGCTGCCAACTCCGATCCTAAACAAATTGAAAGGATCGAAAAAGTATGGTCTGCGACATTTCCCGATTATTTGTTCAAATACACTTTCCTGGATCAGACGCTAAGCAGTTTTTACGAAAAAGAGGAAAAGCTGTTTGACCTGTTCAAAATTCTTACGGGCATTGCAATCTTCATTGGCTGTCTTGGTTTGTATGGCGTTGTCGCTTTCATGGCCGAGTCCCGCACGAAAGAAATGGGCATAAGGAAGGCCGTAGGCGCATCAGCGTTTAATATTTTCAGCTTATTTTCCATCGATTTTGTCAAACTTGTCGTCATCGCATTGGTCATTGCGTCGCCTATCGCCTGGTATGTGATGAATGGATGGTTGCAGGATTTTACTTACAGAGTAGAAGTTAGCGGTTGGCTTTATGTCGTTGCGGGTGTCGGAGCGGTGGTCATTGCATTAATAACAATAAGTTTTCAGAGTATCAAAGCAGCTTTAGTGAACCCGGTGACATCTTTAAGAAGTGAATAGTCATCCAAACGCAAAAAGAGTAAACCCATGATCAGAAACTATCTATTAATTGCACTGCGAAACCTCCTTAAAAACAAGGTTTACTCTTTTATTAACATTGCCGGTCTCGCAGTTGGCATTGCCGTCGCCATGCTCATAGGCCTTTGGGTTTGGGATGAATTGTCTTTCAATAAATATCATAAAAATTACGACCGGCTTACCCAGGCTTACATCAATCAGACCTTCAATGGCCAAACGGGCAGCGGGCGGGCGGTTTCGCTTCCGGCTGTGATGGAAATGGCAAATAAGTATAGCGCCGATTTCAAAAATACGTCCATGTCCTCATGGAATTTCGGGCATTTGCTGGCGAATGGAGATAAGAAAATCAATAAAGCGGGCATGTGGGCGCAACCGGCACTTCCAGAAATGCTTTCACTGAGAATGTTGAAAGGGGATTTGAAAACCGCATTAAAAGAGCCTGGCTCAGTGGTAATCTCAGAATCTGTTGCAACAGCGCTTTTCGGCAAGGAAGATCCTTTGAATAAAACGCTTAAACTGGATATCAAGAAGGACGTGAAAGTGACGGGCGTATATGAAGACATTCCGTTCAATTCAGAGTTCAATGAGCTGAATATGCTTTTGACATGGAACGACTATCTGCTGACCGAAAACTGGGTCAAGGAAGCGCAGACGCAGTGGGGCAACCATTCATTCCAGTTTTACGCCCAGGTTGCGGACAATGCCGACATTGAAAAAGTGTCCCGGAAAATTCGGGATGTCGAACTTCCACATGCATTTTCAAAAACTGATAAGCCGCAATATTTCCTTCATCCGATGAGCAGCTGGCATTTGTATTCCGATTTTAAAGATGGTAAAAATGTGGGCGGCGGCATTCAGTTCGTTTGGCTTTTCAGCATTATCGGCGTTTTTGTGCTGCTGCTTGCTTGCATCAATTTTATGAATTTGAGCACAGCCCGTTCAGAAAAACGCGCCAAAGAAGTAGGAATTCGTAAAGCCATCGGATCGTTGCGCAGCCAGCTCATTTTCCAATTTCTGAGCGAATCGTTTCTCGTTGTTTCTTTTGCATTAGTTCTGGCATTGTTAATTGTGTTGGTGTCATTGCCAGCATTCAATGATCTCTCCGGAAAACACGTGAGTTTCCCATGGCAATATGTGCAGTTCTGGGCAATGCTGCTACTATTCTCCGCATTTACGGGGCTTGTTTCCGGAAGTTATCCGGCATTTTACCTTTCTTCATTCAATCCGCTTTCGGTCCTTAAAGGCACATTTAAGATTGGGAAATGGTCTGCTGTGCCGCGAAAAGTGATGGTGGTGATGCAGTTTACAGTTTCTATCACATTGATTATCGGAACAATCATTGTCTTTCAACAAATTGAACATGCGAAGGACCGGCCGGTGGGTTATGACAGACAAGGGCTGTTGCAGATTAACATTTCAGCAAATTTATACGGCAAATATTATCCGTTGCGAGATGATCTGTTGAAATCCGGCGTGGTCTCAGAAATGAGCGAATCTTCCAGCCCGACGACTGGAATTTATTCCAATCAGATTGGTTTTGAGTGGGAGGGAATGGAAGCCGGATCACTGCCTTTGTTTGGAACAATTGCGGTAACACATGATTTTGGTAAAACGATAGGCTGGAAAATTATTGACGGACGTGACTTTTCGAGGGAGTTTTCAACGGATACAGCTGCTTTTGTGCTAAACGAAGCGGCAGTAAAGTTGACCGGAATAAAAGACATTATTGGCAAAACGATCAGATACAATGGGAAGCCCCGGCAGGTGGTGGGTGTGATCAAAGATATGGTAATGCAGTCGCCTTACGAGCCGGCCGTTCCTACGATTTTTTTAATGGATTACGAATGGGCCAATTTGATCAACGTTAAATTGCTTCCAGGAGCGCCAATTGAGAAATCGTTGAAAAAAGTTGAAGCCATTTTCAGAAAGCACGATCCGGATTCACCATTCGAATTCAAGTTTGCAGACGAAGAATATGAAGCGAAATTCCGGGCAGAAGAACGCATAGGAAAGCTAGCGCGGGTCTTTGCAGTTTTAGCTGTGTTTATTTCTTGCCTTGGATTGTTTGGACTCGCCGCTTACACTGCGGAACAAAGAACGAAGGAAATCGGAATCCGGAAGGCATTGGGCGCAAGCGTGGCGCAGATGTGGGCGCTGTTGTCAAAAGAATTTGTTTATCTCGTAATCCTTTCCTGCGTCATCGCATCGCCTATTGCATTGTATTTCCTAAGCGATTGGCTCAAAAAATATGAATATCACATTGAATTAAGCTGGGTGGTTTTCGCTGTTTCGGCTGCGGCAGCAATTGTGATCACGTTGCTGACCGTCAGCTTTCAAGCCATCAAAGCCGCATTAATGAATCCTGTAAAGTCTCTGAGGAGTGAGTGAGACATTGTAAAAAACCATTCGTCGATGCGGAAACGATGTTAATAGATTAAGTGCGTCAGTTGGTAGATTCGATTTCTGTTGAATTAAACGTTTGTTGAAAAAGGGCCTCTAACCTACATAAACAAACAATTTAATAACAGAAACCATGAAAAAGACCATCTTAGCAATCGCAACAATAGTAACATTGACAGTAGGCAACAGCTTTGCACAACGTTACAACCGTCATGAAGTTCCAGCGGTTAACAACTCCCGCATCGACAATGCCTATGAAGAATTCCGGATCAATAAGCTGGATGAAATCGTGAAGCTGTCACGTAAGCAGGAGAATAAGATCAAGAAAATTGAGAACCACTATGATCAGCTGATGTCAAACAGAAGATACAGCAGTTTTCAAAGCGTTCAAAAACTGGAAAGAGCAAAACAAAAAGACATTATTTCTGTCTTGACGCCAGGTCAACGCCAGCGTTTGGTTGCTTATCAAAATAGATATGACAACGGACGTTATAACCGCAGAGGATAATTTTACGGACTTGCCAAGCCTCAGAACTTGGCAAGTTTTACTTTTTTAGTGCGGATGAAATAATCGAAAAGCATTAAAGTGGCCAATCCCACAATTGAGAGCGAATAAAGCTCAGGAAGCTGATCCATTTTATCCGAGACAATGTAAGTAGCACGCGCCCCCTGATCTACAAGCCCAACAATGCGAGACGCCTGCTCTGGCTGGCCTGTTGGAATAAAAATGCAGGCTATTAATGCAAGAACAATGCTCGCAGCAATCCAGACCCAGGCTCTGCTGGAAATTACAGGCTTATATTGAATGTTGGCAGCTGCCGGTTGTAGTTTCAGCATCAAATCAACTGTGAAAGATTCAGAAGGTCGCTCGGGTTGCATTAGTTGAAGCAAATGTTTAAGCCTCACTTCTTCACTTTCCGCAGCTACTTTTTTCATGATCTGCGCAGTGAAATCAGCACCAGGACTTTCCGGGGACACGGTCTTTAACAGTTGCTTGAATGCTTCTTCATTATTTTCCATGCTTCACTTATAACAAGAATTGCAATTCTTTCCCCAAAACTTTTCGCGCTCTAAACAGCTTCACCTTAATGTTAGAAGCTGACAAGCCCGTGATTTCTTCGATTTCCTCAATCGAATTCTCATTCATATAATACAACGTAATCAGCACCGAATCTATTTTTGGCAATTTTGCGATGGCTGCTTTTACAAACTCTTCTCGCTCAGCATTCTGTAAATGATCCAGTTGTGGCGTTGCAAGGTCGTGACTGTAATTTTCGGTCAGTTCTTCGTCCAGCGATGTAAGCTGAACTTTATGCTTTTGCAATTTAGAAATCGATGTCCGGTAAACAATCGTGTAAAGCCAGGTCGAAAATTTGGCATGGCCCTGAAAGTCATTGATCTGTAAAAATGCCTTTACAAAACTTTCTTGCGCCGCGTCTTCCGCATCCTCCGCATTGCCCAATATCTTGACAGCAATGGTGTAAGCCATGTTTTTATACTTATCCACAAGATATGTGAAGGAAGCCAGGTCTCCTTTTTTAACATTATCTACATAGAACTGGTCTCCCTGATTTTTCATGCATTAAGCTTACTCCCTGCTCATAAGACCATTGAAATCGCTTTTCGGTTACAGTTTGTGGGATGACTTTTTATAAAAAACTTTTTTGAAAAAATCTGTAACCAAATCTGGCATGGCTGAGTCCAATGGGCAACTAAAACATTTAAATCAGCACGGTCATGAACGGAGTCATTATATCACTAGGCGTATTTGCGTCAATCTTCGGAATAATTTACGTCTTTTTCATCACAAGGCACCGCGAACGTCTGGCCCTCATCGAGAAAGGCGTCGACGCATCTATTTTTAGCGGCAAGAGCTTTACCAGCTTTGTTACGCTAAAATTTGGAATGCTTTTCGTCGGCGTCGGATTGGGCATTTTGGTAGGCCATTTGCTCGAAAATCATTACAATTTCAGACAGGGAGTTGCGTATCTCTCAATGGTTTTTCTCTTCGGTGGCATCAGCCTGATTCTGAACTTCATCATTGAAAGAAAAATGGTGGAGTAATGGCTCTAAAAAATTTGACATAGTACCTTGCATCACAAAGTACCTTTGTATACATTTGTAATGTTGCCTTGCTTCATATTATTCAGTTTGCAAGCAGCAGAATTCTAACTCAAAACATCCCGGAAAGTTTAAAAGCGTGAAAACGCTTGCCGGAAAAGCTATGCCTTTTAATCTATTAGCCCATCATAATTTATTAGCCATGAAATCATTATTCCTATTACTCATTTCACTGCTCGTCTCCGGGCTGCTTTGTGCGTATTCGCATGCTCAATTGGCTCCTTCCGGCAGCTCCATTACCGGATCCGTTAGAGATTCTACAAGTCAAAAGTCTCTGGATTTTATCACCATCAATTTAATGGAAGGGAACAAAGCCCTGAAAGCAGATTTTACCAAAGCAGACGGTTCGTTTTCATTTCAAAAGTTAAAATCTTCAAAGTATTCCGTGGTCATCGTGGGGATTGGTTACAAAACAAAAACCATTGCCGTAGATCTTTCCGACAGCACAAAAAACGTTGTTGATTTAGGTGTAATCGACATTAGCTCAATCGTTATCGGATTAAAAGAAGTGACCGTATCTACCATTAAGCCCATTGTAAAACAAGAAACTGACCGGATCACTTACGACATGCAGGCTGATCCTGAAAGTAAGGTTTATAGCGTGCTTGAAATGATGCGAAAAGTGCCCTTTCTGGCCGTGGATGGTGACGAGAACATTTACTTAAAAGGCAATGCGGACTTCAAAATTCTGATTAACGGAAAGCCGTCAAGCATGGTGGAAAGGAGTTATAAGGAAGTTTTGAGAAGCATGCCCGCTTCTTCTATCCTTAGAATTGAAGTCATTACGACGCCTCCCGCCAAATATGACGCCGAAGGACTGGCCGGCATTATCAACATTATCACCAATAAAAATGTCGACAATGGTTATAGCGGGACATTGAATGTCAATGAGCGTTTTCCGGTTGGTGGGCCTGGGTTTGGAGGAACATTTTCGGCCAAACTTGGCAACTTCGGCATGACTGCATTGGCAGGCGGAAGTCAGTATGACACACCATCCACACGCAGCCGCGCAACCCGGATCGCATTGGGGACTGACCCGTCCGAGCTGTTTCAGGAAAGTTATGCTAAATCAGGCAACAAAAATGGCTATATCGGTTACGAGCTTACTTACGAAGTGGATAGCCTTAATCTCCTGAGCGGGCAATTGAACTTCAACGGAAGTAAATCGGACGGTTCAGGAACACAGACTTCGGTGATCAACGCCAATGATGAAATTATCGAAGGTTACAGCGTAAGAAACAACAACATTGGCCACGGTGATGGAATGGATGCGGCGTTAAACTATCAAAAAGGCTTTAAAGCGGATAAAAACAGGCTGCTCACTTTCTCCTATCGTTACTATGGTTTTAATAATAATCAAAAAAGCAATCTGATGATTTCGGACCGGATCAATTATGACACGCCGGATTACAGACAGATTAACGACCAAAGTTTTTCGGAGCAGACTTTTTCAGGTCGATTATGTTTATCCCATTAAAAAGCTCAGCATTGAAGCCGGTTTGAAAGGCATTATGCGTGACAATAAAAGTGACTTCCAATACAGCACTTACGATGCAGAAAGCAACACTTTTGAGATTAATCCAAGCATGAGCAACAAATTCAATAACACACAAAATGTCTTTGGCGCTTACAACACATATCAATACAATTTCAAAAACTGGGGCGTAAAAGCGGGCGCTAGAGTGGAACAAACCATCATTAATGCGGATTTTGTTTCAACAGATTCTAAGGTGAAGCAAAACTACTTTAATGTCATTCCGTCCGTGTCTGTTAACCGGAAATTGAAAGACAATGCAGGCATCAACTTCGGTTACACCCAACGCATTCAACGTCCCGGAATTTATCAACTCAATCCCTTCATTGATCGTACGAATCCGAGCTTTGAAAGGACCGGTAATCCAGGCTTGCGTCCCGCGTTTGTGCACGATCTGCAATTGGTTTATAGCAAGTCCAAGAAAGCGTCGTTAAATTTTGGAGTTGGATTAACGCAGTTCAAAGATCTGATTTTCGCTGTGGCAGTTTACAATCCTGAAACCGAAATTACACGCACATCATTTGGCAACACGGGTCGTGCGCGGCTGATCAACGGAAATGTGAACCTTAATTATCCGATCACCAAAAAGTGGAATTTCAGCATGAACATGCGCATTGCGCACGGAAAAGTGACGGGCATTGTCAATGGTGCTGAAATTACGAACAGCGGTGTAATGTATCAGATCTCCGCATCAACCGGTTATAAACTTGAAAAGGAATGGCGGATCAATGCCAATTTGGTCGCCCTGGGGCCGAGTGTGAATTTACAGGGAACATCCAATTCCATGATCAGCCCTTCGTTCAGCGTCAGTAAGGACGTTATCAAAGACAAACTCTCGTTTTCGGCTGCCGTAAACAATCCATTTACCAAATTCAGAAATTATCACACCGAAACATCCGGTCCGAACTTCAACTATTTCAACGACCGCAGGGATTACTTCCGCTATTTTAACGTCAGCTTAAATTACAAATTCGGACGTTTGAAGGAAGCCATCAAGAAGAACAAACGTAGCATCAGAAACGACGACGTTCAAAACTAATTTGCGAACAACACTGTCCGTTATCGAACGCTATCCATTGGTTTAATATGTTGTTTTTCAATGTATTAAACCAATGGCACAAAATTGTTGCTGTGGGATTTAGCGTCAGCCGACAGCCGATTGCTGATAGCCTAAATCCACAGTAGCCATGTTTCAAAACTATATCAAAATTGCCCTTAGAAATTTGCTGAAACACAAGACGTTCAGCTTCATTAACATTTCAGGCGTCGCCATTGGGCTGTCTTGTTTTCTGCTTTTGTCATTGTATGTCAAAGACGAATTGAGTTATGACAGATTCCATGCCAATGCAGAGCGGGTTTACCGCTTAAACCGAACATTTCTATCAAAAGACGGGTCTGAATCCCTACGTTTGGGACACGCAGCGCCGCCTTTCGGTCCGCTAGTCAAGCAAGATTTTCCCGAAGTAGAGCAAGTAACCCGGCTGCTGGATTTTAGCGGGTTAATCCAATATGGCGATCATGTTTATAATGAGGAAAATGTCTTTGCGGCTGAGGCAAACATATTTAAAGTGTTCTCATTTAATGTAATGCAGGGCAATGCTAATAAGGCTTTGGAAAACCCATTCTCAATAATGTTTTCCAAACCAATGGCCGAGAAGTATTTCGGAAAAGAAGATCCGATTGGTAAGATCGTCAGGATGGAAAACCAGTTTGATTATACTGTAACCGGCGTTTTTGAACCATTGCCATCGCAGTCACACTTTCATCCAGAAGTCCTGATTTCGTTTTCCACACTCAATGATGATCGCGTTTATGGCGCCGAAGGTCTGAGGAGTAACTGGGGTAACAATTCATTTTCAACCTTTTTGCTTTTACCAAAAAACTACGATCCGCAAAAGCTTGTTAAAGCCTTCCCCGCATTTCAAAACCGCCACATTGATCCCAAAGCATCAACTTATTCGAGACTTAATCTCACTAAACTAACAGACATTCATTTGCGCTCGCACCTGGATTCGGAGATAGAGGCGAATGGTGACATTCAGTATGTTTATTTGTTTTCAGCCATCGCTATCTTCATTCTGATCATTGCCTGCATCAATTATATGAACCTGGCAACCGCGCGCTCGGCCACGCGCGCCAAAGAGGTGGGTATGCGCAAAGTGATCGGCGCGGTCAGACATCAGCTTGTTCGGCAATTTTTAAGTGAATCCATTCTGCTGGTGTTTGTTTCGCTGTTTTTCGCGATTGTTTTGGTCGTGTTATGCCTTCCGGTTTTAAACAATTTTACCCAAAAGCAGCTTTCATTCAATGCATTATTGGATCCTGTTTTCCTTTGCATCGTATTAGGGATCACCCTATTTACCGGATTGATTGCCGGAAGTTATCCTGCTTTTTTTATGACTTCTTTTCAGCCGTTAAGCGTGTTCAAAGGCCGCATTGCTTCTGCGCTGAAAAATGGGAAATTGCGCCAAGGGCTCGTCGTGACACAATTCGCGATCGCCGTAGTGCTCATTATTTGCACAGCAGTGGTTTACAGCCAGATGAAATACATTAGAAACTACAAGCTAGGTTATTCCAAAGATCAGGTTGTGCTGCTTCGCGCTGGCAGTGATTCCGCGGTGAATTTCGAAAGCATTAAACAACAGCTCAAAGAAAATGCCAACATTGTCGAAGTAGGCCGCTCGTCGCGCATTCCTTCCGGCCGGTTACTGGATTCTTGGGGTGCGTTTGTGATGCGGGGCGATTCTATGGCCCCGGCAGAGATTGATATTAAATCTTTGTCCGTCGACGAGGACTTTATCACGGCATATCAGATTGAAATGGCGGCAGGGCGTAACTTTTCAAGAGCATTCTCGACAGACAAAACCAATGGTTTTATCCTCAATGAAACCGCCATTAAGCTGTTAGGCTGGAAAAATCCGGCTGACGCCATTGGCAATCGTTTCGGTTACGGCGACATCCGCGGGCAGATCGTTGGCGTTACCAAGGATTATCATTTCGAATCACTGCATCAGAAAGTCGCGCCCATTGTAATGTTTGCGCAGACGGATCGTCTTGGCTGGATGTCTGTTCGCGTTTCGGGCCGAAACATGAAAGACGCGTTGGCGCACATTGAAAATGTCTGGCAAAAACAATTTCCGGAACGGCCATTCACTTACGAATTTCTGGATCAAAAATTCGGCGTATTGTATGCGACGGAACAAACTCAACAACTTCTTTTTACCGTATTTTCAGGCATAGCGATTTTTATTTCCTGCATGGGTTTACTCGGCTTATCTATGTTTATGGCCGAGATCAGAACGAAGGAGATCGGCGTCCGTAAAGTTTTAGGTGCTTCCGTAACCAGTTTAGTCGTGATGCTTTCCAATGATTTTCTCAAATTAGTCATCATTGCCATTGTAATCGCTTCACCCATAGCCTGGTATGCGATGGACACGTGGTTGCAGGATTTCGCTTATCATACCAAAATCAGCTGGGGCGTTTTCGCATTTGCGGCAATCGTCTCTATTGCAATCGCCTTATTTACCATTAGTTTTCAAAGCATTAAAGCAGCATTAATGAATCCCGTGAAGTCACTGAAAAGTGAGTAAGCGTTACTCTCAGCGTTCTATTTTGAAATAAAAATACCATTTAACCAACAGGCTGCTAGCATTTTTGCTCGCAGCCAAATCATCAAAAAAATGTTTCAAAATTATTTCAAGATCGCCGTCCGGAATCTCCGGAAGTACAAAACCAATTCATTTATAAGCATCATCGGCCTTTCATTAGGGATTGGATGCTTTCTTCTGCTAGCGACTTATGTATTGCACGAAGTGCGCTATGACCGTTTTCAGCCAAATGGCGACCACATTGTAAGGGTTAATCTGTTTTATCAGGCAGGCGATAGCGAGCCGGTCAATATTGCAGTCACGCCCACCGCCGTTGCACCCGTATTTTCAAGAGAATTCGGGGAGGTTAAGGAAGCCGTTCGCTTGTATGCGTACGGAGGCGGAAGCTCGGTGGCGGTGAAATATGATGAAAAGTTATTCAATGAAAAGAAGATTCTGTTCGCTGATTCTTCATTTTTTAAGATTTTCCCAGCGCAATTCCTTCAAGGCGATCAGGCCACAGCATTGTCGCAGCCCAATTCTGTTATTATTGATCAGACAACCGCTAAAAAATATTTTGGCGACGCGAGCGCGATAGGCAAAACCGTCACCATGAATGAAAACCTTACGATGCAGGTGACGGGTGTCATTGCAGACGCGCCTTCTTATTCGCACATCAAGTTCAATTGGTTAGGAAGTTATAGCACATTGCCCCGCTCCAAATCCGAGGCTTTCGATTCCGCAAATGACTACACTTATCTGCTGCTTCAACCCGAAGCCAAGGTGGCGGCCTTGCAAGCAAAAATTGACCAGTTTGCAGCTAAAAATCTGAACAATCCGCAAGATCCGTCTTCCAAAGTAAAACTTGAACTCGAACCATTTAACCGCATTCACCTTTATTCTAAGGTTTCTGCTGGTATGGAAGCAAGCGGCAATTATAAATACATTTACATCCTTTCCGGCGTCGCATTACTGATTCTGGTAATTGCCTGTATTAATTTTATCAATCTTGTAACGGCGCGTTCTGCCGTAAGAGCGCGTGAAGTAGGCGTGCGTAAGGTGATGGGCGCGGCGCGTGCGCAGGTTTTCAGACAATATTTATTTGAATGCGGATTAATTACAGTCGTTGCGATCGTCTTCGGCTTGCTCATTTCATTCCTCGGATTTCCTTTAATCAGCAACTTGACCGACAATGATCTGGGTTTCCAGGTTTGGCCAGCCTATTCTGTGGTTTTATTGCTGATTGTGCTTGGCGTGGCGGTTACTTTGTTGTCAGGCGTTTATCCGGCAGCAGTTCTTTCAGGTTTTGAGCCGGTTAAAGTTTTGAAGGGTAAATTATTAACAAGCTCAGGCGGCAGCGGGCTTCGCAGTTCATTGGTTGTTTTCCAATTCACCATTTCCATTCTCTTCATTATCGGGACTATTATTGCAAATCAGCAATTACAATTTATCCAAAACAAAAACCTGGGCATTAATCCTTCGCAAATTATTGTTATGGACGTCAGTTCAGGCATTTCAATGAGCAAGCTGTCTGCAATGAAGGGCGAGTTACTTAACAGTCCGATTGTAAAATCTGTAACGGCTTCCTACGATTCGCCGGTGAATGTGCAGGGCGGTTATACGATTACAGCCAATGATAAGCCGCAGAATTTTCAGCTGAACATTACGGCCATTCCGGTAGAAAAGGATTTTGTGCCAACATTAGGCATGCAACTGATCACCGGACAAAATTTCAATGATACGGACATTCTCAGAGCGACAGCAGATTCCGCTGCATTACGCAAGTTTGCCTTCATTTTGAACGAATCCGCAGTGAAGGCATTGGGCTGGACGCCGGTTACTGCCATTGGAAAAGCTGTCAATATGAACGGAAGAACAGGCGAAGTTAAAGCGGTTGCCAAAGACTTCCATTTCAGATCTTTACATGAGAAAATAGGCCCGATTGCAATCATTCCGGAATACAATTATTTTGGAAAAGTAATGGTGAAAATTGTAGGAGCCAATTCAGCACAGGCGCTGGCACTTTTAGAGAAAAGCTGGAAGGTGAATTTCCCGACTCGTCCATTTGAATATCATTTCCTGGATCAGGAATTCGACACCATGTATAAAGCAGAAAAGCGTGTTTCTTCAATCCTGGGTGTGTTTTCCGGCATAACGATCTTTATTTCCTGCATGGGTTTATTTGCATTGATCGCGTTCATCTCTGAGCAAAGAACAAAAGAAATCGGCGTGAGAAAAGTGCTTGGTGCATCCGTTGCCAGCATTGTGCTGCTGCTATCCAGAGATTTTGTAAAACTAATGCTCATTGCCATCGCCATTGCCACGCCAGCAGCTTGGTATGGCATGAATAAATGGCTCGCAGACTTTGCTTACCAGATTACGATCAGCCCCTGGACATTTGTCGCAGCAGGCATAGCAGCCATTGCTATTGCATTGATGACAGTAAGTTTCCAAAGCATTAAAGCAGCATTGATGAACCCTGTCAAAGCATTGAAAAGCGAATAACCAACCCGATATATGCTGAAAAATTATCTGAAAATCGCCCTCAGAAATCTGGCCAGGAATAAGACTTATTCTTTCATCAACATTTTCGGTTTGGCTTCCGGCATGGCGGTTTCCGTGTTGATCCTGATGTTTGTTGTGCATGAGTTCAGCTATGATCAGTTTCACGCCAATCACAAGCGGATTTACAGGCTCCTGGCCAAAGTGAAAATGGGCGATACGGATATGCAGTTCAATTCATTTTCCGTCAAATTGGGGCCGGCATTGAAAGAATATAATCCGCAAGTAAAGGATTATGTGCGCGTAAACACGGTTGTGGACAAGGTTGTTATCAAAAATCCTGACCGGCCTTCTGAGGCGTTTTACGAGCAAAATTTTATGTTTGCCGATCCTTCCATCTTCAATGTTTTTTCTTTTAACCTGATAAAAGGCAACAAAAAATCTGTTCTCGAAAAGCCTTTTGATTTGGTGATTTCTGAACGGGCAGCAACCAAATATTTTGGCGACTCAGACCCGATCGGTAAAACATTAATCTATCAGGGAACGCACCCGATGCAAATTACCGGTGTCGCCGAAAACCCGCCTTCCAACTCCACATTCAACTTCGATTTCATCGCTTCGTCCGTCACATTTCCTGCGTTAAGCGAACACAATAAAGAAGCTTGGGATCATGCAGGTGCATTTAATCTCTATCTTTTGCTGGATTCGAAAGGATCGGTTGCGGGGGTGGAGAAAAACATTAAACGTGAAGGAAACCGCACAGGCGCATTCGACGCCGAGGCCAATTACACGCTGGAATCATTCACAAGCACACATTTAGGCAACAATTTCAATGACTCTGGAAATTCGAAGCTCATTTCCATTTTTACCGGAGTTGCCATATTGATTCTTTTTCTCGCCTTATTCAATTACATGAGTCTTACCACCGCCCGCGCAACATTGCGGGCAAAGGAAGTGGGCGTAAGGAAAGTGGTTGGCGCAGGCAGGAGCGGACTGGTAAAGCAATTTTACATTGAATCGGTTTTGTTATGCGTGCTGGCCTTTGGGCTGGCATTTTTGTTTGTTCAATTATTAAGGCAGCCATTTTACGATCTGCTCAACCTGCGCATTGACGCTTCATTTCTGATATCACCGTCGTTTTTGGGCTTTCTGATCGTCTTACTGCTCGTTTCTGCATTGGTTGCCGGCAGTTATCCAGCGCTGATATTATCCGGCTTTGCACCGCTTCAAGTGCTTAAAGGACGTTTAGGTGGAAATCGCAGCGGAACCACGGTTAGGAAACTGTTTATGGTGTTTCAATTTACTGTTTCCATAGCGCTTATCATTTCCAGTTTGGTGGTAAAAAGTCAGCTTAGTTACATGCAAAACAAGAAGCTCGGACTTTACAAAGATCAAATTCTGACCATTCCATTGACTTCAACCGTTGCCACAAGCTTTTTTCCACTGCGCGATGAGATCAAACAGCAAGTAGGCGTACAAAATGTGACGGTTACCAACGCAGGGCTTTTCAAGGGCTATAATATGTGGTTTACCAAAAATCTCACAACCCAAAAGGATGTTGGCGTTGCTAACATGGTCACTGACAATCAATTCATGGAAACCCTGGGAATGCAGTGGAAAAATAAACTCGCTGCGGGTGTGATGAAAAACCGGAATCACGTGCTCATTAATGAGGCTGCGGTCAAAGAACTCGGCATACAAGGCGATCCCGTCGGACAATTGATTGGTGAAAAAGATGAGATTGCGGGCATTGTAAAAGACTTTCATTTCACCTCTTTGCAAGGCGGCATTAAGGCAATGGAATTGTTCATTGTTAGCGATACGACCAACATTCTCAACTTTCCCGGACAACGCGGCGTGCTTTACGCGCGACTCGATCCCAAAACCGACATTCAGGCGAAAGTAGCGCAGATCGGTGCAATCTTTAAAAAATATGATAAGGAAAAGCCATTCGAATATTACTTCCTGGACGATGCCTTTAACGAGACATTTAAAACGGAGATAAGGATGTCAAAAATGTTTTCCGTTTTCACCGCATTGGCCATTTTTATCGCTTGTATGGGCCTTTTCGGGCTGGTAACATTCACAGCTGAAACACGGACCAAGGAAATCGGGATTCGTAAAGTGCTTGGCGCTTCTGTCGCCGCAATCGTTGCATTGCTTTCCAAAGATTTTGTTCGGCTCGTGCTGGTTGCCATCGTGCTCGCAATGCCTGTCGCTTACTATTTTATGGAAAACTGGTTGCAGGATTTTACTTATAAAATTCAAATGCCAGTTTGGATATTCGCTGCGTCGGGCTTGATGGCCATTGTGATCGCACTGGTTACCATTAGTTTTCAAAGTGTGAAAGCAGCGTTAATGAACCCGGTTGAGTCTTTAAAAAGTGAATAGTTCAGTTTTGTGAATTTATCATAAACTAAAAGGGCTCACAGCCGATCGCTGAAAGCCATTTCTCGAACCATGTTTAAAAACCATCTCAAAATCGCTTTGCGGACCATTATGCGTTACCGCAATTATTCGATCCTGAATTTAATGGGCCTTTCGGTTGGTGTTGCGGCCTGTCTGTTGCTTTATGTGGTCTATTCGTATGAGTCCGGATTTGATAAATTTCACAGCAAATCTGATCGCATTTACCGCATTATCAGAAAAACGGATTATCCGACCGGGCAAACCGATTTTACGCCCGGCACTCCGCTTCCTTTCTACGCCGCGTTGAAAGTCGATATTCCGCAATTTGAAATAATAGTCCCCATTTACGGCACGCTGGATCCGCAGATAACAGTGCTCGGACGAGATGCCAAAAGTCAGGCTTCCGATAAGAAGTTTTATGAGGACGATGAAGGTTTGCTCACCGTTCCCGAGTTTTTCGAAATCTTCGACTTTACATTTTTAGCAGGCTCAAAAGCGGTGCTGAAAGATCCCAACGTAATCGTGCTGTCACAAAGGAAAGCTGAAAAATATTTTGGTAACTGGCAGGAAGCCGTAGGGCAGTTTGTGAAAATCAACAATAAGACGGTGATGAAAGTTGGAGGCATCCTGGTTAACCCGCCTTTAAACACCGACTTTCCAACCGACATTGTAATCTCCTATGAATCAAAAAGGCAGCAGCCAATGGCATTCGGTTTTGGAGGTTTCGAAAGCTGGGGAGGCACGAGCAGCAGCGATCAAATGTTTGTGCTTTTGCCCGATAATGTTACGCCTGCCAGCATTGATAAGCTTTTGGTCAAATTCGTTTCCAAACATTATAATAGCAAAGCAGATAATTTCAAGATAACGCATTTCCTGAGCCCGCTCGCCAATCAGCATTACGACAGCCGGCTTCCCAATTATTCGAATCACGTTATCGACAAAAAAGTGCTTTGGACATTGGTCGTAATCGGCATTCTGATCATTTCAATGGCTTGCATCAATTTTATAAACCTTGCCACGGTGCAGTCTGTACGGCGTTCCAAAGAAGTTGGCGTGCGAAAAGTGCTTGGAAGCGGTCGTGCTGAACTTATGCGGCAGTTTTTAAGTGAAACCGTCCTCATTGTTGGCTTTGCGGTGGTGATAGGCGTCGTCATCGCCATGCTAAGCATGCCGCTGTTAGGTAAAATTTCGCGTGTTCCCGCCGAACTTCCCGTTGTTCAGAATCCAAAGATCTGGTTCTTCATTGCCGGGCTTGCGATTGTGGTCAGCTTTGTAGCTGGCTTTTATCCTGCGGTTGTCATGTCAGGTTTCAGGCCCATCGAAGCCATTAAAAGTAAAATTGCAAACCGGTCATTGGCCGGAATTTCTTTGCAAAAAACGCTTATTATCGTGCAATTCGGGATTTCTCAGATCTTGGTTGTAGGCACCATTGTGACCATTATGCAGATGAAATACATTAGTAATCTGGATCTTGGTTTTGTGAAGGAAGGCGTTTATTCCGTCAATCTGGATGAAGCATATAAGAGCCGGTTCGAGACATTTCGGAATGAGATTTTGCAAAATCCGGACATCGCATCAGCAAGTTTTTCGTCCGACGCTCCGTCTTCTGATAACAACTGGTCAGGCAATTTTGCATTCGATAACAGGGGGAAAGATGAAGACTTTCAGTTGTTTAACAAATTTGCAGACGAGCATTATTTCAAAACTTACGGACTGGAATTTGCAGCCGGCGGGCCTTACGTAAAAGGTGATTCTATTGGATCTTGTGTGGTCAATGAAACATTCCTTCGCAAAGTCGGCTTGAAGAATGCGGAGGACGCCATTGGTAAAAACATCAGCATTGGCCGCGGCAAATGGCAGCCTATCGTGGGTGTGGTGAAGGATTTTAAAGCCAATTCTGCGCGTGAAGCAGCCAAGCCGATTATAATCCAGCCTATGCCGGAATATTACTGGTTTGCGGGGATCAAGATAGAGACAAAGAATGTGTCCCGGGCCGTAGCCGAAATTGAAAAAACCTATGCACGAGTTTTTCCGGAAGTGACTTTACAAGGACAATTTTTCGACCAGACTATTGAAGAGTTTTACAACCAGGAGCGCCAGCTGAGCCTGCTTTACCAGATCTTCGCCGGACTTTCGATCTTTATTGCCTGCCTCGGATTATTCGGTCTGGCCACATTTATGGCGCAGCAGCGCATGAAAGAAATCGGTGTCCGAAAAGTGCTTGGTGCTTCGGTTTCCAGCATTGTCGGCTTGTTATCGAAAGACTTTTTAATGCTCGTGTTCATTGCCATTGTGCTTGCGTCACCCGTTGCCTGGTATTTTATGGATAAATGGCTGCAAGATTTTGAATATAAAATTGCGATCAGCTGGTGGATGTTCGCCATTAGTGCGGTGCTTGCCATAGTGATTGCTTTCACAACCGTAAGTTTTCAAAGCATCAAAGCAGCATTAATGAACCCGGTGAAATCTCTGAAAAGTGAGTGATAGGCCTCGTTTGAGGGAATAATTGGTAATCAGGCATTTAGTTTGATATTTCAAAGGAAATTTTGTAATATTTGCTACTGCTTAGTTATAGTTAGTCACCTCAAACTACTATTCATATGCGCCGCAAGCTCTATTATTTCTCCGTAATGCTGTTGTCGTTGTTTGCAAATGCCTGCGTGGATCATGACCTCCCGGGCACTCCGCCTCAATTAGAAACGCTTAACATTACATCTGGTGTCTGGAAATGCAGTGTCACTTTCAATCTGGACATTAAGGATGTCGGGACGATTCCTGTGAAAGAATATGGGATGGTTTACAACATGCAGGGAACGGGAAATCCGCGCGTAGGCAACCCGGTTGTAGGAACCGATTATAAGCAAATCTTTCCAATGCCGTTCTTGCCAGGCAAAAGAACCCTGCTAAACAGCGTCAGCAATACGTGCGGGCCGTTTTTATACTACAGAGCTTATGCTATTATGGAAGACAATTCTGTCGTTTATGGCCAGGAGATCGCATTTGAAAATATTTGATTCGTTATTCTGAATGTTCAGTTAAAAAGCCAGTTGTTCGATTTCGGACAACTGGCTTTTTATTATTCGGCTGTAACTTATTGATTTAAAGGTAATTTGCTGCCCATATCGGACTTGGCATATTAGTTTTAAAATTGCCTCTGCATGCCATAGATACACGTTAACCAACAATCCTTGCAGCCTCGCCATGTTAAAAAACTATCTGAAAATTGCCATCCGCAATTTGTGGAAACACAAAATCTTTTCTTTCATCAATGTTATGGGACTGACCGTTGGGATGTCCGCATGCTTTCTGATCTCGCTATACGTTCATTTTGAGCTCAGTTACGACGCTTTTAATACAAAAGCCGACCGCATTTATAGGTTAGTAACAGACATCAAAACGCCTTCCGAAATCATCAATGCAGGCATAACTTCCTGGGCATTTGCTCCTAACATTAAAAGTGATTTTCCGGAAGTGGAAGCGTTTACGCGGGTGAGCAGCGGCAGTTTTTTGGTAAGAAAAGGTGACATCAAATTTCAGGAAGAGAAAACGCTTTTTGCTGACTCCTCACTTTTCCAGGTTTTCGACTTTAACCTAATTAAAGGAGATCCAAAAACAGCATTAAAAGATCAGTTAAGCATTGTTTTTACAGAAACGGCTGCAAAAAAATACTTTGAAAACGCCGACCCGATCGGGCAGACATTGCTTTTATCCGGCGAGGGATTACCAGCAAAAGTAACGGGAGTAATCAAGGACATTCCTGAAAATTCTCAGATCAAAGGCGATATGATCGTGTCGATGACCACCATGACGCAACGCTTCAATAAAGGCCTGGATGAGCAGTGGGGCAACTTTGGTGCCATGACTTACTTGCTTTTAAAGCCAGGCACAACCGCGGCAGGACTTGAAAAAAAGTTTCCGGCTTTTCTTGAAAGACGCGCAGGAAAAACCATGAAGGAGTCGCAAATGTTCTATACATTGTTCCTGGAACCGCTGCGCGATGTCTATCTCAGATCGACGCGCGATACGCAGGAATCGGGGAGCATGAACAACGTATATGTGTTCTCCGTTGTCGCAATTTTCATCCTGCTTATTGCCTGCATTAATTTTGTAAATCTCACCACAGCACGTTCGGTCGAGCGCGCGAAAGAAGTGGGCATAAGGAAAGTTGTGGGAGCTCCTAAAATGCTCGTAGCCAGACAATTCATCAGCGAATCCATTCTGATATGCATGATTGCATTTGTATTTGCCATTGTCCTAACAGCAGCTTTAATCCCGTTGTTCAATAATCTTTCCGGAAAAATAATCAGCACCGGCATATTTGATAACCTTCCATTTGTAGGCGGCATGTTCATTGCGGCTATATTAATCGGCATTATTGCAGGCACTTATCCCGCTTTGGTGCTGTCTTCATTTGAGCCTGTTGTGGTGTTAAAAGGCCGTTTTACAACCAGTGTGAAAGGGATTTTGTTAAGAAAATCATTGGTAACCATCCAATTCGCCATTTCTATTGCATTGATTATCGCGACGATCGTCGTTTACATTCAGATGGATTTTATGCGCAACCGCGACCTGGGTTTCAGCAAAGATCAGATGATGATCGTGAACTCGCAGGGTGATCCGAAAAAAGATGCATTTAAACAATCGCTGGCTGACATTACGGGCGTAAAATCAACTGCGGCTTCATCAAGCGTGCCCGGAAGCGGCAATCCGGGAGCTTATTCCGAAATTGAAAACAAAAGCGGTGACTTGCAAATCGCCAATCTGGACCTCTACTTTGTCGACTTCGATTTTATCCCGCAATTTGGATTGAAAATGGCTGCCGGCCGACCTTTTTCACGGGAGTTTGGCACGGATACGACGCAAGCCATGGTGGTCAATGAAGCTGCGGTGAAGCTTTTCGGTTACAGCTCACCTGAGCAAGCAATCGGGCGCAGGTTTAAGCAATGGGGTCGTGAGGGTAAAATCGTCGGTGTGATCAAAGATTTCCATTTCCGGTCATTGCAGGAAAAAATTAAACCGCTTACCATGCGCATTGAGCCCGGTGGAAGTGAGCTTGTGTCTATTAAAATTGATCGGCGGCAACATTAAGGAAGCCGTTGCAGCCATTGAGCAAAAGTGGAAAGTGATCTTACCGGAACGACCGTTCAGTTATTATTTTATGGACGAGTTTTTCGACCGCCAGTACAGAAGCGAAGAACGTTTCGAAAAGCTATTTTTTAACTTCGCAATCCTTGCCATTTTCATCTCGTGCCTCGGCCTGCTTGGACTGGCATCTTACAGCACAATGCAGCGCACGAAAGAAATTGGCGTCCGCAAAGTGATGGGTGCATCAACGGGCAGCATTGTCGGGCTTTTGTCAAAAGATTTCCTGAAACTGGTGTTAATCGCGTTCGTTATCGCTTCACCCATAGCGTATTACGGAATGTATCGCTGGCTGGATAACTTTGCTTACAAGACAGACATTTACTGGTGGATCTTCGCCGTTGCTGCATTTTTATCCGCAGCAATTGCGTTTGCAACAGTCAGTTTCCAAAGTATACGCGCTGCATTGATGAACCCGGTAAAAAGCCTCAGAAGCGAATAAAGCCCAAACTTATGTTCAGGAACAATCTCAAAATCGCGTGGCGCAGCCTTAGGAATAAAAAGGCTTTTTCGGCCATCAATATCTTTGGCCTGGCCATTGGGTTGTCGACTTGTATGCTCATTATGCTGTTTGTACAGCACGAGCTGAGTTACGATCGTTTCAATGAAAACGCGGACCGCCTCGTCAGGATGACGATGCACGGAAGTCTGGGCGGTAAGGAGCTCAACATTGCGGTTGCTCCGGCCCCGGCTGGCCCTGCACTGAAAAAGGATTATCCTGGCGTGGAAGCATTCACACGGATTTTCAGAGAGGGCACATTTGTAGTTAAATATGGCAACGAGCAGTTCAAAGAGGATGGTGTAGCATTTGTAGATTCCAATTTTTTCAAAGTCTTCACTCTTCCGTTGGTCGAAGGAAGCGTTGAGAAAGCCGTTGCTGAGCCAAGAACCGTTGTTATCACGGAAACTACTGCAAGGAAATATTTTGGCGCCACCGATCCAATCGGAAAAAGCCTGACACTGGGGACGCGCGGATTATTCCAAGTAACAGGCGTCGCGAAAGATGTTCCTTCCAATGCGCACTTTCATTTTGGTTTTTTTGCCTCGATGAGCTCCGTGCAATTGGGTGAAAAATGGCTTTCCAGTGGCGCTAACACTTATTTGTTGTTGCGGAAAGATTTTACCCCGCAACAGCTTGCCGCGAAAAGCGGTGAAATTGTAAAAAACTACATTGGCCCGGAGATCAAGGAGTTTCTGGGCATGAGTTATGAAGAATATTTGAAAAAAGGCGACAGTTTCAGCTTCCAATTCCAACCGGTTACAGACATTCATTTGCATTCTAATCTTGAAAATGAGCTGGAAGCCAATGGAAACATTAAATACGTTTACATCTTTTCAGTGATCGCAGCATTTATTCTGCTCATTGCCTGCATCAATTTTATGAATCTGTCCACAGCCGGATCCGCTGGTCGTGCCAAGGAAGTGGGCGTTCGGAAAGTGCTTGGTTCTGTGCAACAGCAGTTAGTCCGCCAATTCCTGACTGAGTCGGTGCTGCTGACTTTCTTTGCTTTCATCATCGCCCTCATTTTGGTAATGCTGATTTTACCCAACTTTAACCAGCTGGCGGGCAAGCAATTCAGCCTGGAAACAGTCCTGAACATTCGCACGGTTTCTACTGCATTTCTGGGTTGCCTTATTGTGGGTGTGCTTGCAGGAAGTTATCCTGCATTTTTCCTTTCCGCCTTCCAACCGATCGCCGTGCTGAAAGGCAAAGTGCAGAGTGTAAAAAGCGGTTGGCTTCGCAACACGTTGGTTACCATTCAGTTTGTGGTTTCCATTGCCATGATTGTCGGAACAATGGTGGTTTATCAGCAACTACAGTTTATTCAAAATAAAGAAGTTGGTTTCAAAAAAGATCAGGTTTTGATCTTGCAAGACACTTATTTGCTTGGCGACAAAGCGAAAGCATTTAAATCCGAACTGGAAGGGCTTTCGCAAGTTGGGGATGTAACAATGGCCGGTTACATGCCTGCCGGAGATTCCAATAATGGTGTCGACGGTTTTCTTCCTGAGAATGCAGACAACAGCATCACGCCGTCACGCATTAAAACTTATCAAATCGACGAAAACTATCTTAAAACGCTTGGAATCAAATTAAGTGCTGGACGCAACTTTTCGAAAACATTTGCGTCGGATAGCGTATCCGTGCTTATTAATGAAGCTGCCGTGAAGCAATTTGGCTGGACGAACCCGATTGGTCAGCGCATTGCCACAATTGGCAATGGGACGCCAGAAAGCAAACGAAAATTCACTGTGGTGGGCGTCATCAAGGATTTTCACTTTAAATCCATGCATGAGACCATTGCGCCGCTCGTGATTTACTATGGCGAGGACAATTATCAAATGGCATTGCAGATCAAAACAGCTGACATTCCCGGTTTGTTAAAAGTCATTGAAAAAAACTGGAAGGCGCAAACTGACAATCCATTTTCCTATTCATTTCTGGACGAGCGTTTTAACCAAATGTATCAGTCCGAACAGCGAGTAGGGCAGCTGTTTGGGGTTTTTGCGACATTGGCGGTCATAATCGCTTGTCTCGGACTTTTTGGCCTGGCCGCGTTCACAACCATTCAACGGACGAAAGAAATTGGTGTCAGAAAAGTGCTTGGCGCTTCTGTTTTTAGCATTGTTGCTTTGCTTTCAAAAGATTTCGTGCGCCTGATCATTGTCGCAATCCTCATCGCAACGCCACTCGCCTGGTATGGCATGAATCAATGGCTGGCCGATTTTGCTTATAAAACTGACATTCACTGGTCGGTTTTTGTGCTTGCAGGGCTTTTGGCAGTAAGTGTTGCATTGCTTACCGTTAGTTATGAAAGTGTCAAAGCAGCATTAAGGAACCCGATTAAGAGTTTGAAGACGGATTAAGGATAATCAATTGTCGGCTTTATGCTTAGAAATTACTTCAAAATCGCATTGCGGAACTTGTTGAAAAACAAGCTTTATTCGGGAATCAACATTGTTGGGCTGGGCATTGGGATGGCTGGCGCAATCATTATTTTCCAGCTGGTAAGTTATCATCTTGGCGTGGACCGGCATCACAAAAATGCGGATAAAATCTTCCGCATGGTCGTTGACCTGCATCTCGAAGACGGTTCTGTTGAGCACGAAAGAGGCTCGTCTTTTCCTTTGCACACGACGCTCAGAAAAGAGTTTGCCAATGTTACGCACGCAGCCTATCTCGCGGATCGCGAGTTGACAATCAGCATTGATCAAGCTAAGGAGTCAAAGAAGTTTTTTGAAAAATCATCAGCCGCCTTTACAGATTCCGAGTTCTTTAAAATATTCGATTATCAATTTCTTGCAGGCAATGCAGCGGTTTTGGACCTGCCCAATCAGGTGATTATCACGGAGCAATATGCGCAAAAATATTTTGGAAAGTCCAATCCCATAGGCCGTCTTATCCGGCTTAACAATGCTGAAAACGCAACCGTCGGTGGTGTGATAAAGGATATTACCGAGCAAACGGATTTCAAAAAAGATGTGTTCGTTTCGCTGCCAACATTAAAGAAACTGGTTCCTGAATATGGATATGAAGACTGGACATGGATAGACAGCAACCGCGAAACATTTGTGAGCTTGCGGACAGCCGAGGATCAGAAAGTTATTGAAAATCAGCTGATCGCTTTTGCCAAAAAAATCCACGGACCCGATAACAACATTTTTCGCTATCACCTGCAACCGCTTTCAGACATTCACTTTAACATTGCCTACGGCGGCAAGATCAAATATTATACGATCATCATGCTGGCCACAGTCGGCTTACTGCTGATTCTGATCGCGTGCTTCAATTTTATTAACATATCGACTGCGCAGTCTTTCAAGAGGAGCAAGGAAGTTGGGATAAGGAAAGTCCTGGGCGTGTCGCAATGGCAGGTTTTCTGGCTCTTCATCCACGAAGCGGCTTTGTTCACAGTTACATCATTTCTTTTATCCGTGCTGCTCGCAAAAGTGCTGGTTCCGATGCTTAGTAACTGGCTGGAAATCAACTTAGAGATAAATGCGTTTTCCGATTTTAAATTGCTTGCGTTCAGTGTGCTTTTGCTGTTCTTTGTTGTCTGCGTAGCAGGAATTTATCCCGCGTTGGTTATTTCGAATCTCAATCCGGTCAGGGCAATTAAAGGGCTTGCAATGAACAGTGAACGTGGTGCTTTTTCTGTCAGGAAAGGGCTTGTTGTCGCTCAATTCAGCATCTCCTTTGTTTTAATTGCCGTTTCAATGGTAATCATTTTGCAATCGCGTTATTTGAAGAATAAGGATTTGGGACTAAATAAGGACCTTATTTTGCACGTCAATCTGCCCGATGCTGAAACCGGAAAAATTGAGGCGCTTCGCAATGAAATCCCACGCATTAAGGAAGTCGCAAGTATTTCTTTTTTCAGAAATCCGCCATCTTCGCAGGCAGGAAATGGTGGCAGCATTAAGTTTGAAAATCGCGATTGGGAAAAGTTTGTAGCAAGATCAAGAGTTGCTGACGATAATTACGTGCGCACTTATGGGTTGAAATTGCTCGCCGGCCGCGCACCAGTGAAATCGGACACGCTTCGAGAGCTGCTCGTCAACAGCAAACTTGTAAAAGCGCTCGGCCTGAAATCACCGGATGAAGCTTTGAATAAGCGGTTAACCGTGGGCGATATGGACAATAAAACCGGCATAATCGTCGGCGTGCTTTCCGATTTTAACAATGCAGACCTTTATTCAGCCATCGAGCCTACGGTCATTTATTCCTCGCGTCGACTTTACCGCAGTGCCGGAATTAAGTTGCAAAATATCGGTTCGTCCACGATCAATGACATTATGAATGTCTGGCAAAAACAATTTCCGGAATATGTGTTCCAATATAATTTTTACGACGAAGAGATCGCAGGTTTTTATAAAAGAGAAGAGCTTGCTTCCAATCTGACCTCGTTATTTGCCCTTTTGTCTGTGTTTTTGTCCTGCCTCGGTTTGTTTGGCCTCGCCCTTTTTTCCATCGAGCAGCGCACAAAAGAGATTGGCATACGCAAAGTGTTGGGTGCATCCGTAGCAAGCATAACTGCTTTGTTATCAACAGATTTTCTGAGATTAGTTATCATAGCGATCGTGATCGCCAGCCCGGTTTCATATTATTTCATGCATCGCTGGCTGCAAGATTTTGCCTATCGCATCAGCATCGACTGGTGGATTTTCGCTGCATCCGCATTGCTGGCAATTTTCATTGCATTTCTTACCGTTGGTTACCAATCTGTTAAAGCCGCGCTGGCAAATCCTGTCAAAACGTTGCAGTAAACATTCCGCTTTGCCCGCAATCGTTTTTGAAAGCATTATACGGGCATAACAGAATCCAGCAACAAGCCTGCTAAGCGGATGTCAACCGTTTTCTAAAAATCTTTGAAATACAATAATGGGTTGAAAAAACTTTGTACAAAGGTCTTTATCTTGCACACAGATCCTTCATAAAAGTGCATTATGTTCAGGTTAAGACCGATTTTTTACATTAGTGCTTGGTTTTGTTTGCTCCTTTCCCTGTCCGTTCAGGCACAGGAGGGAAGCAGTTTGGTCTCCGATGTTCATGCTGCATTAGAAACGGGAGCTTATATTTCTTCTCCCAAAACAACTCCATTTTGGTTGCGGACCAATCAGTTTGGCATTGTTCCGGGAACCACGCCAGCCGGACAATTGCAAGCGAGCGCATGGAAACCTTACGTGTTCTTCGACACACTCACCAACCGCAGAAAAAAGACGGACTGGGGATTTGCCGTCAATCCTGTGCTGACGTATAATGGTAACGATCAGTTTAAAGTGCTGCTCCCAGAAGCGCATGTGAAGGCGCGTTATAAAATGTTGGAAATTTACGCAGGCCGTAGGAGGGAAGTGATGGGATTGGGAGACACGACGCTCTCTTCCGGATTTTATGCCGGATCAGGCAACTCACTTCCTATTCCAAAAGTGCAGATCGGGACGGTAACCTTTGTGCCGCTGAAATTTACTAAAAATTTCCTGGCCATTCACGCTGGTTTCGCGCACGGCTGGTTCAATGCTGACTACATTCAGGGAATAAGGCTGCACCAGAAATTTCTGTATTTCAGACTGGGCAAACCGCAATCAAAAAGCAAATTTTACTTTGGGCTTAACCATAATGTGCTTTGGGCGGGACATTCGGAAGAACTGAAAAAACACCCTGAGCTTGCTTTAAATGGCAAATTGCCGTCAGCCTGGAAATTTTATCCCAATGTTGTATTGGCTTACACGTCCAAAAACTGGTTTGAAAAGAATGGTTACGGCGCTTTTGACAGTTATCGGCTTGGTAACCATTTGGGCAGTTATGATTTTGCTTTTGAAACCAAACTGGATGATAAAAAGCTCTTCATCTATCATCAGCACCCATTTGAAGACGTGTCGAGTATGCTCTTCAAGAATATACCCGATGGATTGTACGGCATTAATCTGAAAATGAACCGTTTGGGAAGTGATGCGGGGTTTGTCTTTACGCACGTTACACTTGAATTTTTATCGACCAAAGACCAGTCCGGATCTACATTTTACATTCCGGGAAGCACATATCAAGGCGCGGATAACTATTTTAACCATTCTCAATATGCCGAAGGCTGGTCTTATCAGAATCGCACGGTCGGGACGCCGTTCATTGTGCCGGGCCGGGACATGGATAAGTCTAAGCCATTCAGTGGCAGATATTTTCCAAGCAATCGTGTGAACGTTTGGTATGTAGGCGCACAGGGAAAATGGCGAAATGCACTTTCTATGACTTTGCGGGCATCTTATAGCCGTAATTTTGGCATTCCGGGCGAGCCTATAATCCCTGTTCGCGGCCAATTATCGACATTACTAGGGGCGCAATACGATTTGCCATCGATTAAAAGAACCAGTTTGATCGTGCGGTTTGCTCTGGATAATGGCGACATTTTCGTCCATTCCGCAAGCGGTTATATCGGCATCAGAAAGAGCTGGTAAGCAACTGAAAATAAAGCTGTCCATAGCCGAACAAAGTTGTCCGTTTTCGGACAACTTTGTTTGTTTTTAGCCGTTTAATAAATTGACTATCAGGATGTTGTTTTTGTTGGCATAAAATTGTTAATGCTGATTTCCATCCATTCTCCATCCTGATATATGTTCAAAAACTACCTGAAAGTTGCTTTTCGCAATATCTGGAAAAACAAAGTTTTTTCCGGGATCAACATTGTCGGGCTCGCAATCGGAATGGCGTCATGCATTCTGATTATGCTTTTTGTTTTTTACGAAAAGAGCTTTGATAAAATTCACTCCAAAAACATTTACAGGCTGGATGAAGTCCAGAAATTCAAAGGCATGGTTGCGCCGCAAAAAGTAGCGCTGTCCATGTTTCCCATGGGCCCGACATTGAAAAATGAATTTCCTGAGATTAAAAATTTTGTCAGGATCCGGAATTTTGAACGCGTTCCTTTACTTTATCAAGATAAGAAAGCGGAGTTGCCAAAAGCATTGTGGGTGGATCCCAATTTCTTTCAAATGTTTGACTACGAGCTGCTGGAAGGACAAAAAGGGAGCGTTTTAAAAGATCCGAATGCAGTCGTCCTTTCTGAAAAAAGCGCTGCAAGCATCTTTGGAAAAGAAAACCCAATTGGAAAAACGGTCATACATTATGGCGAGGACACGCTGACATTTAAAGTAACCGGGATTATGCGCAATGTGCCGGCCAACTCACACCTGCAATTCGATGCGCTGTTCTCGTTCAGCACCATTACGCGGCCGGATTATATAAACAATTGGGGCGGCAACTGGCTGGTAACTTACCTCGAACTGGCGCCTGGAACCAGCACTTCGGCATTAGAAAAGAAATTTCCTGCCTATCTCGGCCGGCACATGTCCAAGGAAGGTGCGGCTAACTACGAATTGTTTCTGCAACCCCTGGGCGACGTGCACGCCAAGTCAACCGAAATCACCCACGACTATATCAATTTCCAAAAATTTGACAGAAGTTACACATACATTTTCTCTGTGATCGCAATCATTGTGCTCATCATTGCTTGTGTCAATTTTATGAACTTGTCTACGGCGCGCTCCACAGGCCGTGCAAAGGAAGTGGGCATCAGAAAAGCCATTGGTGCGCAACGGTTTCAGCTCGCCGGGCAGTTCATTGGTGAGTCCGTTTTGCTAGCGCTTATAGCGCTCATTTTGGCTGTCGCAATGGTCAAGCTGCTGCTTTCTTCCGTTAATAATTTCAGTCAGCGCGAACTCGATTTCTCGCTTTTCAGCAGACCAGGACTTCTGTTGGGAATTTTGGGCGGAACAATCATTATCGGCATATTTTCAGGTTTGTATCCGGCAGCGTTTCTGTCTGCATTTCAGCCTATTAAGGTTTTAAAAGGCGCCATTCGCACAGGCAAAAGCGGTTTTCGGAATGCGCTCGTTATTGTCCAGTTTTCCAGCGCTGTTTTTCTGATCATTGCCACAGGCTTTGCCGTTAAACAGCTGCGTTATATGGAGCAAAAAGATCCGGGTTTTGATAAGGAACAGGTTCTCATTATTCCGCTTGATTCCAAGTCAGGGCCTAAATATCAAGCAATTAAGCAAGAGCTTTTATCGAGCTCATTTGTTGCCGGCGTCACGGGATCTCAGCAGCGGTTAGGGAATAATCTGCACCAAACAGGCGTCACATTTCACGGCGACGGGCCTATTAAAGAGATTGCCTCATCTCAGGTTGTCGTTGATCCGGATTATTTGTCTTTGTATAAAATCAAAATCATCGCCGGTCGCAACTTCAGGGACGATGCGGCTGACAATGCCAAGTCCTATATCATCAATGAATCTCTGGCAAAAGAACTTTTGAAAGATCAGCCTAAAATGACCATTCAGTCATTGATCGGGAAACATTTCGGGTTTTCAGGCATGGATTCGACCGGCACCATTGTAGGCGTAGCGCAGGATTTTAATTTCAATTCCTTGCATCACAAAATCGAAACGCTTTGCCTTTTTAACCAAAAAGATTGGGGTTATGAAGAAATGTCTGTGCGCATAAAAGGCAAAGATGCCAAGCAAGCGATCGCGGCGATTCAGGGCACGTGGACTTCGCTCGTGCCGGACCAGGAATTCAAATATTCGTTTCTGGATGATCATTTTGCAACATTATACAAAGCGGACAGCCAGGTGAGCAGCATTGTTGGGATCCTTGCAGCGCTGGCCATTTTTGTGTCTTGTCTCGGCTTGTTTGGCCTTGCATCCTATTCAGCCGAAAGGAGGATCAAAGAAATTGGTGTCCGCAAGGTGATGGGTGCTTCCGTGGCGGGCATTGTTGCGCTGCTTTCCAGGGATTTTCTGAAACTCGTGCTCGCTTCTATTCTCATCGCTTCGCCCGTTGCATGGTGGGCAGTAAGCTCCTGGTTGAAAGATTTCGCTTATCGGATCGACATTGAATGGTGGGTTTTCGCGCTGGCAGGAGCATTGTCCATTGTCGTTGCATTGCTTACGATCAGTTTCCAAAGCATCAAAGCAGCATTGACCAATCCGGTTAAATCATTGCGAAGCGAGTAAGTCAAACAGCATCAATTCCCCTCATTAACCTTGCATTAAATTGACTTTTAACCCAATTATCAACCATGAGCCACATCGCCATCCCTATCCCGCCGCTTCAAGGAAAGCAGGAGATCAAAGTTGAAGTCACCATCAATGGAATTAAGCAAAATTTATTTTACCGGGTTGAGCTCTTTTATTGGGAAGATTGCTCTAACCCGGTTGCGCACCGCGCCGATTGCATCAGCGAAATGCTTTCACATCACGATCCGGAATGGACCGTTTATTACATAGGCGCACCGAATGACGATTTTGTGCCGATCACTTTTGTGAAAAAAGAAAGTCGTAACCTCATGCGCGAAGCACTGGCATAACAAATTTACAAGAACAGATTTACAAAAATCTTTATTTGCATCATTGTTGCATTATTGAATCGACTGGTTCTATATTTGCATCATTGTTGCATTTAAAGATTTTTTCATGAAAAAGCATTTATTAAAAACACTTTCCACCCTTGCACTAAGTTTCGCAATCGTATCCTGCGATAATGACAAAGAAGAAATCGTCGCGCCAGAGGCAAACAAAGAATTCCAATTCATCCGGATCCTGGTGAATGATGAAGTGACGAAGGAATTGTCGCTCGTAGATCCGGTCAAGTTGTCTGTTGAGAAATTCGAGGCGCAGTTTCCCAAGTCCGCGTTGTATGGAACGCAGGCTGGGCGTTTCGGTGCGCTGGTGAATGGTGCCAACAATTTCGTGCAGATTTTCGACACCGGTTTTGAAGGCCACGGAGATCACGTTGACGTAAAAGGGACGCCGAAATTCGGTGCATTAACCGGCACTGGCAACAAACCAACCCATTTCAAAAGCAAAGGAGAGGAGATTATCACATTCAATGATGGCGACGGAACGCTGTCAATCGCCAAAGAATCAGACTTTCATGTTGCCGGCGCCAAGATGTTAAACATTAGCACGGGCAATGTGGCGCACCACGGCGCTATGACCAAGTTCAACAACGGAACTTATGCAATCACAGAAAAGGACGGATCGGTTGCAGGCTCGTTGCCTGAGCGTGTCCGGATCATTAATGCTTCTGGAAAAACACTTTTTGCGTCCACAATCCAGACGAAAGGTATTCATGGAAATGCGACGAATGGTGCCGTGTCATTATTCGGATCGGCAAGCGGAATCCTTGTCGTGGAGCCCGGCGGTTCGCAGCGGCTTATTCCACATCCCGCCGACTTCGGTGACGCATGGTTCGGCTCGATCCTTGAAGCGAAAGGCGCAGGGAAATTTATTGGTTATACGGCTGCAAAAGGCGCTTATCTCATTGATATTGCCGCTAACATAGTAACGCCGATCATCGCAAATGCTGACATTATGCAGGCGAAAGTGGATTATGCCGGAAACAATCTTTTGGTTTTACTACACAGCGGCGAAGTGCGCATTTACGATTTGAAAACAAATGCAGTCGTGAAAACGGGCAGCATCATTCCTGCTACGACCAAAGAAGAAACGCAAAAGCCACAACTCGAAGCGACTTCGCGGTTTATTTACATTACACAACCTAAAACAGGCGAATTACTGCGCATTGATGTCGCGGATCTGTCAAGGGTTGAGCGGATTAAAGTGTCTGCGACGCCGTATCGATTGAGCGTGCTGGGCATTGAATCGGACGAAAGCCATTAATGTGCATTACTTTCCGGACGAAAGTCCGGAAAGTAATCAAAACCAAAATTGATCGGAAGCTTGCTGCGGTTTCCACTTGCTTTTCGGCTCAAAATGTTCCCAAATGATCGCGGACAATTTCCGGATCAGCACAAACCCCTCATTGCTTTGCAGCCAGGATTGATCTTGCTGGTTTTTGGTGGCAATGCAAAACACATAATCGCCGTGCGGCGCGTGGACTACATTCACTTCTGATCTTGCCTGATTCACGGCGCCAGTTTTTGACGCAATTTTCACTTGTGGAGGAACCTGCGAAATGGCTTCGCCGTCCCAGAACTGCATGCCCAGATAGCGATACATACGCTCACTTGCCGCCGGGCTAATCGCCTTTCCGTCGCGGATCATTGCAACAAGTTCAGCCATTTCTCGGGGCGTGGTTTGTCCCCAGCCGTATTTTGCTTGTCCGTCTTTCCTTCCGGGCGTTCTGGAATTGACCTTAATGTTTGAAAAACCATTGTTTTCAAGCCATGCATTGATCGCTGAGCCGCCTCCGGCCAGAGCCTGCAACCACAAACTTCCCGTGTTGTCACTCTGAGAAATCATCAGATGAACGACTTTTGGCAAGGCTATTTTGGTGCTGTCCCGAAACGAGCCAACGATGCCGTTATCATATTTTAAAGAGTCGCGGTAAATCAGTTCCTGGTCAAACTTGACCTCGCCACGATTTATTTTATCAAAAATCCCGCACATAATCGGCACCTTAACCATGCTCGCTGTTGGGAAAATGGAATCCGCAAGAACGGCTGCAATGCGGTTGGTTTTGAGATTTCGGACATAAATGCCCGCATCGCCTTTAAAGCCAGCCATCGCCGCTTCGAGTTTTTTGACCAGCTTCTGATCAACAGCGGTTTTTCCCACGGCTGCCGGCTGGGCAGGGGCAGCAGTTGTTAGCAAGATTAAGGCGAGAAATCGAATGCATTTGAACATGATAGGAGTGATTTGAGTGAGTTTTTATCGCGACATTTTTCGTTTGCCGGATCTAGGGTCGTTGAATTGCAAAAAGCCCCAATGTTCGGGAAAATGCATGTTGATAACACCCTGCGGCGACCAGACCCAATTGTATTCCGGCATTGCTTTGCCTGTTTCCGGATTCCGCTTCCGCGCATATTTGCCTTCCTCGTTAACCTCATGATTCCAGTTTACCCGAGAGAAGTTGATCCGCCATTCCGAACCGGCGGTCGGAGTAATGGCAGGCACATTTTCCGTAGAAAGTGATGCGAATGGAATGGCAATTTCAAGGGTCCACCGCTTGTCCTTGTCTTTTGAAACATTCATTGTGCCATCGATGGAAACGGCCGATCGCAGCTCTTTAATGTCCCAGCGCAGATTAGCGCGGCCTCCTTTTTTGTAGGTTTTGGGAAGAAAAAGGTCAAATGTATTGTTGGCCGCATTGATTTCCAGCTCGTAGTAATTCTCAGTATCACCATCCGGATCAATAAAGACTTCAAAGTCATTTTCCAGATATACAATCTGGTCTTTTTTAACCTGATATGCCCAGATATCCGTCTCTTCCATCACGGCCGCAATGTACAAATGAGTGTCGTCCCACAGCATTTTGGCTTGTGTATGCTGGTAAGGAAGCGGTTTTTTGTCTCCTTCAATGTCCACAAACCGCGCCGTCCAGTCCGCCTTCTTCCAGGCGCCTTCCAGCTTTCCGTCGATTTGGATCGGTTTGTCGGTTTTGTTGCAAATGTATTTTCTGGGAAGTGTTTCTGTTTGTGCAAAGCTGGTTTTTACAGCTCCGATCGTGACAAAAAGAATGAGCAGGTTCAGGGTTTTAAAGGTTGATTTTTTCAATGGGTTTAGCAGGATTAATTAAAGTTCGCGCTCAAAAAAAAGCACATTTTCAAGAGGGCTGACATTATAAGGGGTGGTTTCCTTAAAGCCAAATGACTTGTAAAGGTTGAGCGCAGCGGTCATTTCAGCAACCGTGTCAAGTTTGATCGTTTTGTAACCCAGCGCGCCGGCTTCTGCGATGATTGCTCCTAATAAGGCCTTTCCGATGCCTCTTCCCTGGTGCCCCGGACGAATGTACATGCGCTTCACTTCGCATGTTAAGTCATTTTCAATGCGCCGCAACCCGGCCGCGCCAATGAATTCGCCGTCATTTTGGACCAGAAACAATGCACCGGTTGGTGGCCCGTACATTTGCGGAAGCTGCAACAATTCGTCGTCAAAGTTTTGATAGGATAATGCAAAGCCAAGCGAGTTGGCGTATTCCTGAAACAGCGCGCCGCCAGCCTGATATTGTTCCGGCGAGGCGGCTTTAATGATTTGAAATGTCATGTAATGTTACTTTTTAGTGCCCTTCAAAAGGTCGCTGGCTTTAATCGGAGTGCTTAGCAGCTTTTCAAAAGATTGCCAGCGTTTGGCTTCGTCCGAACTAGCCTGACCTTCAATGTAATTCTTAACAATGTCCTGCCCGTAATTATAATTGATCACATAACTGCGGTATTTTCTGATAAAACGCAGATAATCGACGGCTCCTTTTTCAGACAAAAGGCAGTAGTCTGTCAGCCAGCGAAGAGCTTCTTTGTCGTCCATGGTTTTGCTAAAAAGCCCTCTTGCCACTTCATTACGGGCATAATTCAGTTGCGATCGGATTTTTAATGCATTGAAATAAATATTGAATCCAGTGGTGTCCAATCCGGCGAGCGGAATGAGCACTTGCTTGCAATATTGCTTTGGCGAATCGCCCGGGAATGCGACAGAAATGCCATAATTGGCACTTCCTTCAGCAATAAGCGACTGCGGACTGAAAAGCGGGTAAAGCGAAATTTCCTGCAAACCTCTGTCCCGGTAAATGTTTTTTTCCAAAAGCGCATTGAAAACGTGATGGCCCGGATAACCTTCATGACAAGCCAGATCGATTGCCCGTTCAATGTAAATTGGCTGACTAATGTTGATCTGGATAATGCTTTGGTAATTTCCTTTATACCAATTGTATCCCGACCAGGGCTTATCTGTCACATATTCCAACTTAAAGTTCTCACCCTCAGGCAATGTATAATGCTGCAATGTGCGTTTCCTCGCCTCCGCAATTGCAACCAGAAACACGGTGTCAATTTTGTTTTTTGGAATGATAAATCGCTTTGCGAGTTGTTGAAACCGATCCGGAAGCGCTCCTTTGCCGGGTAAAATGCTGTCCAAAGTTGCTATAAGTGATTGGAAATGTTGTTCCGGAAAAACAGGCGCAACTGCATCAAACAATTCCTTTGACTCCAAATCAAATGGAGCGTTTTCGCCTGCAAATATTTTAATGCGCCTTTCAAAAGCAGTCAGTTGCGCATTAAGCCATTCCGCACGGGCACGGGTAGAATCATTTTTTGTGGAAGTGATCAGGGAATCAAGCGCGTTTTTCAGGCCGGAAACGCGGAAAAGCAGGCTGTCTTTCGGAAAGTTAGCGGTGTCCGTGCCAGCTTTGGGTCTGAGCGAATCGGGACCATAATAAGCGTCAACGAAATCCGGATCAAACCGGCCGATGTTTAATCCAAGCGTCACATATTCCCGCCCGACCCGGTTCAGCTTTTCGGTCTCATTCAAATGCCCATTTTTCGAACGGCATGCAAACAGGAAAAAGAATAAAATCGCGATTATGGCACTTTTAAAGCTCATTTTTGTGCAGAATTTAGAAAAATCCAGTGTTCCCATATAGGGCGTAAATTACACAGATTGATGCTAAACATAAACTGGAATGGTATTAATATAAGAAGTTTGTCCAGTGCTTAACCTGGAATGAACCCCGAAAAATAGTGTAACATGACTGCCAAGTATACCTTCACTGAGCAACAGTTGATTTCGCTTCTAAAAAGTAATGACAGGGTTGCATTTGAGTATTTATATGATCATTACTCAGCTGCGTTATACGGCATCATCGTTAAAATAGTAAAGGATGAAGAACGCGCCTGCGATGTTATGCAGGATACATTTCTCAAAATCTGGAAGGGGATTTCAAGTTACAATTCTGAAAAAGGGACGCTTTTTACATGGATTCTCAACATTGCCCGCAACACAGCCATTGATAAGCTGCGGATGGAGGTTAAGAAAGAAAATGTGATTAAGCTGGATTCCTTGCATGATCGCGATCTTTCGGGTGCATCCATTTTCACACCCATTCCTGCCACTATGGACGTCCGTTCGATCGTGGAACAACTGCTTCCCGAGCGCAAGCTGCTCATTGATATGGTTTATTTTCAGGGTTACACACACGAAGAAGTGTCTGAGCGCCTGAGTCTTCCATTGGGAACAGTGAAGTCGCGGATCCGCAAAGCTTTACAGGAATTGCGCGACGTATTTTCCGTGACAACTCCCGATGCTGTCTTCGCTTAATAATTTCCGTCACAAATTTCCGATAAGATCTTGCTTTCGCTTCGCAGCCTTTCTCAAAAGATTGGCTGCTAGAATGATGCAGATCACGCGCCCGCCAATGCAGTGAAAGTCCGTTTCGGCTTTTATTCAAGTGGCGCTTATTTCAAGGTTGATGTTGCCTGCATGAGCATTTCCGGTCCTCCGCTTCCCGTTACATTGTCCGCATTTAATGTAAGCAAAGAAGGTTCGGCGGCAACATTGGCGTGGTCCACAACATCAGAAAGCAATTCGGACCGTTTTGAAGTGCAGCACAGCGTCGACGGCAAGCAATGGGACGTGCTGGCGACCATCGCGGCAAAGGGCGAAAGCAAAGAATTAGTGTCTTACAATTTCACCCATATAACTCCTTCCGCCATTAATCTTTACCGGCTCAAAATGATTGACCGCGATGAAACATTCGCATTCAGCAGCATTAAAAGTCTCAATTTTGAAGGCGATTCACAGATCAGCATTTACCCGAATCCGACGACCGATCACATTGTCGTTAGCAGTGATGCAGCCATATCAAGCGTAAAACTTTATGATCAGAAAGGGGTGCTTGTGATGAACACATTACCCGACGCATCCAATGCGGTTGACCTCAAAAGACTTGACAAGGGAATCTATTTCGTTAAAATCAATGACGGCAGCCTGACAAAGCGGATCGTGATTGTGAAGTAATTTTCAGGACATTTCAAAAGTCCTTCATTCGTAATTATCGGATGAAGGGCTTTTGTTTTATAATATGTTCATAACTTTCAGGCTCGTAATCCTGTAAAGTGCCAAAGGACTTGGATTTTAGTAAAGAAGATTTCGGAGCTGATTTTAGCTGGGGCGTCGCCACGGCAGCTTATCAGATAGAAGGTGCTGTGGATGTTGACGGTCGCGGACCTTGCATCTGGGATAAATTTGCGAGTAATAAAGGCAGGATAAAAAACGGTGATCGCGCTGACATTGCTTGCGATTTCTACAACCGTTACGAAAGTGACATTGCACACGTGCATGCACTGGGCTTCAAGGAATTCCGGTTTTCTATTTCGTGGTCAAGGATTTTTCCAAAAGGTTTTGGTGAGATCAATGAAAAGGGCATTGCGTTTTATAATAAGGTTATCGATCAATGTCTGGCGCTTGACATTGTTCCCTGGATCACGTTATATCACTGGGATTTGCCGCAGGCTTTGGAAGACCTGGGCGGATGGAAGAACCGCAAAATCATCGATTGGTTTACTGATTATGCCACGGTTTGCGCTCATGCATTTGGCGACCGTGTGAAAAAATGGGTGGTTTTGAACGAGCCAATGGCCGTAGCCGGTTTGGGTTACACGACTGGCTTGCATGCGCCGGGACGCAAGAGCATAATGAACTTTTTGCCCGTCGTTCACCATTTAGCCATGTGCCAGTCTGCGGGCGGCCGTGTGATCCGGGAGCTGGTTCCGGATGCTTACATTGGAACGGCTGTTTCCTGTTCTTACGTGCATGCTGCAAGCAGCAGCATACGCGACATGCAGGCTGCAAAACGTGCGGATGCGCTTATGAACCGGCTTTTTATAGAACCTGCATTAGGCCTCGGTTATCCATCCGACGCATTTGGTTTTTTGAATAACATTAAAAGATACATGCTGCCCGGCGATGTGGAAAAACTCCCATTCAACTTCGATTTTGTGGGTGTGCAGAATTATTTCAGCGTTGTGGTAAAGCATTCTTATCTGGCGCCCGTGGTTTGGCTAAAAGAAGTGCCTGCGAAGCTTCGGAATGTGCCGATCACCGCAATGGGATGGGAGGTGAGTGGCGATGGAATGTATCGTATTTTAAAGCAATTCGCGGCGTATGATGGCATTAGGGAAATTATTATTTCCGAAAATGGGGCCGCTTTTGAAGACACATTAACAGATAACTCCGTTCATGACGATGCCCGAAAATTGTTCTTTCAGGAATATCTTGCCGCCATATTAAAGGCGAAAAATGAATTGGGGAAAATAAAAGGTTACCTGGCCTGGACCTTGATGGACAATTTCGAATGGGCCGAAGGTTTTGCAGCCAGGTTTGGACTGATATATGTCGATTTTGAAACGCAGGAACGCACCATTAAGGATTCCGGAAAGTGGTTTGCGTCGTTTTTAAAATCCTGACTCGTCTCAAAAAAATCAAATCTCAGATCACAAATTGAGGATGTTTTTTGCTTCCTTTTCTGAGTAAAAAGGGGCTAATTCTGCTTCATCGATCATTTCCTGAACTTGCTCTTCCGATGCTGGTTCCGGTTTATTGTCGGCCTGATCGGTTGTGTCCGTAAAATCAATCATTCCTTTTTGTTTAAGGCTTCCGAGAACTTGGGTAATCAATTCCTGCTCAGATTCTTTTACTACTTCAATGTGAAAGGTTTTCATATACGTCTATTTTTTATAAATATTATTTATTCAAAAATCATACCGCCGATGCAACCTCATGTCCTGAATAAACATCATTCCTTAAAACCTAATCAAATTAGAGCATGAAAACGAAACAGTTACTATTCCTGATGCTTACGCTTTTTGTGTCTGTTGCTGCAAAAGCGCAGGACGAGGACAAGCCTTACGTAACCAAAAATTTTACAAATACTTCGCTTAAAGAACTGGAAGTTGAGACTTCCGGCGGATCCATAACGGTCACAGGCGGCCAGGGCAGCGGATTTAAGGTTGATATGTATGTCAGGCCAAACAACTGGAATGGCAAGCAGGAGCTTTCGAAAGAGGAAATTGAGGACCGTTTGGAAGACTATGACATCCTGATCGGAACAAGAGATAACCGGGTGGTGGCAACTGCAAAGCGGAAAAATAATGTGAAATGGGATAACAAAAAAAGCATTTCCATTGGCTTCAAAGTGTCGGCACCGCGTAATACAGCCACAAATCTCAAAACGAGCGGCGGAAGCATCCACATTGCCGCATTATCGGGTGAGCAGTATTTCACAACGAGCGGAGGAAGCCTGAAAATAAACGATTTGGATGGCATTATCCGCGGCAGGACTTCGGGCGGCAGCATTGATGTTGCCAATTGCAAGAAAGACGTAGAGCTTCACACCAGCGGCGGGAGCATCAAAGCAACCGAATTGAATGGTAAAATCGTCTTGGAAACTTCGGGCGGAAGCATTGCATTAAATGGCCTGGAAGGTGACATTAAAGCGCACACAAGTGGCGGAAGTGTTAAGGGTGACGGCATTACAGGTTCTCTGGATACAGGCACTTCGGGCGGATCGGTAAGACTTGCCAATGTGTCAGGAAGTTTGAGAGCGAGCACCAGTGCAGGGAGCATTGAAGTAGAAATGAACAAGTTAGGTGACTACGTGGACCTTTCGAGCTCGGCGGGAAGTGTGCGCGTGACAATGCCTATGGACAAAGGTGTTGACCTGAACCTGAAAGGCAACAAGGTGAACATTGCGCTGAAAAACTTCGACGGCCAGGCAGAGAAAGATTACGTGCGTGGTAAAATGAACGGCGGCGGCATTCCGATAACATTATCAGCCAGCAGCGGAAGCGTTTCTGTGAACCAATAATGTTTACAATTGCCTGATCAGGTCATTGAAAACAAATTTTGTTTTCAATGACCTTTTTTTGTGACCGATTCTGAAAACCTGCGTCAAAGCATAAATAATCGCTTTGTCCCATGTTTAAAAAAATCACAGAACAGCTTCAGGAATTCTTTGGCATTTCAAAAAAAGAGGCGAGAGGCGCGTTGGTGCTGATGATCATTTGCCTTTTCCTGCTTTGGGCACCATTCGTTTTTCGCAGATTTATTCTGCCCGTTTTGCCCATCGCCCGCGAACCTATCGATTTCAAAAAGTTCGACAGCATTGCCGTTGAACTTGAAAAGGAGAACCAATCTAAGTTCAAAAAGTATAAGCCTTTTCCCAAAAAAGCATATGCTAAAAAGTCGGTTAAGCCGGTCAGGCTTTTCGATTTTGATCCGAATTCCGCCTCATTAGCGGAGCTTGAAACACTGGGTATTCCTGCGTTTTTGGCCAGGCGCATTGATAAATTTCGTAGTAAAGGAGGGAGGTTCCGGAAAAAAGAAGATCTGCTGAACATCTATGATTTTCCTTCGGAGCTTTTTGTAAAGTTGGAGAAACACATTGTTTTTGCTTCTGTTTCCGGATCGTCAAATTCTCGTCCGTCATCCGATTCTCGTTCGTCGTCAACTTCTCGTTCGTCATCCAATTTTCGTGAACGTCCCGGGGTTGAAACCCCGGGGAATATTGCGTTTGATGTTAATGTTGTGGATACTTTACGACTTGTGCGATTGCGGGGAATTGGCAGTAAACTTTCTATGCGGATTCTGAAATATCGCGATGCATTGGGCGGGTTTCACTCCGCGAGTCAGTATGCCGAAATATTTGGACTGGATTCGCTGGCATTATCCGAGCTCAACCGATATGGTAAGATCAGCAGCAACATTAAGAAGATCGGCATTAATAATGTAACGGCTGAGGAGCTGGGGCGGCATCCTTATCTGAGAAACAAAAGGATCAATGCAACAGTCGTGAATTACAGAGCACAACACGGCGCATTCAAAACAATGGATGACTTGCGGAAAGTGAAGGTTTTAGATGAAGATCTGATCAAAAAAATAGAGCCTTATCTCTCGTTTGAATGAAATAAGGCTCTTCAAATTCACGCTCTAATCAGAAGTTGGGTTTCAACAGATATTTGTTGTAGAAGTTATCAATCACTTTTACAGCTTCGTCCGGCGTGTCCACAATGCTGATCAGTTTAAGATCTTCGGGGTTAATGTTTCCTTCGGTAAGCATTGTTCCTTTGATCCAGTCGATCAGTCCGGCCCAGTAACTGCTGCCGACAAGCACAATCGGGAAGCGCCCGATTTTCTTGGTCTGGATCAATGTCATCGCTTCAAACATTTCGTCCAATGTTCCAAAACCGCCCGGCATTACAATAAAGCCTTGCGAATATTTGACAAACATTACCTTGCGGACAAAGAAGAAATCGAAGTTAATGTTCTTGTCCGGATCAATATAGATGTTGCTATGCTGCTCAAAAGGCAATTTTATGTTCAAACCCACCGACTTGCCACCTTGCTCATGCGCGCCTTTGTTACCCGCTTCCATAATCCCGGGACCACCGCCGGTGATGACGCCATAACCGTGTCTTACCAGTTTTGCGGCAATGTCTTCGGCTGTTTTATAATGCGGATTGCTGGAAAGTGTCCGGGCCGATCCAAAGATGGAAACGCACGGGCCAATTTTTGCCAGCTTATCAAATCCTTCGACGAATTCGGCCATTACTTTAAAAACGACCCACGAATCCGCACTTTTTATTTCATTCCAATTTCTATCTTCAAAGGCTTCCTTAATCCGCTTTTCATCTTCGGGAACCGCGGGATTCATCAGCGAAACGTCTATTAATTCAGCGTTTGTTGGTTTCACTTCTTCACTCATATTCGGGTATTCGATTTAGTTGTTGTATGAGATAATCGTAACTTTGCGTCCGGCGTTATCAAAAAAAATAATATTAACTTTAACCATAACCGGTGCACCATTGCATGGTTACAAATAACAAAAAAGTAATGAGAAAAATTGCTATCGGTTCGGATCATGCGGGTTTTCCTTACAAGGAACCGGTCATCAACTGGTTAACAACCAATGGTTTTGAAGTAAAGGATTTTGGCACTTACAGCGCTGAATCTGCCGATTATGCAGACTTCGCGCATCCGGTTGCAAGCGGTGTTGAAAGTGGAGAATTTGAAAAAGGTGTGTTGCTATGCGGCAGTGGACAGGGCGTTTGCATTACGGCCAACAAGCACCAGGGCATCCGCGCTGCATTGGTTTGGGATTTGCCATTGGCAGCACTGGCGCGTCAGCATAATGATGCCAATGTGATTTGCCTGCCCGTCAGGTTTATTGAGCTTGAAACGGCGCTTGCCAGCATCAGCGCATTCCTGGCAACAGAATTTGAAGGCGGAAGACATCAGACACGCGTAGATAAAATTGCGTGCTAGATTTTACGCTGATAAATGCCTTTCCACTGGCTTAGCTCGTATTGTTTCTTCAATGCCGGAACGCGATAAAGTAGTTTCGGCATAATGTTGACCTTATCGATGACATAATCCGGCGGATCCTTTTTGAAGTTGTCATACACATGGATCACGCTGTCAAAATTATCCAGGTTGCGTAAATCGTAGCTTGCCAGTTCCCAGTTAAGATAGGGTGTGGCTGTATAATTATTGATATATTCTCCCGAGTGCTGCCCCAAAACAAGCACCCGCTTATTCTGGATCTGCTCAGGAAGCTCCGCTTCTTTTGCCCGCAGATTTTCCAGCTTACCCATCGAAAGTCCCGGAATAATTCCCCGCAATCCCTGATATTGGATCAAAAGGATCACTGCGCCCATGATCACAAATTGCAGCTCGTCGGCAAGGCTCTTCTTTTTAAAGCTTTGGAAATAATGCGTTGCGAAAAATGCCGCCGGCGGGATGAAGATCACAAATTGCATCGGCGCCATAAATTGCATCAGCGGAATCGTAAAAACCGCAACAATGAACCACAAAGCCATAACCTGCTGAATGCGCGTTTGATAATTGACAAAACGCAGCGTCGTGAAAATCCGCATAAAACCCATTACACCAAAACCCAGCGGCAGCAATAGTGAGGCTATTAAGGACGCAAAGTCATTCAGATTGTATTGCTTAACCTGAAAAACAGAGGTTAGCAGATTTCGGTTGAGACTTTCAATGCCATTGTTCAAATAAAAGAAGAGCACAACCATTAATAAGGGAAACACAGAGCCGAAAATGCCTAACAAATGGTGACGGACTGTGGAACCCGTGTAAAACAAGAGCGCCAAAAACGCCCAGACCATAAACAAAGACGCAGGCAGATAAAACAGCGTCGCGATCCCGATATAAAGCCCCATTTCGAAAACCTGCGGCGTCACTTCCCGTCTGACAAGGATTTTCACAATTGACCCGAATGCAAAAAGCAGGAATGTGTTGGCCATGAGCATGGGCGAAAGCGTGCCCATATCAAAGGAAATGTTCAGGAAAAGCGCATACAATGCTCCCGGCAGGAACGTGCGCTCGGGAAAAACTTCTCGTGAATGTATAACGTAATTGAAATAGAGGATCTGAACAATGGAAACGATGATCGCGGCAAGCTGATAAAACCATTGCGTGCGTCCGAAGAGTGTGTCAATGAGCCAGTAAGTGAGTCCGGAAAAAGGACTGACATTGTCCCACACATCCCGATAAAGCATAAAACCGCGGCCCATTTGCTCGCCAACCAGCATCCAGCTCAGTTCGGGGATAAGCAGCGGTGCGCCACCCAGGAAAAATGGAAGGCGAAGGAGTAAAAAAAATACCACCAAACTGATCGTCTGATACCGTGCGTTAACGCGAAAAAAACTTAGCAAGAAGTATGTGGATTATATATCTTATCAGAATAACTTTCACGAAATTACAACTCCGCATTCTACAAAAACAAAATAAGTCCGGATATTTGTACTTTTGAAACATGGAATCTAAAAGACAACAAAAAGTAGGGAGGCAGATACAGAAGGATCTTGGAGAGATATTCCAAAAGGATGCGCAACATTTGACCAATGGCTCTTTTGTGACGATTACAGCAGTCCGCGTAACGCCTGACCTGAGCATTGCAAGAGCATATTTAAGCTTTCTGCCTGATAAAAATAAATCAATTTTACTGGAAACCATTCAGGAAAACACCAAGTTCATACGCCAGAAACTGGCTGAAAGGGTGCGCCACCAGCTTCGGATCGTTCCTCATTTACAGTTCTATATGGACGACACGGCTGAGTATGCGGCGAAAATGGATCTGCTTTTCTCGGATATTGTAATTCCTCCCGCAGAGCCGGAAGAGGACGAAGATTCCAAATGATTTAAGCATTTCCCAAATGGATCTTTCGTACCGGATTGCCGTCCGCTATTTTTTCTCCCGTAACAAACGCAGTTTCATCAGCGTAATCGCACGCATTGCGATGGCTGGCGTAGCTGTGGGCACAATGGCCATGGTTGTGGTTTTATCCGTTTTTAACGGAATGGAGGACCTTAACCGCAAGATTTTTAAGACTTTTGACGCCGATATTAAGATCACGCCAGCCGAAGGCAAGCGCTTTAAGGTGGATGATGCTTTTATTCAAAAAATCAAGTCGGTTGAAGGTGTCAGGCTCATTACGCAGGTGGTTGAGGACAATGCATTGGCGCAATATGGAAATCAGCAGATAATCGTGCGGCTCAAAGGTGTGGATAGTGCTTTTGAACAACAGGCGCAGCTGGACACTGCATTGATAGAAGGCTCCCTGCATTTGTATGGCAAAAACGGAACGCCTTATGCGATCATTGCGGAAGGCATCCGGAACGCGCTTGCCATTTCATTGGAAGACATTCTCACGCCATTGCAACTTTTGTATCCCAAAACCGGCACCAAAACAATCGCAGTAAATCCTTCGGAGGCATTTAATGAATTGTCACTCAGGCCGGGGGGCGTTTTTTTTATAGAAAGCCGTTACGATGATTATGTGATTGCGCCTGTGGCTTTGGTGGAACAATTGATGGAATATCACGGCGAAAGATCATCATTGGAAGTCAGGATCTTGCCTGGATTTAAGGAAGAGCGGGTCAGCAAGGTGCTTGCACGAAAGTTAGGCACTAAATTTGTGGTGAAAGACCGCGATTCACTCAATTCAGATTTGTTGCGGGCGATCCGGCTTGAAAAACTTTTTGTAGCTATAACCTTGTCATTCATTATTTTAGTAGCTGCAATTAACATTTTCTTCTCGCTAAGCATGCTTGCAATCGAGAAAAAGAAAGACGTTTCCATGTTGTATGCATTAGGCGCAACGCCGAAACTGATCCGAAAAATTTTCCTTGCAGAAGGAGCCATTGTGGCGCTCTCGGGGGCGCTTTTCGGACTTTGCGCTGGTGTTGCACTCTGTCTGTTGCAGATCAAATACGGGTTTGTCTCGATGGGAATGGCGACATCGCTGGTGGATGCTTACCCGGTCAAATTAATATGGGCAGATATATTCTTTACAGGCATCATTGTCGTTATCATAACAATGCTGGTGTCCTATATTCCGGCCAGAAGGGCGGCTGATGCCGGACAAACATTGCCGGTCTGATATTTATTCGAATTAGCGAACAACAAAATACTAACTGAATCATTTTGACTTACTTCCACACAACCAGCTTGAAAAGATTAATTGACAGCCACAATAGAGGGCTTTTTTTGGGCCATTTCTTTTATACATTTTGCGCAGCATTATTCTTGTTGTCTTTCAGTGCAAATGCATCGGAAGTTGCTGATACACTGAGGAGAAGAAACCCGGGAACCAACTCTTCACAGGGCCCTTACCGTCCGGAAAGACAGAAAAAAAGCGACATTTTGTATACGCGTCTGGATGTTGCCTTTGACTGGGAAAAGCAGCAGGTTCCGGCCTCTGCGGTGCTGATGTTCAAATCGCATTTTTATCCTCAAAACACGCTGGAACTCGACGCAAAAGGTTTTGATATTAAAGGCATCGCATTGCTTGACACGGTGGGCGATTATGGAGTTTTATCCACTGAAGAAATTAATGGTAAAGTCAAAAAGAAGCTGGAATACACTTATGACAAGCGCAAGCTGATCATTAAATTAGGACAAAATTATTCAAGAAAAGATACTCTTTTTGTCAAAATAGATTACGTAGCGCGTCCCAATGACATTCCACGCGATAAACCGGGCGACAATGCTTCCGAAAAAGGTTTGTATTTTATCAATGCAGACGGAATGGAAGAAGGCAAGCCTAAGCAAATCTGGACGCAAGGTGAAACGGAGGGAAGCAGCTGCTGGTTTCCGACGATTGACGCACCCAATCAAAAATTTACCCAAGATATTTACATTACGGTTGACAGCACTTATAAAACATTGTCAAACGGCTTATTAATCGCTCAAAATGAGGGCAAAAAAGGCACGCGCACCGATCATTGGAAACAGTCATTGCCCCACGCGCCTTATCTGACGATGCTGGCAGTGGGCGACTTTGTCATTGCAAAGGATATGATGCCGAACGGCCTGGAACTGAGTTATTACGTTGAGCCTAAATATGGTGCCGATGCACACGCGATCTTCGGCAGAACGCCAGAAATGATGGGCTTTTTCTCCAATGTTTTTGGCATGGATTATCCCTGGGAAAAGTACGCACAGATTGCAGTAAGGGACTTTGTCGCCGGCGCGATGGAAAATACAACGGCAACGGTGCATGAAGAAGGCGTCCAGAATGATGCCCGTTCATTGGTCGATGGCAATTCGGATGCTGTGATTGCGCATGAGCTGGCGCATCATTGGTTTGGTGATTATGTGACTGCCGAAGAATGGGGCCAATTGCCTTTAAATGAATCTTTTGCCAACTATTCCGAATATTTGTGGAGCGAATATAATAATGGCAAATACGAAGCGGATTGGCAGAATTTGCAGGAATTGAAAGCCTATCTTGCCGAATCGGAGACAAAACAAGTCCCTATGATCCGCTATTTTTACAAGGATCGGGAAAATATGTTTGACAGCCATTCTTATGCAAAAGGCGGCCGGATCCTGCATATGCTGCGTAATTATGTTGGCGACGACGCATTTTTTGCTTCACTTCAAAATTATTTAAAAATCCATGCATTCGGCACCGCCGAGATTGACGATCTGCGCATGTCGTTTGAGAAAACCACAGGTGAGGATTTGAACTGGTTTTTTGACCAATGGTTTCACAAGCCCGGACATCCTGTTATCAAAATTCAGCAGGAATATGCGGCCGCTTCCGGCAAAGTGTTGTTGAAGTTGAAACAAACCCAAGACACATTGGCTTCGACTGTTTACCGTCTGCCATTGAAAGTGGATGTTTGGGTGAACGGGAAGAAAAATCAGTATAATGTGTTGGTGGACAAAGCTTCACAAACGCTAGAATTTCCTGCCGCTAAAAAGCCGGATCTGGTTGTTTTCGATGCTGATGCACAGTTACTTGCCCAGGTGGATCACGAAAAAACCCGCCGGGAAATGGAATTCCAATACGCAAACAGTGATCGTTTCCTGCATAAATATGAGGCGCTCGCTTCGCTTGAAGGCACACTGACAGACACGGTTTCAAGGGTTGTGCTGGTTAAGGCGATGACGGATGATTTCTGGAAGCTGCGTCAAATGGCGATCAGTAATTTCTCGGAATATGACGGGACAGGTTTTGCGGAAATTGAAAAGATCATTCAAAGCCGCGCCCGCATGGATCCGCATCCGCAGGTGCGTTCGGAAGCCATGATCACTTTGGCGTCGTTTGGTGATAATAACAGCGATTCCATCTTCCGCGAGGCGTTAAGCGATAGCTCATATCAGGTGGTTTCGGTCGCGACGGAAAAATATCTGATGGGCCAGCCGTCAGACGCGAATGAGATCGCTGCGATGTTCGAAAACAGTCCAAATGATGCCATTGTAACTTCGGTGGGCAACTATTATGCAGGACTTGCGCAGCCAGAAAGATTTGACTGGTTCCTGGATAAGATGAAGCACATGAAGCCGACGGAGAAATATAATTTCTTGCAGGTTTTTGGAAAATATCTGATCAAATCAAAACAGGATGTGCAGCGCAAAAGCATTCCGGTGCTTGAAGGTCTGGCGCGCGATAATCCTTCTTACTTTGTTCGTTTCGGTGCATTCCAGGCACTTGGTTTGTTAACAGACATTCAGGGCGTGGCTGCACTTCGGAAAGACATCAGGGCTAAGGAAACTGAACCGAAACTGAAAGAAATGTACAGCCAGTTTGGTGACTTGTAGTCCGAATGTCATTCGCCGGTCATTGCGGATCGAGATAATAATCGAGGTTTTCCTTTGTAATAATGTCTAAGGGAAGAAATTTGATCGGCTGAATATCCTTCTTGAAAACAAGATGATTGGCAAGCTGGTGAATGCCCCAGTAACCTTGTCCCAGCGGATTTTGATTGATCAGGAAATTAATGATTTCCTTGTTCAGATAATGCAGGTTCGGCTTTAACAAGTCGTAACCGATCAGCTTAATGTGTTCAAGTGATTTCTTTTCCAGATAGGAAGCCACTTCAAATGCTTTGGAATTGGTCACATAAACGCCCTTTAAATCAGGTTCTTCTTCCAACAATGCATCCAGCTGGTCATCCAGCGTTTCACCATCAGGAAAGTTGATTTCCCGGCTGATCACTTTCATCGCAGGGCTTTCTTCGCCATTGTTGAAGTAATCACGAAATCCGGCTTCTTTTGTGATAAGGTGGGCTGAATTTGAAATATCCTCATTTACATGCGCAACCAGCACAGTTCCAGTGGATTGCAGACCAAAGCTCAGGATCTTCGCCGCCAAACAACCGCTTCTGTACGAATCCTGGCCAATGTAGCAAAGCGGGTTAACGTGCTCTATTTGGGTGTTGAAAAGCACATAAGGAATGTTCAGTTCTGCCCATTCTTTGAAAAACGGCAACGCTTCTTTGTAAAAAACCGGTGCGATCAGAAGTCCGTCGGGATGCTCTTTTGAAACTTCCTTTGCCTTGGCAATAAACGATTGCTCTTCGTGTGAATTGAAGATAAATAAGCTAATATAAACGCCATATTGCCGCAATTCCTTTTCCGCCTTTTCCAATCCAATCTTCGGCGCTTCCCAGTATGAATCCGCATCCGGGTCTGGAATAAGGACAGCTAAATTAAATGTGCGCTGTGATTTTAATGACTGTGCAATGAAATTAGGCTCGTAGTTAAGCTCCTTAATGATGGCCAAAATGCGCTCACGCACGTCGTCTGCAACTCTTCCCCGGTTGTGCAGGACGCGGTCCACGGTTCCCTTCGATGTTTGGGCTTTCTCTGCTATATCTTTTATTCTGACTATTCTTTTTTTCACTTTCCGTCGTTATTCAGCTTTCTCATTTACAGTTCGTAAGGCGAATATCAAATTTTTATTTGATGGTTAAGCCCTTTCAAACAAACTAATGCAATCGGGACAACATTTTTCGAATTTTTATTATAATAAATTTGAGATTGTGGCAGATAGAAATTAGTTTTACTACAATTAATCACAAAGTCGCCAGGAAGATCGGGTACGAACACGATTGAGGAAATTCAGTGTGTGCTCGAACACTTTTTCGGATTTTCGTTGGATTAATCAATTTTACAATTAATTTTGTAATCAACAATTAACGTAGAATAATATTCTACATTCCTCGTCCTAAACACCTGATAGAACCTAACCTTTAACCTTTTCCAAAATAAGATTTAATTCACTGCTGATTCCTAAATCCAAAATAAAGCGTATGAAGTCAAATTCATGCGCTTTTTGCTTTTTATAGCTACGGAATGTCGACGATCACATTGTCCGAGTCAACATAAGCCGAGCAAGTCAATATCCAGCCATCTTTCAAATCCCGGTCGGTCAGCACTTCGTTGACGCTCATATGCAGGGATCCGCTTTTGCAAATGCCTGCGCACGCTGCACATCTGCCGCCTTTGCAACTATATGGAAGTTGAATTCCTGCCGACAGGGCCGCTTCCAGAATCGTGGTGTGCGCCGGAACAAACAAGTCGTGCGCTTTTCCTCTAAAATTCAGTTTAACAACATGCGGATATGAAACCGGCGGCGGAGGCGGTGCCAGCGGAATCACGAAATTCTCCTTCCTGATCTGCAAAGATGAAAAGCCCATATAATGCAATGTGATCTCCACCGAGCGCATGAGCTCATAAGGTCCGCAAATGAAAAACCGTGCATGCTGCGGTGTGAAATGCAACGATTTACTCACTAGCTGTTCTAGTCGCGTGTTATTAATGCGGCCGCGCATGCCGTTCCAGTCATCCGTTGGCTGGCTGTGAATGTGAATTGACCTAAGTCTTTCTGGAAACTTTTGCTGCCACTGGACGATCTGATCGTGAAATAGGGCGGATTTGACATTTCTGCTTGCGTAAAGCAACGTGACTTGCGTTTCAGATTCAATGGTAAGCGTTTCCTTTAAGATCGAAAATAATGGCGTGATGCCGCTTCCCGCGCCGATCATAACAATGTCCCGCGGCAATCCCAGTGACTCCTCTAATGTAAACCTTCCCGAAGGTGGCAACACGTCGAAATGGTCGCCAATCTTGACCGTATCAATCCAAAATCGGGAAATTTCACCATTGGGAACGTGTTTTACGGTGATCGCCGGAAATTCGTCGACACCCGGCGCTGAACTCATCGAGTAGGAACGCCTCACTTCATGGCCGTGCAATGGAATAAGAAATGTCAGGAATTGTCCTGCTTTATAGACGAATGGGAGCTTGTTTGTTCGCTCGAAAACAAATGTCTTTGCATCAGCGGCTTCGGAAATGATGTGCTTTACCTGCAAGGAAATTGTGGCTTCGGACATGGCAAAAGTCTGTTATTCAATGAGAACCTAACAAGAACTTTCCAAAGAGTTGTTCCAAAGCGTTTCATATTCAGCCAAAAGCGTCCAGCAGTGTGCTTCGCAAATCCAGTGCATATGAAACAACGGGCTGATGGCCAGCTTATAAAGCAGCGGATTTTCGTATGCGGTTAACAGACCTGCTATGAAAAAATAAAAGCCATGAAAATCTTGATTTGTGAAATTTTCGACTGCTATCCGCTCCGTTTTTACGTCTAATCTTATTAACGAGGAAGAAATGATCACCTTATCCATTGCGTTCGTTGACTTTTCCAGAATCGCTTTTGCATCATTAATCAATTTCTGCTTAATGGGTTGCAATGCAACCGGATCGAAGGTGGCAATGAAGCGTGCGACGTGGTAAATGATCAGTGGCGTGCGCGGATACTGGTGCGCGCAACGGAAGGGAACATCAATGTAACGATTAGTTTCAATGACAGACTTGATATAATTCAGGCTGTCATAATCATGCTCATTAAGCGGTAAATTGTAATTGAAAATGCAATACATGAGATTGCTGAGCACACAAACGTCAAACTCCACATACATGTTTTTTCCAAACCATGTGGAATACGCTTTCAGGTTTCTGTATTCTTCAAATGTGTTGCGAACATTTAGTTTCGTGCCATTGGCGTGAAGCGCCAGTTTGTCTTTAAGCGAATGCAGCTCAGCGTGATTTGTCTTTGTGGTCAGATAAATAAACGACGTGTCGTCCACATCATCGGGAATCCGGAAATGCTCAAATCGGTTGAAAATGTATCCGTTTGGGAAATGTTGTGAAGGTCTGGTTTTCCAGAAATTATAGGTTTTCAGGCCATCCTTATTCTGAAAATCCGGATAATTCTTAATGACAGCATTGCAGATCTTTTCCATCGTTTTTTGCTGTTCAGGCTCAGCATATTTTGCAATGGATTGCAGCGTAAAGCAAATAATTGTTGAAAAAAATATGGTCGTGTCAGGCCGCTTATAGCCGATCATTCCGTTTTCTCTGTGCGCGGGAAAAATGCCTTCCGGAAAATAACGCCCGCCATTGGACTGTAAACTTTCAATTTGATCCAAAAAAAATTGCAGCGGTTGCTTCATGTGCCGAAACTAACAAAAGGGCATAAAAAAAGAAACCCCGTCGCAAAGGACAGGGTTTCGTAATAAGCTTCATTTTAGACTTTTAGACACCTTCCGCAACGACTTCTTTCACATTTGGAACCATGCGGGTTAGCAAGTTTTCAATGCCGGCTTTCAATGTTAATGTAGAAGACGGGCAGCCGCTGCACGAGCCTTGCAGCAACACTTTCACAACGCCTGAATCCTCATTGAATGAATGGAAATTGATCGCGCCACCGTCTGATTCCACAGCCGGACGAACATATTGATCCAAAGCTGCTTTAATCTGTTGAACAGTGTCAGAATCTCTCGAATCAACGATTACGGTGTTTTTATCAATAGTTTGCTGAGCAAAAACGGGGCTGATTTTCCTCGAAATAAATCTTGATAAATTGCTTCGTATCAACGCAAAACATCTTCCCAAGCCGTTGCTTCATCCTTAGTAAGCGTTACGCAATTGCTTGCGATAAAAACGCGCTTTGCATGCGGAAACTGAAACAGATCTGAAGCAAGGGGAGAAGCTTTTCCTTCTTCCAAAGCAGCTTCCAGTGAAGGATAATCAAATGAAAGGCCGTCTGGCACCAATTCGAAATTGAGTACAAACTTCATCGAATTCGGGTTCGGACTTAATTCCGTATATACAAAAAACCGGGCGTGTTAGCATTTTAGTTCTTTGGTAAATTCAAAGAGGTAAATCTGTTCTACGATCCTGGGTAAAGCAATAGCAAACGGTTGTTTTGGTTTGAATGTGCCTCCGCAAGTGCATAAAAAAACCCGATGGATGTAAATCCAACGGGTTAATGTCTTCATTTTCAATCAACTGAATGACTAAGCTGCTGCAACTGCAGATTTCAGCAGGAGCTGCAACAGCGATCGGTTCAATGTGAACGAAAGATTTGTTTTCACGTGTCTTGCGGAAAACTACATGACCTTCAACCAAGGCAAATAAAGTATTGGTCACGGCCGATGCCTACGTTTTTACCAGGATTGTGTTTTGTGCCACGCTGACGAACCAGGATATTTCCTGCTTTTGGCATGCTGGCCACCGAATAATTTTACTCCAAGACGCTTGCTTTCCGATTCACGTCCGTTTCTTCGAGCTACCTACACCTTTCTTATGTGCCATGATATCTTAACTATTAATGTTAATTTCTTTATTTAAAACTGATTAAGCTACGATTTCGTCAATGCTGATCTTTGTCAAATACTGACGGTGACCATTCTTAACTTTGTAACCTTTACGTCTTTTCTTTTTGAAGACGATCACTTTTTCACCTTTAAGGTGTTCAAGGACAGTTGCTTTAACAGAAGCGCCTGCTACTGTTGGAAGACCTACCTGTACTGTGCCTGCGGTATCAACCAGAAGGACTTTGTCAAACACAAGAGCAGCGTTCACGTCACCTTCAAGCCTATGCGTGAAGATTCCGAGACCCTTTTCAACCTTAAATTGCTGACCTGCGATTTCTACGATTGCGTACATGTTAATAAATTATGTAAAACTGATTTCTAAAATGAGGTGCAAAGATAGGCAGCTGAATGCAGAATCACAACGCTTTAACGGAAATGTTACCCGATTTCCGGCCAAATATTTCGGTGCGTATAGTTAAAGTTTGACAAACCGTTACCTTTATATGATTACCGGCCTTCACGGCGTTGAATCGTTGAATTAACAAAACTTAACAATCCGATCTGTTACTTTATTCCATATTTTGTGTCTTAATGATAGCATGTGTACAAAAAACAGGAAAATGAAAATTTGGTTATGGGTTGCAATGGTTTTAGTTGTGGGATTGGCTGCCAATGCAAATGCATTTGAAGATAAGATCGCGCTCGTTGAAGTCAAACAATCCGGTGGTTATCAGGTAGGGGATGCAGCAGCAGGTTTCCGGTTGAAAAATACGGACGGCAACATGGTTTCGCTGAATGACTTTAATAATGCAAAAGGCGTCATCATCATATTTACCAGCAACCATTGTCCTTTCGCTAGGGCTTACGAAGACCGGATCATTGCATTGAACAATAAATTCGCGTCACAAGGTTATCCGGTTATTGCAATCAATCCGAGCGATCCGGGCACAAATCAGGACGATACATTTGAAAAAATGAAGGAACGGGCTGCTGCAAAAAACTACGGTTATCCCTATCTGGCCGACGAGTCGCAACAAGTTGCCAAGGCATTTGGCGCCGGCCGAACACCACAGGTTTACATTCTTCAAAAAAGCGGTGGCAAATTTACCGTGCGTTATATTGGCATGATCGACGATAATCCGCAGGATCCGGCTGGTGTAAGCAAATTGTATGCAGATGAAGCCGTTAGCAATCTTTTGAGCGGTAAACCGGTCGTTACCACTGTGACAAAACCGGTGGGCTGCGCTATCAAGTGGAAAAATTAGTGAACTTTCGATTTTCTTGTCATGAATAAATATTTCCTCCTCCTCACTTTCTGTTTTGGTTTAACATTAACCGTTTTTGCCCAAACCAAAAGCAAGAAATTCTCCACCGAAGGCGAGTTTACCAGCAACTGCGAAGGTCCGGCCGTGGACAGTGATGGCAACGTATATGCAGTCAATTTCGCGCGGGACGGGACAGTTGCAATCATGAGTAAAAAAGGAAGCGCGAGCTTTTTTGTGACTTTGCCAAAAGGGAGCACAGGAAATGGGATTCGTTTTGCAGATAAAAACACCTTTTATGTTGCTGATTTTACAGGTCATAATGTCTTGAAGGTCAACTTAATTACGAAGGATATCTCAGTTTTTGCCAACGAGCCCAAGATGAACCAGCCCAATGATCTGGCAATCACGGCGACGGGCCACGTTTTTTGCTCGGACCCAAACTGGAAAGAAGGAACGGGTCAGATCTGGCATGTTTCTCCCGACGGAAAAACGCGGCTGGTTGCTGAAAACATGGGAACGACCAATGGCATTGACATTAGTCCGGATGAAAAAAAGCTTTATGTAAATGAAAGTGTCCAACGGAATGTTTGGGTTTTTGACCTTGCTCCGGACGGCACTTTATCCAACAAAAAACTCCTGCATCAATTTGCAGATGGCGGAATGGACGGCATGCGCTGCGATATCGCGGGTAACCTGTACATTGCCAGACATGGCAAAGGAGAAGTGGCAGTGCTTTCGCCGGAAGGCAAAGTGATCCAGACCATTACGACCATTGGTAAAAAGGTTTCCAACATTTGCTTCGGCGGAAAAAATGGCAAAACCTGTTACATTACTTTGCAGGACCGCGGTTGCCTTGAAACATTCAAAGCCGAAACGGCAGGTCGGGAATGGGCGATGATGAAGGCTTACGAAGCGGGAAGCAAAAAATAATCCTATCCATTTACTGAAATTGAGTCGAGTCCATTGAAAAGACCATTCAGATTTATTTACTTTGTAATTCAAAGTACTTTAAACTAAACGGTTTTAACATTGGAAAATTTAGTACGCTACCTGCAAGGCAATCAGAAAGTCGCGCTTCTTGCGTTTGTTTCGGCCTCCGCGATGACATTACTGTTGTTCAGAATGCTCATTCACAATTGGGATTTCATTTTTCTAGCCTGGAATCTGTTCCTGGCTTGGGTGCCGCTGATCTTTATCAAGTTTGTTTGGGAAAAAGAGTCGCAAAAACAGCTGCCATTCGGTGTATTAATGGTTTTATTGATCATCTGGCTGCTTTTCTTTCCCAATGCACCTTACATTATCACAGATCTGAAACATTTGAAAGGCGCGCCAGAAAATATCATTTGGTACGACGCGCTGATGATCTTCACATTTTCCGTTGCGGGTTTTTTAACGGGCCTTTACAGCATTCGCATTGTGCACCGCATCATCACGCGCCGATGGAACGAGCGACTTGCCTGGCTGGCGATCCTGATCTCCATGGTAATGAGCGGATTCGGTATATTTCTTGGCCGTTACGGACGCTGGAACAGTTGGGACATTGTCACGCAGCCCGGTGCGCTGGCGAGGGGCATTTTTAAGAGTATGCAGGATCCAATGGCCATAAAACACACTTTGACGTTTTCGTTCGTCCTGATGTTGTTGTACTTTGCGTTCCATATTTTCGCAGAACTCAAACAAAATGAACGGACCCATAGATTTTCTTAAAGCCGCGCGCAGTTTTCGCTTTGCGGGTGTGGGTATTTACAATTTATTCCGCTACGAGAACAATGCACGGATCCACCTGATGGCCTGCATCCTGGTCATTATGGCCGGCGTCTTCTTTGATATTTCAGCAATGGAATGGTCGCTGATTATCATTCAGGTTGGGCTTGTTTGGGCTGCTGAGGCGTTTAACACGTCTATTGAAAAGCTTGCAGACCTGGTCTCGCCGGATTATCACCCGATCATCAAGATTGTAAAAGACACGGCCGCAGCAGCTGTTTTAATTCTGGCCATTTCCGCTGTTTTAGTGGGGTCCATTATTTTTATTCCAAAGCTTTTGCTCCTTTTCTCATAACGCATTTTCGCCACCATATGAATCCGAATGAGGACTCTCTGCATACATTAAATGAGATCCGCAGCCTGATGGAGCGGTCTTCCAAATTCTTATCACTAAGCGGGTTAAGCGGCGTTTTCATAGGCATTTTTGCGCTCATAGGAGCGGGAGCAGCCTATGTAAAATTCAAAACCGATTGGCTCGCCGACATTGCATCGCCAGTTGCTCCTTATGGCAATGACAGTCAGCAGGAGGTTGCCCGGTTTTTGATTCTGGACGGCTTTTGTGTGCTTTTGTTTTCACTGGCAGCAGGCATTATTCTGACTGTTCGCAAAGGAAGAAAACGAGGGCTTACCGTCTGGAACGGAAGCTCAAAAAGACTTTTGGCAGGAATGCTTGTTCCGCTTTTGACCGGTGGCATTTTTTGCCTGGCCATGCTGCTTCATCACCGCATGATCTGGATTGTATTTCCGGCGACATTGATATTTTACGGCATTGCACTGGTGAATGCCAGCAAATTCACTTATCCGGAGCTTTTTTACATGGGCATCTGTGAAATTGCGCTCGGCGGCCTAACCCTTTTTCTCACAAATTATTCGTTGCTCTTTTGGTCGCTGGGCTTTGGCGTGTTGCACATTGTTTACGGACTTGCCATGTATAACCGCTACGAACGCGAGAAGATCAGCACCAATAAAACAGTCACAAAAGGGCTTATGTGCATCGGGTTGCTAATGTTTTCGTTGGCTAGCAACGGCCAAACGGTTTCCGACAGCGCGGTGGTGATGGCTAAGAAATGGTATGACAAAGAGACGATTTACCTGCAAAGTGGAAACAGTTTTGTGAAAGGCAATGTGTTATACCGGGGACAAAAAGCGCTCAGGAACGAGTTTGTTCTTTCGCCCGGCGGAATTGAACTTTATAAAAAGTCCAGACGCACGAGAGGCGTTGCGTTTGTGTTATCCATGGCAGGCGTGATTGGCTCCGTCAATTCGCTCGTCTCGGGAAACAGGAATAGTGTCAAGACCTTTTTCTGGGTTTCGTTAGGCACCGGGTTTGTTTCAACATTGCTTACGACCCGCGCCAACAATCAACGCGATCAGGCGGTGTGGCTGCGTAACCGGGATGCCATGCTTTTTATGGAGCTCAATAAATAGAATGTTGCTGAATATGGTTAATGAGCCGGTTAAAATGGAGTGGTTAGAGAAGTTTAATAAAGTCTTTGAAAGTAAAATCAGGCTTGGGCTCATGTCTGTGCTCGTGGTGAACGACGCCCTGAGTTTCAACGAATTGAAAGAACTTCTGCAACTAACCGACGGCAACCTGGCATCACATTTAAAAGCATTGGAAGAGACAAAATACATTGAATTCCAGAAACAATTCCTCGGGAGAAAGCCATTAACAACTTATAAAGCAACCGAAGCGGGCCACAAAGCATTTACGGACCATCTGCAAGTGCTGGAAAACATGATCCGTCAGAACTTGTAGCAAAGAAAAAGGGCAATCTCCATCCGGAAATTGCCCTTTTCTTTGTGTTATTAACATTTAGAACTTCAAAGGAACCGAGAAGCCCGCTTTATCCCATTGGAAATCAAGTGACGTTGCCGTTGATTTGAAGGTAAGTTTTTCTTCTGATGTTGAATAAGTTTTGCTTGGCACAGTTACTGTCAAAACATCCTTGCCTTTATTTTTCTCGTAATCATATGCGCCGGATTGTCCCAAAACGCTGTTTAAAATGACTGTCCATTCTTTTTCACCAGGAATTGTGAAAAGGCTGTAAGTGCCTGCTTTCACAGCTTTGCCACCAAACATTCCGTCTTTTTTGAACGTAATTTCAGTGGAAGCATTAGCGCCGGTTCTCCATACTTTGCCATATTTTTCCAAGCTTTCGCTTCCTTCTTTGCCAAATAAAACCCGTCCTTTTTTGGCAGGCTGGCCATATGCAATGCTAACATTCGGGCCATCAGTTGTAACTCTCGGGCTTTGTGCTGCGGCCCATGACAATGCGATTAATGAAAGGAAAAGCGTCAAAAATGTGGTTTTCATACTACTCAAATGGATTATAGGTTGTGGATTAATTAAACTGAGGCGAAATACGCAATTCAAAAGTTGTTAACCAAGCCGCGTAGTTCCAAAATTGACATAATGCAGTGACATTAACGTTGATTAACATATCCAACAATTGTAATCATGGTTTTTTGCGATTTCAAGCTATATTTGAATAATGACTTCTGATGCAAACCCCAACGTAAAGACCCGCTTTTTTGATACTAAAATTGAGTTTCTCAAAGGCGTAGGCCCGCAAAAGGCAGCCCTGCTCAATCAGGAACTGGGCATTTTTACCTTTGGGGATCTTATCCAGCATTATCCTTTTCGACACGAAGACCGGACGGTTTTTCATAAAATCAAAGACCTGAATGAACAGCTTCCTTCGGCGCAGATCAAAGGCCGGCTAAGGGAGTGGACGCTGACAGGTGAGGGGAACAAAAAAAGGCTCGTCGCTTATTTCACGGACGGCACCGGCATGCTGGAACTCGTTTGGTTTCAGAGCATTGCATGGTATGAAAAAAATCTGCGTCCGAATACAGAATACATTGTTTTTGGAAAACCCGTTGCATTCGGTGGCCGGTGGAGCATTACGCATCCCGAGCTGGACCTAATAACGCCGGAGAATGAGCACGGCGGTTCCTGGCAACCGATTTATCCGCTTACCGAAAAGCTGCGCAGGAAATTCATAGAAAGCCGCGCGATAAGCCGGATGATGAAATCGCTGCTCGAAATAGCCCGGCCGCACATTCGCGAAACACTTCCTGAAACGCTCGTTCAAAAATACAGGCTTGTTTCGAAGGCTGATGCATTGTGGAATTTTCATCTGCCGCAAAGTGCGCAATGGCTGCATCAGGCGCAGCGCAGACTGAAATTTGAGGAGCTTTTTTATAATCAATTCCGGCTTATCAAGAATAAGCTGCTGCATAAAACGGAATATCCGGGGCTTGTTTTTGGTCATACAAATCTTGTCAAACAGTTTTATGAGCATCATTTGCCCTTCACGCTAACGAATGCGCAGAATACGCGTGCTTGCCGAAATCCATGCTGATCTTAAAACGGGGAAGCAAATGAACCGGCTGCTGCAAGGCGACGTGGGCTCCGGAAAGACGATCGTGGCGTTTATTTCAATGCTTTTTGCATTGGATAATGATGCGCAGGCTTGCTTAATGGCACCGACAGAAATCCTCGCAGATCAGCATTATCAGGGTTTGAGAAAATTTGCCGATCTGCTTGGTGTCAACATTTGTAAACTGACTGGCTCGACCAAGAGAAAAGACAGAGAGTTGATCCATAAGCAATTGCTGGACGGTTCTATGCACATTATTGTCGGAACACATGCGCTGATCGAAGACATTGTCCAGTTCAAGAATCTCGGGCTTTGCATTATTGATGAGCAGCACCGTTTCGGGGTGGCGCAGAGAGCCAAACTTTGGGCTAAAAACAGCCACATTAACCCGCATATGCTGGTAATGACAGCGACGCCGATCCCACGCACATTGGCCATGACGCTTTATGGCGATCTCGACATTTCGGCGATTAATGAGCTGCCGGCAGGACGTAAGCCGATCAAAACGGTTCATCGCTATGATGCGCACCGGTTATCAGTTTTTGGTTTTTTGAAAGATGAGATTGCCAAAGGCAGACAGATTTATATGGTGTATCCATTGATCGAAGAATCCGAAAAAATGGATTTGAAGGACTTAATGGACGGCTATGAAAGCGTGTCGAGGGCATTCCCCGATGTTCCGATCAGCATTCTGCACGGCAAAATGAAGTCTGCCGATAAGGACTTTGAAATGGCGCGTTTTGTGCGTGGAGAAACCAAAATTATGGTGGCGACAACTGTTATCGAGGTTGGTGTGAATGTGCCTAATGCCTCTGTAATGGTGATTGAAAATGCTGAAAGGTTCGGTTTATCGCAGTTGCACCAGCTGCGCGGCAGGGTAGGGCGAGGCGCTGAGCAATCTTACTGTATTCTGATCACCGATTACAAAATCAGCAAGGAGACGAAGCTGCGAATTGAAACCATGTGCAGAACCAATGATGGATTTGAAATTGCGGAAGTGGACCTTCAATTGCGCGGACCGGGAGACTTGTCAGGGACCCAGCAAAGCGGACTTCTGGACTTGTTGGTGGCGAATTTGGCGCAGGACGGCGAAATCTTAAAAGCGGCCAGGCAATCGGCGGAGGAGATTCTGAATGCAGATCCTGATCTGCTCCAACCGGTTAATCATCCCATTCGTGCGCATATTGAGCATATGGGAAAAGAAGCGACCAATTGGAGCAGGATCAGTTAGCTATTAAGGCTTGATCTCATAAATTTCTTTTGAAAACTCAAATGTCTGCGGACAGCGTCACGTGCAATGCTGCCCCCAGCGAAGTTGCGTAAGGCAGATCGGTTGCATACACACTGTGGTTCGGATAATTTGCAGCAATCAGCTTTGTGAAAATCTCGTTTCTGGCAAAACCCCCGTCAATGTAAATCGCCTGGACATCATTCACAGCGATCAGATCCAATGAAACAAACAGCAATGTTGTCAATCCCTTTAAAAGATGGTGATAAGCATGTTCTGCGGATACAAAAGCGCTGATTTGCCATTCCTGAGGGCTTGGTTCAGGAAACGGCCCGTTTCCAGTCATGCATGCTGTGTAAAATGGCGGCGTATCTGCTTTTAATATGTCCGCGTCGTAGGCAACATTTTTGTAAAAATCAGGCTCTACGCGGAAATATTCTGCAATCCTGGCGACCTGATAATCGTGTTCTCTTCCCAAAAACAGACGTGAAGCTGTAACTCCGCTCCCTTCCGGCGTAAGATAATTCATGCAATCGCGTTCCAGCTGATAAGAAGTCATCGGCTTGGAAGCGAAGGAGTTGAAATTGATACACCATGTTCCGGTCGATAGCAGCACAAATGGCTTTTTAACCGCCATACGGTAAGGAATCAACGCAGAAGAACTGTCATGCAATCCGAAACCGGACTGAATGCCTTTTTCATTATGTCTGTAAATAAATGAAGACGAAGCCAGAACGGGTGCCAGCTTTTTATGGATGCCTTCGTCCTTAACCCAATCATGATAATCCCACATTTCAAAACTCCATAGCGCAGTATGACACCCAAGCGACGTGTAATCGCTCACTTTTCGGCCCGTAAGGAGATAAAGGATGTATTGCGGTAAATGTAATGTGGATACAATCTGCTTGTAAATGTCCGGTTTCGTGTGTTTCAGCCAATATAACTGCATACCCGAGTTCAGCATGCCCATCGCAGGTGAGCCGGTCTGAAGCGAAAGCCTTGTCGGGTCGCCGTATGTGCTGTAAAACTGTCTTAAAAGATCCTCAGGGAATGGTTTCAAATAAGAATACAGAGGCGTCAAAGGCTTATTTGAAGCATCCAGATGCACTAAACTTGCTCCGTATGCGGCAACATTGACGGCCTTAATGTCGTATTGCGGATTGTCCAATAATGCAGCCCAGCGATCCTGGACCCAATTTGTTAGCAGTTCAATATCTTCGGTCGGGAACCCGTCTTCGTCGGTTGTCTCCGGAAGTGACTCTGAAAATTCATCTATAATCTGATACTTTTCGTCAAAAAGTATGTACTTTTTATTGGTCCTGCCAATGTCAAAAACCGCTGTTACCTTCATTATTTGAATGCGATATCATTTTTTTATCCGGAAATGTATTTTTCGGTTAATATAGTGACTTTACGTTAAAACCAATACCCTTACCCGTTCATTTAAAATCTTGCAATCACTACGTGTTAGCGGTTTTTTCTAAACTGCTTTTTCGAGGATTGGTTTGAAAACCTTTGTCCATCGACGGTAACCTTCTTCGTTCATATGAAGGCTGTCGCTCACGAAAATGCTGCCGTCGGGCCTGCCATTTTTGATCATAACCGGCCACACATCTATATAATGATGTTTTTTGTCTTTCTTAATGTAATCCTGGATCAGCTGATTGGCTTTTATCACATTGTCTTTTTTAGCCCATCGGGAAGGAGAAGGTTTCAAAGACACAAAATACAGCTGCACATCGGGAAACTTCGCACGCACGAGTTTGACAAACGTTACATATTCGTCTCTCACTTGTTCGGGTGACTTCGGTTTCTTGCCAAACATGTCGTTTTCACAATAAGTCACAACTGTTTTGGGATTGTATTTTAACACATTGCGCGGCGCATAATGAATAACTTCCGGGAATGTAGAACCGCCGAAGCCACGGTTGATAATGGGCAGAGGAGCCAGATCTTCGGATGCGGTTTGCCATTTGGTAAATGAGGAACTTCCCGTAAAAACGATCCCGCCCGGAGCAGGCATTTTCTCTGCATCTTTCTTTTCGAATGCTTCAATCGATGCCTCAGATCTTTTAATGTCGTAATCCGGCTGCCAGGGTTCGCCGAGGTTTGCCGTATTGGGTTTGTGACAAGCGCCTAGCCAGACGACAGAAAGAAGCAGGAAGTATTTTTTCATTCAGAATTAAAAAAGTGGATATACCAGAGAAGGCATATCCACCATATTTTTAATGTAAAAACTCGAAAAAATTAGCTTTCAGACCAATTCAGTTAGCTAAAAAATAGCGTAGTCCAAGCCCAACGCTGGGGAATGTGAAGGAAGGGGACAACTGGTAACTTACTTGATTAAATTTTGCTGTAATCTCGGACGCCACATAGTCGCTGTTCGTCTTAATATAGCCGACGGAAATTGGACTGGCGAAACCCAAAGTTGCATCAAGCCACCACTTTTCTGACAACTTATAATATATGCCTGCATTTACTCCAAGGCCCAGTGTTGTCGTATATGTCCGTTTATCAATTTCATATCCTTGTTCGCTCAACCGTTCTTTTTTGTAAAAGAAATTAACGTTTACATTAGGTCCGGCGTAGATTCCTATTTTCTCGTTAAAGTGTTTGTAAAATTGCCAAAACCTGGCAACGCCGCCGCCATATTCATTGATTCCGCTATCGGTCTCGCCCTGGCCATCGACGTAACGCAATGATTTTCCTCCTCGTAAATATCCATTCAGATTCCAGCCCGCAGCTCTGGTCTGGGTCTTGAATTTTCCAATTCCAATGTTGATATTTCCACCGAAGTTATGAGTGGCTTCTGTCATATCAGGATTGTTGTTTTGAAAATTTAAACGAATTCCGCCTGAAATAAAACGCCTTCCTTCAAGCTGGGCCATTACGGCAGTTGCCGTGCAGATCCTGAAGTAACAGAATGAGTAAAGTTAATTTTTTCATGTCGCCAATTAATTAGATTTTTGAATGTACCATGCTGCCCTCACCGTAAAATACTGCTGAATTTCAGATCTCAGCCCGGTCTGAAAGCTGACAGCGTTGTTATCGTTTAAGTTTTGATAAGAAAGGTTTAGATTAAAAACACTGACGTCCGATTCCAGCCAGAATCGCGGTGTCAGCCGATAAGCAATGCCGGGCACAATGTTAAGTCCTGCTCCATAGCCGTTCTCGTATTCAGATTCTCCATCATTGGTGACTTTTGTTCGCACATAATTCAGATTGACTCCGGAATGTACATATAGCAACCATTTTGGGCTAAGCGACTTGTATTTCCTTAGATATGGAGTCAAATTCACAGCAATGCCGTTGTATTTATATTTATTTTCTGCCCCGGACAAATTGTTTTTTCCCTTGGAAAAGCTGATGGAGGGACTGAGATCAATGCCGAACATTGTATTATCCTTAAAAAACCAGCCGGTTCTCAGGGACGGATAAATGTTTACAGAGCTGCCGTCCTGCTTGTAAGACGACTGGTAATCTTGGTTGTATTTCTCTCCATTCGAAGCGATTGTCGCACCCCAGTATCGAGTACCTTTTTGAAGCTGCGCCTGCACCGTGCCGACCAGGCACATTGTGCCTAGCGACATTAAGAGGATAGTTTTTTTCATATAGCTGATGTTTTTAGTTAGTGAAAGCAAGATAATAATCTTTATGTAACCAATTAGTTATTTAACTTTATTTAAAGGAATATTACAAAAAAAGAGGCGGTGATAAGTCACCGCCTCTTAAATATTACCGATACCAAATTTAACCTAACAATCTTTTATATCTTAAAATACACCCGTCCAGTTGCCCTGGCGGTAATATTGCAATAACCGCTGCTGCATTAAATAATCATATTTGGCCTGAATGGCATTGGCCTGCGCTTTCGCAAGATTTGCCTTGGCAAGCGAGTATTCAAAAATATTTGCAATTCCTGCATTCAACTTGCTCTCCACAACTGCGAAACTGGCTGTTAAGGATTCCACTTGCCCTTCCGCGGCGGCATGCTTATCGGCCATTGCAGCCAGGTTGAGCACCGCAAGTTCAATGGCTTGTCTCAACTGCTGATTGGTTACATCCAATGTGTTCTGCGCCTGACGTTCCTGCACTTTGGCCAGTTCAACGCGTGGCCGCGTCACCCAGCGACCCATAATTGGAATGGTAAGACTTACGCCAACGGCCCCGTTACGCGTGGCATTCAGCTGTTTGAAGTAATCGAGATTGGTGTTGGTAGAAGCGTAAAATGCTCTGATATTTGCGCCCAAACTAAGGGATGGATAATTGTCTGCTTTAATGCTTTTGACCTGATATGCAAAGCTTTGTCGGTAAAGTTCAGCGCTGCGCAGTTCTGGAAAAGTTTTTTGCGCATCTTCGTAAATGGCCACTGCGTTGTCAGCTTGTGAAACGGTTTCTTTGGGTGTTAATGGCTCAAATTCAACCTTGTCATCGGGTGTAATATTGATTCTTTGAAACAAAGCGAGCCGCGCCGTCCGGTAATTGTTCAATGCAGTCACCTGGTCAAATTTATCATTTGCAAGCTGCGCCTTAATCTCGTATAATAAATTAGATCCGATGGTTCCGGCGTCCACTTGCTTGGAAACGCGGTCAACTTGCTGAGCGGAGGATTCTACTTGTTGGTTTGCGGCTTCGAGCAATGCTTTTGTTGCCAACACATTCACATAACCCTGCATGAGTAAAACCGTTTGCGCATTCAAAACAGCAGTGCGATTTTCGGCCGCAGATTCTTTCAATAAAACACCCTGACGAATCTGATTTTGTAATTTAAAACCCTGAAAAATCGGAATGTTAACACCCGTTCCAAGCGCATTATAGCTGTAAACCTCATCTATATACGCATTGGTATATTGGTCAATGCTGCGACCGATATTTAAGCTTTGATCGGCTGTAATTGCAATTTGCGGTAAGATCTGCGAGCGTGTTTGGCGTAATTGAGCCTGTGCTGCCTCTGCTTGCAAGCTTCCCTGACGATAAGTTAGGTTGTTTTTTACCAGCAAGTCCACACATTCGGCGAGACTCAGCGTCGATTGCGCCTTTCCGAAAACGGGAAGAAGGCAAAAAAGCAAAATTAAATGTTTCATGGCTAATAAATTGTTAGGCTAACCACCCGTCTTTCAAGCGTACAACCCGGTTTCCGTAACCGGCATTGACTTCGGAGTGGGTTACCTGGACGATGGTGACTTTGTCTTCCTGGTTAAGTTTTTGAAATAATTCCATAATCTCGATGGATTGCTCCGAATGCAGGTTTCCTGTTGGTTCGTCGGCAAATATCACTTTTGGGTTATGAACAATGGCACGCGCAACGCCTACTAATTGTTGCTGTCCGCCTGAAAGCTGGTGCGGAAAAAGATCCTTTTTTGCAACCATATTGAACCGGTCCAAGCAACTCGGCAACTCTGCTTTTCCGCTCAGAACCAGATGTTCCTTTGTATAGAAGCGGAGTTTCAATGTTTTCATAAACAGTTAGTTCGTCGATCAAATGGTAAGCCTGAAATACAAAACCAATGTGGTGACGATGCAATTCTGTGCGCTTTTTTTCAGTCAATTTTTGAACAGGCTCATCTAGGAAAAGATACTCGCCTTCCGAAGGCTCTTCGAGCAAACCCAGAATATGTAATAAGGTCGATTTTCCTGAACCGGACGGCCCCATGATCGATACAAATTCTCCTTCTTTAATGTTTAAATCAATGTGGCGTAAAACATAAGTCTTGCCAAAACCTGCCGGATAATATTTGGATATCTTTTCTAACTTAATCATAGAATTTTTAGGTTTGAGATTTTTGGTATAATTACAGACTAGCTATTTTAAAAGCAAATGCCTACACCGCCGTCTCTTATGCCAATCCTATTTTAAAAAGCCTTGCCACGCGGGTAAGAACCTGGTTTACAGTTATCTTTGTTTTGTTTTAAAAGGCAATCGTCCGAATTCGTACAAAATGTGTACGGTATCGAACGATCTGGAATGACCATCAAAAATGACTGGAAACTACGACTCAGAACGGAGTGAAACGACCGGATTTTTCATCGCAGCGCGAAACGCCTGACCAGAAACGGTAACGATTGTGATCGCAAAAGCCAAGGCGCCGGCCAATGCAAACATCCACCAAGACAAGTCGATCCGGTAAGCGAATTCCTGTAACCACAAGCGCATGAAATAGGAGCTTGTAAAGCAGGCAATGGCAAAAGAGATCGAAAGAATTCAGGGCAAATTCCCGTGAAAAGAGCATTGCAATCTCGCATGCAGTGGCGCCCAAAACCTTTCGTATTGCTGTTTCCCGGGCTCTTCTTGCTGTGGATAAATGTGCCAATCCGAACAAGCCGAGACAGCAAACAAATATGGATATGGCAGCTGCAAAGGCAATGATCTTTTGCCAGCGCATATCATTTTGATATTCCAATGCATTTTGTTCATCTAAGAAGCGAAAGTCGAACACCGCACCAGGATTTACTTTCTTGAATGTGCGTTCCAATAATGCAATTGCCTCCGATTGGTTTACTGTTTGGAGCTTAACCCAAATTGCATCACCGCCATAATGTTTGCTCATCGGCATGATTATCGGCTGAATACGCTGCCTGAGCGATCCATAATGAAAGTCCTTCAGGACGCCTACGTATCGTCAGCCGATTCCCGAAATAAGAGTCTGGCTTGATCTGCATGCCAATCGGATTTTTCAAGCCTGCTGCTTTTACAAATGCCTCATTAACGAGGATGCCTGACTGCATATCGAATTGGGAATTCTCTGAGAGATTTCTGCCTTTGATAATCTTAATTTGAAGAGTGGTCAGATAATTTGCGTCAATTGTCCGGTAATACGAAAGTGTCTTCCGCCCATTCATTTCCGCGTCACGAAATCCGAATTCTCCTGCGAGTGAAACGTCTTTTACTGACGGGTTATCTTTCAGCTCAAACCTGAAATTGTCTGTAATCTGCTGCGCATTCCGCAGGCCGGAAATACTAATTTTAATCAAATGATTGGGATTGTAACCCAGATCTTTCTCATTGATAAATCGCATTTGAGTGTAGAAAACCAGCGTCGCAATGCCGAGTGAGATGGCAATGACGAATTGAAAAATGATCAAACTCCTGCCCAACGTATTTTTTTGAGGATAATGTCTGACGCTTGTAAAGTGCCTGAATGGGATCAAAGTTGGAAAGTAAATAAGCCGGATAAAGACCGGAAATCAGCGTGTTAGCAACAAAAACCAATGTTAATGACAACAACAATGAAGGTCTGGCAACTTGTAGTAATGTGAGCTGTTTGTTCGCCAATTGATTGTAAACGGGCAAAATTGCAATTGCCAAGCCAACAGCGAGGATGAGCGCAAGAAGGTTGAGCACAGCAGATTCTCCCATTAATTGCAGAATAATGCCTCCTTTTCCGCCGCCTGTTACTTTTCTAATCCCGACTTCTTTTGCGCGCTTCATTGCGTCGGCAATGCTGAGATTGATGAAGTTAATGCTCGCCATCAGCAGGATAAAGCAAGTTATGCCAAGAAAAATATAGCCGTAAATCGGTTTACTGCCATTAATGACACCGCCTTCCCGGTTTTGATTGGAAATTTCTTGTGGATTGAGGTGGATATCAGTGATCCGCTGTAAATCGTAAGTGATAGATCCTTGATTTCCTTGTGATGCGAGCAATTCCGATCCGGAATTCAGCTTATGAATCTGATTAAACTTACTTATAACGGCGTTCCGGTCCGCAAGCGGATGCAGGACTACGAATGTGCCCAGGTAAGCGTTCAGCCAGCTTTTATCTTGAAAAGAAAGTTGTAAAAACTGAAATGGTGAAATGATGTCAAACTGGATCGAAGAATTGGCAGGCGGATTTGCCACCACAGCCGAAACGACCAGTGGCTTTCCTATACGCAGAACAGATGGATCGGAGTCCATTTGCAGCGTCTTTCCCACCGCATCGGTCTGATTAAAGAGTCGGAGTGCAGTCTTTTCAGTCAGGACAACTGCATTTGCAACATTCAACGCCGTTCTCGGATCGCCATGACTGATTTTGAAAGTAAAGACGTCAAAAAATGATGAGTCTGCAAAAAGCTGCTGCACTTTCAGCGCCTTGTTTCCTGCGCGCACATCTGTATAAATGTCTCCACCCATCAAGCGAACATAGGATTGTATTTCTGGCACTTGCGACATGAACATTGGTCCCTGAACCTGACCTGTGCCACCAGTGGTTACGGTTTGCTCTTTGGTCGCATTTGTCGTTGTGATCCTGTATAAATCAGGATTATGCTGATGGAAGTCGTCATAATTCCATTCGTCGGCCATGTAAATAGTCGCCAGCAAAACGCAAGTGGTGCCGACTGCAAGTCCGGTTAAGTTGATAATGGCATAGAGTCGTGTTTGCCATAAATGGCGAAACGCAACTTTCAGGAAAGTTTTAAACATAGATCAGGAAGCAATTTCCATTTTGTAACCGACGCCGTGAACAGCAGAAATTTTGACTGCGGGTTCGTGCGCAAGGAGTTTTCGGAGCCTCGAAACAAATACATCAACACTTCGGCCAACGATCACGCCTTCATCTTCCCAAACCGATTTGAGGATGAAATCACGGTCCAGCACCTGGTTAATGTGTTTAGTAAAAAGCGCAAGCAGTTTGGTTTCACGATACGTGAGCTGGTGGAGCGAGCCGCCGGAAGCTAATGTTTGGTTGGTCACATCAAATGTTGCGTTGCCGATCAGAATATGCGGTTTGATTGGTTCCACCTTTGGCGTTTCAACTTTGGATTCAGATTGTTTGGTGTGCCTGCTTTTTTTCCAAACAATGTAGCCAAGTCCCGCCAGCAATGTTCCGAAAGGCAGCGCCCACCAGTTGTTTCCGGTAGACGCTTCCATTTTTTCAGGCAAAAAACTGATCTGCAATTCATAGCAACCTGGTTGCCGGGCGCGCCCGCGACAAGGCACGCCACCTTTCTGGTTCAGGTCGAGGAAGTTGTAACCAAGCTGTAAATCACCGCTTTTGCAACTGACAACGGCAACATTATAACCACGCTCAATCTGCTGCATTTGCAGCGACTCTTTCAGCAGTTCAGGGAGATTTTCATAGTCGAAAACATGCTCCATGCGAATTGAAAATGTATTGGCATCCAGCTGTTTAACTGGCGGGATCATTGATGTGGAGTCGCCGTTTCTGGCCAATAGCAAATGTGCCGTCCGCCTCAATGCAATGTTCGCTTTTTCTGCAAACCGGAAATTTTCATTGTTTGCAATGGCGAAATTATTGGCGAGGCAAATGGTAAAAATGATCAGTAAGAAACTGAGTTTCCTAGTCCATCTCCATTTTTCAAATTCCTGCATTTGCATGAGAATCAGCGTCATTATTGATTAAATAAATTTCTTGCAATCCAGTCAGGATCAGCAGCCACCTTTCTTTTTTATTGAAATTGAACCATATAAATTGCGGTGTAAGCTGACTGCTTTTTACGGTTATGACCCGCCGTTCGATCGGATCGTTTTTGTCAGCAGGTTCAATGATGATTTGGTCGCCTGCCTGCGCTGGTTTCAAAAGTTCGTAAATGTCCGATTCAAAAACGGGATTCTTATGGGCATAAGCCTCGCCATTCACAATTCTTCCGTCCCGTTTCAGATAAATTAAAAACGGGATCTTGGAAATTTTCTCAGTGCCTGGATTTGCTTTTATTAAAGACAATTTGCCCGCACGCGCCGACGAAAGTTCTGCCGGGCTTACTGAGCGGCCATTTAACACAAGCGGACTGCTGTAAAATCCATCCAAATATTCCTTTGGCAATGCAACCGATGGAGACAGCGAAAAAAGCAGCGTTAGCGCGGGGATGAAATTCCAGATCTTGTTTTTCATGATGCAATTGTCTTGTTTTTGATAAATTTTTGAACTGCATCAAATGTATAATAACCTGAAAATGCCTTGATTAAATGCCTGTAAAACATTGTAAATGAAATGTAAAAGTTCGAGATGTAGTCGAAAATGCTGGCCGATTGTATCCTGACAATAATTTACATCAATTTTTACCCAAAACAGAACATTATCGCGCTTCAATCGTGTTACGAAATTGAACACCACACCATTGATTTGAAAACAGTCGCTTCCCAAGATCCCTACGCAGCACTGCGCTATTCCGATTTCAGGTTTTTTATATCCAATTCCTTTCTTTTTTCTGCCTCAATTCTTATTCAGGAGGTTATCGTGGCTTATGAGCTTTACAAACTCACGCACGATCCGCTGGCGCTGGGATTGATCGGGCTCGCGCAGGTTATTCCGTTTGTGATCACGTCGATTTTTGGCGGTTATGTCGCTGATCAGAAGAATAAAATTACCATTATGCACATTAGTCTGGTGGTCATTTTGCTTGGTTCCGTAATCCTTTATATGGCGTTTCAGCCATTCATTTACGACGCACTTTCACAGACGCCGCATTTGATTGTGATATATTCAGTTTTCGCGCTAATCGGTTTTGCAAAAGGCTTTTATTCACCGGCTTCCAGTTCCTTGAAACCGTTTCTCGTGCCGAGAGCAATCTATCATAATTCGTCCACTTGGAGCAGTTCGTTCTCACAAGCCGGCTCCATTACCGGGCCAGCAATCGCCGGTTTCCTTTACGCTTACATGGGTTTGACGGACACATTACTGATTGTAATCGGGAATTTCGTTGTCTGCTGGATTTTATTGGGAATGATCAAAACGCTGTCCTGAAATGCCGAAAATTTCCGCGCCGATCATGGAAAGCCTCAAAGAAGGTTTTCGGTTTGTTTTCCGCACGAGGATCGTCCTATATGCGATTTCACTTGATCTTTTTTCCGTGCTTTTTGGCGGCGTAGTTGCTATTTTGCCAGTCTTTGCAGAAGATATTTTAAAAGTCGGTCCGGAAGGGTTAGGCTTGCTGCGCGCGGCTCCGTCCATCGGCTCGCTCGTTACATTGTTTGCAATGGCTTATTATCCGCCCACGCACAATGCCTGGCGCAATATGCTGATCGCGGTGGCAGGATTTGGGGTTTTTACGATTGTCTTTTCGTTGTCAACTAATTTTTTACTGTCTTGCGGCGCATTATTTGCAACCGGCGTTTTTGATAGCGTGAGCGTAATTGTGCGGCAAACTATCCTGCAAATTTATCCGCCTGATGAAATGCGTGGCCGGGTCGCGGCGGTCAACGGAATATTCGTGAGTTCCTCCAACGAGCTCGGCGCTTTTGAATCCGGCGCAATGGCAAAAGCCTTCGGAACAGTGCCGTCCGTCATGGCCGGCGGCATCCTCACCATCATCGTCGTCACCTACATTTATCTGCATTCCAAGGATCTGTTTTCCGTCCGGCTGAGTTAGTGAAGCATTTGTTTTTTTATTAACTTGGCCTATATATCAATTGTTATACACGGTGTCAAATTCCAAACGATCACATGAAAATAGTCGGCTGAGCAGTGTGCAAATCAGCTTATTGCGGCTTTTCGAACAGGGCATCAGCGAGTCTGAGGAGCTTGAAGTTCGTAAAATGCTCATGGATTATTTTGACCACGGGCTACAAAAAGAATTGGATCAGGTTTTAGACCAAAAAAAGTACTCAACTCAGGATTATCATAAGATGCTTTCGGATGACAATTTCAAGACCCGCCTAATCACTCGCTCCGCAAGCTCTTTACCGGGTCCATTAATGCTGCTTTTGTCGTTTGCAAACATACGAGCACGGTGATAACAATGGTGAAACCCAGTCCAACCAGGGCGAATGTTTGCCAGGTCATTTCAATGCGATATGCGTAGGTTTCGAGCCAGCGTTTCATGGCGATGAATGCTAATGGGAAGGAGATTAGCATGGCTAAAAACATGACCAGCAGGAATTCTTTCAAAAACAGCATTACAATTCCAGCTCCCGAAGCTCCCAGGACTTTCCTGATGCCCAGCTCCCGTGTTCGGCGTGCGACGCTCAGCGAAACCATTCCCAAAACACCCAACAAGACAATAACAACGGACAGCACTGTCGCAACTTGAGACGCTTTTTTCAATTGCGTTTCGGTCTGATAAAGCCTTTGCAATGTATCGTCCATGAACGAATATTCGAATGGCGCGTCCGGCATAAGCGTTCGCCATTTGTTTTCAATCGCCGACATTGATTCACCCAAATTAGAAGGATTAAGCCTGAAAGTGAGAAACCGGAATGCGTTGCCGCTTTTTACATGGAAAAAAGCGACTGGTTTAATTTCCTGATGCACCGATGCGAAGTTGAAATCCTTGCAAACGCCATCAATCGTGAGCGTCTCCGGAATGTTGTCCACCCGCACTTGGGCGCCAACCGCACTTTCAATGTTCTTGAATCCCAAGGCTTTAACCGCCGTTTCATTCAAAACAATCTTATCTGGCTGGTATGCGCTTTGTCCAGCATTGAAGAATTTGCCAGTTAACATTTTGATCTGATAAGTGTCCGCATACTTTTCGTCGGTGCTCAGAAATTGGGTGTGCACCGCCTGCGTTGAGTCCTGTCCCGACTTGTACAAACCAGCATGCCCGCCGTTGTTTCCGTTGGGGATTTCATAGGACAAACTGACATTCTTCACTTCTTTTAGCCGTGAAAATTCATCTCTGATCCCTTCCATTTTGGCCAATCCTTCGGGCGTCCAGTCGCGTGGGACGGCAATGTTCACGAGTGATTCCTTGTTGTAACCCAGATCTTTACTGAAAAAATAATCAACCTGACCGGAAATGATCATGGCGCCTGCAAAAACAAAAAGTGCAATTGCGAACTGAGAAGCAATAAGAATCCGCCTTAACCGAACATTCTCTTTGATGGATTTCAATTTACCTTTCATCGAATCGACGGACGATATGCCCGAAAGTACAAACGCCGGATAAGCTCCTGCTATCAAGCCGATTAGCAAAGCACACAACACAGGCATTGCGACTGAATAAGGAAATAAGGACAATGTTGACGCCAATGGTTTTCCCAAAACATCAGCAAAGGGCGAACGCGCCATTTCGTAAAAAACGACAGAAAGCAACATTGCAAAAAGCGCCAAAAGGACTGATTCAGCCAAAAATTGCCCTATAAGCTGCTTTTTCAAACTTCCCAACACTTTTCTCACGCCGATCTCTTTCAATCGGGAAGATGATTTGCCGATAGAAATGTTCACAAAATTGACAATCGCCATCAGCAGTATAAAGAGCGTTACGCCCGATAACGTAAGAATCATTTTGCGGACTAATCCATCATTAACCTCACGATAATAATCCACTAATGGCGTGAAATAAACTTGAAGATTAGCACGCAAGTTCGCTGATGCGTGTGTTGCGAGTGTTTGCGCGAGCGGCTTTTTGAGGTCATTAATGTCAACGCCATCTTGCAGCTCAATGTATGAGATCATGTACGGAAAATCCCAGTTGTCTTCTGCGCCTTTCCGGCCTTCCAGACTGCTTAAAGGGATAAAAACACCAACTGGTTTTGGAAGTAATCCGGTTACCGAATTGTTCGGCAAATCTTTTAATATGGCTGTAATTTCAAACTCTTGCTTGCCGCCAATGAAGTTATGAAGCGTCAATGTTTCACCAATTACGTCGCTTTTTCCAAAGTATTTTAATGCTTTCTCCTCTGTTATCGCAACGGAATTCACACGGTTTAATGCAGTGCGGGCGTCGCCATGCAAAAGTGGAAAGCCATACATGGAAAGTAAGGTCGAATCGCCCGTCTGGATCTCTTCCCGGAAATGTTTGTCGTTTTTGGAAACTGCCACAGTAATGCCATCATAGCGATAGAAGTTCGCAACAAGGTTCGGATAGTCGGTTTTCAAAGTTTCACCCAGCGGCCCGAGCGTTGCCATATCGACGCCCATATCCGGATTTTTCCATTTGCTGCGAATAATGTATTGATTTTCCGCGTTGCGCAGGTCTTTATTGACTTTCAGCTCACCCCATACATAGCTCATAATGAGGAAAGTAAAAGTCATACCGACGGAAAGGCCAAAGATCATGACGAGAGAATAGAACTTGCGTTTAAGCAGGTTGCGCCATGCGATTTTGAAGTAGTTCTGGATCATTCTCAAAACTAGGCAAAAATCTTAGCGCCAGGTTTTGAAAATGAGCCGTTTAACTATTTTTAACTAATAGGAGCCACTATTCGCCGCGCAATGAATCCACGGGATTGGCCAATGCAGCTTTTAATGCCTGGAAAATAACGGTTGCGAGCGCGATGATCATTGCGATCAAACCCGAAAGTGCAAAAATCCACCAGGATAGATTTTCCCGATATTCAAAGTTCTGAAGCCACGATTGCATGGCATATGCAGCAACAGGAACACCGATTATTATCGCAATGAGCACAAGTTTGAGGAAATCTGCGGATAGCAGCATTACTACATTCTGAACGCTTGCCCCCAGCACTTTTCTGACGCCAATTTCCTTTGTTCTCGCTTCGGCAGCATATGCCGCAAGTCCGAACAAACCAAGGCAGGCGATGATTACAGCCAGCGCTGCAAATGATAATAATATGCTTCCCTGCTTCTGTTCAGCCTGATATTGGCGGGAAAAGTTTTCATCCAGAAAGTGGAATTCCAGCTTGGCCTCGGGATCAAATTTCTTGAACGAATTACTAATGTAAGCCAACGCTTCCTTGGTTTTTTCGGGTTGAATCCGCACGTAAATGTTGTCTTTGTCCTCCGAATCAGGCATTTGTATTACAAGCGGTTCGATTTTATGCTGCAAAGAATAAGTGTGAAAATCTTTGACTACACCGATCACTTTTGCTTCCCTGGTCGTGCCTTTATCGTCAATCATATATTTTATTCTCTTGCCCAAAGGATTATTCCAGCCCTGCTTTTTCACCGTCGCTTCATTGACCAGCACTGCTTCAGACAGATCGGCTGGTGAATCTTCGCGGAAGTTCCGGCCTTCTTTTAACTTGATTTCCAGGGTTTTTAAATAATCAGCATCGGCTAAAAATCTCTGAAAAATCTGCGTTGAAGTAGGCATTTCACCACTTTCGGTTTCGGCAAACAATGCACCGCCGCCCACATTATTATTTCCCAACGGATTACTGGCCGCCGCAACGCTTTCGATAAACGGACTTTGGTTCAATTTTTCCTTAATCGCCCTGATTTGCTTTCTTGGCTCATCATTATCCACATGAAAAGTGACGACCTGATCTTTATTGAAACCCAGATCTTTATGATTCACATAATGAAGTTGCCTGTAAACAATGCCCGAGCAGGCGATCATGATAACGGTTGCCGCGAACTGGAAAACAACAAGCGATTGTCGCAATTGCACGCCGCCAATCTGTCCGCCCAGGCGTCCTTTCAAGGCCTCAACCGGCCGAAAGCCAGAGAGCATGATGGCTGGATAAACCCCACTCAGCAGCCCGATAAGAATGATGAAAAGGGCTGCTATGGAAACATTGAAGAAGCCATTTCCACTGTTAATGCTAAGCGTTTTATCCGCAAGTTCATTGAAATACGGCAAAGCTAAGACGACGATCAGTGTGGCTAGAATGCCAGCCAAAAGCGTCATCAGAAACGATTCCGTCAAAAACTGTCCCATCAACTGCGACCTCCGCGAGCCAACTGCCTTGCGCACGCCCACTTCCCGCACGCGTTTCATGGAACGGGCGGTGTAAAGGTTGATATAATCAATGCAGGCAATGATGAGGATAAGCGCGGCTACGACCGAAAAAATGTAAATCGTGTTGATGTTGCCATTGCTGCCCAACTCATATTCCAAATGCGAATGCAGGTGAATGGATGTCACGGGTTGCAGCGACATTTTGTACTCGGCGTCGCCAAATTCTTTTTTAAGATATTTTGGAAAAAAGCCAGCTAATTTCCTTTCAAGATTGTCTGGATCAGCGCCTTTTTTCAAGAGAATGTAGGTGTAAAGATTCGATTCCTGCCAGCCGGTGGTGAAATTGTCGGGTAACGAACGCAAGGCGCTAAACCGAATGTGCGAATTGGCAGGAATGTCCGCGATCACGCCTGTGACTGTGTTTGGATAGTTATTTGAAAACAAAACCGTTTTGCCCAACGCTTTCGAAGCGTCACCAAATAGTTTTTCGGCCAGCGTTTTGGTGAGAACAATTTTCTGAGAACCCTTTAAAGCGGAAGTGCGGTCGCCATATAAGATAGGGTAGGAAAAGACGTCAAAAACAGTGGCATCGGCGAAGAAAATGTCGTGTGCCTCGATTGCTTTCTCGTTAAATGTAATGGTGCCGCCGCCCTCGGGACTAATCCGCACTGTTCTTTCAATATCAGGATAATCGTTTTGCATTGCAGCCGCATACGGAGCCGAAGTCGGAGCAAGTTTAAAGCCGCCTGTCGCCCACTTAGCCTCATGCACGACCCGGTAAATGCGATCGGCTTTTTGATAAAAACGGTCATAACTAAGCTCCTCCGCAACGTACAAAACCATCAGCCAGACCGCCGCCATGCCGATAGCCAATCCAAATATATTAAGGCTGCTGAACAGCTGCTGATTGCGAAAATTTCGAAGCGCGATTTTGATGTAATTAAGGAGCATTGTATCGAAAGTTATTAGTTAGGAACGGAACAAGCATTCGACGATCATTGATAAATCACATGCCATGCCTCCTAGTTATTGATAGTCAAATGTTTACATCCGTGCTGCGCGTTACGGTCTGTTCGCAATCGAACATTGGTGTCTGGTTTTGATAAAATGTAAATTCTGCAAAAACCTACCGTTTGTACGCTCATAAGTGCCGCCAGGTAATTGCGCTTCCGTTTCCAGTTATTTCCAAAACAATGTCGAATATATTGCCAAAGAAAGTCCCGCCCCGAGATTGGCGTCGGAAGGGCGGGACGACAAGCGTTCAAATAATCTTTCACTATTTAAACCGTATGAATTTATGAAATTAATTTTAAAGCGGGCGGTTGTTATTGGGTTTTCGAGCCTTGCTTTTTTGTCCTGTAACGAACCTGATGCAGACGTAAAAGTGGCTCCGGTGACAGCAACGGAAGTTATTGCTTTCAAAGGAGAGCGAGTCGTCATTCCGGCAGATTTCCCGAAGGAGTTATTTGATCAGACACAGGAAGAGTTTGATCTTTACTATGAGCGGCTCTCGCAAGCAAAGCATGCAAAGACCTCTGGTAAATCGACCGGCATCACTTATGAAGAGTTACTGCCAATTCTGGTGAAACACAACGCCAACTATCCTGTCATCACTTCTGAGGAAGGAATTTTGGAAAAGGATTTGGAGCGGGTCTTAACAGATTTTCCCAACATTGAAACGCTGGAAGAAGCAAACGAAAAGCGAGCGATCGTCTACGATTTTTACCAAACACTATGCAAGCGCGAAGTCGTTGCTGAGGTGGTTGCTTTTGAGCGTTCAAAGGCTGAGCGTGGTAAAATTTTAGGGCCCGACTCGGGTGGCCTAACTACACCGGAAAAGAATCATCTACTCTTAAATCCCGGTTATGCCCAATGGTATGTGCAGGCAGCAAAAGACGCTGATGCCATGGCGACCGCATCTTTCGGAAGCGCAGGAGTTGGCAATAAAGGAAATGCCTTTAAGCACTCAATTTGGAATGCTTTATCCATTCGTTTCATTTTAAAGGGATCGCCAGCGAGCGAGAATCAAGCTGTTGATTTTACTCAGGATGGATGTTCCAAACATGAATTAACGAATGATGGCAATCAAATTCATGATAAAGACGCGGCCATGGATCTTCATAACAACATGTCGGCTAGGGAATGGATGTCGAACGAGACCTCATGGGGATTTGGCCCTTTCAGAAGTATGCCAAGTGTCAATGACATTCTAAACAACATGTTGAATAAAGCTAATTCCTGTGCAATGCACAGCATGACAGATATTTTGAACTGGCACGGTGGAGACAATTCAGTTACATGGAACAACCTGTATAACAATTTATATAGTCCAAACCAGCATTTGGTACATGTTGTCCCTTGATTATTGTCACTTCTTGAAATCAATTTACAGCTCATCCAATGAAAAAAAAGTCATTATATTTTTTGATATATACAGCGTTGCTTTTAGCTAGCTGTCAAAAGACACCGGATTTCGACGTTGTGTCATTGTATTTGGACGGAGATGACCGTGAGAAAGAAAGGGCTGAGGCAATTCCAAATTTGTATGAACATTACATGAATAGTAATAAAGACAGGTCGGTTTACGAGGTCATTGCGAAGGGAAATGCAAGGTTTGTCATCAATTACGTTCCGGGGCTGAAACTTTTGACCCTGTCCAGTGATCCGGGAAGTGGTTGGTCTAGTCAGTTTAGAGAGGTTGACGAGCTAACATTACAGAAGCTGGTTCATCAGAAACTACATTTTTCTGATATAGACGACATAGGAAGTATCGGAAGCAAATACGATAGTCTCTTAATTCTAAACCGCCCAATCTATGACGTGAAAACGAACAGCATTGTTGGAAATTGAACGACAGATGACACATCAATTGCCGGCAGAGCGATTTGCCGGCAATTGAGTTTTCGTTTATCCAGGTGAAGACAAGCGGCAGTCCTTCGCTGTAATTGACTTGGCAAACCTTGGAAATTCTAAAAATTGCCACCTTCCTGCCGCTTTGACGTCAAATTCCCTAATTTTGCCAATTACCTGATTTTAGTGGAATCAATTGTCGTTTTTAATCGATTTAAACAAATAGAATGAACCAAGCACCTGCTACTTCTTTACAAGACATTGTTGGGCATGCCAAGGAATACGGTTTTGTGTTTCCCTCTTCTGAAATATATGATGGATTGCAAGCTGTTTATGACTACGGTCAGAATGGTGTTGAATTGAAAAATAACCTTAAAGCGGCTTGGTGGAAGGCCATGACGCAGTTGCACGACAACATTGTCGGCATAGACGCGGCCATTTTCATGCACCCGCTGACTTGGAAAGCTTCCGGTCACGTGGATGGTTTTAATGATCCGATGATCGATAACAAGGATTCGAAGAAAAGATATCGTGCGGATCAGTTGCTGGAAGGCAAAGCTGAGCAATATGAAGCCGAAGGTCAGCCTGAAAAAGCGCAAGCATTACTGGCTGAAATGGGCCGGTTACTGAGTGCGGAAGATTTGAACGGTGTTCGAGAGCTGATCATTGCCGAAAATATAAAGTGTCCGGTTTCCGGAACAGCCAACTGGACAGAAGTGCGTCAGTTTAACCTGATGTTCAGCACGCAGGTGGGTTCTGTTGCTGAGGATTCTAACCTGATTTATTTGCGTCCGGAAACGGCCCAAGGGATTTTCGTTAACTTCTTGAATGTTCAGAAAAGCGGACGGATGAAAATCCCTTTTGGTATCGCTCAGATTGGTAAAGCATTTAGAAATGAGATCGTTGCGCGCCAGTTTACATTCCGTATGCGGGAATTTGAACAAATGGAAATGCAATTTTTCATTCGCCCTGGCACCGAAATGGCTTGGTACGAAAGCTGGAAAGAGGCCCGGATGAAGTTTCACAAGGCGATCGGTCTGCCTGCTGAAAAATTGAAATTCCATGACCATGAAAAGCTTGCGCATTATGCTAATGCAGCGGTTGATATCGAGTATCAGTTCCCATTTGGTTTCCGAGAAATGGAGGGAATCCACTCCCGGACAGATTTTGATTTGAGGAATCACCAGGAGCTTTCGAAAAAGAAGCAGCAGTATTTTGATTCGGATCTCGATGAAAATGGCAAGCCTTACGGAAATTATATTCCTTATGTTGTAGAAACTTCTGTCGGTGCGGACAGGCTTTTCCTTGCCGCTTTTTGCAATGCATATACTGTTGAAACAGTGGGTGAGGGCGATAATGTGAAAGAAAGGACTTATCTGAAATTGCATCCCGCACTGGCACCATTTAAAGTTGCTGTGCTTCCTTTGGTTAAAAAAGATGGATTAGCCGAAAAAGCGCAGACGATTGCCAATTCTTTAAAGTCATCTTTCAGAACAACTTATGATGACGGTGCGGCGATCGGAAAGCGTTACACCCGTCAGGATTTGATCGGAACGCCGTTTTGCATTGCGGTTGATTACCAGACGATGGAAGATGACACCGTTACGATCCGCCATCGTGATACAATGGAGCAGGAGCGTGTCGCGATCAGCGAATTGAAGGAAAAAATCGGATATCAGGTTGCTATTGAGCGCATTCTGGAAGCAATTTGAAAGATCATTATATAGAAGAAAGGGCTGTTTCTGTGAAGAAGCAGCCCTTTTTTGTAATTGATTCATTTGCGCATCTTACTTCGTTGTATGCAGGCGCACCAAATCTTCGGAATTTTCATTAATCAGATCAACTACATCCACACCCAAAATTTGAGCAATTTGTATCAACCGCTCTAATGTCAGGCGCGTGTAACCCAACTCTATTTTACTGTAAGCATTTTGGGAAATGCCTAGTTTCATTGCGAGATATTCCTGCGTGTAATTGCGAAACTCTCTGATCTTACGAATGTTATGAGCTACCGATCTGATTTTTGCATCGATTGTTTGTGTCATGAAGCGTTGGTTTAGTTTGCCGGTTTAATGACAGCTTTAACAAAACATACGAATTTGCAGGTCATTCCAGATCTTCAAGACTAGACATAGTCGGGATTTTTTCCTAAATAGTTGGTTCGTTAACACCAAAAAGCGCGCATGATTAACAAGTTATATGACACATCACTAAGCTTACTGACTGATCTTTACCAACTTACCATGGCTTATGGCTATTGGAAAGCAGGTAAGGCAGAGCAGGAAGCCGTCTTTAATCTTTATTTCAGGAAACATCCTTTCCAGGGCGGTTTCACCGTTGCCTGCGGTTTGAGCAGCGTAATTGACTATCTCAACGAATATCGATTTAGCGAGGCAGATCTGGAATACATTGGATCATTAACGGGCACGGATGGTTCAAAGCTTTTCGAACCTGGATTTCTGGAATATTTGCGGACCATGAAATTGGAATGCAGCATTCACGCCATTCCGGAAGGAACCGTGGTTTTTCCAAATGAGCCTTTAATACGCATTCAAGGGCCTATTTTGCAATGTCAATTGCTGGAAACGCCACTTTTAAACCTTATTAATTTTCAATCATTGATCGCCACAAAAGCAGCTCGCATGCGGCTTGTCGCAAAGGAGGATGCATTGCTGGAATTCGGTTTGCGGCGTGCACAGGGGCCGGATGGGGGAGTAACCGCCAGCCGGGCCGCTTACATTGGTGGTTTTGATGCGACTTCCAATGTTATTGCCGGCAAAGTTTACGACATTCCGGTGAAGGGCACGCATGCACACAGCTGGGTCATGTCATTTGACAGCGAACTGGAAGCATTCGAAACCTACGCTGATTTTATGCCGAATAATGTAACCTTGCTCGTGGATACATATGATTCGCTCAATGGTGTAAAAAATGCGATAAAAGTTGGGCAGCAGCTCCGGGAGCGAGGTTATGACCTTAATGGAATACGGCTCGATTCAGGAGATTTGGCCTATTTAAGCATTGAAGCCAGGAAATTGTTAGACGAGGCTGGATTCGAAAAAACGAATATCGTTGCCAGTAACGACCTGGACGAGCACATTATGGACAGCTTGAAAATTCAGGGCTCAAAAATCAATGTCTGGGGAATCGGGACGAAGCTGGTTACCGCATATGATCAGCCTGCATTGGGAGGCGTTTATAAATTGGCGGCCATCAAAACAGCATCAGGAGACTGGGATTATAAGCTCAAACTTTCCGAGCAAGCCATTAAGGTTTCCACTCCCGGCATTCAGCAGGTGCGCCGATTTCGGGATGATAAGGGTTTTGTTTCAGATATGATCTTTAACATTGAAACGCCCATCGATGCCAAACCGACAATGGTCGACCCATACGATTTTACCAGAAACAGGTCCTTTTCAGCAGAAATGCGCTTTGAGGATTTGCTTGTGCCTGTTTTTGTGAAAGGAGAGTTGGTGTATACATTGCCGTCTGTGCATGAAACACGCGCGCGCGTTCAAGAGCAACTCCGGCACTTTCACAAAGGGATCAAGCGGTTTGTCAATCCGCATACTTATCCGGTGGGACTTGAAAAAGGCCTGTTTGATATGAAAACGAACCTTATTATGCAGTTCAAGAGCTGCGAACCAATCTTAAACATTCTTTATATGCAAGAAGCCCCATTGCCGGATCCGGCATTATTGAAAGAGCTGCTTCAATACAAAATGCCTTTTGGCAAACACAAAGATATGCTGATCGCCGACTTGCCCGTGTCTTACCTGGAATGGTTTCAGCGCCAGGGATTTCCTGCCGGAAAACTAGGCATGCTCCTCAGCACAATGTATGAAATCAAGATCAATGGCTTGGAATCACTGCTATATAAACTGCGCAAAATGAGCTAAAATAAGCGACTCCCAAAAAAGCATTGCCTTTTTGGGAGTCGCTACAATTACTTTTTCTCAGGCATCAGCACCACTTTGATCATGTTGTCATCACTGAAATATTTTTCAGCAGCGGCTTTTGTGCTGGCAACCGTGATCGATTTGAGTAACTTATCTTGCAAGAAGATCTCGTTCAGGTCATCTCCCAAAAACGTGTTATCATCCAGGTAATTGAGCCAAAAACTGTTGGTTTTCAAAGCAGTTTCCATCTTACGCTGCGATTCTGCAACGAACTTCTCAATGTCTTTTGAATCAGCACCGTTCTTCTTTATTTTTTCGATTTCCTCATTTGTGCGCTTAACAAGCTTGTCCACATTCTCAGGCGCGCATCCGAAGCCTACACTAAACCGATAATGTCCTGATGGGAATTTTTCTGTTGCTTCTGAGACACTTACGCCGTAAACGCCACTTTCCTCTTCGCGCAGCGCCTCAATAAGTTTGATTTGCAGCACTTCCTGCAATGCCTCAATTTGAATGTTGTTTTCCGGGTTATATTCGTATTCTCCACTAGCAACCAACGTCACGCGACTCTTTGGTTCCAGCCCTTTATAGATCGTTTTTTCGATTTTACCTTTTGGTGGAAAAATGTTCGGATGTATAAATGTGTCGTCACGGTCTGTCGATGGAAGTCCGCCCAGATACTTTTCCAGTAACGGCTTGATTTCCTCATTTTTGAATGCGCCCACAAACGTGAACACGAAATCCGACGTGTCCGCAAACCGGTCTTTATACATTTCCACCGCTCTGTCCAGGCTTACTTTATCAATGCTTTCGGCCGTAAGAGGCTTACGCTTAGGGTTATAGCTGGTAAGAACCGCATTCAGCGAATCGGAGTAGACTTTCTCTGGTGTAAGCGTTTTCTGCATATTTTCCAGATAAGCCTTTTGATTTGCCAGAATGCCGGTTACGACATCCGCATCTTTTCTGGGCGCCGTGAAATAGGCGTAAATCAATTGTAATGTTGTTTCCAAATCCTTCGGGCTTGTGCTGCCGCCGATCCCTTCTGTAAGTTCGCTCAGATACGGCCCTGCGCTGGCTGTTTTCCCCGCAAGAAATTTTTGAAGTTGCGTCTGATTATAAGGTCCAACGCCGCCGGATTGTATCAGATAACTTGAAAAAACGCCTGTTTCGCGTTCGTCTGGGAACAAAGAATAACCGCCCTTTCCGGTTGCCTTGATGAGTATTTCGTCGTTTTTGAAGTCAGTTGGTTTCAATAGCACTTTTACGCCATTCGAAAGAGTAAGCTCTGTTACGCCCAGTTTTTCCAATGCTTTCTCACCAGTGACCTTGCCCGGTTTAGGCTCCGCAGGCAACAATGGTGCGTCCACAACATCATCGACATAAGCAGTTACATCTTTACCCGCTTCAATCAAAAGCTGACGGATTTCAGCTTCCTTAGGCAGCTCGTCCTTGCTCTTTTCGGGGCCCATAACCACCACGGCCCTGTTTTTGTCTGTAATGTATTTCTTAGCCAACCCATTAATCTCGGCTAATTTTACACGGTCCAGGTGTTTTTTGACAAACTCAAAATAGGCCTCGGGACCCATGAACGGATTTTCATGCAAGAAATGATCAAGATATTCCTGAACATGATTTGCCGATTTCGTTTTGTCCCGCTCCTTATAGTATTGCTCGATTGATGTGTAAAAGTCTTTCTTCGCCCGATCGAGTTCAGGTTGCGTGAAGCCGAATTTTTGAACCCGCACATTCTCTTCTAGCAAAGCAGTTAATGCCGTTTTCATTGAAGCCGCGTCTTTGGCCAAGGCTACGGAAGTGTAAGAATCGAGGTCTCCCAGGAAGTCGCCATATTGACTGTCACCATATAAAAACGGTGGATTGGCTTTCTGCGTCAATTCCTGCATGCGCTGAGCCATCATGGAATTGTACAAGGCCTGAGCAAAGTTGTCACGGACGTCTTTCAATGATTTTTCCTTACTATTCGGCTGCTTATAAATGAGCTGAATCAGATTTTGTGGATACTCAGGATCTGTTACAATTGCAACTTGCGTAGATCCGTCAAGCGGAATGTCATATTTAACGTGTTTTTTGGCATTAACAGGAACAGGAATTGAGCTGAATTTTTGCTTGATCGTCGCTTCGACTTTATCCACGTCAAAGTCACCCACCGCAATCACAGCCATCAAATCAGGTCTGTACCAATCTTTGTAAAATGCTTTAATCGTTTCTGGCTTAAATGTGCTCAGAATGCTGTCCTTGCCGATCGGAAGTCGCTCGGCATAGCGGGAATTGTTAAGGATTACTTTTAGGAATTTGTCACGCATCCGTTGCTGAGCACCACGTCCCATTCTGGATTCTTCCAGAACAACGCCCCGCTCTTTTTCTATTTCAGCAGGATCCAGCAATGCGCCATGAGCCCAATCTTCCAGAACTTGTAAACCTTTATCGAGCAATCCAACAGAGTCCGTTGGAATAGGAAGCATGTAAACTGTCTCGTCAAATCCGGTGTATGCATTCAAATCAGCACCAAATCGCACGCCCGTTTTTTGAAGAAAATTCACCAGCTCGTTTTTTGGGAAATTGGTTGTTCCGTTGAAGTTCATGTGTTCCATAAAATGCGCCAGTCCCTGCTGCGCATCGGTTTCCAGCACCGAACCCGCTTTTACAGCCAGCCGCAGCTCTGCTCGGTTCTTAGGTTCCGCATTCTTTTTGATATAATAAGTGATCCCGTTTTTCAGCTTTCCAATGCGGACGGATGGGTCAAGCGGGATTTTCTGTGTTGATAAATCCTGAGCAAAAACATTGCTGAGCGGGCAAATTCCTATTCCGGCAATGCACAAAGCAATAAGCGCCTTTTTCATTTGTTGTTACATTATTTAATATTCGCGACGGCGAAAGTTATTTAAAAACCTGAACTTTTCCCGGTCAATTGCAATCGACGGCTTTAAATGTCAAGCCGTTATCAAAGTTAAGTTTCGACCTGTCTTTAAAATGCATTGCACCTTGCTTTTCTTCCACGGGACCAAATCCTTCAACCCAATCATTTCCCTTTTTCAAAAATGCCGCTTCACGCGTCGATTCCACGCCTTCGGACATGAATTTATAATTGACAAGCAATGTGTCGCCAATCAATTTTCCGTCAATTGTCCCCTTATTCTTGTCTTTTTCCGCGAGTGCATAAGATAAGTCGCCAGCGACAACGCCGTCAGTTATCGTCATTTTCATGAAAGCAGAGTCACCCTTCTCTTGATATGCAAAACAGTTGGCATCGTTTTCAACATTCACGGATTCGCTTAAAGCCGTCGAATCGGCGTCCGTGTCTTGATTTTCCTCCGTTTTTTTAGCGCATGCGCTGAGCACAATTACTGCCAGGAGCATTATTTGAATTTGCTTTTTCATTCTTTTTTTGATGAGTTTAAATTCAATATGATGCTTTTTTAGGAATAAATGCACGTTCACTTCATTTCACTACCGCATTGCCGAATCCATCCTCGTAATTTCGATCACTTCGATGGTCAAAAAGCCAAACTCTTCCATAACGACGCCACGTATTTTATAAACGCCTTTTACAGCAAAATTAAATTTTGCAGCCACTTGCGGAAAATGCACTGTGTCTATAAAATGGCCTTCCTGATCCAGAAAAGTCCCGAATTGCATGGTTTCGCCTTTTGAGGTGCGCGTATTTTTTACAGCAACCAGATAACCATATTGAACAACCTCGCGGTTAATGTAATGATGCAAATCTTTGCTCATCACACTTTTCGGCAACCCGTTTTTAAGCATATCAAACGGACTGCAAAGCGCAAATCCAAGCAGTTCTATCTGATCATAAGCATCGTCAATGGGCGAAGAATGGAATGTTGGCAATTCATAATCTTTCACCTCAGTATGGAATAACTGCTTTTGAGGCACTTTTGCGGGTGTTTTGCTCAACCTGAAATGTGCTTTCCAAAGCAATGTCTTTTTATTAATGCCCGAAAACCGGAACGCATCAATGCGGATCAGGATTGTCAGCTGCTCAATAGAAATCGGCACGCGATCTATGAAATTGTTCAGAGAGGTAAATTCGCCATCCTGTGCGCGTGCAGCCAGAATTTTATGGATCGTCTTTTCTTCGATTTCATTCAAAAACTGCAATCCCAGGTAAATGTCTTTCCCTTCGATCACCGCTTGCGCATGGCTGTGGTTCACGCATGGTGCAAGGATCGTCGCACCCATCATCCGCGCTTCGTGTAAATAGAGCTCCGGACTATAAAAACCGCCGCCATTGTTCAACACCGCAACCATATATTCCAATGGATAGTACGCTTTTAAAAAAAGCGTCTGATAACTTTCAACCGCATAAGAGGCGGAATGTCCTTTGGCGAATGCATATCCGGCAAAACTTGCGATCTGGTTCCAGATTTCCTGCGTAGTCTGCGGCTCGTAACCCAGGTCTGCACAGTTTTTAAAATATTTCTTTTTAACCCGCTCGAATTCGTCACGACCACGGAATTTTCCACTCATCCCGCGGCGGATCACATCTGCCTCGCCTAGGGTGAGTTTTGCGAAAAAGTGGGCAACCTTGATCACGTCTTCCTGGTAAACCATAATGCCATAAGTTTCAGGCATCAGTTCGAGCAGTTTTGGATGCGCTTCGCTTATTTTTTCTGGATTTTGATGGCGTAAAATATATTCGCGCATCATGCCGCTTTTGGCCACGCCTGGCCTGATAATGGAACTTGCGGCGACTAACCCCAGATAATTGTCTACTTCCAGCTTGCGCAAAAGCATGCGCATGGCGGGAGATTCCACATAAAAACACCCAATGCATTGCGCCTGCTTGATGAGCTCATTAATCTTCGGATCTTTCTTGAATTTCTTAACATCATCAATGTCAATCGGTGGCTCTTCCGGGCGGTTGTAACGAATCACTTCCAGCGTTTCCTTGATTTTTGCAAGTCCTCGCTGCGCCAGAATATCATATTTATTCAGTCCCACATCCTCAGCAATCACCATGTCAAACTGGGTCGTAGGAAACCCTTTTGGAGGTAAATCCGTCGCTGTGAAATAATGTATCGGCCGCTCCGAAATCAGGATCCCACCGGCGTGAATGCTCAAATGATTCGGCTGATTATTTTCTTGGAGGTAACCCGCATATTTCACAACCAGACTGCTGATCTGATCCAGTTTTTTGGGATCAAACTTTCCATTGCTTAAAGTGTCAATTTCATAAGCTGGCAATCCGAAAACTTTGCCCAATTCACGAACCGCTGCACTATGCTGGAAAGTGCTATAAGTGGCGAGAAGCGAAGTCTGGCCGTTTTTACCGAATTTTTCGAAAATGTATCTGGTCACATCTTCGCGGTCACGCCATGAAAAATCAATGTCGAAATCGGGTGGATTTTTCCGGTGTAAATTAATGAAACGCTCAAAATAAAGATCCAGCTCAATCGGGTCCACATTGGTGATATTCAGCAAGTAAGCCACAATGCTGTTGGCGCCACTTCCCCTTCCGACGTAGTAATAACCTTGCTGGCGGGCATAACTGATAATGTCATGATTGACCAGGAAAAATGGCACGAAGTTCTGCTTCTGGATCAGATCAAGCTCCATGGCAATTCGGTCGAAAATATCATCTGTCACATGATCACCATAACGATAGCCCAATGCCTGATAACTCAAAGACGAAAGCCGCTGATAATCATCTCTTTCACTTGCCCCGTAAATCCGCAGGTTTTGATGCTCGCGCTCGTCGCCGAAATTGAATTGAATGCTGCATTCTTCCATCAATTTTTGCGTGTTGTGAATGATGAAATCAAAATCTTTTTCCTTGAAATGATATTCAAGCACTTTCAAAGGAACGATCTTGTTCGGATTCTTCGGCAAGTGTCTGTCGCGGGCAGCTTGCTCAGGAGCGTATTGCAATCAATGGAACGCAGCAACCTGTGCATGCTAAAATCACGCTTGTTGCGAAAGGTCAGCGGCTGCAAAACGACCAGCTTATTCTTTAATGCTTAAATATTGGGGGAGAAGCGAATCCTGTTTAGATCTTTGATGCCAACGCCCACGTATTCGTTAGGCAAAAGCTTTTGTCTTTTTGCCAATGACAATGTTTCAAATGGATAAATAAAGGCTACGTTTTCAAGCTCGGGAGCTTCGTCCGGAAATGCTACTTTTTGGTGAGAATGTTTTGATAAGTAAGTGTTTAACTGCTGAAAACCTGCATTATTCTTTGCCAGCCCGACAAACTGCTGGCGCGCACCATTCCTGAAATCAATCCCAACAATGGGTTTAATATCATATTTGGATGCCATCCTGATAAAATTCAGGCACCCCGACGTATTATTAATATCGGTCAGGGCGATGCAGCCGTAACCATTTTCCCTCGTTAACTGGAAGCAATTCCTGTTCCGGAATCGTCCCAAAGCGAAGGCTGAAATAAGAATGACAGTTGAGTAGCATGCGATTAAGGAAACAAACTTTTTTACTTACTTTTGACGTTACTAACGCACTACGGTATGATCTTGAATTTTTCGTCTAAAAACACTGAGAAAATATGGCTCGGGGAAACAGTCACAAAAATGCCGTTCGAAATTCAGGCGATAGGCCGCAGAAAGCTGAGAATGTTGAATAATGCTCAAAATCTGACTGATCTACGAGTTCCTCCTGCCAACCGCTTGGAAAAGCTTTCGGGCAAAACGAAAGATTTTTACAGTATAAGAATCAATGATCAGTGGCGAATCGTGTTCATATGGCTGGACGGAAATGCATCTGACGTAAGCATTGTAGACTATCATTAAAATCAGCGTAATGGAAAAACTTAGTAATATTCATCCCGGTGAAATCCTTGCCGAGGAGTTTTTAATTCCAATGGGCATTTCTGCTTATAAACTAGCCAAAGACACCGCTATTCCCCAAACCAGGATCAGCGAGATTATCAAAGGCCGCAGGAGGATAACTGCGGACACTGCACTCCGTTTCAGGTACATATTCCGGAACATCGGCCAAATTTTGGCTTGGCTTGCAAGATGACTTTGACTTGGAAGAAGAGCAGCATTTGATTTTTCAGGATTTAGAAAATATAAAAACACTTGAACAGCAGGCAGCATGAGTTGTATATTGGCAATCACGCGTTCCTGTGCGCGGGGATGATTGGGGGATCGCCGTTGAAGGGGTTTCCCATGCTGGAAATGTTTGGAATGCCGATTGTTGTGCCCCAGCTCAGGATTGCATTTCCACGTTTGTCGGTTCCGTATCTGTTTCTTATATAGTCCATTGCCTGATAAAGATTTAGCTTTTCCTCAGAATCGTCGAACATATTAATCTGGTGATTACCGGTCACCAGATCACTGAAATTTACCCCGACTCAGCCTCACCATCCATTTCTCCGGTTATGAAGCTGGTCAAATAACCGCTCGATTTGCGGGATCAGCACATGATCGGCGGAAGCGTAGGGGATTTTTACCTGTTTCGAAAATGTGTTAAAGTCGGAATAGCGGATCTTGACAGAAACACATGATGTCAATTTATTGCCATTACGCAGTTGATAAGCCAGATTTTTCCCCCATTGCCCGAAGCATTTCCCGCATTCTTTTCACGTCACCCGTATCTTTTCCAAAAGTCCGCTCATTAGAAATTGATTTTCGCTCGTGGAAGGGAATGATAGGGGAGTTGTCCAGGCCATTTGCTTTATTCCAAAGCATTATGCCGTTTTTGCCTAAAATTTCACCCATCATTTCAACGGGCATTTCCTGAATCGTTTTCACATACTTGATCCCCATGTTATAAAGGATCTTGTTTGTCTTGTCACCCACCATCGGGATCTTTTGCACATGCATAGGCGCCAAAAAGCTCTTTTCTGTTCCTGCATCCACCTTTTTGTGGTTATCAGGTTTTGCCTCGCCGGTTGCAACTTTCGATACAACCTTGCTCGTCGAAAGTCCGCAGGAGATAGGAAGTCCGCTTTCCTTTTTGATCTGCTCCCGAAGATTCGTAGCAAGCTGATAAGTCCCGAAAAACTTGTCCATCCCCGACAGATACTTGCGTAAAACTCATCAATGCTGGCTTTCTCAAACACTGGAACCGTCTGACTGATAATCTCCGACACGACTTTCGATTCCGTCGAATATAACCCTGCATCACCACGGATAATCGTTGCTTCGGGGCATAGTAGTCTGGCCATTTTCATGGACATTCCCCGAATGGACGCCGAATGGCCTGGTTTCGTAACTGCAAGCTGCCACAACGCCGCGATCGCCCGTCCCGCCAACGAGCACTGGCCTGTTATTCAGTCTGCTATCGTGCTTTCGCTCAACGGATACAAAGAATGTATCCAGGTCGAGATGTAATATTGTTCGCTCCATGATTTGGAATTTTTACAAATTTATGGATTATTTCCAAATATATGGAGCATGTCCAAAAATAAAAAGGAAATATTCCAAAAAAATTCGTATGTTTGCCATTCATAAGGAGTTAACATTTTTTTGACTTGATTAGCCGGACATGCAGATCGACGAAGAGTTCAAGCGCTTTAAGCAAATAAGGGAAGAATTGAATATGACCCAGTCTGCATTCGCAGAGGAATTGGGCATCAGCGCCACAACCGCTGACATTGAAAGGGGCAGGACGCGGATTCCAGGACAGGTTGTTAAGGAGCTTTTAAAGAAATATCACATTAACCCGCTTTGGTTCGTTCGGCGATAGTAAGCAAAAATATTTGCAGGCCGAGCAGATTTCTATGAGCCCGAAAGTGGTTACTGTGGACAACGCGGGAAAGGATAACATAGTGCTGGTGAGCGCCAAAGCCGCCGCGGGTTATCCTAATAACATCGGCGATGCGCAATGGTTTGAAACATTGCCTGCGTTCTCAATTCCTTTGCCGGAATATCGCAATGCTACGTTCCGTGGTTTTCAGGTGGATGGCGACAGTATGATGCCCGTGCTGCATTCGGGCGAATGGATTGTTGGGAAAGCGTTGGACGATTGGGAAGATCTCAATCCGAAGCAGATTTATGTCGTGGTGACGGTTGACAGTATTTTGGTTAAAAAAATACATAAGGAAGCTGAGTCAACATTCATCAATCTAATTTCGTCAAACCCTGAATACAGCCCAATCCGCCTGGATCGGAACGAGATAAAAGAAATCTGGATCGTCAATAGTAAGCTGACATTCGACCTCGAAGCCGACACAAAACAAGTTAGCTTGCTAAGCCTGCACACGGAAATGAAGGAATTGAAAGAGGAGATGAAGAAGTTGGTGAAAGCTCAGTAACCCCTAAGCCTCTTCCGCAACAAGCTGCTTTTCGTACAATTCCTTGTAAGCCTTATTGAGGGCCATGAGTTCGGTGTGGGTGCCTTGTTCTATGATTTTGCCTTCGTCTAGGACAACGATGCGGTCGGCTAGTTTGGCGGACGATACGCGGTGTGAAATGATCACGGATGTGCGTTGATCCATGATGCGTTTCATGTTGTTTAGGATAATGTTCTCTGTGTTTGTGTCGACAGCTGATAAACAGTCATCCAAAACCAGGATTTTGGGGTCGCGGGCGATGGCTCTTGAAATCGAGAGACGTTGCTTTTGACCGCCGGAAAGGGTGATGCCGCGCTCACCAAGCATGGTTTGATAACCCTGCGGGAAATCAATAATGTTGTTGTAAAGGTCCGCATCTTTAACAGCTTGCTCAATCCTTTCGAAAGGCATATCCGTTGTTCCGAAACGAACATTGTTCTCAATCGAATCAGAAAAAAGGAACACGTCCTGCGGCACATAACCAATTTGTCGGCGATAGGCGTGCACGTCATAATCACGCATTGGAATGTCATCGATCAGAATTTCCCCTTCGGTCGGATCGTAAAGTCGGCATAGCAAGTGCGCGAGGGCGCTTTCTTCCGGAACCGGTTGTTCCTAGTATGGCAACAGTTTCGCCTTGCTTTACTTCCAGATCAAAATCATGCAATGCTTTGATGCCTGAATCAGGATAAACAAATCCGACAATTCCTGAAAGTGATTTTGCCTTCAACAGGTTTTTGCAGATTCTTCACAGAAACCAATGTCGTTTTTTCATTCAAAAACTCATTAATACGCGTTTGTGACGAAGCTGCACGCTGTATTTGACTCGTGGTCCAGCCAGTGCTGGCCACCACCGGCCAGGTCAGCATATTGACATACAGAATGAATTCAGTAATATTTCCAGGCGTAAGGTTTCCGTTGATAATCTCCTGACCGCCAACATAAATAACGAGCACATTGCTGAACCCGATCAGCAGCATAATGATCGGGAAAAAGAATGCGTCCACACTCGTCAGACTGAGCGATTTGTTTTTAAAATCTTCGGCCTCTTTTTCGAAATTCGTAAATGAATGCTTTTCCTGCACAAACGATTTAATCACACGAATTCCTGAAAATGCTTCCTGCACGTAAGTTGAAAGTCCGGAAAGCTGCTTCTGTATCAGGCCTGTGAGCGTTTCATGATGCATCCTTCTTATCACCACATACACGCTGATTCGAAAGCACGGGAAGCGGCGGCAAAACAAAAATTGTGAGCTTGGTGCTTACCGAAAGCATGTAGGAAATGACGAGGAAAAACAGCACAATCAGGTTTGATTCCATACATGAGCGCAGGGCCCAGATAAATCCGCACATTGCTTACATCTTCTGAAATACGGGCCGATTAAATCTCCGGTGCTGGTGACGGCGGAAAAACTGGCGGGTAAAGTCTGATAATGTTGGTAAATGTCGTTTTTAAGCTCGAACTCAATGATGCCGCGACATTACTCTGATAATGGTCTGGCCGCACGAGGAATAGAGAAAATCCCTTCCAGAGTGCGCCATCAAGCAGGATCAGCAAGCCATAAAGCAGAATGCTGAATGCGAAAATATTGTACATCTCACTTTGCAGTGAAGCACCATTGAAGAGATAGTAAATGTCAAGCGTCTCGATCACCAGATCGAGTGCATACCGCACAAGCTGCGCTGGTATAATGCCAAAAAGGTTAGAAATAATTGTAAAAATGGTTCCGAGGATCAGATACCATTTGTATTTCCATAAGTACTGGTTCAGGTACTTTAATGCTTTCACTATATATTATTTTAGTCTGCGGATCTCCTAAGCTTGACGGGGAATAACTAACCAACATCCTATCGTTTCAAATCGTTGCAAAATTAAAAGACGGCATTTCATTTTTTCGATTCTAAACAAAATAGTCTATTTTTGCGGTCAATTTTAAACAAAAATGCAGGGTTCAGCATCAAAACAACCTTGCTAAACGCAGATCACGTTCTTTGATTTACTGTACCTTTTATCCAATTAGTGTTCCGGCTTATGCTGAATAGAAGATTATTAAGAACTAAGGCCGTTCAGGCACTTTATGCCCGTCAGCTTACTACGGATGCCAACCGTTTACTGGCCTTGGATCACATTGAAGCCGCTTTTCAACCGGACCTTAACTCAATGGAGCCGCAGAACCGGACGAAGCTTGCGGGAATGAGAAAGCTCAGGAATTGCCCTGGATGAATTTATTAAAAACGGGAAACTTAACGAAGACAAGAGGTTCCTGAGCAAGTAATTAAAGTTGCAAGAAGTGCTTTTGAAGCTTTCAGGAGACAAACGACTTCGGATGGCGAGAAAATGGTCCGTCGTGTTTTGAATGAGACGGAATCCATTTATGTGGATTTTATAAGGGTTCTTTCCATGCTGATCGAATTGTCGCATCAGGCAAAAATAGACCGTGAAAGACGTTATGATGATCCGGAAGCGCCTTTTCCAAAAGATGGCGGCTTGGATACTAACCGGGTAATCAAAGTTTTGGTTGCTGATAAAACACTTGAAGAAGAAATTATCAGGAACGGGATCAATTGGAGCAATGAAATGAACCTGGTCCGCAAAACTTACCGCGAAGCATTGCGTAAGGATGAAACATATGAAGCTTATTGTAAAAGTGCTTCACACACGCCGGAAGAAGATCAGGCCATTGTGCAGCATGTTTTGCGTCAGATAATATTGAAGCATGAAGTGCCGTTGGATTATTTTGAGCAGCGCGACCTTTACTGGGTTGATCACAGTGAGCTGATCAGAAGTCTCTGCTATCAAAACATTAAGATCAGCGGATGACGGCGCATCTTTTCAGCTGTCGCCTTTGACCAAAGATTGGGAAGAAGATCGGTTTTTCGTTGAAGAGCTTTGCCGAATCGTAGTAGAAGAAAGTGATCAATATGACGTTTATCTGGATGAGCACCTTAAAAACTGGGAGCTTGACCGGATAGCATTGGTCGATTTGATCATTCTGAAAACTGCATTGGCCTGAGCTGATCCATTTTCCGGGAATTCCAGTGAAAGTGACAATCAACGAATTCATTGAAATAGCAAAAAGGTACAGTACGCCAAAAAGCGGTAAGTTTGTGAATGGCGTCCTCGACGTGCTTTCTGTTAAGCTCGCAAAAGAAGGCGTAATCAGAAAAAGCGGCCGGGGATTGATCGACAACAAATGAGCTGCATCATAACAACAGCTAAAAACCAAATGTCATGAGTAAAACCAGCAATAGTTTAATCGCATTTTTGACAGGTTGTGTAACAGGCGCTGCCCTGGGCATTCTTTACGCACCTGATAAAGGAGAGGTCCTGCGCACACAACTGACATACAGGCTTTCCAAATACAGAGAAAAATTGAAAGACGTGATTGAAGATCTCGTTGATAAAAAAGATCAGCCTGACAATTTTACAAAGACTGAGGGAGAGCGTGTTGTAAATGACGCACGTGAAAAAGCAGAGAAATTACTTGAAGATGTAGACCGTTTAATGGCACAGATCAAAGGGCAGGCCAGCTGATTAATTGATATGAGAAGATTATCATTGGGTTTCCTGCTCGTTATTTCGGTTGCATTTGCCAGCTGTTCAAAAGGAGACAAAAAAGAAGATTCAAAACAGGCAGACTCAAAAATGCCTGTTTTTGCTTTGACTGACAGCGCTTCATTTGATTTTGGTGCAATTCAGGAAGGTGCGGTTGTAGAGCATGATTTCAAATTCCGGAATGATGGGGAATATCCGCTGATCTTGAATAACATTACTTCATCTTGCGGCTGCACAACGCCGGAATGGCCCAAAGATCCTATTGGCCCAAAACAAACAGCGAGCATTAAGGTGCGGTTCGATACAAAAAATAAAACAGGTCCGCAGGTAAAAACGATAACCGTTTATGCCAATACAGAACCTGCATACACTGAGTTGCGGCTCAAAGGCATTGTGAATTCAGCGCCTGCACCCGAAGCTACAAACTAACGTTCCTAGAAGAGCCGTGAGGCTAAATATTTACTAATCAATCCATTATAATGAAGTTTTCTATTTTAGCACAAGCAGCGTCCGGCGGTTCAGAAGCCATGATTTATCAGGTTGTGATGTGGGTTGGTATTATTGGCGTATTTTATTTTTTCATGATCCGTCCGCAGCAAAAGAAGCAGAAAGAGCAGAAAGAACTTCTTGGTAATCTTAAAAAAGGTGATCAGGTCGTTACAATAGGCGGGATCCATGCGCGGGTTTACACAGTAGAAGATGCCACAGTTACATTGGAATTGGACAAAGGTGTAAAGCTTACCGTGGACAAATCAGCCGTTGCACGCACGATTGCAGCGTAAAGTCAGGTTATGAGTAACGCACCATCAGGACAAAATAAAGTTAAGACATTTCTCGTATGCATTCTGGCAGCCTCGTTCTTCTGGTTAATGAATGTGCTGAACAAGGATAGTTATTCTATTAAGCTCAATTATCCGCTCGAAATCGAGTACGATAATGCAGCTTTTGTTCCTATGCAGCCTTTGCCAAAAAGAATTTCGGTGAATGTGTCGGGTGACGGATGGACATTGCTCCAAAAATCATGGCTTAACTTTAATGCTAATCCGGTGGTTTACAAAGTTAACAATCCTGACCAAATCAAGTTTCATCAATTCAACGACACTGACGGATCAGATCACCGAATTGTTTCCCAACCTTCATGTAAACTATGTGATCGCCGATACATTCGAGCTGAATTTTGAAAGAAAAATCAGGAAGATCATTCCGATCAGGGTGGACAGTGCAGCGATCAATTTGCGCGACGGATATGTTATTTCCAGCATTATCAATGTTTCGCCGTCGCTTATTTCCGTTGATGGGCCAATTTCGGTCATTCGCACTTATCCGGACACCATCCGCGTTTCTGTGCCAACTCCCAAGATTCAAAATAATTTCGACGAAAGCCTGCCATTCCGCTTCCGGTTTCGCCTATGGTGGAAGTCAGCCATCGGGATGTTTACATTAGTTTCGAGGTTGCCCAAATTCTCAATGCGCTTCCGCCTCAGGGTGAAGCGCCGCCTCAATAAACTCTTTCGTCTGCATTACAACCTGCTCGCGTCATGACTCAGCCGCTTCAAATTGGAATAACAGGTGGAATTGGCTCGGGAAAAAGTGTGGTTTGCCAACTGTTTTCCTGTCTGGGAATTCCTATTTATAACGCCGATAACCGCGCTAAGTGGCTGACAAACAATGATCCCGACATTAGGGAGCGTGTCATCGCTTTACTGGGAGCCGATTCTTACAAAGACGACGGTTCTTATGACACAGGTTATGTAAGCTCGATTGTTTTTAAAGATGAAAATCTGTTAACAGCGTTAAATGGCATCATTCATCCGGTGGTTATGCAAGACACGGAGCGCTGGGTAAAAACGCATTCCGATAGTCCCTATGTTTTGAAAGAAGCGGCAATAATGAACAAAGCGGGCGACCGAAATTCACTTGATTATGTGGTCGTTGTTGAAGCGCCAAAGGAACTGCGGATTAAGCGAATATTGCAGCGGGATAAGCGCAGCGAAGACCAGATTAAAGCGATTATTGAGAGACAAATCTCAGATGAAGAGCGCAGTAAAGTGGCTGATTATACAGTTACTAATGATGAAAAAACGCCTTTAATCCCGCAGATTCTCCAACTTCACGAGATTTTTAAAGTGGGCAAATAAGTAGATTAGAAGTCAACATCCAATCCCAAAGCGTGCTTCAATTCCAGCAAATAAGGGTTTTTCTCCGCCATATAATTGAACTTCTCAGCCGGCGTATAAGGAAGCCGATTTACTTCCTGCGGCGCAACGCGCGGGTTGATTTCGAGCTTAGGCGCATCGATTTTGCCTTTCAGGAAACTCAGCAAATCATATCGAACATTGTTAATTGCTTCCAGCTGGTGCGTGTTATCCAGTGCAATTTCAATCGTCGTGCCCGATAATTTGAATTCTTTGTTCAGACTGATTTCTTCCGTTGTCGAATTCCCGGCCATTCTCCTTTTTTCAGCAAATTCATACCAATGCGTTTGCAGCGTTTCAAATGTCAATGCTTCCTTGCGCGCATTAGTCGAAGTAAAAGCTGATTGCTGATCGTTCAAGTCGGGCAATGCCTCCTTAACCACCGTTTCGACTGTGGAAGTGACAGGTGCAAGCGCGATGGTGTTTTTCAGACGCGAGGGTGCAGACGGGGTAGGGGCCTGACGAACAGGCGCTTCGGTGGGTTTAGCATTCGCTAAGCTGTTGTTGGAAATGCCATTGGATGACGTTTCGGAGGGTGTCGGAGGTTCGGGATTTAATGTTCTGGGTTCAGGCTCAACTTTTTTTTTGCCGTTTCATCAACGGCTGCAAGTGAATTAAGTTGAAGAACATGCGGCAGATTAGCGAGCTTCATTAAGCAGAGCTCCACATGCAAACGCTGATTTTTAGCTGATTTATAATTGATATCGCACTGGCTGGCAATGCTAAGCGCCGACAGTAAGAAGCTCATATCCGCATTAGCCGACTGCTGCTGATATTTTCTTTCAGCCGATTCGGAAACCTGCAAGAGCGTAACCGTTTGCGGATCTTTGCAAACGAGCAGATTGCGAAAATGTTCTAAAAGTCCGACCACAAACAGGTGGCCGTCAAAGCCTTTTCTCAAAATTTCATCGAACAGAACGAGCGAGCGTGCAATGCTGCCGGACGTAAGCGCATCTGTGATCTTGAAATAATAATCGTAATCCAGAATGTGCAGATTTTCCAGAACCGCCTCATAAGTAAGCCGGTTGTCTGTGGAAAACGTCACATTCAAATCAAACATGGAAAGCGCATCGCGCAAACCGCCGTCGGCCTTTTGACCGATCAATTCCAATGCTTCTTTTTCCGTTTCAATGCCTTCTTTCTGAGCAATATCAGCCAAGTGATAGGCAATGTCTTTCGGTTGAATGCGGTTAAAATCGAAGATCTGACAACGTGAAAGAATGGTCGGTAAAATCTTATGCTTTTCGGTTGTAGCCAGGATAAAAATGGCATAACCCGGCGGCTCTTCCAATGTCTTCAAAAAAGCATTGAACGCAGCCTGTGAAAGCATGTGCACCTCATCAATAATGTAGATCTTGTATTTGCCCGTTTGAGGCGGATAGCGAACCTGATCGATCAGGTTTCGAATGTCTTCAACAGAGTTATTGGAGGCAGCATCCAGCTCGTGAATGTTGAACGATGCATTGTTTTGAAAGCTTACACAAGATTCGCACGCGCCGCATGCTTCAACGTCGTCACCAAGATTTTGGCAGTTAATGGTTTTGGCCAAAATCCGCGCGCAAGTTGTTTTTCCTACACCCCTGGGCCCGCAAAAAAGGAAGGCCTGCGCAAGGTGATTGGTGCGAATTGCATTTTTTAATGTTGTAGTGATGTGTGACTGGCCGACCACCGAATCGAAAGTGACAGGGCGATACTTTCTGGCCGAAACAACGAAATTATCCATGCTGCAAGATACTTCCATGCACTGGAATTTCAAAGCTACTTTTTCTCGACGAGCGGGTAAACACGGACGTAATCGATCTCCATTTTTTGAGGGAAAATGCTGTCATCCACACCTTTCTGTCCACCCCAATTGCCTCCGACGGCAATATTTAAAATTAAATGAAAAGGTCTGTCAAAAGGCCATTGCGGCCAGTCGTAGCCTGCTTCTTTGGTAAAAGTAAAATAGTCTTTGCCATCCAGCAGGATTTTCACCGTTTCAGGTGTCCATTCGCAGGAGTAAATGTGAAAGCCCTCAGAAACGCCTTCCACAACTACATTATTTCCTTTGTTGGTCCGGATTGAATGGTTGAAGGCCTTTGTATGAATGTTCCCATGTACTTTGTTTTGATCAAAGCCCACATGCTCCATAATATCAATTTCTCCATTGTCGGGCCAGCCTCTGTTTCCATAACCATTCTCACTTGCCAGCATCCAGATCGCCGGCCATGTGCCGCGGCCTTTCGGCAGTTTCGCCTTAATTTCAAACTTGCCATAAAGGAAATCGCCTTTTCCCTTCGAGACCAGCCGCGCAGAGCTATAATCCAGCTTTCCGGACTTTTCCTTGATCGCTTCAATGATTAAATGCCCGTTCTCAACCTTGGCATTTTTGATCTGATCCGTATAGTTCTGCAACTCATTATTCCCCCAGCCATGATCACCCAGGTTATAACTCCACTTTTTCGGATCAGGCTTGCCGGAATAGTCAAATTCATCTTGCCAGGAAGGTGTGGCAGCGAACTCGTATTTCGCTGGCTTGGCAGCAAGCGTTGAGTCCAGTGGTTGTCCACAGCCGAAAAGCACATTGATTAGCATTGCGAATTGCGGTACGATCATTCGTTTAATTTTTGTCAGTATTTGCCTTCTCTTTCCTTCTATCAGATAGTATCGATAAATCAGTGGTTCGCAACATTTCATTAACCTCTGCAAGTTTTCTCTGCACGATCGGGTGATCATGAAGATTTGCCGTTCCCTGTTTTTGTTTCTCTTTCATAGTTTCCGATTAGATAATATTTATAATTTGTATCACAGCAAAATTCCTCCAAAATGCTGTTTGCTATTCCCAAGACTCTAAACATCTTTGAAATTTCTTCTAAGTCTCGGGAAAGAGCCATTCGGTAAAGTCGGTGCCGTCGAGGGTCACTACCCGAAAATACGACATAATGAGCTGGTTTTCCTTCGAGAAAATGAATTATGATTTTGAAAACGGTGGCTAGTACAATCTTGAAGTCTCCGTTTTTGGTTTCAACAATGTCGCACAGTCTTCCGTCTTCTAAAACGTCCAGTAAGGCTAAATTATAAACGTGAATATTATCGGTCAAAGTTAAAAGAACGACCTTTATTACTTCCTTTTCTGGACTTACGCTGACAAATTCATAACGAACTTCGCGTTCTTGAAGCGTAAATGGGTAAGTTGTTTCTTGCATCAAATATAAATAAGTGTGTGTAACAATGCCCAAACATACACCTTTTTACCAATTTATGAAAAGACAAGAAATTGCCTGAAACCGGACAAAACCTTCTAATTTTGCGGCATACATTCTATTGAATTAATGAAGCAAATCAAACTCACTACGGAAGTCACAATCCCGCCTTCTGATTGGAAAATCAATCACCATTCCAAAATATTTACGATAGGATCTTGCTTCGCGGATGTGCTTGGAAGTCAGTTGACTGCGTCCAAGTTTCAGGTGCTTAACAATGCTTTTGGAACGGTGTTTAATCCACTGGCGATTGCAAAGATCCTGGACGCTTCATTGGAAGGTAAGCAGCCGAATCCAGCACTTTATATGCAGAACGCGGATAAGGTCTGGCTGCATCATGATTTCCATTCTTCATTATTCAGCAATGACCAAGCGGAGCTTCACAACCATTTAACGGTTCAATTGCAAGAAGCGAAAACATTCCTGCAGGAAACGGACATTTTGGTGATTACATACGGCACCGCATTCGCATACAGACACAAACAAACTAATCAGATCGTTGGAAATTGCCATAAAGTGCCGGCAGATCAATTTCTGAAGGAATTGCTGCATCCGGATCAGATCATGATCGCCTATGACCAGTTGATTCAGAAATTACAATCATTTAAGCGCAATTTGCGGATCATTATGACGGTGAGTCCCGTGCGGCATACACGCGATACGCTGCCGCTTAATAATGTTAGCAAGTCAACATTGCGGCTTGTCTGCCACCGCCTTTCTGAAAAATACAAGCATGTTGAATATTTCCCGTCGTACGAAATTATGACTGACGAGCTTCGGGATTACCGGTTTTATGAAGAAGATCTGATCCACCCCAACAAAACAGCGGAGGAATTCATCTTTAATGCATTTACAAAAGCCTACATGCATATTGATGCATTAAATTTCATGAAAGAATGGGAAGCCATTCGGCAAATGTTGGCGCACAGGCCTTTGCACGGCGCCACAGAAAGCCAGCGGAAATTGCTCAGATCACTGCTTTCAAAGCTTTCTGCATACGCCTCTCAAATCGACGTTTCCGCCGAGATTAAGGAAGTCGAGCATAAAATGCAGGAATTTTCGGCTGCCGGATAAACTCATTGCGGGCGAATCGTGTTGCATATTCAGATTCAAATTACAAGATAATCTAAGCATTAGGGACTCAGCTGAAAAGCTTCTCAGCAAGTCACAAACCAGTATAATGGGAGAATTTACAATCAATAAAGAGAAAGTTTTACAGGCACTCAGCACTGTCGAAGAGCCGGATTTGAAAAAAGACCTGGTGACGCTGGGTATGATCCAGGACATTGAAATCGGAATAAATCAGGTTCGGTTTACTGTTGTGCTGACAACTCCGGCCTGTCCTTTGAAAGAGCTGATCCGCAGAAATTGCGAGGCGGCAATTCACGAACATTTGAGTCCTGAAGTGGAGGTTATCATTAAACTAACTGCTAATGTTACGTCTACACGTCAGGTTGGGCCACTTATTCCAGGAGTGAAAAATGTGATCGCCGTTTCATCCGGAAAGGGTGGGGTAGGAAAGTCTACCGTGACGGCCAATCTCGCAATGGCTTTGCACCGCTCGGGTGCCAAAGTAGGCATTATTGATGCGGATATTTTTGGGCCTTCTATTCCTGTAATGTTCGGTGCGGAGGATATGCAGCCGACAATCACACCGAGAGACGGTAAAAATTACATCAATCCGATCCGCCAATACGGGATCAAAATGATTTCTATCGGATTCCTTACTCCGGCAGACAGCGCCGTGGTCTGGCGTGGTCCGATGGCCAGCCAGGCTTTGAAGCAGTTTTTTGCCGACACGGACTGGGGCGATCTTGATTATCTTTTAATAGACCTTCCTCCCGGCACAAGTGACATTCACCTGACATTGGTGCAAACGGTGCCGGTAACCGGCGCTGTGATTGTAACGACGCCGCAAAAAGTCGCATTAGCAGACGCTATCAAAGGTTTGCAAATGTTCAAGCAACCACAAATCAATGTTCCGATTTTAGGTGTGATTGAAAACATGGCATGGTTCACACCGGAAGAGCTTCCTGATCATCAGTATTACATTTTTGGAAAAGGTGGCGGTCAATCGCTTGCCGATAAATTTGATGTTCCTTTATTAGGTCAAATCCCTTTGGTACAAGGTATTAGGGAAGCCGGCGATGAAGGACGTCCCGCTGTAATGGACGTAAATCCGGTCGTTAATGATGCTTTCAGGGACGCGGCAGAGTCGTTGGCGCAGCAAGTGGCGATCAGAAATGCTTCCAAAGCGAAAACGCAGCCCGTAGAAATTCAGCTGTAAGCTGGAATTGACAAGCATTTGATTTTTTGAATATAATCTTGCATCTTAGCAAATAGATTTTTTAACAATGGATTCAAAAGAAAAAACAATAGAACTCATCGAGCAGGCACTCGATACTGTACGACCTTACTTGCATGCAGATGGTGGTGATGTGAGATTTGTGGAGTTGACTGATGATCTGGTCGTGAAATTGGAATTGCAGGGCTCTTGCCAAAGCTGCCCGATGAGTGCAATGACGTTCCGCGCAGGTCTTGAAGAATCCATCCGTAAAGCGGTCCCGCACGTTAGCAAAGTAGTTTCAGTAAATGTTCCGGAACTGGCCTGATAGGGACAGTCATTATAACAACATTAAGTAAAAGCAGCTTTTCCGAAAGGAGAGCTGCTTTTTTGTTAAAATATCAATCGCATTTTGTGCGGAAATTGATTCGTCTCAATTAGTACGTTATATTGCGGACGAGAATAAATTGATTTATCAGGAAAGTAATATATGCGTATCGGAATATTTTTCGGAGGACCGTCCCGCGAGCGGGAGATTTCATTTGCCGGTGGAAAAACTGCTTTTGAATACCTTGATAAATCACTCTTTGAGCCGATTCCAGTGTTTGTGGACAGTTTTGGGCGTTTTATTTTGCTTGAAAAAGAGCTGATGTATTCCGCTGAAATCCGGGAATTTTATCCGGCGAAAGACGCAGGACAAGACCATTATAAGGTTTATATAGAATCATTTCCCGAGCTGGCCAATGAACCCGTTCCTGCCGAAATCGGCCAACAGATTTCACCAGACCAGTTCAAACAACATTTCGACTTCGTGTTCCTCGCCATGCACGGCCCTGACTGTGAAGACGGTGCGATCCAAGGCTTGTTAGAATGGTATAAAATTCCATACAGCGGTCCCGGTCTGATGGGCTCGGCGGTTGGAATTGATAAAATATTGCAAAATGAAATGATCGCCTTGGTCAACGGACAGCAGAAAAAAAGCTGGACGCTTCGCTTCGATCAATGGATTCCGAATGAATATGTCATTCTTTTTCAGGTCCTGAAAAAACACCTTGGCCTGCCGCTTGTGATCAAAGCGCCGCATCAGGGTTCCTCGATTGGCGTTGCCATTGTGAAAGACGATTCGTTGGAAGAGTTTATTTCGGCTGTTAATCAATGCTTTTTTCAGGTTGAGCTGGATGCTGCGACCTGGAATGCATTAGGCGGCGCGGAAAGACAATCATGGGCGCAAAAAATCGCCAATCTGGACGAAGGGATAGGTTTTCCAGTTGTTCTGGCCAATAAAACAATCTATCATCCCGCAAAACTGATTGAAGCGCTAGACGCGTATTTTGCGGACGGAAATGAACGCGCATTCCTGAGCAGCTCGAATAGTGAGGATCAGGTTTTGATTGAAGAATTTATAAACGGGCAGGAATTCTCTTGTGGCTGCATTCAATTTGATGATGGAAAACCGTTGGCATTGCCGCCAAGTGAAGTGATCAAAATGGTCCAGGTTTTTGACTTTAATGCAAAATATAAGCCCGGAGCAAGCCGCAAACGCATTCCCGTTGATACAAGTCTTGAAAAAAATCAGGAAATACAAAGTGTTATAGCAACAGTTTTTGAACAATTAGGCATTAACGTCTGTGTTCGGATCGACGGCTTTTTGACACCTGATGGCACCATTGTTCTGCACGATCCCAACACCATTCCGGGCATGTCGCCGACGTCATTTATCTTTAAACAAATGGCGGAAATAGGGTTGAATGTTACGCAAGCATTGACCTATTTAGTGAGACAATCCATCCGCGAACGCATTCGTTCAGGAAAAAATACCTGGCAAATGCGGAGCCTTTTGGAAGATTTAGATCAAAAAATAATTGCCAGTAAAGCTAAAAACCGACCCGCGGAGCTCATTGTATTTGAGTCAAATGATGCGGATTATGCGGCAGCAAGATTGCAATATGGTCGCCTGAGTGCAGCAGGCGAGCTTACGCCCGTTCCTGTTTTACATGCGTCCGACGGAAAATATTATAAGTTGACAAATCCGATGATGTTCAAAGAATACGTTTCGGATGTGGAGGCGCTGCTCTCGGCAGAACGCCATCCATTATTGACAGAAACTTCGCAAAGGGCTGCTTCAACGACCGAATTTTATGCCGGAAAAGTGAATTTTGAGATCCAGGTTTACAATGCGCTCGAAGCGGTAGAAGCTTAGCGATAAATGCTGTTCCTTTTCAAAATGTGTTAGATTTACACTGATTTTCATTCCTATCGAAAAATATCAAATTTAATGGCACACGGCGCTGAAAAAGTAAGATTAAGCCTGCAAAAGGAAAACACAGGATGGAAGAAGTGGGGCCCTTACTTGTCTGAACGCCAGTGGGGAACAGTGAGAGAGGATTACAGCGGAAACGGTGACGCCTGGAATTATATTACCCACGAAATGGCGCTTTCCAAGGCCTATCGCTGGGGTGAAGACGGAATTGGCGGATTTTCAGATAATAAGCAACATATCTGCCTCTCTTTCGGCTTCTGGAATCACAATGATAAAATTCTGAAAGAAAGGATTTTCGGGCTGACAAACCGGGAGTCTAATCACGGAGAGGATGTGAAGGAAATGTACTATTATCTGGATAGCACGCCGACGCATTCGTATACAAAAATGTTGTATAAATATCCGCAGAACCCATTTCCTTACGAGAAATTGCGACAGGAAAATGGCAGGCGCGGCAAAGAAGACCCGGAATATGAAATCATGGACACCGGCGTTTTCGAAGCAGACGAATATTTCGATATTTTTATCGAGCACGCCAAAGCGGACGAAGAGGACATTATGATGAAAGTGACCGTTTTCAACCGCGGTCCCAAAGATGCTCCGATCACCGTTTTGCCCACCATTATGTTCCGGAATACGTGGTCGTGGGGATATGAGGCTTTCAATTACAAGCCGATCATGAACGGCATTTCCAATCGTTTGATCGAGGTTACGCACCGCAAACACGGAAAATATAACCTGTATCTGGACGGCGCTGACGAGCTGCTTTTTTGTGAAAACGAGACTAACTTCAAAAAGCTTTACGGAACAGCCAACAACACGGCTTATCCAAAAGACGGCATCAACGATTATATCGTAAGCAATAAAAAGAGCAACACGGTTAATCCAAACAGCATTGGAACCAAAGCTTCGGCGCGTTTTACCAAAACGATCAAGGCGGGTGAAAGTGCAACATTCAGGCTAAGATTTGTAAATCACTCTATTTCAGAACCTTTTGGTGGTTTCGAAGATCTTTTTGCGAAGCGGATTCGTGAAGCAGATGAGTTTTATGACGATTTGCAACGCGACGTTTCCGATGCAGATCTGCGCTCCATTCAGCGTCAGGCATACGCTGGGATGCTTTGGAGCAAGCAATTCTATTATTATAATGTTTACGAGTGGTTAAAAGGCGATCCTGCCCAGCCAGGCCCGAATCAGGGTCGAAAGTGGGGGCGGAATTCAGGTTGGAAACATTTATATGCGGCCAACATTATCTCCATGCCCGATAAATGGGAATATCCCTGGTTTGCAGCGTGGGATCTGGCTTTTCACTGCGTTCCGTTGGCTCGTGTGGATGCTGACTTTGCCAAAAGACAATTGGAAATCCTGCTTAGGGAATATTATATGCATCCTAACGGACAAATTCCTGCATACGAATGGAATTTTTCGGACGTTAACCCGCCTGTTCACGGCTGGGCGACCTGGAAAGTGTATGAGATTGACCGTGAACAGAATAACGGCGTAGGAGACATTGAATTTTTGGAAAAAATATTCCATAAACTGCTGCTCAACTTCACCTGGTGGGTTAATCAGAAAGACGACACGGGCAATAATATTTTCAGTGGCGGTTTCCTTGGATTGGATAATATCGGTGTTTTTGACCGGTCGACGCCGATGCCGTTTGGAGGGAAATTGCAGCAAGCGGATGCGACTGGCTGGATGGCCATGTATACATTGAATATGCTCCGCATTTCGGTAGAAATTGCATTGGTGCACCCGGTTTATCAGGATATGGCTTCCAAGTTTTTTGAGCACTTCCTGCACATTGCGGGAGCGATGGAGTCGATTGGCGGGAAAAATTCATCAATTAGTCTCTGGGACGAAGAAGATCAGTTTTATTACGACGTTATCCACATTCCGAACGGACAGAGTATCCTACTGAAAGTGAGGTCGATAGTAGGCCTTATTCCGCTTTTTGCAGTCGAAATCCTTGATCCGCAGAATTTGGATAAAATGCCTGTTTTCAAAAGGCGTGTAGAATGGGTTTTGGCAAATAGACCTGATTTGGCAAGATTGATATCGCGCTGGTTTGAGTCTGGAAAAGGCGAAAACCGCTTGCTTTCGATCCTTCGCGGCCACCGGATGAAAATGATCATGAAAAGAATGCTTGATGAAAGCGAATTCCTTTCCGATTATGGCGTCCGCGCATTATCGAAATATCACGAAGAAAATCCCTATAAATTTTACATTAACGGGGAAGTGCTCCAGGTGGATTACACACCAGCTGAGGCACTTACGGATATTATGGGTGGAAATTCCAACTGGCGCGGCCCAATTTGGTTCCCATTAAATTATCTGATTTTTGACTCATTAATGAAGTTTCACGCTTATTATGGCGAAGATTTCATGGTGGAATATCCAACGAATTCAGGCAATTTGGCGACGATTAAGGAAGCCGCTGTTGCCATTGCTTGCCGCCTGATTGACATTTTCAAGCGTGACACCGAAGGGAACCGGGCAGTTTACGGGCATGATGAAAAAATGCAAAAAGATCCGCATTTCAATGAACACGTGCTCTTTTACGAATATTTTCACGGCGATAATGGTCGCGGCTGCGGTGCAAGCCACCAAACGGGCTGGACTGGATTAGTAGCCGAATTGATTCACAAAACAGCCAAGGAAACGGTGAAACAAGCCGAAGATGAAGAGCTGGAAGTCAGTAAATAACTCAACTTATCTTAACGTATAATTTCTAATTAATTCCATTCCATCAAATTATGACTGCAAAATTGGAACCCAGTGTAATGACCAAAGTGAGCACCTGGCTCAACGGTGATTATGATATCGATACCAAACAATCCATTCAACAATTAATCGATGAAGGAAACGATACTGAACTGACAGACGCTTTCTATAAAGATCTGGAATTCGGAACGGGTGGGCTTAGGGGCCTTATCGGCATTGGTTCCAACCGCATGAACCGCTACACCGTGGGCACTGCGACGCAGGGTTTGGCAAATTATCTGAATCAGGCATTTCCTGGTGAAGAAATTAAAGTGGCGATTGCTTATGACAGCCGCATTAAATCGGACGAATTTGCAAAGATCATTGCAGACATTTTTTCAGCGAATGGGATTACAGTTTATCTTTTTGAAGCGCTTCGTCCTACGCCTGAGCTTTCATTTGCAATTCGTTTGCTCGGCTGCAAAAGTGGCGTTGTCGTAACTGCATCGCACAATCCAAAAGAATATAACGGTTATAAGGCATATTGGGACGATGGTTCGCAGGTTGTTGCACCGCATGATGTGAACATTATCACTGAGGTGAATGCGATCACTTCCATCGACGAGGTGAAATTTGACGGCGACGCTTCCAAAATTTTCAAAATCGGAGCGGATGTTGATGAAAAATACATGGATCATATTTTGTCGCTTTCCATTTCAAAAGGCGCTTTGGAAAGACAGAAAGATCTGAAAATCGTTTACACGCCATTGCATGGAACAGGTGTAACATTGGTTCCGGCACTTTTAGCCAAAATGGGTTTCGAGGCAGTTACTGTCATTGAAGAACAAGCTGAACCAAAAGGAAATGGTCAGTTCCCAACGGTTGTTTATCCAAATCCAGAGGAAGGCGAAGCAATGTCTAAGGCTGTTGAAAGAGCCAAGCAAATCGACGCAGACCTTGTTTTAGGAACGGATCCGGATGCTGACCGCGTAGGGATTGCAGTTAAAAACCACCACGGTGAAATTCAGCTTTTGAATGGTAACCAGACTGCTAGTGTGCTGATTTTTTATCTGCTGAATGCATGGAAAGATGCCGGTAAGCTGACAGGAACGCAGTTTGTTTGTAAAACCATTGTAACCACCGATCTGATTGATAAAATGGCGGCGGCTTACGATGTAAAATGTTACAACACGCTGACCGGTTTCAAATACATTGCACAGGTTATCCGCGAAAAAGAAGGCGTTGAGCAGTTTATCGGTGGCGGTGAAGAAAGTTATGGTTACCTGATCGGTGACGCCGTTCGTGACAAAGATGCAATTGCTTCCTGTGCAATGATCGCAGAATTAACGGCTTATGCAAAAGATAAAGGCCTGAGTCTGTTTGATATGTTAATGGAAATCTACAAGCAGTTTGGTTTCTATTACGAAGGATTGATTTCTTTGACTAAAAAAGGAAAATCAGGAGCAGATGAAATTCAGCAAATGATGGCCGATTTCCGTGCAAACCCACCGAAAACGCTTGCAGGTTCACCTGTAATCAGAATGGATGATTACAAGGCTCTGATTACCAAGGATTTCACTAATGATTCTTCGCAATCGATTCCTTCAGGAGAAATGGGCATTGAGCCGTCCAATGTGCTTCAATTCTTCACCGAAGACGGAACCAAGTTCACTTGCCGCCCATCCGGAACGGAGCCTAAGATTAAATTCTACGTTGGCGTTCGTGCCGCATTAGAGAAAAACGAAGATTTCGACAGCGTTTACGCAAGTCTGAAAGATAAGGTTACAGCAATCGGAGTGGAGCTTGGGTTGAAGTAATTTTTTTGCCAGTATAAATGTAAATAGCCACCTCTTCCGGGGTGGCTATTTACATTAAAGGCCGCGTCAACTGTTAGTTTTTCGTGCGAACAAGGACTGTTTTCTGACCACGAAAGTCGCGGATGATCTTCACGCCGAGAAAGTGGTCAAATGGTAATGAATTTAATTCCGTAAAAGTGGCTGCTCCATCATTCAGGTATAAAGTGGCTTCTTTGTATTCATTCCCAATCAAGAGATAGCCATCTTTGGACTTTCCAATGCCATCTTTCTGCAATATGGATGCAGCATTTGGTCCTGCAAGCAAATCTTGACTATATCCGTTTGAAGAAGAAGCGCCCATGCTCCTGATTTTTTCCATCACACTAAACTCGAAATAATCGCTTCGATTTGCCTTCGCAATGTTGAGTGCTTTCTCATAATCTTTTTCAAGCTCTTTTTCGAGTGCTTCCGGAATTCCGCCGGTGCCCATTCCGACACCTTTAATCATGTATCCTGATTCTCCTTTCATAGGAACAAACTTGTCGTCACCTGCTGTGGCAGTTGAGCTTCCTGCTTGGGTATTAATCTGAACAGTGATTTTCGCAATGAAATTTTGTAAAGGGTCATATTCAAGGCTTCTGATATTCATTTCAGCTCCATATTCTTTTATTTCTTTACGTATTGCAACAATGTCATCCAATGTTGCCAAGGGTGAAATAGCCCAATACAATGCTCCTTCTTTCTTTAAAACCCATTTAGTTGCAGAGCTATTAGCCGAATTTTCTGTTGGGGTTGCAACAGGTTCATCCAAATGCTTTGTCGTTGCAGCTTGGACAATCTCTCCATCAATCGCTTTCAATTGAGGCTCTTCATTTAACTTCAATGTTTTAGGAAAAGATTTCGGAACGGGAGATACAAGCTTCGCAATCCGGATTGTGTATGGTGCCACAAATGCGGAGGATAGATAGAGCATTGCCAGCAAAGCGCCGTATTTAGCGAAGGCAAGATAATGAGAAGGCTTTTTGTTCATCATGATGATCCGGTTTTTAAGTAAGGATTGCGCAAATGAAGTCGTTAATGGAAGTTCATCGGTTTGCAGGACGGCTTTTAACAAGCTATACTGATATTGCTTTTTCTCAAAACCACCTTTGATCACAGCACGATCTGCCAGATATTCGAGATTTGCCTGTACTAATTTCTGGTGAAACCACGCGAAAGGATTAAACCAAAGCACGATGCGCTGCAATTCTGACGCCATCAGATCGACGCTATGCCATTGCATGACGTGCTCCGTTTCATGTGCAATGATGTGCTGCAATTCTTGAGGCGTATGCTTTTCCGGGTTAATGACGATCCATCGAAAAAACGAATACGGCGAAGTCGTCTGTTTATTAGTAGCCAAAAATAGGCTTCCCGTCTTCTGAATTTCCGACTTCAACAAAGTGCGAGCCAGTTTACTCATTTGAAAAAGAAAACGTGCGGACAAAACAAATACACCGGTTGCGTAAATAACCAGCAGCCAATCCAAAATATTAAATGCTTGGAATTGCCGGCTGTTGATAATGGTCGGAGCGGGATTATAAGGCGCGATCTGACGCTTTACCACTGGCGCTGCGTTTGCTATTTTCGGGATCGTTTGATGAAATTCCGTTTGAATCCGCGTCGGTCCCCAGTTTGCCAAGGGAATCAGTGGCATCGTCCAGGCAGCCAGCACATTAAACCAAAGCAGTGCCCGGTTCAGTTTGGAATAACTTTCAAACTGAACCATCCAACGATAACCCAGTGTGAGGATGCTTAGCAGCAGACTGACTTTTAAAAGGTAAGGAAACAGCATAGTGATCAGATGTTTAGTCGCCCAGATGACTATTACAATGTTAAAACTATTTTCTTAGTTATCAAACTATTTTTCTAGTAGCAATGCTTTTTTTATTGAAACTGTCCACTGCAACATGCTATCGCTTTATCTTTGAAATAAAAAGCGCTGCGTTTAATGCATTTGATCATCAATTCAATTTTTCCAAAGACAATTGGCCGGTTATGGCTGATCGCGGTTCTTTTAGTTTGCTCGAACCAAATATTTGCGCAGCAGGGCGGCGGGGTGACGCTGATTGGAAAAGTGACGGACGAGAAAACTGGAAAGCCACTGCCTTTTGCAAATGTTTTTATCAATAATTCATCGATAGGGACTAATGCGGATGAGAATGGCAATTATAGATTAAGCAATTTGTCTATCGGCAACCTGGAAATGGCGGTTTCGTTTTTGGGTTATGAAACGGTGAAACAAACTTTGCGCTTTGAGCAGCCGGGAAACAAAACCGTTCTTTTCAAATTGCGGGAAGGCATGGAGCTGGAAGGCGTCACTGTTTATGCGAAAAAAAATAAGAAGCGTGAGAAATATTTGAAGATCATAACCCGAGAACTGCTAGGAAATAGCCGTTTCACCAAACAATGTAAGATCCTTAATCCACAGGTTTTGCGGATTTCCGAGGATGATGACAAGCATTTGACGGCACAAACAACCAAGCCGCTGATCATTGAAAACCAGGCTTTGGGCTATCGCATTCATCAGGATCTGGACGATTTTGATTATTTCAATGGCAAGGTTTATTATGGAGGCAGTACGCGTTTTGAGTTGCTGGTGCCCAAAGACAGCTTACAGAAAAAGCAGTGGCGCGCCAATCAAAAAATAGCTTACCAGGGTTCTGTGAAGCATTTATTAGCCAGTATGGTCGCGGACAGCTTGCAGGAGCAGGGGTTCAAAGTTTATCAGGCCATTCCGGATTCTATGCGGCGATTTAATACGGTTCGTGCGCAAAATGGTTACAATACAATTGCAAATCATTTACATAATCGTATTGAGGCTGTTCGGGGAATGCGGCTTGTGCGTTCTGGGGAGCTTGTTACAGAGCGCCTGGTCGTGTCCGGGACGCAGCTTGAAATATTTTTTATGAAGAAAAAAGGGCGTTCGCCGTATTCGGACATGCCTTATGCTTACACGCAAATCACTTTGCCACAAGGTTATATGGTCATTACGCCTTCGGGGTGGGTTTCAATTCCGATGGGATTTGAAATTGCCGGTGACCTGGCCAACGACCGTTTTTCATCGCTATTGCCAGCGGATTGGAAGCGAGAAGATTGACTTACAATGCCTTCTCAGTGAATGTCTTATTTTCCAGCAAAACAAAAGGCATATGCACATCCCACGTTGGTTTCAGATTTTCCAGGTTCAAAAAGCCTTTGGAATAGTTGCCTAAAACAATGTCTTCATCGCCATCGCCGTCGTAATCTTTCACATCCATGCAAATCCAGCGGCCATTTTTATAAATGGGGACAGCATGGGGTTTAAATTTCAGCGGGCTTCCTGCATTGGTTTTCTCATTTTCAAAATAAACAAATGTCTCTTCCGGCCTTTTTTCAAAGTCAGCGAAGAAAGAAATCGTCGCGATGTCGATATCGCCGTCCTTGTCAAAGTCCTTTGCGATGGCTTTGGTGCAGCCGTGGATGGGGTAAAAGTATTTTTGTTTAAACTCGAAGTTGCCCTTTCCTTCGAAAATATATAGGCCGTGATATGGTTTCAAAACGCGCGAATAGTCACTGTTATCGCCTGCCGTATAAACAATATCGGGCTCTCCGTCGCCCGTTACATCTGCATATTGGAAACTGCTCGATCCAAACACGGAGGGAAACCGAAGAATGCTCTTAGCGGCAAAACCACCCTTCTGATCGTTTAAGCAAAGCCAAATTCCCTCGTCACTGTGAGCAAACAACGCCATAATGTCGGGCCAGCCGTCCTTATTAAAGTCACGTATAATCATGTCCGTTACCCCTGGAACTTCACGCACTGCGATCTTTTCAAAAATATGATTATTCAGTTGTTTCAGAATATACAGCCCACCCCGGTTATGCCCGAATGCACACACGAGATAATCCTGCAAGCCGTCTTTATTAAAATCAATCGGCAGCGTTTTAATCGGACGCGTCAGGTCATCGGAAATCAACTTTTGCTTGCCAGTGATTGCTCCGGTTTCAGTGAAAATCTGTCCTTTGGTTACATCCAGTGCGCGCATCCCACCCATGCACGTGATGATGGTTTCCTTGTTTTTGGATGACGGAAAGCAAATGTCAATGGCCGAAGTTGGCAATTTTGTAACTAGTTTTTTGTCCGCCAAATTGTCGAACCTGTATATGCCCGGATTTTCGAGATCGCTGGTATAAATGCTGTTTTGCGCCGAGTCGATGGCGACCAGCAGCGTGCTGCTGACTGTCTGGCTGTTAGCTTCCGGTTTTTTAAGAGAAAATATGCTCCAATCCTTGATAGGAGCCGTTTTTTCAGAATCAACAAGCATTTCCGGAGCGAGTGTCTCATAATAAGTAACAAGCCGTGTCCAGTCCGCCGATGACAAAACAGACTGTTTTTGGTGCAAATAAATGTTCCCTTCAAGCACTTCAATTCCCAACTGCTCAGCCATGGCTGGTAAGACCCCATTTGTCCAGGTGGCTTTATCTAAAAGTGTAGGATCTGGCAGCAGGTGACAACCGCTGCAATGTTTCTCCGCCAATGCTTTTCCCGCAAGAACGGCTTCTGTTCTGCCTGTCTGCTTGCAAGAAGAAGCGTAAATCGTGATAAGAATGCAGATTAATAGAAAAGGGAAGTTGCGCTTCAAAATATTGGAACCGGTTAAGTGTAATGTTGGTGACAAATTGGAGTATACTAAGATTGTATAATAAAAACTTTAAGCAAAACCAGATGACAGGCACGAAATAAGCACCCGAAATCTGGATATCTATGACATTATTTTATCTTTTTATAATACTATTATTTCATTGTAAGAAAATATTAACCTGAATCGAACAATTAATTGTGTAAATAATCATAGATTTGATTGCTTAATAATTATTAACCTAACCGAGAATTATGAAAAGAATCTACAAGAACTCCGCCCGGAGTATCTTTTTCTCCTTCATGCTAAGTTTCGCAGCAATTGTTGCATTTGCACAAGAACGTAAGTTAACAGGAAAGATCACAGACCTCGCCGGCACAGGCATTCCAGGGGCAACTGTTGTCTTGAAGGGAACTCAAACGGGAACAAACACAAACAGCGATGGAGATTTTTCCATCAATGTTGGAAATGCCTCCACTTTGGTGATCAGCTTCGTTGGTTACAAAACCAAAGAGGTTCAGGTGGGAAACCAGTCAACCATTAACATTCAGATGGACGACGACATTTCGGCACTTGAAGAAGTAATCGTAACTGGTTACACCATTGACAGTCGCCGTGAAACAACGGGTGCGGTTTCAACAGTAAAGTCGAAAGATTTGACTGCAACGCCATCTGGTAACGTTGAACAGCAATTACAAGGACGTGTAGCGGGTGTTACGGTAATCACTAACGGTCAGCCTGGAACATCCAGCCAAATTCGTGTTAGGGGTTTCGGTGCATTCGGCGGTAACGAGCCATTGTATGTTGTGGACGGGGTGCCAACAGGATCAACAGATTTTCTTAACCCTGATGACATCGAAACAACAACTGTTTTGAAAGATGCTGCTGCTGCTTCTATATATGGAGCGCGTGCTGCGAATGGTGTAATCGTTTACACTACGAAGAAAGGAACGAAGAAAGCGAAAAAATTGAGCGTTACTTATGATGGACTTTTCGGGGTAACAACGCCAGGAAAAGGCCAGACAATGCTTAATCCACAAGAACAAGCGGACTGGACTTGGCAAGCAATCCGTAATGATGCATTCCAGGGTGACTCACTTCCAAAGTTTACAAACATTGCGAGTGGACAGTATGGCTCAGGTGACAAGCCGGTTTTGCCAGATTACATTAACGTAGGCGGTAAGACGGGTGTAATTGGTCAGGTTGACCTTGCAGCTGAGAAATTGAAATACAATGTGGATCCTAACCGCGGTTCTATTTATCAGGTTGTAAAAGCTAACAAGCAAGGAACTGACTGGTATGACGCGATTACACGCAATGCGCCTTTGCAGAGACACTCACTGGGCTTCTCAGGAGGCGGTGATAACAACCGTTTTTATGCAGGTTTCAGCGTTCAGGATCAAAAAGGGATCATGATCAACAACGGTTTCAAACGTTACGCTTTCCGTGTTAATACTGAATTCGATGTTTTGAAAAACCTTAGAATCGGTCAAAATGCACAGTTTACTTACCTGCAAGTGTTAGGTCAGGACGGTGGATCAGGCGGACAAGGTGTTGCGGCGAACGAAAACGACATTTTGTTTGCATTCCGTATGCCATCAATCATTCCGGTTTATGACGAATTCGGCGGATATGCAGGAACATCTTCAAAAGGTTTCAACAACCCTCAAAACCCTGTTGCACGCAGAGACGGACTTTCAAACAATGCAGGTTTTGCTGGAAATGGATTCGGTAACTTCTACATTGAATTGGACGTTATTCCTGGTTTGACATTGCGTTCGAGCATCGGTGCGCAATATAGCAACAGCGCATTCAGAGGTTTCAGCAGATTGCAATATGAAAACTCTGAAAACAACTCAGCATTTGGTTATAGCGAAGGCTCAGGACACCGTTTCAGCTGGACATTGACGAACACTGCTAACTTCAAGAAGCAATTCGGACTGCACAGTCTGGACGTGATCATTGGTCAGGAAGCATTGAACACGGGAGTTGGTAAAAATCAGAATTCATCTGGTTTGAATCCATTCTCGACGGATATCAACTACATTAACATGAATAACGTTGGTTCCAAGCAAGTTTTCAGTGATTACTACAAAGGAGTTAACTTCTACTCACTGTTTGCGCGTGCCAACTACACATTCAATGACCGCTACATTCTGACAGGGGTTGTTCGTCGCGATGGTTCTTCCCGTTTTGGAGAAAATAACCGTTATGGTGTGTTCCCGGCATTCTCGGCAGCATGGAGAATTTCTTCGGAAAACTTCATGAAGAGCGTTCCTTTTATTACAGAGCTTAAACTTAGAGGTGGTTACGGTTTGATGGGTAACTCTAACAACGTAGACCCTAACAACCAATACAGCTTATATGGTGCAAGTCTTGGGCAGTCATCTTATGACTTGAACGGAACAAATTCAAGTGCATTGGAAGGTTATTACAGAACGCGTATTGGTAACAAGAGCGCGAAATGGGAAACCAGTATTACGAAAAACATCGGTATCGACGGAACATTCTTTAAAGGCAAGCTGGACGTCATCATTGACCTTTGGCAAAAAGACACCAAGGACCTTTTGTTCCAGGTGCCGATTACTGCAACTGCTGGTTATGATGCTGCTGCTCCGTCTGTTAACGTTGGTAAAATGTCAAACAAAGGAATTGACTTGCAGGTTATTAACCGTGGCCGTATCACAAATGACCTTGGTTATGAAGTGAACTTCACTGCTGGTATTCTTAAAAACAACATCGAGTCACTTGCACCAGGTATCAATTACCTGACTGTTAACCCTGATTTCCGCGGAATTAAGCCAATCAGAAACCAGATCGGTTATGCAATCTCATCTTTCTACGGATACAAAGTAATGGGTCTGTTCAAAGACAAAGCGGAAGTTGATGCTGCACCAGCGCAGGATGGAAAAGGCCCAGGCCGCTTCCGTTATGAAGATATCAACAACGACGGCGTGATCAATGCTGACGACAGAACTTACCTTGGAAGCCCTGTTCCGAAGTTCACAGGCGGTATCAACCTGAAATTCACTTACAAAGGATTTGATGTTGAAACTTACATGTACACTTCGATCGGAAACAAAATCTTCAACCTTTCTAAATGGTTCACAGATTTCTATCCATCATTTACAGGAGCTGCTGTTAGTGACCGTGTGAAAAACTCTTGGTTGCCAACAAACACGAACACGGATACACCGATCTTCGAAAGCACTTCCAATTTCAGCACCAACACGCAATCAAACTCATTCTATGTTGAGGACGGATCATTCTTCCGTATGCAAAACATCACATTGGGTTACACGTTGCCAGGAAACATTCTTAGCAAAATCAGAATGTCCAAACTGCGTGTGTTCGCTTCTACCAACAACTTGTTCACAGTTACTAAATACAAAGGACTTGATCCAGGTGTAGGTGGTAATGCAGATACAAACTTTGGTATCGATGTAGGTAACTATCCGATCACAAGAAGCTACACATTAGGTATCAATTTAGGTTTCTAAAATCGAAAAATTCAAAGCACTTATTTCACAACATCGGTTTAGACAGATCTTGATAAAAATGAATCAAATGAAAAAACTAATATCAAAAGGAGGATTAGCACTGGCGGTTGCAATGATGCTGATCGGCTACTCCTGTAAAGAAAATTTCCTCGAAATTCCGGCAACCGGACAACTTGATGAAGCGCAGCTTTCGACCAAAAAAGGGATTGAAGGTGTGTTGGTGTCAGTTTACGGACAGCTTAACGGACGTGCAAACCGTATGGCCAGCGCGAGTAACTGGGTTTGGGGAAGTATCCGCGGTGGTGACGCCAACAAAGGAACGGATCCAGGTGACTTTTCTGACATCAACCCGATCCAGCGTTTCGAATATCAGACGACACAAGGTGTGATTTTGGACAAATGGAAAGGAAATTACGAAGGCGTTGCGCGTGCAAACCTCGTGATCAAATTGCTGGGTGTTGCACAAGCTGATGTAACTGAAGATGACAAAAAGAGAATCGGTGGAGAAGCCCGCTTCCTGAGAAGTCACTACTATTTCGAGCTGAAAAGAGGATTCAACAATGTTCCTTTTGTAGACGAAACGAAAGATTACGGAACAGGCATCGAAGCAGTTCCTAACACAGTGGATATCTGGCCTTTGATCGAAGCAGACATGAAGTTTGCTTACGAAAACCTGCCGGAAACACAAGGTGCTGCGGGTAGAGCTAACAAATGGGCGGCTGCCGCTTATCTTGCCAAAATCTACATGTATCAGAAGAAGTTCACCGAAGCAAAAGCGCTTTACGACCTGATCATTGCAAATGGTAAAACAACCAATGGCAAGAAATACGGTCTGGTTGCAAAATTCCAGGACGCATTTAAAGCTTCTAATGACAACAACTCCGAATCTGTATTCGCTATTCAGGCTGCAGCAAACACAGGAAGTGTAAACAATGCAAACCCTGAATTTGACCTTAACTGGCCTTACAACACAGGTCCAAATGGTCCTGGTAACTGCTGCTCTTTCTTCCAGCCGAGCTTCGAATTGGGTAACTCTTTCCGTACAGATGCGACAGGACTTCCTTATCTGGATGGTTCTTACAACAACGCCGGAAAAGAATTGAAAACGGATATGGGCTTGAAATCTTCTGATCCATTTACGCCAGATGCAGGTCCTGTTGATCCACGTCTTGACCACTCAATCGGTCGCCGCGGTCTTCCTTTCCTTGACTGGATCGATCACCCAGGTAACGACTGGATCCGTAACCAGCCAAATGCAGGTCCTTATACGCCTAAGAAATATGCGTATTACAAATCTGACATCGGTTCATTGCAGGATAACAGCTCCTGGACACCAGGTTACACAGCGATCAACGTGAACATTATCCGCTACGCTGACGTGCTTTTGATGGCAGCAGAAGCTGAGATCGAAGTGGGATCATTGGAAAAAGCGAGAGAATATGTAAACCTTGTTCGTACCCGTGCTGCAAATCCTGAAAGCTTTGTAAAAGCGAAAGACGGAAAAGTGGCTGCAAACTATGTGATCAGCACTTACAAAGCGGCTTTCGCAAGCAAAGATGCTGCGCGCTCTGCGGTTCGTTTCGAAAGAAAACTTGAACTTTCAGGTGAAGGCCACCGCTTCTTTGACCTTGTTCGTTGGGAAATTGCTGACTCTGCGATCAATGCTTACCTTGCCTATGAAGGTAAAAAACTAAGCGGCGCTTTGGGCGGAACGAAATTCACAGTGAAGAAAAACGAATTCCTTCCAGTTCCACAGGAGCAAATTGACTTGTTAGGTAAAGATGTACTTGTACAAAACCCTGGCTATTAATACATTTTAGCGTTTGTAATTTAAAAGGAGGTGGTATTAGTTTACCATCTCCTTTTCTTAATTTCGAGAAGTCCAATTTTTTTAAATCCAATGAATCAAATTTTGCCCTCAAAGTATTTGTTAACAGCATTTTTTGCTGCATTGCTATTTTCATCCTGCAAAAAAGAGCTTAAAACATTCACCCAGTTGGATAGTGACGAAACGGGCATTCAGTTCGCCAATCGCATTGCCGAAAATGATACGATGAACATTCTGGCGTTCGAGTATGTGTACAATGGCGGAGGTGTGGCGTTGGGAGATTTTAATAATGATAGCCTGCCGGATGTTTACTTCACCGGAAATTCTGTTGATAACAAATTATATCTGAACAAAGGTGACTTCAAGTTTGAGGACGTTACGCAAAAAGCTGGCGTGGAGGCTAAAAATAAATGGTCAACCGGCGTTGCACTCATTGACATTAATAGTGATAATCTGCTGGACATTTATGTATGCTCGTCAGTTCGGGAAGTGGCCAGCGAGCGAGAAAACCTGCTTTATGTAAATCAGGGTCTGGATAAGAACAAAGTTCCTGTTTTCAAGGAAATGGGAAAAGAGTACGGCATTGCCGACACTACGCACACAACCAACGCCGCTTTTTTAGATTACGACAACGACGGCGATCTGGATCTCTTTTTGGTCGTTAACGAAATGGACGACAATAATTTCCCCAACAGATATCACCAAAAAATCATCGACGGCTCTTCAAGACGAACCGACAGACTCTACAGAAACGACTGGAATGCGGATTTGAAGCATCCAGTTTTTACCAATGTTTCAAAAGAGGCTGGAATCCTGATCGAGGGTTATGGACTGGGCGTCAATGTGACGGATATTAATCAGGATGGCTGGAAAGATATTTACGTCACCAACGATTATCTCACCAATGACCTGCTTTACATTAATAATGGAAACGGGACTTTCACCGACAAAGCGCCGTCCACATTCAAGCACACGTCTCACTCGGCAATGGGCAATGACGTGGCCGACATCAATAATGACGGACTTGTGGACGTAATCGCAGTGGATATGATGCCGGCCACCAACCGCCGGAAAAAAATGATGACGCCCGCAAACAGTTACGTCACTTATCAGAATAACGAGCTTTTTGGCTATCAATATCAGGTGGCGAGAAATACGCTGCAATTGAACCTGGGATCGCCCGACGGGAAAAGCAAAACTCCGGTTTTCAGTGAAATTGGGTTGCTGAGCGGCGTTGCGGAAACGGATTGGAGCTGGACGCCAATGGTTACAGATTTCGACAACGACGGCATGCGGGATTTAATCATCACCAACGGTTTTCCAAAAGACATTACAGATCTGGATTTTATCGCTTATCGTAATGAAGTGTCCAGTTTGGTGGAGCCTTTGGCTATGCTGGAATACATTCCGACTGTGAAAATCGCCAACTTCGCTTTTAAAAATAAGGGCAACCTGGGTTTTGAAGACGTTACTGATCAGTGGGGCTTGGAAACAGCGAGTTTTTCAAATGGCGCTGCTTATGCGGATCTGGATAATGATGGTGATTTGGATTTCGTAGTGAACAATATCAATGATTCTGCATTTGTTTACAGGAATAACAGCATTCAGATCAAACCAGCGGAAAGCAATTATCTGAGGGTTGCGTTTAAAGGAGCGCGTTACAATAAAGCGGGGATCGGAGCCATTGCTGAAATTATGTATGCTGACACCATGCAGCAAATCTCTGAAAAACTCTCCTTACCGGGGTTATTTATCAACTATAGAGCCGGTTGTGCATTTTGGCATTGGCAAAAGCCGGAAAATCGATCATATAAAAGTGACATGGCCGGGTGGTAAAACGCAGGTGATGAGCAACATTCCTGCCAATCAATTAATCACATTCTCCGAGACCAACGCCACCGCTCCTGTGGAATCAGGTGAAAATGTTGAGACGACCGCACCGCTGTTTTCTGACATGACTGCTTCCATTAATCTGCCTTACCGGCATCAGGAAATGGACGTGATTGATTTTAATGTACAGAAACTGCTACCGCACAAACTGTCCCAATTTGGTCCGGCAATGGCGGCTGGTGACGTGAATGGCGATGGGCTGGATGACATTTTTATCGGAGGCGCAGTGAGTTTCAAAGGCAGGTTTCTAATGCAGCAGTCCAATGGGAAATTCAAGGTTTCAGATCTGCTTCCCGGGGTCGAAGGCGCGACAAAGGAAACCGAAGATATGGGTGTGCTTTTGTTTGATGCCGACAATGATAAGGACCTGGATCTCTGCATTGTGAGCGGCAGTTATGAAATCCGCGCCGGTTCTCAAGGGTTAAAAACAATGCTTTATCTGAATGATGGAAAAGGCAAATTCTCATTGGATTCGGCCGCTTTGCCTCAGTTTTTGGTAAATGGCTCTTGCATTAAAGCAGTCGATTATGATAAAGACGGCGATTTAGACCTTTTCATAGGCGGCCGTGTGGAATCCGGGGCATATCCGAAATCGGTTTCAAGCTTTGTGCTCCGCAATGATTCGCAGCAGAACGTTGCCAAGTTTTCAGATGTAACGCAGTCAGTCGCTCCTGAACTGCAAAATATTGGCATGGTTTGCGACGCATTATGGACCGATTATGACAATGATGGCTGGGTGGATTTGCTCGTTGCAGGCGAATGGATGCCGCTTACTTTTTTCAAAAATGAAAAGGAAAACTCGAAAAAAGCGACTACGGGCCTGGAAAACAAAAAAGGCTGGTGGGGAAGCATTACGGCGGCAGATTTTGATAATGATGGCGATATGGATTACATCGCAGGAAATCTCGGGCTTAATTCGCTTGCACGTGCTTCTGAAAACCGGCCTGTGAGCATGTATGCAAAGGATTTCAACAACGACGGCTATTTCGATGCAATTCCAACAGTTTATTACAGAGCCGATGACAACACATACAAAGAGTTTCCCTACAACACGCGCGATGACATGGGCAAGCAGATTATCCAGGTGCGTCAGCGTTTTCAGGAATATAAAAAGTTTGCGCAGGTAAGTTTACCCGAAATTCGAAACCCGAAGAACTCAAAGACGCATTGCACGTGACAGCCAACTGGATGAAAAGCAGTTACATTGAAAACCTGGAAATGGCAAATTTGCCCTGCGCGAACTGCCCGTTCAGGCGCAGGTTGCCCCAATTTTCGGAATGATTGCCGATGATTTCAACCAGGACGGAAATATGGATGTGCTCCTTTCCGGAAATGATTATGGCTCAGAAGTTTCCGTTGGTCGTTATGATGCTTTTTACGGACTCGTGTTAATGGGTGACGGAAAGGGGAAATTCAAACCTACAAGTCTAGCAAAAAGTGGTTATGCAGCCATGGGCAATGCAAAAGGTCTGGTCAAGTTTGCGGCCGGCGGCAACAACTGGATGACGGCAACTTCACAAAACAAGGATTCTGTGCGCTTTCACCTTAGCCACTTTGCAGTTGAGAAATATCCGTTAATGCCAACCGAAACGACTCGTCTTAGTCAAATTGAAAGGCGGGAAAACCAGACGCGAAGAGCCGGGTTACGGGTCATCATTCTTATCCCAGTCGTCTCACTTGCTGTTTTTGCCGGCCAATGCAGAAGGAGCAGTCGCTATTGATTCTAAGGGGGCCAAGCGGGTGATTAAATAGGAAATTCAAATACATAAAAAATAGCCCGAACGATTTTTCGTCCGGGCTATTTTTTATGTAAAGAAAGTAAGCTTTAAAAAATCAAATCACGGTAATTTCCTGCGCTGGCTTTTCCGAACCTGGAATAATGGGCAGGTTGAGGTGCAGGATTCCGTTGGTATATTCCGCCTTAATGTTGTCCGCGTCCACCGTTTCGTCAATTACAAAAGTTCTTTCGAAAGATGTTTTGCTGAACTCATGCCTGATCCAGTTTCTACTGGTGTCCTTTTCATTGTCGGCAACATAAGAGATCATTAACTCGTGTCCCTTAATGCTCACTTTAAAGTCGTCTTTTGCCCGGTCTGGCGCAAAAACCATCAGGTCGTAATCGTTGTCGTTTTTGATAATGTTCACTGGCACCCGGTAATTGTGGCTGCCGCCAAACTGTCTTCCTGAATATTCATGACGCATGCCATAACCACGCTGTCCAAATCTATTTCCGCACATTTTGTTTTCCATTTAGTTGTTAAAAATTGAGTTTTCCTGCTTTGGAGCATCGCGACGAGCGTCCTGTTCCCAATGGCTGCCGCAATCGCGGTAACCATAATGGCCGAACGCCCGGTGATAAAACCGGTGTCCGACGGTGAAGTGTAAGCTGGCCGCTGTGACCAATGCAACGGTCACGCCGAGCAGCATTCTTGTGCTTTTTTTCATGGCTTAGATATTTTTTGGATTTTGGTAAAATGGAGTCTTTAAGTCCTTCTTTTTCCACCATGCGGATGCTGCATTTCAGAAACCGGTCAAAATAGGAGGGGTTATAATGTCTCCACCTTCTGTATCCGCGACCGCGCGCGCCAAACAGCCGGAAAATTGATCCGATAAAGAGAAAAAGAAGAGCACTTTAATAAGCAGGAACGGGATGAGAAATAGGGCAATTCCTGCGAGTAGTCCGCTGCGGCAATGGTTTTCTGAGAATTTGATTTAACATGGCTTTTGAGTTTGCGTTCATGATGTGCACAATGGGTGTACATCATAGCAGACGGCCGGCTCAGATATAATTACTTTAAGGATTTGCTAAAAAAAATAAAAGCCCGGCTTTTCAGGCCGGGCTTTGTTGGGTTATTCATTTTCTGGCGGCTTGCCGCAGCGCCTGCGCGCATTTCCTCCCGGAACTTCTTCCGGTCTTCGTGCCGTCATGCTGCATCCATTTATTTCTCTCACGGCCCTCCGAATCCGCCGCCTTCTCCGGAAAATTTATTGCCGAAGTTTTCCTTGTTCCAGCGACCCGGCCCGCCGCCAAAATTTCCAAACAATATCCTGCACAATACAATGAGCCCCACCGATTGCCAGTAAGTGATCGGATTGACATTGAGCAGGTCAGGCAAAAATCGCGTTCCATAACCAACGCACAAAAGCGCCCAGCAACAAAGCCGCCGCCAATCCGAAAATCGGAAACATCCAAAAACGTTTCTTATATGTATGTCGCTGATTCATGATTGACAAAATTAATAATTTACAAACTCCTGATACACGTTTTCCAGTCTTTGCCGCAAGTGCTGGACCGCATAGCGCTTTCTGGAAATCAATGTTTTGATATTTTCGCCCGTCCTGTCAGCTATTTGCTGGAACGTCTGGTCTTCCAATTCATTCCAGATGAAAACCTGCCGCTGATTCTCAGGCAATTCCTGCAATGCAATGCCCAGCTGTTCCCAGAATAACTCTTTCATATAAACGGTTTCCGGTGTGCCGTCGTCCGCGAGCAGAATGTCTTTGAAATAAAATTCTCCATCCTCATCTTCATAGCCATAATCTTCTAGGGAATCCGGCCTTTGCTTGCGGTATTTGTCGATAATGCGGTTGCGTGCAACACGTAATAAAGCCAGCTTCCTATTTGTTCAATCGCCTCAATCTCAGGCACACTGCTCAGCTGGAACCATACATCCTGCAAAATGTCCTCAGCGTCCTCATCCGTATTGACGCGCTGGCGGATAAAGCCCATAAGCTGCTTGCTATACGCCGCGACAGTCTGAATCATATTTGGCCTTTTTTGTGACAAAATGAAGGTTGGAAGTTGTAATATCTGGCTAGACGTGTGACCTACGAAAATACTTTAAATGCATGAGGATTTTTTTGTGCTGGAAGAGGAAGGACTTAATGAATGGTTATTATTAGAATAGTACAAAGACGGCCGAAAAGCGTATTGTATTTTTCCTTGTCAAATTTCAAACTACTTGTTGTACTTTTGTTATAAACATATAACTATTCTAATATTATTAGATAACAACGAAAAGCAACTTTAACTAACTGAATACTTGGCTATTGCTTTCTATTCGTAATGTTATCTACATTTACATCATCAAACAACGCAAGATTAAGTAAAGCGAGGGTTTGAGAGTGATTTGAAATAATAGATTTAGTATAATATCTGAAAAGTACGAAAGAAAACTCAAACAAGACATTAACATTAGGAAAATGAAAAAGACTATTTTGACAATTCGCAGTTTTGGTGGGAGTATCAGCTGCAAACCTTTCTATCGCCGCAGACAAAGCAAAAGAAAATAACGCATCAATTGAATTGGTGTCAACAAGCGAATTGAAATTCAAACTTACGCTTGATAATGTAAAAAGAAAGATCTTCACTGGTTATCAAAGATTTCAACGGAGACATCGTTTACAGCACGATCCTTCCAAAATCTGAGAATTACTCGAAAATCTTCGACTTGTCAAACCTTGCTGATGGAAATTACAGCTTCATCGTAAACAATGGCAACGAGATTTCTTCAAAACCATTTGTAATTCAAACTGAAACTAAGCGTCTGGTAACAGCGGTTAAATAATTCACACGGACCTGCCCGTCAGAAAAAAAAATGCAGTCACAATCGTGACTGCATTTTGCATTTCTAAGCCTTCTATTTCAGAATTTTAACACTTTCTTCTCCTTACTGCTTTGAAAGGCCAGGTCGATCACACGTGTTGTGCGGATAATTTCTTCGGGCTTCACAGCCAGTTCGGCACCATCGACAATTGCGTCATAAATATTTTGGTAAAATGGCGCATAATCTCCTCGCTTCCACTTTCAACCACGCCTGAAATCCTCACTGTAAAGCTTTCCCAACGATTCTCCGGTTCAACGCCCCAGGGCTTTTCAGTTGGCAAAACGTTTTTGCGCAATGTTTCCTCCTGTGGATCCAGCCCGCCTTTTATAAATGAGCCTTTGGTTCCGTGCAGGTGATAACGCAGGAAATTTTCATAGACCATCAGGCTGGACTTTACGATAACCAGCTTATCTGTATAACCCAGCCGCACATCAAAATAATCATCGATTTCGCTATTGGCCTAACAGACCGAATTTCAGCAGTAACCGTTTCGGGTTCGCCAAAAAGCATCAGCGCCTGATCGATCAGGTGGGGGCCGAGATCAGGAAGGTTTCCACCGACCGGAACGCTCTTTTCTTTCCACGATTCTGTCTGGCAAACAACCGGATCTGAAACGGTCATAACGGCATTCGTATTCGACAATGTCTCCTAATTTATCTTCGGCAATGAGTTTTTTAATGGTTAAAAAGTCAGATCCCAGCGGCGGTTTTGGTAAGCGGTCAGGATTAATCCTTTTTCAGCTGCCACCGCAACGAGCTGGCGTGCTTCCTCTTCTGTCGCTGCAAATGGCTTCTCAATGACCACGTGCTTCCCATTTTCCAGAGCATCCATTGCATACGGAAAATGCGTTTCGTTAGGTGTGCAAATGAAAACGACGTCAATGGATTCGTCGCTTAAAAGCTCTTCTACGGACCGCGCATTGCCAATGTTAGGATCAAATTCCTGTGCTTCGTTTTTACTTCTTTCAACCACTGTTTTGATCTTGAAACCAGGATTGGTGCTAAGGAAAGGAGAATGAAAGTAACGCCCGGACAACCCAAAGCCAATCAACCCAACATTAAGAATTCTTGAAGCCATAATTTTATTTTTAGACAATAATAACAAAGGTAACTTTTGAACGGGAAGCAGCAAGGGGAGAGGGTGCCCGGCCCAGCTTCTGATATTTGAGTTTTAAATTAATGACATTATATTTGACTAAGACATAAAGCTGCTGCCATGACAACCAAGAAAAGAAAATCGATATTATTGAAAAAATCATCAGCACTGACGATGAGAACCTGATTGATATGGTTAATAATCTTCTGGATGTCAAAAAACAAAATTCGGATTTACGTAAACCGGGCTGGGGCAAAGGCATGTTTAATCACGTTTCAGCAGACTTCGACGACTTCATTCCACCCGGATTTCCCTGCTAACATTTCCATTTACAATGAATTATCTCATAGACACACACATTTTACTCTGGCATTCTGACGACAATCAAAAGCTCTGCGACTCAGTGAGCGAAGTCCTTAATTCTCCCCAAACCAGGCTCTACGTGAGTCATGCTACATATTGGGAAATGACCATTAAGAAAGGGCTTGGAAAACTTGACTTGCGAGTTCCGGTTTCACAGTTCCGGCAGATTGCAATGCTTAATTCTTTCCATTCCCTGTCATTCGACAATGAACATTATGACATCCTCGAACAGCTGCCGCAGCTGCATGCCGATCCTTTCGACAGGATGATCATTGCACAGGCAATCGCAGAGAAGCTGACCATTATTACGCAGGATAAAAAATTTGCACTCTATCAACAGCTCGTGCCGATTCTCTGGAATTAACAGAGACTACGGCAATGCAAACGCCACATATTTATCTCCCGACTTTGTGTTTAGCTTCCCACCTCCGCAGGCTATGACGATGAATTGTTTGCCGTTCACTGAATAAGTGCTGGCGGATGCGTGACCGGCTGCGGGCAGATCGGCTGTCCAAAGGATCTTTCCGGTTTCTTTGTCAAATGCCCGGATCTTTTCGTCGCGGCTGGCGGCGATGAAGATTAAGCCACTGGCCGTAATGAGCGGACCGCCGTAATTATCCGTGCCGGTTGGTGGAGTTCCCTTGTCAGTCAATGCTTTGTATTCTCCCAATGGCACTTGCCACCGTCGTTGGCCCGTATTTAGATCCACAGCCGTTAGCGTTCCCCACGGCGGCTCACTTACCGGATAGCCGTTTTTGTCATACCAGCGATTATAGCCCGTGTTGTGAAAAGGAACCTTGCCATTGTTGGTGCTGACAATCGTTTGATCCGTGTTCTTATTTGATAAAAAATCAATGATCAGACTTTTTTCAGCATCCGAAATGTGCGAAAACGACGGCATCATTCCTTTCCCTTTCTGCAAAATGGTCGTGATCTGCTCTTTTGTTAGTCGTTTTTCAACATTTACAAGAGAAGGATATGAGCCATCATGATTTCCGGTTTTATCGGCTCCGTGACATGCAGCGCAATTTAATTGATACAATTTATTCCCGTTAACCGCCTGATCACCTTGCACTTCCTTCTTTTTTAGTGTTGTGTAAACCGGAATTTCTTTGGCCGGAATGTACATGATTCCATTAGGATCAGTTGCCGCGCCGCCCCATTGCGCACCGCCATCCGTGCCGGGATAAAAAATCGTCATATCACCTGTTATAGGAATGTATGCCGTTCCAAATCGCGCCTTTTTGAGTAATCCTTCCAGTGAATCGCGACCAGCTACGAATGCATTTAAATCCTTTGCACCAAAAGTCTGTCGTGTAAAAGGAAGCGGTAATGTTGGGATTGGCTGCGTTTTACTAGGTTTTTCACCTTCCATAGCGTCCGTTCGGAAGGCTGTTTCTTTGATTGGAAACACCGGTTTTCCCGTTACGCGATCGAAGACGAAAATGTAACCTTGCTTTGTAATTTGAACGACGGCGTCGACCTGCTTTCCATTGACATTTAGCGTCACGAGATTAGGCGGACATGGCGGATCGCGGTCCCAAATGTCGTGGTGCACAAGTTGAAATATGCCACAACCGCTTACCCGTTGCCGCGTCCAGCGCAATAAGACAATTGGCAAAAAGATTATCGCCAGGCCTGTTCCCACCCCAGAAATCGAAAGCTGCCGAACCTGTCGGAATGTAGACAATGCCTCGTTTCCGGTCGATGGCCATTCCTGCCCAGGCATTTGCGCCGCCGAACTTTTGCCGTGCAGGCTGCGCAAGCCAGGTGTTATAACCAAATTCACCTTTGTCGGGAATGGTGTGGAATGTCCAAACGAGCTTTCCGGTCAATGCATTATAGGCGCGAACATCGCCCAGAAGCGCAGTTTCATTTTCTGCAACCCTGCCTCCAACAATGATCAGGTTTTTATAGGTCGTGTTCGGCGTGTTGGAAGATATAAAATCGTCTGAGCCAGGCCGTTCAATGCCGGTTTTAAGATTGATCTTTCCGTGATCGCCAAAGGAATCGATGCTTTTCCCGGTTGTTGCGTCGAGCGCATATAACCAGTTTGCAGCACCAAAAAAGATGCGTTTATTCTGATTGTCAGACCAGTAAGTGACGCCTCGGCTCAATGTTCCTGCAACGTCAGGCAGATCGCTTTTCCAAATTTCTTTTCCCGTCGCCGCATCAACGGCAAACGCTTGAATGGAACCCGAAACGCCATAAAGAATGCCATTGATGATGATCGGATTGCATTGGATCTGGCTGCGGTTACGCGCCGTGTCCGCCCCGCCCGAGGCATACGTCCAGGCGACTTTTAGCTTTGCAACATTATCCTTATTAATCTGATTAAGCGCCGAATAGTGGCTCCTTTCACCATTTCCATTGTATTCCGGCCAGTCTACATTGTTCAGCAGCGGAGCCAGCACAAAACCGGACACCACGATGGAAATCAATGAAAATAAGGCCAGACGTTTCATAGTGACAGGTTGCAGTTTATGGTTATGCTTCCTGCCAAAGTTCTTTTGCTCTTTGCAAATCCCTCTTCATCGCGTCGAAAACGACTTTCTTATCCACAGTAATTTTATCAGCGCCCTGATCCGCACCGCCTAGCGGATATTCCAAATGCAGGCAAATAGGGACGTCCACCTTATTGTCTTTCAATAATTTAAAATAGGTTTTGAAATCTACCATGCCTTCACCCAGCGGAACGCTTTTCGGTCCCCATTTTCCATTGGTTTTTTCCCACATAAAATCTTTCAGCACAATGGTTTTAATGCTTGGGCGAATCAGATTAAAACCCGTCTGCCACGAAAGTCCTCCTTCCAATGTCGCATGGCGAATATCATATTGTGCTCCCATGCTCTTCGGGTCGGCTTTTTGTAGAATTTGCCAAATCTCAAACATACTAGCGCCAACCAGCCGTCCCGCATGATTTTGATAACATCCTGTGAGTCCAAGCTTGTTGTTCAACTGACTTAGCTCAGCCATTTTATTCTTATATTCTTCCAGCGATTGTGGAATGGTTTGCTGCTCATTGTATTTATACCAATTCATGCGGTAGTATTTGAAACCTAGCTTGGAAGCCGTTTCAAGCAGTTTTTTGTCAAACCGGATTAGCGGCATCTTCCACAGCCGTGCAAAACATCAGGGGCGTAAAGCCCACTTTTTTCATGGCTTCAGTCGCCTTAGGCAAGTCTGTTTCAACATTTTCTGGCAAAACGTGGCCTTTCGGACGAATCGTTAAGTCAATGCCATCAAACCCGAGCTCCTTAGCCGCATCGGCCATATCGCTATAATTCAGGAAATGCAGGTGTTTTGAGAAAATATTGATCTTAGGAACATCTGCAAATGTCGTTGCCGGTTTTGCAAAAGCATTTTCCGCAATGAATGGCGCTGCCGTTGCGGCCATTGCGCTGTTGATAAGGAAATCGCGTCGTGTAATGTTGTGTGGCATGGGGGTTAGGAGTTTATTTTCATATGAAAATTCAATGATGATAAGTGTGAAAAAATGATTTTTTACTAAATGATGACAATGTTTATGTCCATACGAATGCTCCAAAAAAATTTTTCATAATAAGTATTTTCCGTTGGTTTAAACCAACGGGAATGGGGCATTTGCATCGGAATGGGGCATTTGCATCGGAATGCGGCACGGGATATGGAATTTTTTAGTAGAATATCGGGGTTCTGGGGTTTTGAAAAATATCGGCACTCAATTTCTTGTAACATGGAAATCAATACATTGAATCGCAGAAACTTTCTGAAAGCAGGGGCGGTTATTTCATCTTTCATGATCGTTCCCAGGCATGTTTTGGGGAAAGGATATCTTGCTCCGAGTGATAAAATCGCGCTGGGCTTCATTGGCTGCGGCCGGCAAAGCGGTGGTTTGCGCAACCGTTTTTTAGACACAATGGAAACGCAGATCGTGGCTGCTTCGGACGTGTATGCGATCAAGCGGGAAAGTTTTGTGACCAATGTGAATAAATGGTATGCTGAAAAATCAGGTCAAACAGATTACAAATCTGCCGTCGGTATTGCGGATTTTCGTGAACTGCTTGCCAGAAAAGACATCGACGCCGTGGTCATAGCAGCACCCGATCACTGGCATGCTTCCATGGCGGTGCGTGCTGCTGAGGCCGGCAAAGACATTTATTGCGAAAAACCTTTATCCTTAACGGTGAAAGAAGGACGCGCAATGGTGGATGCCACCCGGAAGCACAAGCGCGTTTTTCAAACCGGCAGCATGCAGCGGTCAGCCAAAGAGTTCACGCAGGCTGTGCAATTAGTGCAAAGTGGCGCAATCGGAAAGGTTAAGCAGGTTTTTGTCAATGTTGGCGGACCGCCGAAAGCCTGGGATCCTGAAAGAAGAAACGAAGCCCGAGGGCCTGAACTGGGAAATGTGGATGGGCCCTAATGCCACGAACAGACCTTATAATAACGAACTCGCTCCTGCGATGGACGCCACATTCTGGCCCAAATGGCGCGATTACATTGAATTTGGCGGCGGCGGAATGACCGACTGGGGCGCGCATATGTTTGACATTGCACAATGGGGACTTGGAATGGACGACAGCGGGCCCGTTGAACTGTTTTATTCCCAGCCGGGGAAAGGCTTGGTTTATAAATATGCCAATGGCTCCGAAGTGGTACACAGGCCGATGGAAGGCAAGCAGCATTGCCATTTTGTGGGAACGGACGGGGAGGTTTTTGTGGCAAGAGGAGAACTGAGAACGACGCCCGAATCACTGAAAGACAAGGTTTTCAACGAAGAAAACTCGAAAGTTTACGTCAGTACAAATCATTATAAAGACTTCCTGAATGCCATACGCACGAGAAAGCCGCCGATTTGTGACGTAGAAGTCGGGCATAGAACGGCCTCAATTTGCAACATTGGCAACATTGCGTACCGGCTGCAGCGTTCATTGGAATGGAATCCCAAAAAAGAAGAGTTCAAAAAAGACGCCGAAGCCAATGCGCTTCTCGGACGTGATATGAAAGCCGAATGGAAAGTGTAAACTTTTGATCAAAAATATATCTCAAAAAACCGGTGGTACGTTAAGCGCGCCTCCGGTTTTTGAGTTTTTATGCCAGCCGTGTCACAACAGTCGGCGATTAATGTCATGAGTTTTTCCAAATTGTGTATTTTTGTAGCATGGTCGGAGCGTCTGCTATAATGCATTTTAAAGAACTGGATGAACTCGACAGGGTTTCTTCGGAATTGCTGGAAATTGGTAAAAAAACGCCTGTATGGCTGTTTGAAGGCCATATGGGTGCTGGAAAAACAACCCTTATCAAAGCACTTTGCAAGCAACTGGGTGTTAGGTCACACGTTCAAAGCCCGACTTTTTCTCTGGTCAACGAGTATGAAGCAGAAGGAAAGCTGGTTTATCATTTTGATTTTTACAGGATTAAGGATGAAACGGAAGCGCTGGATATGGGCGTGGAAGAATATTTTGACTCCGGGTATTTTTGTTTCGTAGAATGGCCAGGGAAGATCGAGTCATTATGGCCGTTGAATTATCTTGCTGATCCACTTGGAGGCGGACGAAGACGGCACGAGAACATTAACAGCCAAAAGGGTATAAAGAGGTTATAATCATTTTTCACATTCATTTTGCTATTCAATGCCACAACCTCAGATTACCGGTTTCGAAGAGCTAGCCAAGCAGTCGGCATTGTATCCGCAGGAGTCGCTGCTGGCGGTTCGTAAGGATCAGAATTCGTTGCATATTGGCTTGCCGCGTGAAGTTTCATTGCAGGAAAACCGGATTGCCCTCACGCCCGACGCAGTTAAGATTCTGGTCCGTAACGGACATGAAGTATGGGTTGAAAAAGACGCAGGAAAAGGAGGCAACCTCTCGGATCACGAGTATAGTGAAGCCGGCGCGCAGATCGTGCAAAGTGCAAAGGAAGTTTATCAGGCCAATGTGATCCTGAAAGTGGAGCCATTGGTTGAAGAGGAATTCTGTTATATCCGGTCAGGCACGACGCTTATATCAGCAATGAACCTGCCGTCGCTTGAAAAAAAATATTTTGAAAAACTCAACGAGCTGAAAATAACCGGCATTGGTTACGAGCTCATTGAAGATAAAGTAGGAGGGAAGCCCATCATCCGGGCCATGGGGGAAATTGCGGGCAGCACGGTTTTGCTTATCGCAGCCGAATATCTTTCAACACCCAATGGCGGCCGGGGCATTATTCTGGGCGGCATAACCGGCGTTCCACCCACGAAAATTGTGATTTTAGGCGCAGGAACAGTTGCTGAATATGCAACCCGCGCAGCCATCAGCGTAGGAGCGGACATTAAGGTTTTTGACAAACATATATACAGGTTACAAAGATTAAAATACGCCATTGGCCAAAACCTTTACACTTCCATCATTGATTCAGATACATTAGGCGAGGCCATTGCGCGGGCCGATGTGGTTATTGGCACCATGCGTGCAGAAAACGGGATCAGTCCGTTGGTGGTGACGAAGGAAATGGTGTCGCAGATGAAGCCGGGTTCGGTCATTATCGACGTCAGCATTGATCAGGGCGGTTCTTTTGAAACTTCCCGCATGACGACGCACAAGCATCCGACATTTAAATACAATGATGTCATCCACTATTGCGTCCCCAACATTCCGTCACGCGTTGCGCACACGGCGAGCACCGCATTAAGCAATGTTTTTCTGCCATTTTTGCTTCAAACGGGCACAATTGGAGGCATTGAGGAAATGATTTTTGCCAATCGTTGGTTTATGAAAGGAGTGTATTGCCACAAAGGAACGCTTACAAATTCGCACATCGCAAGGAGTTTTAACATGCGTTATAAGGATTTGACATTGCTGCTGGCAGCGAGAATGTAAGCTTAACGGCTTTTTTAATTTAACACAATCATGATCAATAATAGTAATGAAAATGCCCTCATGGATGATGCCAACTCGCCGGAGTTGAATCAGAAACTGATGGGTTACATATCGCAGGATTTTATCAAAGTGGCGGATCAGCTTAAAGACGCGTCTTACCAGATCCGCAAAAGGGGTTTTTCCGACTATCCGATCTTTATAGTAACCAATAGTGAGCTTGAATTAGGCGCATTGCTGATCGATCGGACGGAGCTTACCAACAATTATGCATATCGGGCGAGTTTCATGCAGGAGTTTGTGGATAGGAAGCTGATTGGCGAAGAATCGGTTTTAATGTTCACCGAGAATTACAAGAATGCAGATGAATATTGCTGCTTGTTTGCTTTGATCGGTGATTTCTCCGGATTTGTTTTTGTGCCTTATCCGGAAGATTAACTTACCACCAAAGTGCAGTGTGCCGGTAAATAACCATTCGGGACGGTTACGAAATCAGTTAGAAAGGGTGTGGCGGTTTCTTTATAGTTTTAGTTTTTAAATTATTGATTTTCAGCTAAACATCCTCTTTTTATGGATTCAAACTTACCATTGGAAAAAGAACTTGCACCCATTTTTCTAGACAAATTTCCTCCCTTTTCAGAGTCAGTTAAAGAGTTTTTGGTTCAGTATGGACCTTACATTATCCTGGTTTTATCAATTATCGGGGTTCTGGGGCTGCTTACCGCATTGGGAATCGGCGGCGCGGCACTTGGCCTTGGCGCAGTTTCGGTCGGCATTGGCTTTAACTTTTATCTGAGCATTGCGCTGGGAATAATCACGCTGATCATGTATCTGATGGCTTTTTCACCATTGAAAGCACGGAAACGGGCAGGCTGGAACTTGCTTTATTACGCACTGCTTGTTGGGTTGGTAAGTAACCTGATACAACTCAGCATTTTAGGCGCATTAATCAGCGGCATAATCGGTTTTTGGGTTTTGTTCCAGATCCGCGAAAAGTATATCTGAAAACTTACAGCACATTCAAATTGAAAGCGAGCGGTCATCCGCCCGCTTTTTTTATTTTACCACTAATCAGGCAATTTTCAATGCTCATAATGTAACTTTAATCCGGTCACATATTACTTTGCATTTTTGGCTGCCGTGCGTGCGGCATTCTCACAGACGTATCCATACATATGAATATCATCGAAGTCAGGAATGTTACAAAAGAATATTCCAATCATGTCGCGTTGGACGATGTCAGTATTAATATTCCAAAAGGTTGTATTTTCGGTTTGCTTGGTCCGAATGGAGCGGGAAAGACTTCTTTGATCCGCATTATCAATCAGATCACAGGTCCGGACAACGGCGAAATTCTTTTTGATGGCCAGCATTTGAATGAAAACCACATTTCGCGAATCGGCTATTTACCCGAAGAACGCGGGCTTTATAAAAAGATGAAAGTGGGCGAGCAATTGCTTTATTTGGCGCAATTAAAGGGTTTATCTCAAAAGCAGGCCATGGAAAAGCTCAAAACCTGGTTTATCAAATTCGACATTAAGACCTGGTGGGATAAAAGCGTTTCTGACCTGTCAAAAGGAATGCAGCAAAAAGTGCAGTTTGTTTCCACCGTTCTGCACGAGCCCGACCTGATCATTCTCGATGAGCCGTTTTCCGGTTTTGACCCCATTAATGCCAATCTGATCCGCGACGAGATTTTAGAACTGAAACAGAAGGGCAGCACAATCATTTTTTCAACGCACAGAATGGAAACGGTTGAGGAGCTTTGCGACAACATTGCATTGATCCACAAAGCCAAAAAAGTGCTGGATGGGCCTAAAAAGCTCATTAAGGAACAATTTAAAACGCACACGTATTTCGTTGAATATAAAGGAGATCTGAGCGGGCTGGAAGATTTTTACACGCTCACGCCTGAAAAAGAACTTGAAAACGGTTACCGGCGCATCAACATTCATTTGGGACAATGTGCGAGTCCGAATGATCTGTTGAGAGACTTACTTCCCAAAGCCGAAATCAGGTCTTTTGGTGAAAACATCCCGAGTATGAGCGACATTTTTATGCGTTCGGTCAATGAAATTCCGGAAGCTTAGCAGCCGCTGTTCCCCACATCTAAACCTTTCCCAATGCGCAATATATTTTTAGTAATCCGAAGAGAATATCTGGTCAGGGTCAAAAAGAAGTCGTTTTTGATCATGACCTTGTTAGGGCCGTTGCTTTTTGTTGCCTTTTACGCCGCGGTCATCTGGATTGCAATCGGTTCGGTCGACACCAAAACGGTCCAGGTTCTCGATGAGAGCGGTTTGTTCAAAAATGAATTCAAGGATATTGAGACATTGAAGTTCAGTTACCTGGATTCTTCGCTCGATTCGGCCAAAGCAGCATTCAAAAATAGCGAGGCCAATGCATTGGTTTACATTCCTCAAAACGTCATTAAGGAGCCGAAAAGCGTGCGGATTTATGCTGCAAAGAATGTCAGCATGGATTTGAAATCGGAAATTGAAAATGTTATTGAAAAGCAGATCGAAGACATTAAGCTCGGAGAGGCAGGGATAACGCATAAAATTCTGGAAGATTCGCGGGTGAATGTTAATTCAGAAACCATCAGCCTGAGTGAGGAAGGTGAAAAGACGAGCAGTTCAGGCGCCGCAACGGTCATTGGCGGCATTTGCGCATTCCTTATTTATATGTCGGTTTTCATTTACGGAACGCAGGTTATGCGCGGCATTACGGAAGAGAAAACCAGTCGCATTGTCGAAGTGATCATTTCGTCGGTCAAGCCTTTCCATTTAATGTTGGGTAAAATCATTGGTGTTGCATTGGTTGGACTAACTCAGTTTGTTCTTTGGATTTTGCTTACAACGGCCTTAACCAGCGCAACTTCGGCGATTTTGAGTAATAAAATGTCAGAACAATCTCCCGAAATGGCGCAGGAAATGCAAAAAGTTCAGGAAGGAATGCCGGGGCCGGGAATGCCTGGAAACAATGTTGAAAATCCGGTTTCGGAAGTTTTGGGTGCCATTAACAGCCTTAATATTCCTTTGATCCTGGGTTGCTTTTTGTTCTATTATTTAGGAGGGTATCTGCTTTACAGCGCTTTGTTTGGTGCAGTTGGAGCCGCTGTTGACAATGATGCAGACACGCAGCAATTTATGCTCCCCATCACTTTGCCCATTATTTTCTCCTTCGTTTTTGCCCAGTTCGTACTCCGCGATCCCGACGGCACACTGGCTTTCTGGACCTCCATTATTCCTTTTACGTCCCCGATTATTATGATGGTCCGGATTCCATTTGGTGTCCCGGCCTGGGAAATCGCACTTTCAATGGTTCTTTTGGTGCTCGGTTTCATGGGCACAACCTGGCTGGCAGCGCGCATTTACCGTGTAGGAATTTTAATGTATGGTAAAAAAGTGAGTTATCGTGAGCTGGCTAAATGGATCTTTTACAAGTGAAATGCACGGGCTAATTAACACTTTTTAAGAGAAGGAAGATCTTGCCGTTGTGGTAATTTTGCTAATTTTGGCCGACCATTGATAAAACTGCTCAACAAGAGTTGCCATCTTTGCGCATCGTGCTTATAACATTTTAAATTTACCGTCTGTCAAATGACCCGTTTCAACCGTTCCAACAACCTTACGGGTTGGATTGTTTTCGCAATTGCACTAATCACATATACGCTTACAGTCGAACGAACTGCCAGTTTCTGGGATTGCGGAGAATTTATTGCTTGTGCTTTTAAATTACAGGTGCCACACCCTCCGGGAGCACCTTTTTTCCTGTTAATAGGACGCCTTTTCTCGCTCCTAGCATTCGGTGACCTCACCAATGTTGCTTACTGGGTGAACATGGTCTCGGTAATGAGCAGCGCATTTACGATTCTTTTCCTTTTCTGGACCATTACATTGCTTGCCCGCAAGCTGATCGCTAAAAGTGATGAAGAGCTCACTTCCGGCGATATTATTTTGTTAATGGGAGCTGGAATCGTTGGTGCACTCGCTTATACATGGTCCGATTCGTTCTGGTTTTCGGCTGTTGAAGCGGAGGTTTACGGGATGTCATCATTCTTTACAGCAATCGTAATCTGGGCTGTTTTCAAATGGGAGCGCGTCGACGATCCAGCTGCTGAAAACCGCTGGCTGATCTTTATCGCATATCTTGTCGGACTTTCGATTGGTGTCCATTTGCTGAATTTGGTTACTATTCCGGCATTGGCGCTTGTTTATTATTTCAAAAAATATCCAAAAAGAAGCGTTGGCGGTGGCATTTTAGCTTTCGTTGGCGGACTTGTAATTCTGGCGATCATCAACTCCGGAATCATTCCGGGCTTGCCTAGCATTGCCGGTAAATTTGAGATCTTCTTCGTTAACTCACTCGGACTTCCTTACAAATCTGGTGTGATCTTCTTCATCATTATCTTCATCGGAGCCATCATTTGGGGAATTCGTTATTCGCACCAAAAAGGCAATGTGCTGCTCAATACAAGCCTTCTTTCACTTGCATTCGTTTTGATTGGTTATGCAAGTTATCTGATGGTGCTTGTTCGTGCAGAGTATAACCCGCCAATCAATGAAAACAACCCTAATGACGTCCTGAGCTTTGTTTCTTATTTGAAAAGAGAGCAATACGGCAGCCGTCCTTTGCTTTACGGGCCATCCTATGTGTCCCGTCCGGTGAGCCAGAAACGGGGCGCGCCAATGTATCGCAAGCAAGATGGTAAATATGCGATTTACGACTATCGTCCTGAGTATGAATATGAACCGGGAAGCAGCATGCTGTTGCCTCGGATGTATTCAACACAATCAGGTCACCCGCAGCTCTATCAGCAAATGACCGGCCTGGCAGAAGGTCAGAAACCGACAATGGGCGCTAACCTGTCGTTCATGTTCTCCTATCAGATCGGGCACATGTACTGGCGCTATTTCCTGTGGAACTTTGTCGGCCGCGAAAGTGACGAAGAAGGAGCTGGTAACATGCTTCCCTGGGATGCCGGCAAAAAATATCCTGCTCCGATTGCTAATAACAAAGCGCATGACAACTATTTCATGCTACCGTTTATTCTGGGGCTGCTTGGGATTGTGGTTGTTTATTTCAGACAAAAACGTGATCTGCTTGTTCTTGGATTGTTGTTTGTCCTAACCGGCGTAGCACTCGTTGTTTACCTTAACTCTCCGCCGACAGAACCACGCGAACGTGACTACATTTATGTTGGATCATTCTATATTTTCTGTATCTGGATTGGTTTCGGTGTGATTTCAGTGGCAGATGCGCTGAGCAAATTTGTCAAAAGCGCGACTACGCGTGCAGGTGCTGCAACGGCCATTTGTTTAGTTGTGCCCCTTATTATGGGTGTAAAAGGCTGGGATAATCACAACCGTGATAACAGATATCATTCTGTTGATTTTGCCAAAAACCTTTTGAATTCCTGTGCACCCAATGCAATTCTTTTCACAGGCGGTGACAATGATACATTCCCGTTATGGTATGTTCAGGAAGTGGAAGGCTTCCGGACCGACGTGCGCGTTTGTAACCTCAGCTTGCTGGGAACGGACTGGTATATCGATCAGATGAAGCGGAAAACGTATTTGTCAGAAGCATTGCCGATTTCATTGGATAAAAACAATTATGCTTTTGGTAAAAACGACATTGTGCCTTTCTATGAGATTCCAAGTGTGAAAGCCGGGATCAATTTGAAAGAATATCTTGGACTGGTAAAACAAGAAAATAAAGCCATCCAGGTGCCGTTAACAAGTGGCGATATGACATCGATTTTGCCATCTTCTGTTCTGTTTTTGCCTGTTAATGCAGAAGCGGTTAAGAAAATGAACATTATCAAAAGCGATCTTATTCCGTTCGTAAGCGATTCAATTAGCTGGACAATCGGTAAAGGTGATTTGTATAAATCAGATCTGATCATGCTCGACATTATCGCTACAAATGACTGGGTGAGACCAATTTATTTCTCATCAACATTGGGCGGTTCAAGTTATCTGAATCTAAAAGAATACATGCAGCTTGAAGGCTATGCATATCGTTTGCTGCCGGTGAAAGTGCCTGGTGCAAGCGATGGTTATGTGAACTCGGATGTGATGTATAACAATCTGATGACTAAGATGTTCTGGCGTGAACTGGATAATCCGAACACGTATTATGATAACACTTATCTCGGATCTCCAGTTGCCACAGCACGTATCGCATTCTTACGCCTTGCAGGTCAGCTTATCGCCGACGGCCGCAAAGACGAAGCGAAGAAAGCACTTGATAAATCACTTGCTACAATGCCAGACAAGAGCATTCCATACGATCAGTTCTCGGCTAACTTCATTGGACCATTGTTTGATCTGGGAGAGACAAAACGTGCATTGGAAATCGCCGAAACGATGGCAACCCGCGCAGACGAAGTGCTGACCTGGGCACAAGACAACGGCACCACCAAGCGCCGCGACACCAACGTGTATCTCTACATTATGCAGATCATCGTCCAGGAATGCCGCGAAGCCAAACAAGAAGCCGTAGCAAAAAAATACGAAGCCATCTTCCAAAAGCATCTGGCCGCTTTCAATATGTACGGTCAGCAATAGATTTTTAGATTGAAAAGCAGAAGGGGCGTTATCTAGTCAGATAGCGCCCCTTTTGCTTTTTGGGAAAACAACAAAGCCTTTTCTGTCGGCAATGTCGAACGGAAATCTCTAAATATCAATCCAACTTAACCTTTACCCAAACCAACCGGTGATCCGAAGTTAGTTCTCGCTTCGCGACCAGCTCGGCCATGGGTTCGCCTGTTGCTGGCCAGAAGACGCCGCTGTCAATTACTTTTAGTCCGGCTCTTGAAGGCAGCACATAGTCTGCGCGCATGCGCCATATGGCTGTGTGATTTTTGGCGAATGGGTTGCTGCTGCTGTGCTGCGGGCCGCCTTTGCTGGCAGGAGCTGCGTCGTTGTTGATTTTTGGATGAGCAAGTAATGCCTTGATTCCCGCTCCGATGGCATTTCCTTCATCCGGCGAAGCATTTTGGTCACCCAGGATGACGAATGATTCGTTTTGTGCGAGTGCCCCGCGCTGTCCTTTGTCGTCATAAATGTAAGCGCCTTGTTCACCGCTGATATAATCTTTCCAAAAGCGGATCTCGTCATGATTGCGCTTGCCATTGCGGTCCTCGGTGCCGTCAAAACTCGGTGGGGTAGGATGGCTGGCCAAAATGTGGATGGTCTTGTCACCTGCTTTAACCGGAATATCCCAATGCGACTTGGATGAAAGCGGAAATTGTTGCCACGCTTCGGGGGCATACCAGTCTGTGTTATCAGGTTTTTTGGTTTGTAACGCTTCCGGTATGTCCTTCCATTTGAAATGCTGGAAAGTCCTGACATGCTCCATATCAATCGGGTATTTCGACAAAAGTACCATTCCATACTGCCCTGGATATAAACCATAACCCCAAGCATCCGCACCAAACCGCTCCGCTTTTCCATTATTGTCCAGATCAAAAGGGCTGGGCTGACCGGTGTTGACAGTCGAGTAATAATAATATGGATAATCAATCGCTTTCTGACCATCCGAATCCGTGTTCAAATATGCTTTCACGAATTGCAAAACACCTTGCTTCGGGTCTTGGACGTAATCAAATTCATTCAGCAAAATCACATCCGGACGCACGGTTTTGATGATCCGGGCAATGTTATGGATCTGTGCATTGCTGCCCGAAGCGAGCTCTTTAATCAGTATTTGTTCAGAGATATCTTTGGTGCCTTTTGGAACATAATTCTCCGCTTCCATACTCACATTGTAAGTTGCAAAAGTCAGTTCAGAAGGTTTATTGGTTTGTGCAAACAGCATGCTGGGAAGTAAAAGGGCAATCGAAACAAAAATGTTTTTCATAATAAGGTGTTATTCAAATAAGCATAAAGGGTCAAAATAAACAAGCCGCCTCATTGCTGAAACGGCTTGTTCTATATTTAATGATTTATTAACGACGATCAATGAAAGAAATCTTTCATTTTGTCAAAAAATCCTTTCTCGTTTTTGCCCGGTTTCGGTTGGAAATTAGGTGAATGACGAAGCGATTCTAAGGTTTCACGCTCGTCGGAAGTCAGCTGCTGTGGCGTCCATACGTTAATGTGAACCAGTTGATCTCCTTTGCCGTAACCATTCAGGTCTTTTATTCCTTTTCCTTTCAGGCGCAGGATCTTGCCGGCTTGTGTTCCCGACTCAATGTTGATTCTGGCTTTGCCGTCAATCGTTGGAATTTCCATTGAAGTTCCCAATGTCGCGTCAATAAAGCTCAGATGCATATCGAAAACAATGTTGTTTCCGTCTCTTTTCAACTGCGCATCTTCCTCTTCTTCGATCACAATCAGCAGGTCACCCGCCACGCCACCGCGCGTAGGCACATTTCCTTTGCCAGACATGGATAGTTGCATGCCTTCCGCCACACCGCCCGGAATGTTCAATGTGATCAGGTCGTCTTGCAGCAATCTGCCTTCGCCTGCACAGGCGTCGCAACGCTCGCTGATGATCTTTCCATCGCCATTACAAGTTGGACATGTGCTGGTAGAAACCATCTGGCCAAGCATTGTGCTCACCACTTTTCTAACCTGGCCTGTTCCGTTACAAGAATTACAGTTGGTCAGCGAAGTGCCGTTTTTAGCACCATTGCCACCGCAGGTGTTGCAGGTAACATGTCTTTTAACCTTTATTTTTTTCTCAACACCATTGGCAACTTCTTCCAGGTTCAATTTAAGCTTGATCCTCAAATCAGAACCTTTGCGAACCCTGCGACCGCCTCCGCCGCCACCGCGTCCGAAAATATCGCCAAATGGACTGCTATCGCCGAAAATATCGCCGAATTGCGAGAATATATCGTCCATCGTAAATCCGCCGCCGCCAAAACCGCCAGCGCCGGCTCCTGATGCGCCGCCCACACCCGCATGGCCATATTGGTCATAACGCGCACGTTTGTTTTCATCGCTCAGGATGCTGTAAGCTTCCGCAGCTTCTTTAAATTTATCTTCCGCTGTGGGATCATCCGGGTTTTTATCCGGGTGAAATTTGATCGCGAGCTTGCGGTAAGCCTTCTTAATGTCGTCAGCAGCTGCGCCGCGGTCTACGCCGAGAATTTCGTAGTAATCTCTTTTCTTTGCCATTTTTTGTTGCTAAAAATTAAGCTCCTACGATCACTTTCGCGTAACGTATCACTTTGTCGTTAAGATAATATCCTTTTTCAATCTCATCGATCACTTTCCCTTTCAGGTCATCCGACGGTGCCGGGAACTGCGCTATGGATTCATGCAGCTCAGCATCGAATGCCGCGCCTTTCGATTCCATTGGTTTAAGTCCCTTGGCTTCAAGCGTTTTTAATAATTTTGTATAAATCAGATCCACCCCTTCTTTCAAGGCGTCAATTTCGGAAGAAGATTCAAAAGAAACCTTTGCGCGTTCGAAGTCGTCCACGATTGGCAGAATAACCTTCACCATGTCTGCACTTGCACCGGAGATCATTTCAAGCTTTTCCTTCGCAGTCCGGCGGCGGAAGTTCTCAAAATCGGCATACAGACGAATATATTTATCTTTCAGCTCAGCAATTTCAATCCTGGCTTCTTCTAATGGATCTTTTGCCGGTGCCTCAGCTGCTGGCGCTTCACCCTTAATTTCCTGGCCTGCGTTGTCCAATGGAACAGAATTAGCCGCAACTGTTTCTTCGTTTTCTGTATTGTCAGCCCCAAGCGGCGCTTTTTCTTCGTTCATTTGGTAACTTTTGTCTTGATCTATGTTGGATTCGTTGTTTTCAGGCATAATTCTAAATGATATTGTGACGTTTTAATCAACCTTTTTCAACCTAAATTATTTTGCCAGGCCTAAAATACTGACAAGATGGCATTTTACAATCAATTCGTAACTTTGTATTATGACAACAGAAGATCTTGTACGGCAGCAGAGGAGTCAGTTTATCAAAGCAAAAGCATTGGAAGCTGGGTTCGATTTCTGTGGCATATCGAAAGCAGATTTTCTGGAAAGTGAAGCCCCGAGACTGGAAAACTGGCTTAATAAAAATCACAATGGGGCAATGGCTTACATGGCCAACCATTTTGATAAAAGGCTTGATCCCCGCAAACTTGTCGACGGCGCAAAGAGCGTCATTTCCGTTCTCCTCAATTATTACCCCGAGCAAAAGCTGGCCGAAGGTCCGGATGATCTCAAAATTTCCAAATATGCTTACGGAACAGATTATCATTTCGTATTAAAAGAGAAATTAGGCCAGTTGCTTGCTGCGATCCAGGAAGAAATCGGGGAAGTGAGCGGCAGGATTTTCGTCGACTCCGCGCCGGTTATGGACAAAGTCTGGGCTGCAAAAAGCGGTTTGGGCTGGGTAGGAAAGCATTCTAATCTGCTCAACCGGGATATGGGCAGCTTTTTCTTTATTGGTGAAATCATTTGTGACCTTGACCTGGCTTACGACGGCGCGGTTCAGGACTATTGCGGGACTTGCACACGTTGTCTGGAGGCTTGCCCTACGGATGCGATTACCGAGCCATTCGTCGTCGACGGAAGCAAATGCATCAGTTATTATACAATAGAATTAAAGGAAGCAATTCCGCAAGAAGCGCAGGGGAAGATGGAAAACTGGATCTTCGGCTGCGACATTTGCCAGGACGTCTGTCCGTGGAACCGTTTTTCTAAACCACATACAACCAAAGAGTTCAACTTGCCGGGAAGTCTGACAGACTTCACCAACAGCGACTGGCAGGAAATCACGGAGGAAGTTTTCCGTGAACTTTTCAGACGTTCTCCCATCAAACGGACCAAATTTGAGGGTTTAAAGCGCAACATAGAATTTGTTCGACCTTCCAAATAAAAAAACACAACTAATTCCGAAACATCTTATATTTGAGATCGGACGACCCGTCCTTTGGAGGCGCTCCAAGTTGCGCCGATGACTGAATAAAACACTCAAAACATGAGAAAACAATCTGTCAATCTTTGGGCCGTGCTTGTATGTGTGGTGTTAGGTCAAATCATACCAGCGCTATGGTATACCATCTTTTCTGAACGCTGGATGGCGCTGAACGGCTTCACTATGGAGCAGATCAAATCCGCAACGAGCCCCATTCCTTATCTTGCCAGCATTGTTTCCAGCTCTTTCATGGCTTACACATTAGCCTGGGTTTTTACAAAAATTCCTGTAAAGTCACTTGCCTCAGGTCTAATAACCGGTCTGCTTTTTGGCGTCGTTTTCGTTCTCTTCGAAATCATTGTGAAAGACATGTTTTCGATGCGCCCGCTGATGCTCTCATTCATTGACGGCGGTGTAAGTGTGCTCGTTTACGCAGTAACGGGAGCAATCCTGGGCGCGTGGCGGAAATACGACTGAGCTGCACTTTTTTTTCGCGTTACTTCTTGCAATAATACTAGTTATGTCGCCTGTGCGATGTATAAAGGTCACCGTGCGATGCTTTAACAATTCTAATATTTCCCATTTTCTTTTTCCCGAAATCCGTAAATAGGATCATTTGCAGAAACTGCGTTTGCGTGCCTGTGTTTCGAGCACGCAAGAAAAAAGGCGCTTTTGTAATAAATGTTGATCAGACAAATAATATTTCTTTCTACGTCTTTAATGTCGCTTTAATGTCTCTTATGTAGCAAAAAGGCGAAATATTAGTTTAGTGCAATTAAATTTCGCCAAATAAATTGTTTGTCTTCTTTATTAATTATACATTTCATAAAAATTCAAAGAAACCCAATTTTTAACCTATGAAAAGAAGTGTACTTCGTATGCTGCTCATGCTTCTTGCTGCGGCATCTTTTAGCTTACCATCCTACGCCCAGGACCGACAGGTTACCGGGAAGGTTAGTGATGAAAACGGCGCGGGACTTCCCGGTGCCAATGTGCTCATTAAGGGTACAACACGGGGTACAACATCAGATGCAGATGGTGCTTTTTCTATCGGGGTTGCTCCATCAGGAACAACACTGATCATTTCTTCAGTTGGCTACACATCCAAAGAAGTAAGCGTAACATCGGCCATGACAACCGTGCAGGTAAGTCTTGAACCGGATGTCAGAAATCTGGGTGAAGTGGTGGTAACCGCTCTTGGGATCGAGAGAAGTGCCAAGTCATTGACTTATGCAACGCAGCAGATCGATGGTAAACAGCTTACTGACGTCCGTGATGCCAACTTTGTCAACACATTATCTGGTAAAGTGGCCGGGATTGTGGTAACGCAAGGTTCAAGCGGTCCTGGTTCTGCAACGCGCGTCGTGCTTCGTGGTAACCGTTCGATCAGTGGAAATAACAATGCATTGTTCGTTGTGGATGGGGTGCCTATCGATAACACGGTGCAAGGCCAGGTTGGAAACGACTTTGGAGGAACAAACGGAAGTGACGGTGCGTCCAACATTAACCCGGACGACATTGAATCAATGAACGTATTGAAAGGTGCAGCTGCATCCGCCCTGTACGGAAGCCGCGCTGCCAATGGGGTCGTAATGATCACCACCAAAAAAGGTAAAGCTGGCGCAGTAACTGCAAACATCAACTCAGGTGTGGTTGTTGAAAATCCATTTCTGCTTCCTGAATTTCAAAACACATATGGCCAGGGCGCGGGTGGAACAACATCCAATTCTTACGGCAGCTGGGGTCCTGCAACGACCACTTTTCCTGACAATGTGAAGAATTTCTTTCGTACAGGTGTGTCAACCAACAATTCTTTCGGCATTTCTGCAGGAACGGACAAAGTTCAGACTTACACTTCCTACGCCCATAGCGGTGTGCAAGGCATTGTTCCAAACAACAGCCTTCAGCGTCACACATTCAATGTGCGTATCAACACCCAGTTGTCAAAACGTTTCTCCACGGATGCAAAAATCACTTACGTAAATCAGGACATTAAGAACAAGCCTAAGTCTGGTGAAGAAAGCGGTTTGGTAATGAATGTTTACAAAGTGCCGAGAAGTGTTGATTTGAACACATATAAGGAATTTGAGGACGAAGCGGGCGAGCCGACTTACTGGACTTCTTCATCTATTTATATGAATCCATATTGGACCATGAACAAAACGGCGGACGATGAAAAACGTAACCGTATCACAGCGCTTGGTTCCGCAAAATACAACCTTACCGACTGGCTTAATGTGCAGGGCCGTATCAGCTATGACCGTTACGACGACCGCATCAACAGAAGCTGGGCTAACCGCACATTGCTTTTCGCTGGCCCGGGTGGATCTTATCAGGATTTCTCCGTTGCAATTCTTGAAAAAAACCTTGACGTGATCGTTTCGGGAAATAACAAGATCGGTGAGAATGTTGCTTTGACTTACAACTTCGGTGCAGGACAAACTTACAAGCGTTATTCACAAGTGGGTGGCAATGCAAACGGCTTGCTCGTTCCTAACAAGTTTGACCTTTCTTTCGCAGCAACATTATCGCAGATCGCCAATTTCAATGAAAAGGAATTGCATTATGTTTTCGGAACTGCATCTTTCTCTTACAAGGATTTCTTCACGGTTGATGCAGCTGCAAGAAATGACTGGTCGTCTACATTGCCAAAGCCTTACTCATTCTTTTATCCGTCATTCGGTGCTAACCTGATCCTTACTGAGGCATTCCAACTGCCAAATTTCATCAGTTTTGCCAAAATCCGCGGATCCTGGGCACAAGTGGGTAACGACACAGATCCTTATCTGCTTTCGCAGACTTACACATTCACCCAGGGCGGCACAGGCGGTTATGTTTATCGTGACCCGACTCAGCCTGCTACTAACCTGAAACCTGAAATTTCTTCTTCTACGGAATTCGGACTTGACCTGCGGTTATTTGGCGGAAAACTTGGACTTGATGTTACATACTATAACTCGAACACGGTTAACCAGTTGCTTTCACTTTCTCTGGCACCGGCGTCAGGTTTCTCTCAGCAGTTTATCAATGCGGGGAAAATCAACAATAAGGGTTTTGAGCTTTCTGTTACAGGAAAGGCAGTGAAAACGGATAATTTCAGCTGGGACGTAACATTGAATCTTGCCAAAAACAAAAACACAATTGTAAAGCTTGATCCAAACGTAAAGCGTGCATTCCTGGGCGGCGGATTTGGTCGTACAGCCACACCGGTTGTTGAAGAAGGCGGTTCTTATGGTGACATGATCGCGCAGCGCTGGAAGAGAGACAGCCAGGGCAGATTTGTCGTAACAGCACCTGATACAGCAGGCAATAATGGTGGAAAACCAGTTGTAAGCGATCAGAATGAGTTTATCGGAAACTTCAACCCTAAATTTACTGCTGGTTTGAACAACTCATTCTCTTACAAACGCTTCACGGCAAGCTTCCTGATCGACGGTCGTTTTGGTGGTGTAATGACTTCCGGAACAGCTGCTAACCTTGCATTTGACGGGACAGGTGATTTTACAACTGAGCACCGCGAAGGCGGCTGGGTGTTGCCGGGCGTAACGGCTGATGGAGAAGCTAACACTTCACCGATCAATGCGGAAACTTTCTGGACAACCGTTTCAGGCGGGCGCTATTCTTGGGGTGAGTTCTTCACTTATTCGGCAACCAATGTTCGTTTGAGAGAACTTAGCGTTGGTTACGACATTCCAACCGGATCAGGCTTCTTTATCAAATCGGCAAGATTGTCATTCATCGCTCGCAACTTGTTCTTCATTTACAGAGGATCTTCAACGCTTGACATTCCTGGTGTGAAAAAACGCAAGCTGCCATTTGACCCGGATGTAAACCTGGGTGCGGGTAACTTCCAGGGAATTGAATACGGAAACCTTCCTTCTACAAGAACAGTAGGATTAAACCTGAAACTAGGATTTTAGTAAAAACCACTTCTTTCGATAAAAAAATGAGCATTTTAAAAACATATAAAAAACTTGCATTTGCAGGACTGGTAGTCGGCTCGGCGGGTCTTATGCAGGCGTGTACGGGTGATTTTGAGGAGATGAATACGAGCAAAACCAAGCTCACACAGCTCTCAGCAGATGAATTGCCTTTCCTTTTCTCCCGTGCGGAGCAGCAGGCATCGTATCAAAGCGGAACTTATCAGATTGCACAAAACTTGTTCGCTGACCTTTACGCGCAGTATTTTGCAACATCGGCCACTTATTTCCCGTCGGATCGCTATGTAATGCGTTATGACTGGCTGACTGGTCACTGGAACCCGATCTATACGCAGGTGGTGCCGCAGCTGAAAACGCTTTTTGAACAAACTGATCCGGGATCAGCGGAATATGCTTTGGCCAACGTAATGTGGGTGTACGCATTCCACCGCCTGACGGATTATTACGGACCCATTCCATATTTTGATGCAGGTGTTCCGGCTATCAGCGTTAAATATGATGCGCAATCAGAGATTTACAAAGACTTTTTTGTTCGTCTTGATGCCGCATCCACCGCTTTGAAAGCCAATGCTGCTGCAAAACCTTATGGCACTTTTGACCTGATTTACGCTGGTAATGTGGCCAAATGGATCAAATTCACCAACACATTGCGTCTTCGCCTTGCGTTGCGGATTTCAAAAGTGGATCCTGCAGAAGCCAAAAAACAAGCGGAAGCTGCTTACGCAGGCGGTGTAATGACAGAAATCGCGGACGACGCTTACATGGTGAAAAAACTTGTGGGTGATGATGCCAACGGATTGAGCCGGATCGCGGTTTGGAATGAGTTCCGTATGAGTGCCTCCATGGAATCGGTTTTGAAAGGTTATCAGGATCCCCGGATGGGCATTTACTTCCAGCCTGCAACCACAGGCGGAACTTTTGAAGGCTTGCGCAACGGACTTAACCCGACTCAGCTTGCACTTCCTAAAAACCTGAACAATGCAAACTCAAATGTGGGAACACGCTGGGTAACCGGATCAGGAGCTGCATGGAATACCAACTTTGAGACGCCACAAAACATCTTGCATACTGCGGAAGCATATTTCCTGCGTGCAGAAGGTGCATTGAACGGATGGAACATGGGTGGAACACCTAAGGAATTGTACGAAAAAGGAATCGCCGCTTCCATGGCACAGTGGGGACTTACGGGCGCAGCAGTAACTGCTTACATTAACAGCCCTGCAAAACCTGTTGCACCTGGTGATCAGCAGAATTCACCTGCATTGTCTGATGTTTCCATTAAATGGGATGAAGCTGCGACATTGGCTCAAAAGCGTGAGAAAGTCGGAACGCAAAAATGGCTGGCACTTTATCCGGACGGAATCGAAGCATGGGCTGAATACAGAAGAACACGTTTCCCTAAACTGTATCCGGTTGTTAACTCCGAAAACGCGGACGTTCCCGCAGGAGCAGTGCTGAGACGGATTCCGTTCATTACAGCAGAAAAAGAAACAAATAAAGCAGCCGTTGAGGCAGCTGTCCAGTTATTGGGTGGTCCCGACAAAGCAAGCACACCACTGTGGTGGGATAAAAACTAAGCAGGCAAATGTGCTAGGAATGAGCAAAAAGGCGGGCGCTATGCCTGCCTTTTTGTTATAGGAAGTATTCCTTTCTTTTGTAATACAATCAGTACGAATTGATAATGAAAAATAGCTGCGCCCTCTTCCTTTTCCTATTGCTGCTGGCTTCATGCCAGTCAAAAGATACACTTTACACATCGCTCAGTGCCAATGAAACGGGCATTGATTTTAACAACTTTATTGACGAGGACGCCGAGAACAATGTTCTTGAATACGGTTATTTCTACAATGGCGGCGGCGTAGCAGCGGCTGATTTCAATAATGACGGACTTGTTGACCTGTATTTCACAGGAAATATGGTGGCGAATAAGCTCTATCTCAACAAAGGTAATTTTGAATTTGAAGACGTTTCTGAAAAATCTGGAACAGCATTAAATCAGGGCTGGAAAACGGGCGTTTCTGTGGTCGACATTAATGATGACGGCTGGATTGATATTTACGTTTGCCGGGCAGGCGCACAGGATCCGCGTCTGAGGAGCAAGCTTTTATATGTCAACAATGGTAAAACCGCAGACGGCATTCCAACATTCACCGAAAAAGCTGCCGAATACGGACTCGAAGACAAATCTTACACCACGCAATCTGTTTTCTTTGATTACGACCGCGATGGAGACACCGACTGTTTTTTGCTTAATCACTCCGTTCAAAAATATGCGGGTTTCAGCAATTTACTGGGTAGTTACAGAGCGCAGCGCAATGATGCTTATGGCAATAAACTGCTTCGGAATGATGGTGGAAAATATGTAAATGTGACCGATTCTTCGGGCATCGTTTCAAACGTATTGAGCTTTGGGTTAGGCATTAATGTCAGTGATTTCAATGACGACGGCTGGCAGGACATTTACATTTCCAATGATTACAACGAGAATGATTATCTCTATCTGAACCAAAAAGACGGGAAATTCAAAGAGGTGATTCGCGAAGCAACCGGTCACGTTTCCCTTTATTCGATGGGGACCGATGCGGCTGATTTGAACAACGACGGACTGACGGATATTCTGACTCTAGATACTGCTGCCCGCTTCCAACGAGCGCATTAAGCTCACGGCCGGCGACGACAATTATGACAAATATCAGCAGCTGTTGAGAGCGGGTTTTCATGAGCAAACCATGCGGAATATGCTGCAATTGAACAATGGAGTGAATGCAAATGGCGTCCCGGTTTTTAGTGAAATAGGGCAGTTGGCAGGCGTTTCCAACACAGATTGGAGCTGGGCCGCATTAATGGGCGATTTTGATAATGACGGCTGGAAGGACATTTTTATTTCCAACGGTTATGCGCGGGATTATACGAATATGGAGTTTTTGAAATACTCCACCGACGTTCAGGTTAAGGCTGGACAAGGAGGAAAAGTGCCAAACCAAATGGAGATCATTGCAGAGATGCCGCCGATCAATGAGCCCGATTTTATTTTCCAAAATCAGAAAGGACTGACTTTTAGCAAAAAGGTGAAGGAGTGGGGTTTTGATCAGGCAAACCAGTCCAATGGCGCTGTTTACGCAGATTTGGATAATGACGGCGACCTGGACATTGTGACCAACAATGTGAATCAAAAAGCATTTGTTTATAAAAACAATGCAGAAACCAAGATCAAGAACAACTTTCTGAAAGTGAAGCTGGAATCGCCGAAATATGCCTTTCTAGCTGGCGCCAAGCTGACCCTCTATTCAGATTCATTGACACAAACGCAGCATTTTATGCCTGTTCGCGGGTTTCAGTCTGCGCAATGGGACGATGTGCATTTCGGATTGGGTGGTGATAGCAAAGTGGATTCTCTTAAAGTCACCTGGGCCGATGGGAAGCCTGCAGGTTTTGAAAAATCCGACCATTAACAAATCGCTTCTTGTAAAATATGCCGATGCTCGAAAAGCCGTTGAAACGCCTTTAATGAAGGCGTCAACTTACTGGGAACCAGTTTCCGGCATTGATTTTACACACACGGAAGACACACGTAACGATTTCAGAATACAGACATTACTGCCCAATATGCTTAGTTATCAAGGTCCGAAACTAGCGCAAAAAGATCTGAACGGTGACGGGACAGATGATATTTACATTGGCGGCGGAAGAGGGCAGGCTGGCAATTTATTTGTGAGCAAAAACGGCAGTTTTGTCAAGTCCGCGCAGGCCGACTTCGAAAAAGATGCAGCATATGAAGACGCGGATGCCGTGTTTTTTGATGCGGACGGCGACGGAGATGCGGATTTACTCGTTGCGAGCGCAGGTTATGAATTGAATTTGAATGATCCGTTATTGCTGCCGAGATTGTATTTGAACACCAGCGGCACATTCAAAAAAGCAACATTTCCGCAAGCAGGCGTGAACGCGGGAACAGTTGCGGTTTCGGACATTGATCAGGATGGTGATCTGGATATTTTCCTGGGCAGCCGCGTAACGCCAGCCCGTTTTCCCGAAAGCACTGGTGGCATCATTTTGCGCAATGACGGAAAAGGCAATTTTACAGATGTTACCAAAAGCATTGCGCCACAACTCGCTCAGTGTGGCATGGTTACGGGCGCAACATTCCAGGATTTGAATAAAGACGGCTATCCTGAATTGGTTATTACAGCTGATTGGAGCCCTGTTCAGGTGTTTGACAACCGCAATGGAAACCTGTCTAATGCCAGCGAAGCCAGAGGAACGTCAGCACTGAATGGTTGCTGGAATGTGATAAAAGCAGCTGATCTGGACAAGGATGGCGACATGGATTTTGTGGTAGGAAATATGGGCGCCAACTGGCAGTGGAATGTCACTTCTCCTTCCGGGCTTTCCATGTACGCCGCAGATTTTGACAATTTGAACCGCGTCGTGCCAGTCATTGCTGTAACAGAAGGCGGTGTAGAAATGCCTTATGCAAGCCGTGACGAGCTATTAGACCAAATTCCATCGCTTAAAAAGACATACACCGATTATGTCAAATATTCAAAAGCCACACTCGCCGAAATTCTTCCCGCAGAGAAACTGAAAAGCGCCCGGAAGCTTTCCGCCAAAGTTTTCCAAAGCGGAATCCTTGAAAACGAGAACGGAAAACTTGTTTTTCATGCATTACCCGTTGAAGCGCAGTTTGCGCCGGTGTACGCGATTTCCCTTTTTGATGTCAATGCTGATGGCAAATCCGACATTATTCTGGGTGGCAATCTCAAACAAACGCGCGTCCGAATGGGAAAAAGTGACGCGAATCTTATTCAGGTTTTCCTCAACAAAGGCAATCTCAAATTTTATTATCTTCCTCAAAAACAAAGCGGTCTTTTCACAACCGGCGAAGTCCGCGACCTGGCCATCATTACATCTGGTCAGGAAACACATTTGCTCGGAGCCATGAACAACGCACCGTTGGTGACTTACCGCCTTCTCAAAAAGTTCGCTTCCAAATAGTCTGACTACACCAGAAACTCACAAATTTTCGGGCACCTGCACTATAACTTAATAGTTATTAAAATGTGTTATTCCAATACAAAAAGTTGGAAAAAAAAATAAATATGTCCGAATGCATTATTAAAATTATTTAATTAGCACAGAACTTAGGATATTTGCCCACCAAAATACGCACCCGTGTATTCTTTGGCAGATACCAATTTTAACATAATTTTTTAGTACTAATTAATCCTAACTATGAAAGAAAAGCTATCAAAAAGCTGTTCAAGGGGATTCGTCTCGCTTGCAGTCTTTCTGCTATTTACTTCATTATCGGTCTTTGCGCAAGACAGGACGATAACTGGTAAAGTGTCAGATGAGAAAGACCAGGGCCTTCCTGGTGTGGCGGTGACAGTGAAAGGTTCCACAAGAGGGACCAATGCAGATGCCGAAGGAAACTACTCCGTTTCCGGCGTTAAGGACAGCGATGTGCTTGTTTTTAGCTCTATCGGTTATTTGAAACAAGAATTGAGCGTTGGAAACAGAACGACACTGGATGTGAAAATGGCTCCGGACGTAGCAAATCTTGAAGAAGTTGTTGTAACAGCACTTGGTATTTCCAAAGAATCCAGAAAACTGGGTTATGCAGTAACTACAATCGGTGGCGAAGTGATGACAAGAGCGCGCGAAACCAACGTAGCGAACTCATTGGCAGGACGTGTTGCCGGTTTGAACGTAAAAGGAACAAGCAGCGGTCCTGGCGGAACGGCCAAGATTTTGATGCGTGGTATGCCAAGTATGAACTCAGGCGGTTCACCATTGATCGTGATCAACGGCGTTCCGATGGATAATACGCAGCGGGGAAGTGCAGGAGAATGGGGTGGCGCTGACGGCGGAGACGGAATTGGTAACCTTAACCCGGACGATATCGAGTCAATGACCGTTTTGAAAGGTCAGGCTGCATCTGCTTTGTTTGGTGCACGTGCATCCAATGGCGTTATTTTGGTTAAGACAAAAGCAGGTAAAAAAGGCGATTTTTCAGTTGATTACAACATGAACTATTCGCTGGATCAGCCTCGCGATATGACTGATTTTCAATATGAATATGGTCAGGGAATCGGCGGTGCAAAACCTACGACAGCACCATTGGCGCAGCAAACTGCACGTATGAGCTGGGGAGCAAAACTGGACGGTTCACAAGTGATCCAGTTTGACGGCAACAATTATGCATATTCTGCTCAGAAAGACAATGTGAAGAACTTCTATCGCAATGGTTCAAACTTCACAAACAGCGTTTCGGTAACAAAAGGCGGTGATAACGGCTCATTCCGTTTGTCATTGGCGAACCTGGACAACAAATCCATCATCGAAAACAGCGGTTTGGACAGAAAAACGGTTAACCTTACTGCCGATCAGAACATTACAAAGAGGCTGAGCATCAATGTAATGGCTAACTACATCGACGAGAAGATCAAGGCGAAGCCTGTTTTGAGCGATGGCCCTATGAACGCAAATAACGGAATGTTCCTGGCAACAAACATTGATCAGCGCATCCTTGCTCCGGGTTACAATACAGAAACCGGAAAAGAGGTTGTTTTCAGCGATGATGAATATGTTACCAACCCTTACTTTGTTACAAATCAGTTTGTTAACGACGTAACACGCAAGCGTATCATCTCTGCACTGGCAGTAAAATACCAATTCGCAGACTGGCTTTACGCACAGGCAAGATTAGGTTATGACAATGCAAACGACCGCATTTTCAAAGTAACACCTTGGGGAACAGGTTTTTCTAACGCAGGAAAAGGTGCTTTGGATGAATTGTCCAATGCACAGCGTTCAGAGCTTAACGTGGACGGTTTGATCGGTTTCAATAAAACGTTCGGTGCGGATGATTTCAGCATTGACGCGATCGTTGGAGCTAACCTTCGTAAAAACAATTACGAGAAAGTACAGGTTGGCGGCAGCCCGTTCGTGCTTCCATACTTGTACAGCTGGAACAACGTGGTGAACTTCAACCGTAACTACGAAGTGAGCAACACCGAAGTGCAGTCTGCTTACTACAACATTGACCTGGGTTACAAAGGCATTTTGAACCTGAGCACAACGGGACGTTATGACACTTACTCCACATTGCCAAGCGCAGCAAGAAGCATTTTTACCCCTTCGGTAACGGGAGCATTCATCTTCACAGATCTTGCAAGCATTCCAGAACTGAGCTTTGGTAAAATTCGTGCTTCGTATGCACGTACAAGCGGCGAGCCAGCAACGGCTTACGGAACAGCGATTTATTACGGTGTTGGTAACGCATTCAACGGCGTGGCAACAGGAAATTTCAGCGATGAGCTTCCTAACCTTTTCCTGAAACCATTTACAAAAAGCGAAGTGGAAGTTGGTCTTGAATTGAAATTCTTCGGAAACCGTTTAGGATTGGATCTTGCTTATTATGACCAAAAAACCAAAAACGAAATCATGCCTGCCAATTACAGCAGCGCGACGGGTTACGTGAGAGGTGTGATTGGATCAGGTTCTGTTCAAAACCGCGGTCTGGAAGTAATGCTGACAGGTTCACCGGTAAGAACTACGAAGTTTGACTGGAATGTTTCCTTCAACCTGACTTCTGTTAAAAACAAGATCCTGAGCACAGATGCGGACAACAACCAGATCACTTTGGGTTCCAACCGTGCAACATTGGGTAATGCAGTAACCGCGTTCGTAGTAGGAGAGGCCGGCCCGCAAATCCGCGCTTATGACTACAAATATGCAAGCAATGGTCAAATCGTGGTTGATGCATCGGGCTTGCCGGTTCGTGGCGATCTGAAAAGCTACGGAACTGTGCTGCCAACGTTATATGGTGGTTTGAACAATGATTTGAGATTCGGAGACGTGAACTTGTCATTCCTGGTTGACTACAACTTTGGTAACAAGATCCTTTCCGCCACTGAAAACTACGCTTACAGACGCGGATTGCACAAGGCAACATTGGAAGGCAGAGAAGGCGGCATTACGACCGGCGTATCTGAATCCGGCGCTGCTAACACGGTAACCGCAACTGCTCAAAATTACTACACAGCATTGGCCAACAATATCACTGGTTTGAGCGTTGTGGATGGTGATTTTATTCGAATTGCGCCAGATCACATTGGGTTACAATCTGCCTGCTAAAATGGTAGAAAAATGGCCTTTGATCCGTGCGGTGAATGTTTCAATCGTAGGACGTAACCTGTTCTACCTCATGAAGAAAACAACAAATATTGATCCGGAAGCAACTTTCGGAGCTAACCTGAGATACGCTGGTATCGAGGGAACCAGTTTACCTGCCAGCCCGCAATTATGGTGTGAACGTAAACTTCAAGTTTAAATGATAAGCAATATGAAAAAGAGACTGTTATCAATAATAATACTGGCGGGATTGCTTCCATTGTCTTGTACAGACGAATTTGACGCACTCAACACCGACCCTACAAAGGCATCAGGCGAAAGCTTTGATGCAAACCTGTTGCTGCCATCGGTTCAGCAAAACCACGTAGCGGCCACAGCAGGTTATAATGGTGGTATTTTGTTCCAAAGCATGTGGATGCAGATTTTGTCCTCAACCACTTCCGGTGCGGCAAATTACTATTCCAATGGAGACAAATATGTGATTTCCAGCAACACCAACTCGTATCTGGCGAGCACCTGGAACACGGATTTCCGTGCGGCCAGCCTTGCATACGAAATGGAGCAGCTTTCCAAGGACAAGCCTGCACTGGCTAACCTGATGAACATTGCGATCATTATGCAGGTGCAGACAATTTCTACGATCTCGGATGTTTACGGAGACGTGCCTTACACGCAGGCATTGCAGGCGAAATCAGGCATTACGCTTCCTGCTTACGACACGCAGGAATCTGTTTACAAATCATTGCTGACACGCCTGGAAACAGCCACTGCCAGCGTTATCCGCAGACGCAGCGTTGCCAACCAATGACGCATTCGCAGGCTACAAAGGTGATATTACCAAATGGAAAAAATATGGTTACTCACTGATGTTGAAACTGGCGATGCGCCTGGCGAAAGTGGATCCGGCAACGGCAAAAACTTACGCAGAAAAAGCAGCAGCAGGCGGAACATTCGCCAGCGTTGCAGATGATGCATATGTGGTGATGGACGATGCAAATGGTTATACAAATGGAAACGGCGCAGCATTGTCTACACCGGCTGACATTTATCAGGTAAGATGGAGCGAAACTTTTGATCGATTATCTGAAAGCGACTAATGATCCACGTTTAGGTAAAATTGCAGAAGTTCCTGCTGCCGGCTTGCCAGCAAACCAGGAATTCACAGCAGGCGGAAACGCATCAGCAGCAGTGCAATTAGGCCTTCCAAATGGTTTTGACATGAATGGTGGCGCGACGGATATCAGCAGATCGGCTGGCTATCCTGGCGGAACCGGAACAGGCGCGAATGTTACGCCAATCGGCAGATATTCACGTCCGGTTGCAGCATACAGAGGAAGAAGTGCACCGCTTTTTGTATTGACTTATGCTGAAACGGAATTGTTGCTTGCAGAAGCGGTAACAAGAGGATTTGCGGTCGGCGGAACAGCCGCAGCACATTATAAGAATGGTGTTTCTGCCGGAATCCAGTCGCTTGCAAGATATGGCGCAACTTTGGAAGTTCCTGCGGCAACAGCAGATGCTTATGCAACAGCCAACCCATTGGTTGCAGCAAACGCATTGAAACAGATCAACGAGCAGATCTGGGCAACGACGGGCATTCTTTTCAACTTCACAGAAGCCTGGAACAACTGGAAACGCTCAGGTTTCCCGGTGTTGAGCTCCGGTGAATTATGTGGGTAACTTCTCAGGAGGCGCTATTCCAAGAAGACAGCCATATCCGACAACGGAAGCAACACAAAACAGCGCGAATTACAGTGACGCAGTAGGCAGACTTGCCAGCGGCGACAACTGGGTGTCACGTGTTTGGTGGGACAAATAAATAAAATTAAAGCGGTAAGAAATGTAAATTTTCTTACCGCTTTAAAACAAATTGAATGCACTAAGTTTTAACTTCAACCTTTCGTTGAAGTTTTTTATTTACAGGAGATCTTCCTCTTTAACAGGCAAAAAAGCTTAATGCTCACACAAAAGCGCCATCGTTACTTTGTTTTTGTATTGCTCCTGTCGCTGCATTTAACCGCAGTGAGGGCGCAGCAGCCATTATTCCAGCTTCTCCCTGCCAAGCAGACCGGCATTGCTTTCGCCAACATGATCATCGAGGACGAAAAGCAGAATGTGATGTCGTACGAATACTTTTACAATGGCGGCGGCGTGGCCGTAGGCGACATTAACAATGATGGTTTTGAAGATCTTTTCTTCACCTCCAACATGGGCGATAACAAGCTCTATCTCAATTTGGGAGCCACAAAAGGACAGGCTTTAAAGTTCAAAGACATTACCAATGCAGCCGGAAAAGGCCTCGAAGGTCGAAAAGGCGGCTGGAAAACGGGCGTGACCATGGCCGATGTTAACGGCGACGGATTGCTGGACATTTACATTTGCTACTCCGGAAAAGTGGCCGATGAAATGCGCAAAAACCAGCTTTTTGTCAATCAGGGCAACCTTAAATTTTTGGAACAGGCCGCTCAGTATGGCCTCGATAATATCAGTTACAGCACACAAGCAGCATTTTTTGACTACGACAACGACGGCGACCTGGATATGATGCTTCTGAACCATAGCGTCAAAAAAATTGACAATATGGAGCTAGCGAAGTTCAAGCAGGAAACGGATATGCTCGCAGGCAACAAGTTATTTGAAAATAACAAAAATTATTTTGAAGAAGTAACCCAAAAATCGGGCATTCACCAATATCCGCTCACATTCGGGCTCGGAATGGCCATTGCGGACGTGAACCAGGACGGTTGGCAGGACATTTACGTAACCAACGATTATAACGAGTCGGATTATTTATATATCAATAATAAAAACGGAACATTCACGGATGTCACGCAACAGTATTTCAGGCATTTAGCGCAATTCTCGATGGGGATCGACATTGCGGATTTCAACAATGACGGCCTGCCCGATGTGATGTCGCTTGACATGTTGCCGGAAGATAATCAGCGTCAAAAATTGTTGCAGTTGCAGGAAAATTATGAAGCATTTGAGCTCATGATGAACCAGAAACTGCACAAGCAATACATGCGTAACATGTTGCAGCTCAACAACGGTGACGGCACATTTAGTGAAATTGCCCAGTTTTCCGGCGTTTCCAACACGGACTGGAGCTGGACGCCGCTGCTCGCGGATTTTGACAATGATGGTTTCAAAGACCTTTTCGTTTCCAATGGTTATTTAAGGGATTACACCAATAAGGATTTTCTCAAATATTGGGGCGATTACAAGATCAGAAGGGCGGTGGATAAAGAGCCTTTCCAGCTCATGGACCTCATTAAGGCGATGCCTTCGACCAAGCTGGCCAGCTATATTTTCCGCAATAATAAGGATCTTACATTCACCAAAATGCAGGAACCGTGGGGAATGGCGCAGCCTGCGATTTCCAGCGGGGCCATTTACGCAGACCTCGATAATGACGGCGACCTGGATCTGGCGGTGAACAACATTAACGACCCCGCTTTTGTGTATCAGAACCTGAGCCAGGAGCAAGCCGGGAATGCCTGGTTTCAGGTTAAGTTGAAAGATAATGTGGCCAACAAAAATGCCGTGGGTGCGAAGGTTTATGTTTATTCCAATGGCATTCAGCAATATCAGGAAGTGAATCCCAACCGCGGTTATTTGTCCTGCACGCCCACGCGGCTGCATTTCGGCTTGGAGAAAGCGACTGCGATTGATTCCGTAAAAGTGATCTGGCCGGATGGGGCAGTGGAGGTCTTGAAAAATATCAAAGCCAATCAATTATTGGTTTTGGAAAAATCTGTAAAAGCGAATGCCAAGCCCTTAATGGCAAAAAATGCCGTGCCCATTTTTCAAAAACAAAACAGCAGCATTGCATATCAGCACGAAGGATTTAACGAAAATGATTTCAAGCGCCAGCCTTTAATGTTGTCGATGTATTCGCAAACCGGGCCGATCGTGGCGAAAGGGGATGTGAATAAGGATGGCTTGGAAGATGTTTTCGTGAGCGGCGACCAGAATAAGCAGGCGAAGATCTGGTTGCAGCAAACAGACGGAACATTCAAGGAAATGCCAGACTTTGCGGTCGGTGACGAGAACATTTCAGCAGCCACTTCGGCCATCTTTTTCGATGCCAATGGCGATGGTTTTGATGATCTGTATGTGGCCAAGGGCGGTTATTCCATGTTTGAGCCGAATACAATTTCGTTGCAGGATGAAATGTATCTTAATGATGGAAAAGGCAAACTCAGCTTGTCAGTTCTGTCTTTGCCTAATCTGAAATCCAGCAGCAAATCCTGCGTGCGTGCATTTGATTTTGATAAAGATGGTGATCAGGATTTATTCGTAGGCGGCCGCATTATCCCCGGCCGTTATCCCGAAACGCCCGTTTCCTATTTGTTGATCAATGATGGAAAAGGTAATTACAAAGTAAAAGATTCGCCGTTCTTCAAAATCGGCATGGTAACCGATGCGCAATGGGCGGATCTGGATGCAGACGGCAATGTGGAGTTGGTTATGTGCGGTGAGATGATGGCCGTAAAAGTGTTCTCTTTCAGTAACAACGACTTTACAGACAAAACATTAAAGTTTTTCAAAAGGGAAGAATCCGGTTTCTGGTCATCCCTGCAAATTATCGATCTGGATCAGGACGGAAAGCTGGACATTGTCGCGGGAAATATGGGTCTGAACACGCAGATCAAGGCATCAGAAAAAGAGCCCGCCGAGCTATATTATGCCGATTTTGACAAAAATGGCTCCATTGACCCGTTTTTCAGTTTTTACGTGCAAGGCAAATCTTATCCCTTCGTAAGCCGCGATGAGTTGAATGATCAGATTTATCCCATGCGCAAGAAATTTCCTTACTATAAGGATTACGCGAATGCTTCGATCACCAACATGTTCACACCCGAAGACCTGAGCAACGCAACCAAGCTGGAAGTCACAGAAATGCGCTCCGTTTGCTTTTTGAATAAAAACGGAACATTTGAAAAACAGTCCTTACCCGTGCAGGCACAATTTGCCCCGGTAACCATGATCGCTTCCGGCGATTATAATAAGGATGGTAAAACAGATCTCCTTTTATTAGGAAATAAAACGGATAACAGGCTGAAAATCGGGAGTATGGATGCCAATTATGGCTGCGTGCTGGCAGGCGATGGCAAAGGCGGTTTTAATTACCTAACACAGCCGGTTTCGGGTTTATCAGTTGTGGGTGATGTGAAATCCTGCATTCAGATTGACATTAATAAGGAGCCCTGTCTGGTGATAGGCGCATTCAATGAGTCGTTACAATTTTATAAAAGAGCAAAGTGATCCGTGTATTTTTCATGTTGGCGTTGCTGGTGAGCCAGGTTGCAGTGGGGCAGAAGAAAAAAGTGGATCTGCGCACGCATTTGCAGCCTTCCGTTTTTGCCGTCACCATGGTGATGATCCACGACGTGGTTAACCCACCCGCTGCAAGTCGGTTTTACACTTATTGCATGATGGGCGCTTACGAAATCGTGGCCCAGAACAACAAGCAGATCACGTCTCCAACCGCATTCATCCGGAGCATTAACCCGATCACGATCACCGCCGCACGTGCTTATAATTACCAGATTGCGGCACTTTACAGCATTCTGGAAACGGGCCGGCTCATTCTGCCGTCGGGTTACATGCTGGAAGAAGATCAGAAAAAGCTGATCATTAATCTATTAAGAGAAGGCCATAAGCAGCAAACGATTGATGATGCCGTGGCCGTAGCCCAGGAAGTTGCCAAGAAAATCGCTGCCAATGCGGCCACAGACGGTTATCTGAAATTAAGCACGCGACTGCGTTACCGTCCCAAAAAGGGCGATGCTTACTGGTATCCCACGCCGCCGGGTTACATTGAAGGCATTGAGCCGCATTGGAAAACCATCCGGCCAATGATGCTCGACACGTGCAACCAGTTTTTGCCAAAACCACCCGTAGAATTCAGTAAGGACACCGCAAGTGCATTTTTTAAGCTGACCAGGGAAGTTTACGAAGTTGGCAATAAGCTGACGGATCAGCAGCGCTTTATCGCATCTTATTGGGATTGTAATCCGTTCGCGATCAACACTTCCGGGCATATGTCTATCGGTTTCAAAAAGATCAGTCCGGGCGGACATTGGATGAACATTACGGGCATAGCAACGTCCAAAGCCGGTCTGGACCTCGACAAAGGCATTATGGTGCACGCCATAGCAGCCGCAACATTAATGGACGCATTCATCAGTTGCTGGGACGAAAAATACCGGAGCAGCCGCGTCAGGCCTGAGACCGTTATCACCCGCATGATTGATCAAAAATGGCAGCCGTTGCTTCAAACGCCACCGTTTCCTGAATATACAAGCGGCCACAGCGTCATTTCCACTGCCATCGCCGAAACATTAACTTATCTGCTTGGCGATAATTTTGCCTTTCGGGACGACACCGAAGTGATCTTTGAATTGCCTGTGCGCGATTTCAAATCATTCCGGCAAGCAGCCGAAGAAGCGGCGATTTCAAGGTTGTACGGCGGCATTCATTATCGCGACGCCATCGAAAACGGACAAGATCAAGGGCGGGAGATCGGGCAGTTTATTGTTGAAAAATTAAAAAGCAATGGCATAAAGCCCGCAATCTGACAAATATGCATGTTGCCGTCCGTTCTTTTTTGCTCCTAAATCAGTAGTTTTGGGATCGATGCATTTCAGGTTCACTCACATCATGATGCGATTTACGGTTACTTTCCTGCTGATCACCTTTTTATCCTGCCTGCGGTTAAGCGCGCAGGATGTTACCAAGGCCGAAGCGCAGGTGAGCAATTCGAAATGGGGCTTCGGGGTGAATGGCGGTTATGGTCAAAGACTTTTCCGTCCGTCCGGGCTGATTAACCAGGAACGAAAGCGCTACATCAAGGAATTCAAATCGGGCATTGCGTTTGGCGGCGAAGTCACTTATTTTCCCTGGAAAAAGGTTGGTTTTGGCGTGAAATACGATCGCTATCAAAGCAAAGCAAGCCAGGACAATGAATTGACGGAGGACGTCGCAATACAATTTTTGGGTGGAGAAGTGATTCACCGTTCGGTGATGAAAAATCCCAAAAACAGCGTGCTGACATCCTTATTGCTTGGTTATCAGCCTTATCAAAACAAAACGCAAGTCGGCGAGAACAACTTTACATTCAACGGAAAAACAATGGGCTGGGGCGTGTGTGTTGGCTTCGAGCATCGCATCAGCCAAAAGTTCGCGATCAACTTAACCGGTTCCGCCATCATGGGCGCCGTTTACCGCCTGGACCGCACCACGGCATTCAATAAAGAGACACTTCATTTATCCAAAGACGACAGCGTAGACCTTTCCAGGTTTGCTGCGACGATCGGATTCAAGTTTTACTAATGCCACTTTTTAAGCGTCAGGCGCTTGTTTTGCCAATTACTTAGCTTATTTGTATAATAAAGTAAGGGAAAAATTGGATGAAACAGTCTTCAAAAAGAAGAACAGTAGTTATTCAGGTTCTTTGCGTTATATCTCATAGTTAAAGACATTCCTAAATCGCTTCCTAATGAGTTTGAGACAACGTTTCACTTTCCTTTTTGCATTGCTGTTTATCGTTTTATCCAATGCAACCGGTGTTTTTGCCCAAAAAGATAAAAAACCGCTCGTCGTATTTGTCACCGGCGACCATGAATATAGCGGCGAAGAAACATTGCCGCTCATTGCCGCAGAACTTGAAAAAAATTACGGCATGCGCACCATCGTGCTCAAAGCCTATCCAGGCCCGAACAGTGAAAATGACATTCCCGGTCTGGAAGCTTTAAAGGACGCAGATCTGGCTGTTTTTTATCTCAGATGGAGACAACTTCCCAAGGAACAGCTCGCTTACATCGACGCTTATCTTAAATCCAAAAAGCCATTAATGGGCTTCCGCACCACGACGCACGCATTCAATTATCCCAAAGGAAATGAAAATGAAAAGTGGAATGCATTCGGTGAATTCGCGTTAAACTCGCCTCCGGGCTGGGGCGGCGCTGCCAAGCACACGCATTATGGCCACACCAGCAGCACGGATGTGACTGTAATTCCGGATCAAGCCAAGAACCCGATTCTCACCGGTGTTACCACGCCATTTCACGCCAGATCCTGGCTTTACAGAGTTCTTCCCGATTATCCAACCAAAGGTTCTACATTATTATTAATGGGCAAAGCGGTTAACCCGGAGCACGCTGCGATTGAAAATCCGGTTGCCTGGTCGGGGACAAATTCGTTTGGTGCGAAAATATTCATGACCACATTAGGACATCCCGATGACTTCAAGATCGAATCATTTCAGAGGTTGATTATCAATGCCATTCACTGGGATCTGGGCTTGAAAATTCCGAAATGGAAAGGCAAAATGGACATTAATGTTCAATACAGAGAAGCGAAATAATTGAAAGAATACATCCTGAATCCCCACTTAAAGTTTACCGAAAATGTCTAAACCCAAAAAGATCAGTCTTCACGTATCACTTATTGTGTTTGCGCTGGTGATTATCGCGTTCAGCGCATTCAAATTCAATCAATCTGCAACGCTTCCCATTAAGAAAGGCTCCCGCATTGTTTTGCTGGGGAATAACCTGGGTTCACGGATGATGAATTACGACAATTTCGAAACCGAATTGCAGGTTCGCTATCCAGAGGACATGCTTTATATCCGCAATATGTGCGATGGCGGCGACACGCCCGGGTTCAGGCCGCATGCGAGCAGGAATTCGCCATGGGCGTTTCCTGGAGCTGAAAAGTTTCAGACCGAACTCGCGAATCCGTCTCAAAGCGAAGGACATTTTGACACGCCGGATCAATGGTTAACGCGCTTGAAAGCAGACGTTATCATTGCTTTTTTTGGTTATAATGAGTCGTTTCAGGGAAAAGAAGGGCTCGAAAACTACAAAGCTGAGCTTGATGCATTTATCAAATACACATTAAGCCAGAAATACAATGGTGCCGCAGCGCCGCAGCTCGCTATCATTTCGCCGATCGCTTTCGAAGATCTCTCTGCAAAGTTTGACCTTCCTAACGGCAAAAAGGAAAATGAAAACCTCGCGCTTTATACAAAAGGAATGAAAGAGGTTGCCGAAAAAAACAATGTGCTTTTTGTCGACGCATTCACGCCTTCTAAACAATGGTATGCCGACAGCAAAGACGATCTGACCATTGATGGCTCGCAATTGAATGAAGCGGGTTACAAAAAACTGGGCTTGCTGCTTGCTGATCAGGTTTTTGGCAAAGCATCGCCGAAAGCGGAGGCAAACCGCAAACTGGTGAAGGATGCTGTCGATGAAAAAAACTGGATGTGGCACAACGACTTTAAAGTTCCGAACGGCGTGCACGTTTATGGGCGTCGTTACAACCCATTTTGGGCCGGATAACTATCCAGCGGAAATCGAGAAAATTCGTGAAATGACAGACATCCGGGACAAGGCGATCTGGCTGGCGGCTTCCAAAGGTGAGAAAACCGATCTTGCTGCTGCGGATAAAAATACTAGGCAGCTTCCGCCTGTTAAGACCAATTTCAATCCCGAAAAAAATGGAAGTCTGGAATATTTGTATGGAAAAGATGCATTAGCAAAGCTAAAAGTGCCGGAAGGTTATAAAATCGAGCTTTTCGCATCAGAAGAAGAATTTCCTGATCTGGCGAAACCGATGCAAATGTCGTTTGACAACAAAGGCCGACTTTGGATCGCGACCATGCCAAGTTACCCGCATTATAAGCCGGGTGATACGAAGCCGAATGACAAGATCATCATTCTGGAAGACACCAATAATGATGGTAAGGCGGATAAGCAAACCGTTTTTGCGGACGGCCTGCATTTGCCCCTTGGATTTGAAATTGCACCGGAAGGCGTTTATGTTTCACAAGGCACAAACCTGAAATTTTTCGCAGACACGGACGGCGACGGCAAGGCAGATAAAAGTGAAATTTTGCTAAGCGGATTTGACGACCACGATACGCACCACAACAGCCACGCATTCACAGTCGATCCTTCCGGAGCGATTTATTCTGGCGAAGGTGTGTTTTTGCATACCAATGTTGAAACTTCTTATGGTCCTGTGCGGGCAACGAATGGCGGTTTTTACAGATATGCGCCACAATTGAAAAAACTAGAACGCACTGCGCAGCTTTCCATTCCTAATCCCTGGGGCATTGCATTTGATGATTGGGGACAGCCATTTTTTGCTGAAACTTCAAGTCCTGACGTTCGCTGGATGATGCCGGGTTCGATTTTGCCACGTTATGGCGAAGCAAATCACAAGTCTGTGCAGCTGATTGAAGAAAAACACAGGGTAAGGCCAACGTCCGGACTTGAATTTGTTTCCAGCCGCCATTTTCCTGATGAGCTGCAAGGCGACTTTTTGATCAATAACACGATTGGTTTCCTTGGAACAAAAGAACATACATTGAAGGACGAAGGCACGGGTTACAAAAGCACGCACCGCATGGATCTTGTTGTGAGTGAAGACCGTAATTTCCGCCCTGTGGACATGGAATTCGCACCCGATGGCTCACTTTACGTGATTGACTGGCACAACATTCTGATCGGTCACATGCAGCACAATGCCCGGGATCCTTTGCGTGACCATTCGCATGGACGTGTTTATCGCATTACGTATCCATCACGTCCATTGGTTAAGCCATCGAAAGTGGCAGACGCCAGCATTGACGAACTCCTTGAAAACCTCAAATTGCCCGAATATCGGACGCGTTACAGAACAAGACGTGAGTTACGCGGCCGTGATGCGTCACAGGTTTTGCCAAAAATATCAGCCTGGACTGCGGCATTAGACAAGAAAGATCCACGTTACGAACATCATTTGCTTGAAGCGCTATGGGTGACGTGGGGACTTGATAAAGTGGATCAGAAACTTTTAAAGCAGGTTTTGAATGCCAAAGATTACCACGCGCGGGCCGCTGCCGTCCAAGTGGTGCGTTACACGGGGCATCAGGTTAAAGACCAGGCCGAACTGCTGATGGCTGCTGCACGCGATGAAAACAGCCGCGTAAGACTCGTTGCAATCGTTGCTGCATCCTGGATTGGTAAAGAAAAAGGACTCGCCGTGCTCGCAGAGGCCAAGAAAATGCCGCTCGATGACTGGACTATTCACGCCTACGAAGGTGCTTATGCACATTTGAATGGCCAGAATATGAAAAAGGAAAAGGTGGAAGTTGCTCAGTCGGGTCTGAAAGGAAAAGCGCTTGATATGTACACATTGGGCAAAACCATTTATTCCAAAGAGGGATATTGCGCAACCTGCCACCAGCCCGATGGAAAAGGATTGACGGCTTCGGGATTCCCACCGCTAACGGCAAACAACTGGGTGCTAGGAAGCGACGAACGCTTAATTAAGCTTGCATTGAAAGGATTATTGGGGCCGATTGAGGTGAGTGGTCAAAAGTATCCGGGACAGGTGCCGATGACGCCGTTTGCAGGATTGCTGAATGATGACGAGCTCGCAGCCGTGCTGACTTATGTCCGGAATTCATTCGGTAATAAAGGAGCGGCCATTATGCCGGAGCAGGTGAAGAAAGTTAGGGCGGCGACGGAGAGCAAAAAAGACTTCTATTCGCCCGAACAATTGCTCAAAGAACATCCGATGGAAAAAATGTAGTATATCCGCCTCCGTGCGCTGAAAAGGCTATTTTCTGGAAACGGAAAATAGCCTTTTTTTTAGATTCACATGAGTCACTTATTCCTGTGTGTTGTAGAATATTTTTGTAGTTATCCGGGATGATAAAAACCGTTTAATCATTCATTCCAGCCGAATATTCATTTTTTTAACGGAATAGTATTATTTATTTAAAATATGCTAAAAATTTTAAAAAATTGCGAGCCGTAAAGTAGAATTATTTACATTTACAAATCGAATAATTTGTAACAGGCTGTTGATAAAGAATATGAAAAAACGTATATTCGTTGGTTGGAACATTTGCACACTACTATTTTCTTCCTCACTATTATTTTCCCCGCTGGAATCAGCAGCACAACAACCCCGCTATTTTGCAGTTTCGCTTGTCAACGAGAATGACAAGCCATCACTGGAAACAATTGAGTCGGCCAAAGGGCTTGGCTGCAATGCGGTTGCTCTGACAGTGCAGTGGGGAAGTATCGAGGGTAAACTTTCCAGGATTCTCAAATCAGAAAATGGACCGGGCTACAATGTCTGGAAACAGTATGATGATCAGATTGCCAAGGCGCTGTCCCTGGGCATGAAAGTGGCGCTGAACATTGCCGTAAGCACGGGCGATGATGTAACAAATGGCATTTCGGACCGTTACGGCGTGGACACGGGTGACGGTTGGAAAAAGAAGAGCGTATGCTCGTTGCCAATTACAATGGTCAGGAAGCCGTGTTTCAAAAACAAGGCGGACCGATCAGGCCGAATGTGAATTTGCAGTTTGTAATGACCTCGCTCGCAGCACAATCTACACGCGATCGCATTACCGACTTTGCTTCGAAAGTGATGAACCGCTATAAATATGTTCAGGATGGCGGTAACCTGCTTTATGTGAGCTTAATTTATTCACGCCAGGGTGAAGGTGAGTTTGAAATGGGCTCGACGAAATATCATTACGAGCAGCAGCTGGATATGTCCGACGCATTGACGGATTACTCGCAACCAATGACTAATGCTTACCGAAACTGGCTTAAATCAAAATACGGTCATATCGAGTATCTGAACTCTGCATGGGGAAGCAATCATTCCTCATTTGATCAGGTTGGACCAAAAAGACCTTCTAACTCAACATTCACCGGCCCGGACGGAACCGACTGGTTTACATTCCGGACACTTGTTCTGAAAGAAACCAATAATCTTTTCAAGAATGTTGTAAAAGGGATTAGTCCAAATACAAAGGTGCTTGCGCATCACGGATCGGTGTATGACAAGCTTTCACGTGCCCGTGGAACATTGCCTTTCAACGAAATCGGCGCTGACCTGGACGGTGTGAAAATCAACGACGACATTCATTATGATCACCGGTTCGGGATAGATTTACTCCGCTCCAACCTGCCCGGCAAGTTATATGTTAACGAAGCGGCCTATGTAACAGGCACGCAATCGATTATCAACCTCACCACGGAAAGCTATACACACGGCGCCCAGATTGTTACTGTTTTTTATCTGGAAAACGCATTGCAGTCTCCGCAGGCAGTTAGCGACTTAAAAGCGCTGACTGCCCAATGGGTTAAGGACAAGCAGGTTACAACGCCGTCGGCTTCTAACGGAGATAGCTTCACATTGTCAAGCCTGATCGACAGCGATGGCTGCACGACGCAGCGTGATAACTATTCCAATGATTGTGACGCCTATAAAAATTGGAGATCTGCCTACCAGAATGCGGGTAACAAGCCGGTCAATATTTATTTGCAAAACAATGTGATCCAGTCAGGCTGCTTTTACAACAGTATGTCGCTCGCAACCAGCGGACAGCAGGCTTCTTCAACAATTCCTGACAACAAATTTACACACCTTACCGGGCCTGGCTGCAAGCTGATCGGAACGGTTAAAGGCGCAGGGTTGACTAATGGAAATAACCAGTTTGTGGCCAAAGTAACAGTGGATCCGCAGGTTAAGATGCATGCCGGACAGCCATATGTACAACGACATTTTGAATTTACGCCAGGAGGCGGCAACCCGAAAAGCGCTAACATTACGCTTTATGTAAGTCAGGATGAATTGAATGCATTCAATGCAGTGAGTTCTGTAAAACTTCCCGGCAATGCGTCCGACGCAGAAATTAACAGAAAAAACCTGCGCATCCTGCAATGGCACGGCACAACGATGACGCTCAAACCGGATGTGATCATTGACCCGGCGGACAACGACATCCAGTGGGATTCTGCATTGAATTTGTGGCGCATCAGATTCGATGTGACCGGATTTTCATCATTCTACATCACAGCCAATAATGCAGGGCCACTTCCTGTTACGCTGGTGAACTTCTCTGGTAAAAAGCAGGAAAACGCAGTTGCGCTGGACTGGCAGACATCGGAGGAAACCAACAGTGCTTATTTTGAAATTCAGCACGGCGTAAATGGTAAGGATTGGACGAAAGTAGGTGAGGTAGAAGCTTCTACGGAAAGCAAGGTTTTGAAAACGTATAACTTCCTGCACGCTGCTCCGCTTGCCGGCGAAAATCTTTATCGCCTCAAAATGGTCGACAGAGACAGCACATTTGCTTATTCGCGGATTATCACGGCAGGTTTTGAAGGCAAAGACGAAGTGACACTTTATCCGAACCCGGTAACGGCAGGCATATTTTCAATCCAGTACACCGGCTCTAAACCAAGCATTACGCTCAATGACATTACCGGAAGAGTCGTTCCTGTGGAGACAGAGCAGGTTGCTACGGACAAGCTGGAAGTGAGAGCAAAATCTAAGCTGGTGCCCGGATTGTATATTCTCAATGCAGGATATGGAGCGAGGCAGGTGAGGCATAAGCTCGTTGTTAATTAGCAAATCGGGATTACGAGTAAACGAAAGCACAGCGAAAGATCATTTCGCTGTGCTTTCACTTTTTAGCGGTCATAGTCACGTTGCAAATCCGGAAAAAAGCAGGTGAAATTTACAATTCCGGTTTTAATGGTTTAGTTTTGAACCCATAACTCCGGGTGCAAGTATCCTGGTAAGCAAAGTCAAATCTAGTCTACTTTCTATGAAGTTACGATTTCTCTCGGGTGTCGTTATATGCTTGGTCATTCTTGTATACATTGTTTACAACTACTATTATTCTGTCAATTTCCCCTATCAGGACGATTTTCTGCTCATTCAGTTTATTGAGGTCGTATCGCAGGGCGGACTTGGTTTTACGGGCCTTATAACCGAGCTTTTCCGGACATTCAATGATCATAAGGCTGTAATTCCGCGTACGATTTCGCTCATTGAATACACCATAACGGGTCATTTGAACTTCCGCTTTTACATTGCGCTGGTTTCATTTAATGTAACCTACATTTTCTACTTCATTTACCTGCAATACAGGAAGACAAAGCTTCCCTTATATTATTTCATTCCTGCCGCTTTTCTGTATTTTCAGCCGCTTTACTATGACATTTCGGGCTGGGCATTGAACGGCATGCAGCATTCGTTCCTGACGGCTTTTACGGTTACTGCAATTATCCTGGCATCGAGGCGGACCAATCTGGCGCTTTACGGGGCCATGCTTTGCTGCTTCCTGGCCACATTCACGCATGGAAACGGCATTCTCTCGTTTCCCGCGATTATCTTCTATTTTCTTTGTTTCAAAGATTTCAAACGTGCGATCATCACCGGTGTTTTCATGGTGCTCTGTCTGGTCATTTACCTTGCTGGTTATGAGTCTGGGCAGGCCGTTAATTTGCCGAAAGATCTGGTGGTTTTCTTCTCATCGCTTTTTGGGTTTATCGGATCTGCGATGTCATTGTGGGCGTATCCAGTGTTCTTTTCAGCGGTTTGGGGCGCGATTATCATTGCGTTTATGGTTTACATCACCTGGCGCGTTGCGGCTATTTATTTTAACAAACCGGTCAACATTAAACCGGGACTGCAGAGTTGCTAACATTGTTTGCATTTATCTTCATTACCAGCTCAGTTATCGCACTTTTCCGCTCGTGGGCAGGAAGCACCATTGCCAGCCGCTTCCAGATTTACGCCTCGCTCTCGACGGTCATATTTTACATTCTGCTGCTCGATTACACGCATTACTTCCGTAAACGGGCGGTTTTTTACGGCATTACAGCATTCAGCATTTTCTATTGCGTTTATTCCTATTACAAATTCACAGGCTTCGTTGCGGTAAAGCGCACCACATATCTGGCCGATGTTTACAATTGGAAAACCAATCGGAATATGTTCTCGGTTGAAAAAACGATCACCAGAAACGGAAGTTTTTATCTGATTCCAGGTTATGAAAAGGGTTTTTTCAAACTGCCCGAAGCAATTGTGGAGAAGGGTGAGCTGGATTCCATGTTCAATGCAGAGCCTATGGCATCCAGGAATTATGAGTTATACGTGGAGGAATGGCCGGTGGAGCGCATGATCCGCGATGGCGTTGAGCACCTGACTTATTACTACGTGGCAAGCAATGCGCTTCCAGAACGAAAAGGGCTTGCCGGCGACCGCTTCCTGATTTTACGCGATCAGAAAACAGGCGTAATCCATATGGCCAACGCAAATCCGAAAGTGGAGGCCCGAAAAGTGATTTTAACAAGCATGCATTACTACAAACCCGGTTTCAGCACCCTTTTCCGACAGGACGATCTCGCCTCGGGGACCTATGACCTGGGCGTGCTGGACGTGAGCAATAATGGCGGTAAAATCTTTTACAAGCTCGACAAAGCGCTCTTTACATCCGGTACGGAATACAGTCTGCGTTAGGTTTCATTCCGAGGTTATCGCCTTTTAATACTGACTTTCAACCCGGAAAAGTCATAACAGCCGAACATTCATTTCGTGTCATCTTCATTGCTTTTTCTGCTAGGTTAAGCGGTAAAAAAATCGTATCTTTACGTGCTTAAAAAGCCTGAAAATGGTTCTTTTTATCCAAGTGTAAAACAAACTTTATGTCAAACGAAACAGTGATAGAAGTAAATAGTTATTCAGCCGAAAACATCCAGGTTCTTGAGGGTTTTAGAGGCCGTTCGTAAACGTCCGGCCATGTACATTGGTGACACTGGTTTTAAGGGGGTTCACCATCTGATTTGGGAAGTTGTCGACAACTCCATTGATGAAGCGATGGCTGGCTATTGCGACACCATCAATGTTACGATTGAAAAAAATAACTCCATTACCGTTCAGGATAATGGCCGCGGGATTCCGACAGGAATGCACCCAAAAGAGAAAAGATCCGCATTGGAGGTCGTTCTGACCGTTTTGCACGCCGGCGGTAAGTTTGATAAAGATACATACAAGGTTTCCGGAGGTTTGCACGGCGTAGGGGTTTCCTGCGTTAACGCGCTTTCAATCCATTTGAGAGCTGAGATCCACCGTGAGGGAAAAATATTTGAACAAGAGTTTAGCGAAGGCAAGCCGCTTTATCCTGCAAGGGTGATCGGTGACTCCGAAAAAACAGGGACATTTATTCATTTCCTTCCGGATGCAACCATTTTCACGGTTACAGAATTCAAATACGAGACCGTAGCAACGTGGTCTCCGGGAATTATCCTATTTGAACAAGAAAATCAGAATCACGCTGGAAGACAAACGTGAGGAAGATGAGGAAGGGAAATTCAGAGGCGAAGAGTTCTATTCCGAAATCGGTTTGAACGAATTTGTTACTTATCTGGATGCAACCCGTCAGCCGCTGATTCCGGAGCCGATCCACATGGAAACCAATAAGGGATCTGTGCCTGTGGAAGTGGCGATGATGTACAACACTTCTTACAGTGAAAATGTGTTTTCTTATGTGAACAACATTAACACGGTGGAAGGCGGAACGCACGTTTCTGGTTTCAGAGCGGCATTAACGCGTACATTGAAAAATTACGCGGAGAAAACAGGGATTCTTGCCAAAGAAAAAATCGAGATCAGCGGGGACGATTTCCGCGAAGGTCTGACTGCCGTTATTTCCATTAAAGTTGCTGAACCGCAATTTGAAGGACAAACAAAAACGAAGCTTGGTAACTCAGAAGTGACGGGTGTTGTAAGTCAGGTTGTGGCTGAAATGCTTGACACATATCTTGACGAACACCCGAAAGAAGCGCGTGTGATCATTGATAAAGTGATTCTCGCTGCGAAAGCTCGTATCGCTGCTAAAAAGGCACGTGAAATGGTGCAGCGCAAGAACATTCTGACGGGAACCGGATTGCCGGGTAAATTATCCGACTGCTCTGAAACAGATCCGAATGTTTGCGAACTCTATTTGGTCGAAGGAGACTCGGCGGGTGGAACTGCCAAACAAGGCCGTAACCGCGCTTACCAGGCGATTTTGCCATTAAGGGGTAAAATTCTCAACGTTGAAAAAGCACAAGAATACCGGATCTACGAAAACGAAGAGATCAAAAATATGTTCACCGCTATGGGTGTTCAGATCGGAAAAGATGGCGACGAAAGAGCTTTGAACATTGACAAGCTGCGTTACCATAAGATCGTGATCATGACGGATGCGGATATTGATGGAAGTCACATTCGTACGCTGATCCTGACATTCTTCTTCCGTTATATGAAGATCTTGATCGATCACGGATACATTTACATTGCTCAGCCGCCGCTTTATCTTGTTAAAAAAGGTCGTGAAGAGCGTTACTGCTGGACAGAAGCACAAAGAGAATCTGCAATCCGTGAAATAGGAGCGGGACGTGAAGAATCGGTTAACGTGCAGCGTTACAAAGGTTTGGGAGAGATGAATGCGGAACAATTATGGGAAACAACCATGAATCCTGACAAGAGAAGCCTTAAACAGGTTTCGATTGAATCGGCAGCCGAAGCAGACCATTTGTTTTCGATGCTGATGGGTGATGAAGTTGCACCGCGGCGCGATTTTATTGAGAAAAATGCCAAGTACGCACGAGTTGACGTATAGCTGTTAGCTCCCATAAATTTTTGGAAACGGATGGCTGTCAAATTCAGTCATCCGTTTCTATTTTTAAGGCCAAAATTTAACAGAAACTTCACGTATCCAAAACAATACATGCCTAGATTCGTTGAATTTTTAATGCCATTTACAACACAACCCTTAAAGAAATAAGTTATGTCAGGCTCAGGCGATCCAATATATAGCAACGGGAAAAAAGGCAGATTGAATAATCTGTTCGCTTTTTTTAAAAGTACAAAAGGAAACGTTTCCACGGACGAGGCGAAAATCATCAGCCCTTCGTCAGAAAAAGCCAACACGCTTGTACAGCAAAGTGACCTGATCAGCAGGGATTTAAGCTGGCTTAAATTCAATGACCGCGTCCTGGAACAAGCGACCAACAGCGAACGGAATCTATTTGACCGCCTGAAATTTCTTGCCATAACGTCGTCTAACCTGGACGAGTTTTTCACGATCCGGGTCGGTAGCCTTTATAATTATCTCGATTTTGGAAAAGAGCGCCTGGATTACTCGGGACTGAGAGAAATTCCTTTCCGCAAAGTGCTGATGCGCGAGCTGCACGAATTTGTCAGGAAACAAAACGATTGCTACAAAAACCAGCTTTTGCCATTATTCGAAAAACATGGCTTCAAGATCATCAAACTCAATGAAGTCCATGACGATGAAAAAGCGGCGGTTGAAGAATATTTTGAAAGAACGGTGTATCCAATGTTGACGCCGATGCTTTTTGATTACACCCACGCATTTCCGGTTTTGCTGGCGAAAGTGCTCATTCTGGGTGTAATTACGCAGGTTAAGGGCACGACGGCAGAAGAGGATCGGAAGCTTTCATTTGTGCAGCTGCCGCTGAATCTGCCTCGTTTTTATGTGATCGACAGGGAAGACGAGCTGTTGTTTTTGCCAATTGAAGACATTGTCAGGGCTTATATTTACAAGCTTTACCGCAATGTTGACATTGTTTCTACGAACCTTTTCAGGATCATCAGAAATGGTGATTTCTCGCTGGAAGAAAGTGATGATGTCGAGTCGGATTTTATTGATGAGATCAAACAAAAGATAAAAAGCAGGCGTTTGGGGCGTGTAGTGCAGGTTTCTGTTGAGCACGACACCAATCCGGACTTGCTGAGCCTGATTAAGAAACGTTGGGAAATTGACGACTATAATGTTTTCCCGATCGATGGTTTTATCGATTACACGTCTTTCTGGGGCATTATCAAGCATCCGGAATTTAAGGATCAGATTCCGGCAATCCATCCGCCCGTGCCACCGCTCGGATTGGACCGAGATCGCATTCCGGATATTTTCGAAGTAATGCGGGAGCGCGATATTCTGTTGCACCATCCTTATAACAACTTTGAACCCGTTTTGCAGCTTTTGGAGCAAGCCTCCGAAGATCCCAAGGTTTTGTCTATCAAGCTGACTATTTACAGGTTAGCGAAAAATTCAAGGGTTACCGAGGCACTTTTGCACGCGGCAGAAAATGGCAAGCACGTGGCCGTGCTGTTCGAGGTTAAGGCGCGATTTGACGAAGAAAACAACATCAGGGAAGCGCAGCGCTTGCAGAAGGCAGGCTGTTTTGTCATATATGGCATTGGTCTGCTTAAAACGCACACGAAACTGCTTCTTATCGTCCGTAATGAGGGAAATCGTGTGCTTCGCTACGCGCATTTGTCAAGCGGAAATTATAATGAAGACACATCCCGGCTCTACACGGATACGGGTTTACTGACTTCTAATGAGAAATACACAGAAGACATTTCGGAGTTTTTCAATGTCATCACCGGACATTCCATCCCATCAGAATATCAAAACCTGATTACTGCCCCGCGTTATATGCGTGACAAGCTGGTTGCTTTAATCCAGCAAGAAGCGGAAAACGCTCGTGCGGGTTTGCAAAGCGGCATTTGTATAAAAATCAATTCATTGGAAGACCGGACGACGATCCTTGAACTATATAAAGCATCCGAAGCTGGCGTGCCCATTAAGCTGATTGTGCGCGGCATGTGCTGCTTGCGTCCGCAGCGTGTCGGACTGAGTGAGAATATCACGGTCAGATCGCTGGTAGGAGACTTTTTAGAACATTCCAGGATATTTTATTTCCATCAAAACGGCGATCCGGTTGTGTATGGCGGAAGTGCCGATGCAATGGTCCGCAGCTTTGATAAACGCATTGAATCCCTGTTCAAACTCGTTGATCCGCGCGTAAGGCAGCAGGCGATTCACATTCTCTATTATAGTTTGATGGACAATGTGAATGCCTATGAAATGCAGGAAGACGGCAATTACATCAAGTGTGAAATTGAAGAAGGCGTGGAGCCGCTGAATGTGCACCAGGCCTTTTATAATGTGACTTTGGACGAGGTTATGGCCACACATTTGTTCGAAGACGAGCCTGTAAAACCGGCGCAACCGGACTCAGCCGAAACCGTTCTCGAAACAGAAAATGTGGCTGTGCAACTTCCGGTTGACGGCGAAGCGCAGGTTTGATTATTCTTTAAAAAAGACCCTTTTAACACGGTCCCCGATTCCTGTCAGGAGTTCATAAGGGATCGTGTTTATTTGTTTTGCGAGCTCAATGATCGGCATTTCCTTGCCAAAAACAATCACTTCGTCGCCTTCATTTGCATGGGCGCCCGTGACATCGATCATGGTCATATCCATGCAAATGTTACCTATGGTCGGGCATAGTGAGCCATTGACCCAGATCTTTCCCACACCATTTCCAAGCCCCCGGTCATAACCGTCCGCGTATCCAATGGCAAGTGTTGCAATGGCCGCATCGTGATCCAGATGTCCGCGGCGGCTGTAACCCACGGTTTCGCCTGCTGACAGATATTTGATTTGTGAAATAACGGTTTTTAGAGTGCCGGCCGATTGTAAAGACTGCTGTTCCTGCCCCGTTGCCTCAACGCCGTAAAGTCCAATGCCTAATCTCACCATATCGAGCTTATACTCAGGAAAACGGACGATTCCAGCCGAATTAAGGATATGTTTGATCGTTTCATAGCCCAATGCATCCTCAATGCGTCTCGCTCCTTCCAGGAATAATGCATATTGCTGTTTGGAAAAAGCATTGTGAACGCCTTCATCCGCACCCACCAGATGCGAGAAAATGGAAGCCACCTGAATGGCCGGGTTCGCTTTCAATGTGTCAATGAGCCATTCGAGATCATCATTAATGAAGCCGAGCCGATGCATGCCGGTGTCCAGTTTCAAGTGGATCTTTGGAATTTCGGTTGTAATGCGGTTTTTATTAACAAATGCGATCCAATCTGTGAAAATCCTTCGACTGTAAATCTCAGGTTCAAGCTGATATTGCAGCAGCAAATCAAAAGCCTGAACGCTTGCGTTCATCACCATAATGGGAAGCGTAATGCCGCTTTGACGCAATACAACACCCTCATCCGCATACGCAACCCCCAGATAATCAACGCGGTGAAATTGCAGCAATGACGCCACCTCGCTGCTGCCGCTTCCGTAAGCAAATGCTTTCACCATGGCCATGATCTTCGTCTGCGGTCCGACTTTGGATCTGTAAAAATTCAGGTTGTTAGACAATGCATCCAGATTGATTTCCAGAACCGTCCCATGCGCTTTTTGCTGCAACCGCTGCACGATCTTTTCAAAAGAAAATGGCCGCGCACCTTTAATTAAAATCAGGCTGTCGGACAGTGAGCCAAATGGAAAGTCGCGCAAAAAAGCAGTGGTGTCCGGGAAGAAATCAACGCGTTCGACATCAAATAATGCGGCCTGGCTGCTGATTTCAGGGCCTATGCCGATTAAATGCGTGATCATTTTCTCATCCAGCAGCTTGGCGACAGTTTTATAAAGCTCAACAGGCGCCTGACCGGTTTGCAAAAGATCAGAGAGAATTAGGGTTCGCTTTTGTCTTTGTTCTTGCAGCGAAAGGAAATTGAGCGCCATCGACAAACCGTTAATGTCGTTGTTGTAGGCGTCGTCAATAATGTAATTATGATTAATGCCTTCTTTCAGCTCCAAACGCATGGAAACGGGCTTCAACAAGCGGATGCCATCTTGGATCGTCGCAACATTGAAGCCAAAGTCGAGCAGAAAAACAATGCAATGTGTGAGGTTTTCGAGCGAAGCGTCATCAGTGAATCCTGTTTCAAATTTAAGATCTCCCAGTTTTCCTGATAATGTGATTGCGGTTTTTGATCTTTCTTTTTGGAATAAAACATTTACATCAGCTCCGGAAGCAGGTTTTCCCCAGCTTAATGTTTTCAAAAACGTGTTGACCGGTTTTAAAATCAGATTGATCTCCTCGTCGATTTCAGTATAATCCTTGCTATATATCAGTTTTCTGACCTTTGTAAAAAGGCGCAGCTTCTCAGTAATTTTTTGTTTTCTGCTTTTGAAACCATCGTCATGCGCAGGGCCGATATTGGTAAAAATTCCGATCGTTGGCTGCATGACCGGTTGCAGATATTCCATTTCATGGGCTTTGGAAATGCCTGCTTCAAAAACGCCGAGCGTATGCGCGTCCGTAATGTTCCAGACCGATAACGGAACGCCTATCTGTGAGTTGTAACTTTTTGGGCTGGCTACAACATGCACCTGAGCAGCAGCCAGTTGAACGAGCCATTCCTTAACAATTGTTTTTCCATTACTGCCCGCAATGCCAACCACCGGCAAGTTGAAATGACGTCTTTTCTCAGCCACGAGCATTTGCAACGCCTTAATGCTGGACGGCACCACCCAGATTTTGGCATCGTCCCAAGCAGAGGTTTCCAGCCTGAGCTTTTCATTGAATGAAGCCTCTTCAACCACAAATTCCCGAACGCCTGTTGCATACAAATCGGCCAGAAACTGATGCCCGTCGTGCCTTTCTCCTTTGATAGCGAAAAAGATGCTTTGTTTGGGAAAAGAGATTTGGCGGCTGTCTGTAAGCAGGTAAGCTGCGTCGGTCGGGATAGTTTGAAAGCTGTTTGCGGTAAGGTTCATTCCAATGCGTTTTTCAGGCCACAAATGTATCAAACCTTACATCCATTTTTTAGACTTGAAATAAAATATAAGTGCTGTCGTCACCACCGTCATCAGTCCCCAAACGTAGAAATAACCATATTGAAGCCTCAGTTCGGGCATATAGTCGAAGTTCATGCCGTACACACCGACGATAAAAGTAAGCGGCATAAATACGGCTGAGAAAATGGTGAGCGTCTTCATCACCGAGTTCATGCGGTTGCTCATTGTAGACAAATGCACGTCTGCAAGGCTGGCCACAAGCTCGCGATAGGAGTCGATGGTGTCCAAAACCTGCATAATGTGGTCGTAAAGATCCCGGAAATAGGGGATGGATTCTTTGCTGATCAGCGGGTTGTCTTCCCTGATCAACTGGTTGATCATGTCGCGAATCGGCCAGATGAGCCTTCTCGCAGTCGTAAGCTCCCTTTTTAGTGCGTAAAGCTCTTTTAAAGACAGGTCTTCGTCTCCTTTTATAACCTGATCTTCAATTTGATCCAGACTGTCGCCAAGTTTTTCAAGGACAATAAAGTAATTGTCGATCACAATGTCCATTAATGCAAACAACAGATAATCAGGACCATTGCGGCGGGTTTTCCCAACAGAAGCCTGTAGTCTGTCAAGCACCGGCGTGAAAATATCAGACGTTAATTCTTCCTGAAACGAAAGCAAATATTTGTCACTCAATACAAAACTGACATGTTCCGAGGATATGCAAATGGGCGATTCCACATCCACATGCAGCATTTTCATGGTCAGGAACATGTAACCGCCGGTGTCATAAATTTCCAGCTTCGGTTTGTGTTCCGTGTTAACCACGTCTTCGAGCAGCAGCGGATGCAGCTTGTACAAATTGCCCAGCTTGGCTATTAATGTGGTGTCATGAATGCCATCGACGTCCAGCCAGGTCACTGTTTGCTGTTCTGAGCCATCCAATGTGCATTCCTGCAAAGACTTTACCAGATCATTGCGGAACACCGCCTCATTGTAAACGATGCGCCGCACTTTGGTTTTCAGCCCGATCTCCGGGCCAATGTAAGTAAGTGTTCCCGGCGAAGTAAGAAGGTTTTTTCGCTTGTAGCGCCTGGCCTTGCGGTCCGTGTGCTTCAATTCATCTGGCTGAAAGGTCCGTCTGTTCTCTGCCTTGTCCAATGTTTTTTACTTAAAGGTGAAATACCAGCAATGGCACGTGTGTATCAATAATCAGCTTTCTGGTAACGCTCGGATTGATCAAAAATTCTTCAATAAACGACCGTTCTCGAGAAGACATGATCAGCAGATCCGCACCGACTTCATCACAATAATCTTCAATCCCATCTAGCACATGACGCGCTGTGCGGAAAACGATCTGGTCATCCGAAATCGTGAACTTTGATTTTAGCTCGGTAATGTATTGATTATCGGATTGAATGTTAGGCTGAGAATCTGAATGCACTTTTAATAAGGTAAGATTGGCGCCCAAATGATTTAACAAAACAAAAACCTCTTTGAGAATGTCCGCTTCGTCATATTCAAACTGCGCTGCATAAACCACTTTTTGAAACCGGTTTGGCGCGCTTTGCGGCGGGATTACCAGCACCGGACAGGTTGCGTGCAAGCCGATATTTGTGGCCGAGCTTCCGATTAACTTGTCCATAAAACCACCCGTTCCGGTTCTTCCAATTACGATCAGATTAGGCTTATGCTCCTTAATGGCCTCTTCCACAGTAGATTGTACACTTCCTATTGCCCATATCGCCCGCGCATGATAGCCTTCCGCAATGACCGCATCAACATAAGTGTTTAGCCTTTTCTGAAATTCTTCTTCCAGCTCTCCGGTCATTGAAAGGAAATCCGTTCCGTCGATGCCCGGCAGCACATTGCCCGGCGTAAGGTTCACATCTGCAATGTATGGCTGATAAGCGTGCAGGATCAGTAACTCGGTGGCTTCTTTTTCTGCTAAAATTTTTGCTGCTGCCAATGCACGCTCTGCGTTTTCAGAAAAATCAATCGGAATGAGGATTTTGTTCATGCGTTCGGGCCTGTTTTTGAGTTGGAAATAATGTAATTTCCGAACATATCAAATTTACTGACTCAAACCAAAGAATCATGCCCCTTTTAAAATAAAGATAATGTGGGTGTAAAATCCGGCTGAGATGCCAGCGTTAATAAGAAGGATTTCAATTTTTTAATGGCTTAGCAAAAAATCGTTGAACCAACATTTATTTTAAATATATAGTTTAGTTTAATACAAACAATAAACATTTTAGTCCAATACATACTAATAATTTTGCTTTTCGTCTCAAATGCATTTATTGAGATAGTTGGTCTTAAATTGATTTTTTATAAGTTTACCGTACAAATGAATTCCTCATCTTAATATCCTGTATGAAGAGCAAGATTACCATCATCAACATTGCCTTAGTTACCATTGCTGCAATAGCCACCGTGCTGGATGCTTACAATTTCATCTCGTTATCTGATACTGTTTTACTTAGCCTGCGCTGGGCTGCCCTGATTGGGCTCATCATATTTGCCATTATCAAAAAGAATCTGACGACATCGATCCTGATTTCGATGCTGGTCGGGACTGAAATCGGATATGACTTTCCAAAGATGGGCACCGAGCTCCATTTCCTGAGACAGATCTTTTTGCAGATGATCAAAACCGTGATCGCTCCGTTGCTTTTTGCAACGCTTGTTACGGGGATCGCCGGACATTCGGACTTGAAACAAGTGGGCCGGATGGGTTGGAAATCTTTACTTTATTTTGAAGTCGTAACGACTTTTGCGCTGTTAATCGGCTTGTTTTTTGCCAACTGGTTCAAGCCCGGTGTCGGCATCATTCCTCCCGCATCATTGAATGCAACATTGCCGAAAGTGGCTGAGCAAACGTGGCAGGACATTGTTTTGCACTCGTTTCCTGAGAACATTGCAAAATCCATTTACCACGGAGAAGTGCTTCAAATCGTTGTATTCAGCGTTTTGTTCGGCATTAGCCTTGCATTGCTGCCAGCTGCGAAGAAAGAGAAATTTGTCCACGGCGTTGAGCTGCTTGCCGAGGTGATGTTTAAATTTACCAAAATCATCATGCTATTTGCGCCGATCGGCGTGGGAGCGGCCATTGCCGAAACGGTTGGCCATATGGGCATCGATGTGTTGAGAAACCTGGCGCTTTTGCTGGCGACATTGTATTGTGCGCTGATCGTTTTCATCCTTATTGTTTTCGTTCCAATCGCCTTGTTCGCAAGAATTCCTGTGATCAAGTTTGCGAAAGCCATTTTTGAGCCCGTGTCCATTGCATTTGCAACCACAAGTTCGGAGTCCGCGCTTCCTAAGGCGATGGAAAAAATGGAAAAATTCGGAGTGCCCCGGCAGATCGTTTCCTTTGTCATGCCAACCGGTTACAGTTTCAACCTCGATGGTTCCACGCTTTATCTGGCGCTTGCCACCGTTTTCGTAGCACAGGCGACCGGAACGGAAATGTCTATCGGACAGCAGCTTACAATGGTTTTATTGTTAATGTTAACGAGTAAAGGTGTGGCCGGGATTCCAAGGGCAACGCTGGTGATCCTGCTTGGTGCCATTGCAAACTTCGGCATGCCGGAATGGCCCGTGCTGCTAATTATGGGCATTGACGAGCTGATGGACATGGCCCGGACTTCCGTTAATGTTACCGGAAACTGCCTTGCAACTGCGGTTATCGCGCGCTGGGAAGGAGAACTGGACGATGAAAAAATGCATAACTCGGACCTGATTAAGGAAGAGCCGGTTGTTACAGAAGCTTAGTTTTAGTGAATAAATATTTTTTATGTTGACGGTTTACGGAATCCCCAATTGCGATACAGTTAAAAAGGCCCGCACGTGGCTGGATAAGCACAATGTTAAATACGCTTTCCATAATTACAAAACGGAAGGAATTAACGAAGACAGGATTAATGTCTGGTTTAAAAAATTTCCATGGGACAAGGTTGTGAATAAAGCCAGTGCAACCTGGAAAGGGCTTTCTGACAACGAAAAAGCGTTGGTAACCGACGAAAAATCAGCTGCCAACCTCATGATTTCCCACACTTCGGTGATCAAAAGACCATTGATAGAAGACGAATCCGGAGCAGCTGTGGCACTTGGCTTTTCTGAAAAAGACTACGAAGAAAAATTCCTTTAAGCGTTTTCCGGCTTAATAGTAACGATAACAACTTTGGAATGATCGGCGAGGGTGGTGGCGAAAAGATAATATTTGCCACCATCTTTCAGCTTCCATTTCTTTCTCAACTCCTCACTTTTCGCTGGAAAATTACGGACGGTGATATTGGCTTTATCGCCATCCATGTGCTTGCCAATATCACGCATATCGGGTTTGCAAACTGCAATCACTTCAAATGAACGGCCCGGAAAATCAGGATGCAATTGGTGCGACGTATATAACTGGCTGTTAATCGAAAGTTTATCCAATTGAAATGCTTCACTCATCGTTTTGAAAGCGCCTGCCTTCAACACAGCTGCATGCGGCTCGTATAAATATTGCAGCGGATCGGCATAAGCGACCTTTGCTAAACGCTCACTTTCCCGATCAAAATCCAGCTTATGAAGGACGGCTCCTGAGCCATCCACAATGCGCACTTTAATGTCGAATGTGTCCGAATCATGGCCTTTCTGCATGACAAATAACAATTCCTTACACTCACTTTCATACCCGATCACGTGCACTTCTTTCAGGTTTTCCAGGGATTTTACGGCAAGGTCAATGTCCAGAAGCGGAGATGTTTTTAAGAGAATATTCGGCGCGCTTTGAAACAAAAGGTCCAGATTGGTCACAATGTCCGGGGTGCAGTCGGAAAGGAGCACGACTTTCTCCCGGTTCGCATTGCGTCTGGCAGGATCAGCGTAAATCCAGTCTGCCTGGATTGCATTTTGTGCCAGACTTTCGAGCGAATTTACCGCATTAACCATCACATTTCGCAAGCCTAATTGTTGAAAATTGGCTTTGGCCGTTGCCGCCACTTCGGGTTGCTGTTCAAAATAATGCACATTTTGAAACTGCCGGCTCATGTAATAGCAATCAACGCCCATGCCGCCCGTAATGTCAATCAGCTGATTGCCAGACACAATGCTCGCTTTATAACGCGCTGTGCCTTCGGAAGAACTTTGCTCGACGGACAGGGCAGGAGGGAAAATCAATGCGGGATTGGCGGACCATTCGGGAAGCTTTTTCAGGGCTTTTTGCCTCGACTGGATTTGTAAGGCCAGCTTTTTTATGTCAAAACCTTTGAACTGGTTCGCGCGCAACATAAGCTGGCTCACGTCGTCATGCATATGCGCCTGAATGAAGCTGATTTCCTGTTCTGAAAAACCGGTTTCCTCTTCTTCACCTTCGGACATTATTTTGCGCATGACATTCATCTCAGATCATTGAAGCCCGAAAATACATCTTTTTGTCCGCGGGTCACAGTTTTGCGTCGTGTTAACGAAAGCTATCAACATTATTAAAAAAGCTGCTGCACTGCATTATCCGGCTTGCGCTTGATAATCAATGTAATGCGTTTTTTCAGCGGTATTTTCTGTTTTGCATTAAGTAGGACTAACCAAATGAAAATTATAAATTGTCGCCTCATATCCCTTAATCCTAAGTCTAACCTTTATTTATCATGAAAATTAAGACCTTTGAAGCGTATCAGGCTGCCTACAAACAAAGTGTAGACGATCCCGAAGGTTTCTGGGCGGAAGTTGCCCAACAATTTGAGTGGCGCAAACCTTGGAAAAAAGTCCTGAGCTGGGATTTTAATGAAGCCAATATCAAGTGGTTTGAAGGCGGAGTGCTCAATATTACTGAAAATGCTTTAGACCGGCATCTTGCAGAGCGCGGCGACCAGCCTGCCATTATCTGGGAATCCAATGATCCCGAAGATCCATCCGTAACCATTACATACCGCGTTTTATACGACCGCGTTTGCCGTTTTGCCAATGTGCTTAAAAAGCATGGTGTTAAAAAAGGCGATCGCGTCTGCATATATCTGCCTATGGTGCCCGAGCTTACCGTCGCGGTGCTCGCATGCGCGCGCATAGGGGCCATTCATTCCGTTGTTTTTGGCGGATTTTCAGCAAAATCAATTGCAGACCGCATTAATGATGCAGAGTGCAATATGGTGATCACATCCGACGGTTCATTCCGCGGGTCGAAGGTGATTCCGATGAAAGAAACGGTTGATGCAGCATTGGATCAATGTCATTCGGTGAAAAAAGTGATCGTTATGACGCGTACCCGGACGCCTGTTTCGATGTTGAAAGGCCGCGATCTTTGGTGGGAAGAGGAAGTGAAGCACGTTGATTCCGTTTGTCCGGCCGAGCCGATGGATGCAGAAGACACCTTGTTTATCCTTTACACGTCAGGTTCCACCGGCAAGCCAAAAGGCGTCGTACACACCTGCGGAGGTTACATGGTCTACGCGACTTACACATTTGCGAATGTGTTTCAGTATGAACCCGGCGAAGTTCATTTTTGCACGGCAGACATCGGCTGGATCACCGGCCACAGTTACATTGTTTACGGACCGCTTTGCTATGGAGCCACTTCGGTGATTTTTGAAGGCGTTCCAACTTATCCGGATGCAGGTCGCTTCTGGGAAATCGTTGCCAAACACAAGGTTAACATTCTTTACACGGCTCCGACGGCCATTCGTTCGCTAATGAGTTTTGGATTGGATTTTGTTAAAAAACATGATCTTTCCTCGCTTACCAAACTGGGCTCTGTTGGAGAACCGATTAATGAAGAAGCTTGGCATTGGTTCAAAACAAACATTGGCCACGATCATTGTCCGCTTGTCGACACCTGGTGGCAGACAGAAACCGGTGGAATTATGATCTCGCCACTGGCCGGCATCACGCCTGAAAAACCCACATTTGCAACATTGCCATTACCAGGAATTCAGCCCGTTTTGGTGGATGAAAACGGTCAGGTAATCGAAGGGAATGGTGTTAGCGGAAATCTTTGTGTCAAATTCCCGTGGCCGGGCATTATCCGCACCACTTATGGCGATCATGAGCGTGCAAAGCAAACTTACTTCTCGACTTATCCTGGCATGTATTTCACGGGTGACGGCTGTTTGCGTGATGAGGAAGGTTATTACCGGATCACAGGCCGTGTTGATGATGTTTTGAATGTTTCGGGTCACCGGATTGGCACAGCAGAAGTTGAAAATGCCATTAATATGCACTTAGGCGTTGTCGAGTCGGCTGTCGTTGGTTATGCCCATGACATTAAAGGACAGGGAATTTACGCCTATGTGATCGCAGAAAATGAGCCGGACGATCCCGAAATGTTTAGAAAAGACATTGCCGCCACGGTTTCCCGGATCATCGGCCCGATTGCGAAACCGGATAAAGTCCAGTTCGTGACAGGCTTACCCAAAACCCGTTCAGGTAAAATCATGCGCCGGATTTTAAGAAAAATTTCTGAAGGTGATATGAATAACCTGGGTGACACTTCTACATTGCTTGATCCCGCCGTTGTGGAGGATATTAAGAAGGGGGCGTTTTAAAAAAGCAAACAAACAGAAAGAGGGAGCTCCATCCGGAACTCCCTCTTTCTATATATAAATAAATGTGTTGATTAACTTTTAGCCATCGCTTTATCGGCGGCGCAGCCGCAGCCTTTCGCGCATCCGCCGCCGTTGCGGTTGTCAAATGCTTTCCAGATTCGCCAGCCCATGAAACCGGCCGCCGCCAGAAATAATATGAGGATGATAATTTGCTGCGCCATGATTTGTTAACAGCGGGGATTTACCAATTGTTCCTTGCCGCAAGTCTGAAAGCATGCTGGTAATGGTGCTCGCTATGCCACGCATAGTTCGCGATCACTTCGTCCAAACGAATGGTGCGGCCCGAAGCGGGGTGCACATAAGTCCTCGCCAGATCATTTTCATCCAATGAATTCAAAAGCAGCACCCAGCGCAAATGAATGTAGCGCAGCAGCTGCAACGACAACTCAACCTGAGCCGTTTTGGCATCCGGAAGTTCTGCCCAAAGTTGCTCTTCATAAGGCTTGATGATTGGATTTTCTTCCGTCATAGCAAGTCTGCAACGCACGTAAGCATTCATGTGACTGTCTGCAACGTGGTGAATGAGCTGGCGGATTGTCCAGCCATCCGGCCGGTAAGGCGTGTTATATTGATCATCGTTCCACCCACCAAGCAAATTGATGAACTTGGAAGGCAAGGCGCTGATAATCTGAATGTTTGATTTTATTTCGGCAGGCGTGTAAATTTCCTGCTTTTCAAATCCGCCTATCGGGTAACGTAATTCGTCTAAGGGCATGACTGGGTTATGAATGGTGAATGACCGGCTTACGGTTGAATGTTTTTTAACTAGAAATTTTCGCGGATTACTTCAACGAGTTCCCTGTGGCCACCGGCTGCTGCAACAATGTCGCCGCCAAAAAGGTAATTATCGCCGCCGCTGAAATCGGTGACTGTTCCGCCGCCTTCTTTGATCATCAGCACGCCAGCCGCCATATCCCAGGAATTGAGATTGTATTCATAAAAGCCGTCAAACCGGCCGGCTGCCACGTATGCAAGGTCCACAGCCGCTGCGCCCATTCTTCTGATGCCATGCGTTTTTTGCATGAGCAGTTCAAGAATGTACATATAACGTTTCTGTTTCTCGAATTTATAATAAGGAAAACCGGTTGCAATGAGGCTCTCAGCAAGTGACCCGACATTCGAAACCTTCATTGGTTTGCCGTTACACCATGCGCCGCCACCTTGCCAGGCGTAGAACATTTCGTCCAAATTCGGTTCGTGGATAACGCCAACCAGCAGCTCTTTTCCACGCGCAAGGCCTACGCTCACGCAATAAACCGGAATGCCGTGAATAAAATTAGTCGTTCCATCCAGCGGATCAATGATCCAGTTCAATGCTGCCGGATCGGGTTCCTGGCCCGTGGTCCCTTCTTCGGTGATGAAGCTAGCCTCCGGAAGTATTTTTGTCAGACCTGCAACCAGCAGCTTTTCAGCCTCCTTATCCACGTAAGAGACCAGGTTATTGAGGTCTTTATATTCAATTTTATCTCGTGAAAATGACGCAGCTTCCTGTTGGATAAAAGCAGAAGCTTGTCTCACTAGTTCAATGGTTTGTTGTGTAAGCTGTTCGAGATTCATTACTATATTATCCTTTTTCGGGGATTTTAGAAAGTGAATTATTGATGTAGTAAACCCTGATAATCAGTGTTAAAAGGATTGGAATAACAACATAATTGTGTTTTAAGACATTGCCTGTTGCGCAAAGTAAGAGAAATCCGTAAAATATCAACAAGAACTGGAACCACGATGGTTTCTTTGTTTTGGAAATAAAGAAAATAAGCGGCATCCAGAGCGGAAAGGCCCAAAGGATATCGTAATTCCACTTTGTATCGCTGTGTTCTGTTGCAAACCATAATAAGGAAAGCAGCCAGCCGACCAGTCCTACGATGCCAAAAAGCACTTTATCGAAAGTAAAATCAACAATCTCTTTCTTAATCTGCCAGTAACTGAGCGCCATGGTAATAACGGCCAGGATCCAGAAAACAACAGAAGGTTTAAAAATCCCTTGATATACAATAGGTTCGGCCGTGAAATAATCGTGTTTGTTAAGCACCAATGGTGCCAGGCCGGTCGCAGTCTTCACCTTTGCGTCTGCAAAAGCAATGGCCAGATTATCGGGTAAAAATGTGGCTTGTTCGGGCGTAGCAATCTCATCCGCAGGCGTGCCTAACGCAAGGTCCATGCCAAAGTCCGCCCAGGGATTTTGCTTGTAAGCGTAGCGGTCGATCCATTGCCGGAAACTGAGTTTTTCGTGCGTGTAACCTTTGTAAACGAGGCTGTCGCCACATGCTGCTTTTAGGGCAATGGCAAGTCGGCTGGCGCAATTATCATAAAAGAATTTGTAAGGATAAACCCTGTTTTGGGGCAGATAATTGTTTTCTAAATAATTATAAAGCTTTTGTTTCTGGGCAGTTGTCAAATTTAGGACCTGCTCGAGAAATGGAGCGGTTTTCTGCGCGATAGTAATCCAGCTGCGGCCCCAGCGGATGCACAGAAATGCTGTAAGGCAAGTAACCGCGCATGAAATTGATATAGAAATTGCCCTGATCGAAACTGAAAGTGCCATAACTATACGCATTATCCAGCCGGAGAACGGGATCATAAATCCATAGCACGCTATGGCCGAATCCGGAATAAAGCTCATTGCCGGGCCCGAAAGTCACGAGACTAACCTTTGCCTCGGGGCTCAATGTTGCGAATTGCGCTTTCGCAAATGCAGTCGTGAAAATGAACAAAAAGGCGAACAAAACAGACCGCAGCATATTAATCCTCATATTTTTCTGATTTCTTTTTTTCTTCGGGTTTTCCGGCCAGTATAATGACAATTTCTCCCTTAATCGTTTTTTCTGAAAAGTAGGCGATGACTTCCTGCAATGTTCCGCGCACATTTTCCTCATAAATCTTGGTCAGTTCACGCGCAACCGAAACCTGACGCTCCGGCCCGAAAAACTCGACAAATTGCTGCAATGCTTTCACCAGCCGATGCGGCGACTCATAAAATATCATCGTTCTTTCCTCGGAAGTGAGATTTTGCAGGCGCGTTTGCCGGCCTTTTTTATGCGGCAAAAAACCTTCAAATGTAAAACGGTCGCTTGGCAGACCTGAGTTCACCAAGGCAGGAACAAAAGCGGTCGGGCCCGGGAGACATTCAACGGCAATGCCTTCTTTAATGCATTCTCTCACAAGCAGAAAGCCCGGATCAGAGACAGCAGGCGTACCCGCGTCAGAAACCAGCGCCATCGTTTCGCCTTTCAAAATGCGTTCAACAACGCGCGTAACCGTCTGATGTTCATTGTGAATGTGGTAACTGTGCATCGGTTTCGAAATGCCCAGATGTTTGAGCAGCAAGCCCGAAGTCCGTGTGTCTTCCGCCAGAACGACATCGACATTTTTCAAAACATTGATGGCACGGAGGGTAATGTCTTCCAGATTGCCGATCGGCGTGGGGACTATGTAAAGTTTCATTGAAAGCAAATGGGCCTTGATTGGCCGGCCACGCAGTTATTTTTTAAATTCTTCAACTATTTTGTCAATGGCGTCCGCAAGCTTTTTGTCTTTATCTGTAACGATATCGCCCGCGTCGTGTGTGTTCAGTTCGAACGTTACTTTGTTGTAAGTGTTTGTCCAAAAGGGGTGGTGATCCATTTCATCGACCGTTTTTGCGACTGCTGTCATAAATGCAAATGCCTCCTTGAAATCTTTAAAGGTGAAGCTTTTTTTCAATTTGTTATCCTCTTCTTTCCACATATCGTTTCGCATTTATTTTACTAAAAATCCATTATACAGCATAATGAAACGAATATACAAGGATTATGCTTCTTTTTAAATTATTAGGGTAAATAGCCGAAACGGGTTTGATGAAGTATATTTGAACTTTGATCCGGTTCAGATCCTTATCATAGTAGAGCGGTCAAACGAAGCATTTATAGATTGCAAAACTTCGCTTAACGTGCTTTTTTAACTCATTTATAATCAAACAAACCTCTGCCTATCAGCTGAGTAAGTATCATGAAAGTAGAACTCGTTCGTGTTAATGACGCCTTTCACTTCGAAGGCACCGGTTCATCAGAAGTAAAAGTCCACACCGACGGATCGCCTGAAATTGGCGGCGGCGGTTTTGGTGTAAGGCCAATGGAATTGTTGTTAATGGGTTTGGCCAGTTGCAGCGCCATTGACGTTGTGCTGATCCTCAAAAAGCAACGCCAGGACATCACCGATTTTCGCATCACTGCCGACGGTGACCGTACGCAGGAAGAAAATACACAGCGTAAGCCGTTTACAAAAATTCACCTGACATTCAAATTCGCAGGCAACCAGCTGGACGAAAGCAAGATTAACCGCGCAATCGGCTTGTCTATGGAAAAATATTGCTCGGCAACCGCACAGCTTGAAGCACTTGCTGAAATCACTTACGCGGTTGAGATCGCGACTGTTTAAACTTTGATTTTTTTATAAAGCATTAATAAATACCCCAAAATGCAGCAATACCACGATTTGTTACGCCACATTCTTGATAACGGCGTGCGTAAAACAGACCGGACCGGCACAGGAACGATCAGTGTTTTTGGCTATCAGATGCGCTTTAATTTGAAGGACGGTTTTCCTTTGGTAACCACCAAGAAAGTGCATACGAAGTCGATCATTTACGAGCTTTTGTGGTTTTTGAGAGGGGATACCAACATTCAATATCTGAAAGAGCACGGGGTGTCGATCTGGGACGAGTGGGCAGATGAAAACGGCGATCTCGGACCGGTTTACGGCAAGCAATGGCGCAGCTGGGAAGGCCCTAACGGCAAGACGGTCGATCAGTTGCAAGAAGTGTTGAAGCAACTGAAAAACGCACCGGACTCGCGCCGCATCCTCGTTTCGGCATGGAATCCATCGCAGTTGTCAGAAATGAAATTGCAGCCTTGTCACGCGTTATTCCAGTTTTACGTGGCGCCACCCAATGAAGATGCAGGCGAAACCAAAGGTAAACTGTCCTGTCAGCTTTATCAGCGCAGCGCCGATGTATTTCTTGGCGTGCCGTTCAATATTGCCAGCTATGCATTGCTGACGATGATGATTGCGCAGGAATGTGATCTGGATCTGGGAGATTTTATCTGGACCGGTGGCGATACGCACATTTATCTCAACCATTTGGAACAGGTGGATCTGCAACTGAGCCGTGAGCCACGCGCGCTTCCTGTTATGGCGATCAATCCCGATGTAAAAAGTGTTTTTGACTTCAAGTTTGAGGATTTCGAGCTTCAAAATTACAATCCGTGGCCCGGAATCAAGGCGCCTGTCGCGGTTTAAGGCAAGGGGATGAGTATCCAATATATTTTAGAGATCATCGGAACATTCGCTTTTGCCATTTCCGGGGCGCTGGCTGTGAAAGACCAGAAGCATCAGGATTGGTTTGGCGCGAGCTTCACGGCGTTCATTTCGTCGATCGGCGGAGGAACGCTGCGTGATATTTTGTTAGATGCTTACCCGTTGGTCTGGATCAGTGACATTACGATCATTTACGCCATTATGGCCGGGATTCTGGTCACATTTATTTTTTACAAATTTTTGTTGCGACTGCGAAAGACGCTGTTTCTTTTCGACACATTCGGGATCGCATTGTTCACCATTGTAGGAACGGAAAAAGCCCTTCACTTAGGTGTAAGGCCAGAAATTGCAGTGATTATGGGCGTTTTTACAGCCACAATGGGCGGCGTAGTGCGCGATATGATGACGAATGAAATCCCCATCATTTACCGGAAGGAAGTTTATGCAACTGCTTGTCTGGCAGGAGCCTGCGTTTATTTGTTATTAGACGATTTCGGCGCCGGGCGGAACATTGCGTTTATTTCCGGATCAATTGTCATCATCGTCATCCGCATATTGGCCGTCCGTTACGAATGGAGCGTTCCGCGGTTTTTTCGTTGATTGGATTTGTTGCGTCGGAAGCGCGTTGTGGACGTTGTTGCATGCCTCCGGCATTTAATTTTCCTTCGAACATATTTTTCTACCAATATTACGTCGCGCCGCGACTTGCATTGGTGCACGTAATGCCAGAGGCATGAAATATCGGTCGCAACTAAAGGATGTGATATCGGTAGCAAAAGGAAATCACACGTAAGCGGAAATGCCAGAGGCATGTTAATATCGGTAGCAAACGGAAATCACACGACAGCGAAAATGCCAGCTGCATGCAATCTTGGTAGCAAAAGCATGTAACACGAAAGCGGAAATGCCAGAGGCATGCAATCTTGGTAGCAAATGGATATCACACGAAAGCGGAAATGCCAGAGGCATGCAATCTCGGAAGCAAAAGATATCACACGAAGCGAAAATGCCAGAGGCATGTAATATCGGTAGAAATGGTCGTCCATGCGTAAATCGCAAATCCCGGCAGGGATGTAACAACGTGTAAAACGCAAAATGTCGGGACGCAAACGACCACGCTGCATCCCGACACAAATTACTTCTTCTTTTTCCCTTCACGTTCGAAACTGCTTGTTTCGGAGCGCTGGAAACTTTTGACTGCATCTGCGTGATTCCTTTTTCGATCTGACCTTTGTAGAAACTTGTGAATGCGCCGTTAGGCGTTGCGGTTCCTAATGTCAATGCTTTCTGAGCGACAGGCAATGCTTCTGCATTCTTTCCTAATTTGCTTAAAATCTGTGCTTTCAGCCACAAGTTGGAATAGGATTCTTTCAAACCAATCGCCTTATCTGCCAGGGAAAGCGCCACTTGCAAATCTTTGCCTTGCGATAATAAATAACCCGCTGTGCTTTGCAAAACCGCAATGTCTTCGGGCTTTTCGGCCACAGCTTTGTTCAAACCGGCCATTGTCAATGTTTCTGTGGTTACTGCCAACGGAACCGGCACATTAACCGATGACCATGAAATGTTCAGGAAGCCGGTGCTGTCCGATGTCGGGTCAATGCTGATCTTGAAGCTTTCGGTGTACTCAGCGGAAGTTGGTACGACCATTATTCTTGCTACATCTTCCGATTCTTTGTAATCCTGCGTTCCACCCTGGTTGAAATTTTTATTCAAAATTACCGTCCACGCAGCGCCCGATGGAATGGAGAATAACGCATACTTTCCTGCTGGCACTTTTTTGCCGCCAAATGAAAAGTCAGTTCCTGCTTCCAATGTCGTTGCCATGTTTGCGCCGGTGCGCCAGATTTGATTGTAGGGAGCCAGTTCGGAGCTGTCGGTGAACACTTTACGTCCTTTTATCGCCGGGCGGGAATATTTTACTGTGAAATCAGTGACACCAATGCTTTGCATAACGCTCGCGGACGGACTGGCTTGCGGCGTGCGCTGCGCTATGGCTGAGGTTGCGAGTAAAGCGGCAATGGACACTGATAAGAAGTATTTTTTCATTTTCAAATAAGGTGGTTTATTTCTTGAAGTATTAAACTTGTGGTGAAATTAGAATGAAAAAATCACATAGCCTACATGAAGCGAAACAGTTTATTGGCCCTTTTGCACGCATATACGCCTGAAATCGGACTCGAAAATGAAATGTATCTTGAAACCATTGATTTTATCGAAAATCACGAAGATTGCTTCGAGCGAAGCTTGCAAATCGGACATGTAACTGCTTCTGGGTTAATGCTTTCCGCGGATGGAAGCGCTGTTTTGCTCATGCATCACCAAAAGTTGGGACGATGGTTGCAGCCTGGCGGACATTGCGACGGAGATCCTGATACGGAACGGGTTGCACGCAAGGAAATATGGGAAGAAACAGGCATCAAGGAGCTTGAATTGGCTAAGGAAGGCATATTTGACGTCGACATTCACCTCATTCCGGAACGGAAAGGACTTCCGGCACATTATCATTACGACATTCGTTTTTTGTTCAAAGCCGTTGAAGGTCAGGAAATTGTCGTGAACGACGAGTCATTGGATGTGCAGTGGATTCTGCTTAAAAATGTTGGTGAGCTGAATGATTCTGAATCGGTGGTTCGGATGATCCGTAAGGTTACTGCTTGATAAATTTCAGGGCTTTTTCCTGATTAGCAACTTTGATTTTGACAAGATAAAGTCCCGCAGGAAGTTGTGAGGAAGTAATGGGCTGGTTAGCGGTCAGCTTGGCTTCCAGGGTGTTTAATGTTTTGCCATTTTGCCCGTAAAGACTTAGCACCGCCTTTTTCCCAACCAAATGTTGCGGAATTGACAGACTTGCATTTTCCTGAACAGGGTTTGGCGATAAGACAATGGAAGTGAGTAAATTATCTTCCGTGCCAAGCGGAGAAAACTCTTCCTGAATAATTTGTTCAGCCCGAACAGCGCTTGGCACGCCGTAACCAAGGCGATTGTCAGGTGCACTTGCCTGGTGCCCCGATTTTTTGATGACATAAATAAGCTGTTGCGCGGTCAGATTGGGATAAGCCTGCCAAAGAATAGTCGAAAATCCGGCCATTAATGGTGAAGAAAATGACGTCCCGTTGCTGCTGGAAACATTGCCCGATGTGCTTCCGACAACTGCTCCCAAGCCAACCGCCGCAACATCCGGCTTCTGCTGTCCGGCTGCATTCGGGCCCAGGGAACTCAATGCGGCATAACTCCGCTCATAATTTGTCGCGCCGACGGTTAGCACAGAATCCACGTCCGCAGGCGCGCCCACGTAACGCCAGGCTTTGTTGCCATCATTCCCGGCCGAATTGACCACCAACATTCCCGTGCGTGTCGCAAAACGGGCTGCACGGCTCACAATGGTCGTTTTGCCGTCCATATCTTCGTAAGTGTAACTGTATTCCGGCTTGGCAAATTCGTCATCAAACTGCGTGTAACCGAGTGAAGAGTTAATTACATCGGCTCCGACGCTGTCGGCACGCTCAGCTGCCATAAGCCAAGCGATTTCTTCATAAGGCGATTCCAGGAAGTCGTTTTCAGTGCGGTAAAGTGCGTAAGTTGCTTTAAATGCTGCGCCAATCATTACACCGGATTGCTCGGCAGCCATGGTTGAAATCACATTTAAGCCATGCGAGCCGTCATTGTAAACATCAGTTTCGCGGCCCATGAAATCATATGTATCAATGATTCGGTTTTCGTCACGGAGCGGTTTGAGGAACGGCACCACGTCACCATTTGCAAATCCGTTGTCAATAACGGCGATGAGCATTCCTTCTCCATGAAAACCTTTGTTATGCAAGCTGGGGACGTCCATAAGTGCCAGCTGCGCATTCATATTGCCATAATTCAGATCTTCGGTTGTGCCAAATTTCCGGTTTACACTGCCTATGCGTTCCACTCCGGGTGATTTTGAACCAATGTTTGCCACAGGCAAATCAAATTCAATGCTCTTGAAAAATGGCAGTTTTCTGATGTCGGCAAGCTGGGCAGCTGTTGCTTCCACAACGGCGCCATTAAACCACCGGGACGTGAAAATCACAGAAGCGCCCACTTGTTTGATCGCAAAAACATAACCGGGATTTACAGGGAAATCCTGCGTTCTGATGGGAATATTTTGTCGCGTTCTACGGGCGATTGCACGTGCGGAAAGAAATTCAGCTGGCTTTTCAGTGGAGAAAGTCGTGTTGTTTTTGTCTTTAAATAAAACAAAATAGCGCGGATTACTTTGCGCAGCGCTGTAACCAAAGCTCAGAAAAAACACGAAGAATGTAAATAGCAGAGTTCTGGTCATAATTCACACATTTAAATGGCGCTCACTTCATAACAAACCAACGCCGGCAGCATAAGTTTCCATATGCTTTGTTTTAAACAAATATGTGAAATTATTTGCTTTTTCTTCCGCCCAGATGCTGGCAATCCAGTAACGGTTTTATGCCCGCATACGGAACTATGGTTTTCAGATAACCATAATTGTCGGCCAATGTGATCGTGCGGTTGTGGTCGCCCATGGAAATGTCAATGTCGTTCATTCCAAACTGGCAGGGATGCTCGTAGCCGGTCGCGTGGGTAATCTCGATAATTTCCTTCGCCAGCGTGCTCATATAACTGTTGAAACGCTCACTTTTCAGTGCAGGATCAATGCCTGCTTCGAGCCATTTGTTATTTGTTGCTATGCCGGTCGGGCAGCGGTTTGTATGACAAATTTGCGCCTGAATGCAACCGATGGACATCATTGCTTCGCGCGCTACATTGATAATGTCGGCGCCCATAGCAAATGCCATCGCTGCCTGCGCGGGAAGGCCGAGCTTGCCGGATGCGATGAATGTAACTTTATCCGTGAGATTTCTTTTTTGGAAAATCTTGTAAACCGTGCTGAAAGCAAAAACAAGCGGTAACGAAACGTGGTCTGCAAATGAGGGCGGTGCCGCTCCCGTGCCGCCTTCGCCTCCGTCAATTGTAATGAAATCGGGTCCTTTTCCAGTCTCAGCCATCAGATTGGCCAGTTCTTCCCACATGTCGGTTTTGCCAACTGCCGATTTTATGCCAACTGGCAAGCCGGTTTCCGCAGCCATGGATTCGATGAAATCGACCATGCTTTTGATGTCGGAGAATGCGCTGTGATAAGGAGGCGAGACCACATCTTTTCCAATGGGCACGCCGCGGATCTCAGAAATTTCGGCGGTGATTTTACTGGCTGGCAGCACGCCGCCTTTTCCCGGTTTTGCGCCCTGCGAAAGTTTGAGTTCGATCATGCGCACGGCTGGGTTTTCCTGCGTCATTTTCACCAGCTTTTCCATGACAAAATTCCCTTCGTCATCCCGCACGCCAAAATAGGAGGTGCCCATATTGAAAACCACATCCGCGCCAAACTTGTGATAAGGCGACAATCCACCTTCGCCGGTGTTGTGATAATTCCCGAATTGAAATGAGCCTTTGTTCAAAGACTCAATGGCACGTGAGGAGAGCGAGCCGAAGCTCATGGCACTAACGTTCACGACCGAACGCGGGCGATAGGGTCTTTTTCTGTTATGAAATTCACCGATAATCTTGGCCGACGGAATGGTGTAATGATGCGGATCGTTGCCGTTTTTTACATGGTGATTATGCGTTGCATCCAGCTTAAAAGGCAGCATAGCAGGTTTTATGAACACATATCCCGGCTCTTGCATATTCTGGTCGGTCCCAAAACCCTGATAATTGTTTTCTTTTTTGGAAGAAGCGTAAATCCACGAACGCTGGCGGCGATTGAACGGCAATTCCTCCCGATTACTGGCAACGATGTATTGCCGCAACTCCGGACCGATCGTTTCGAGCATGTAACGAAAGTGGCCGACCAATGGAAAGTTATGCTGAATGGTGTGCTTCCGCTGCAAAACGTCCCGGATTGCAATGGCAATGGGGACAATCAGGATATAAACCCAAACTGGGATCGCGGCAAAGAACGAAGCAAGCATTTCCATAAGTCAGTGTGTAAATTGAAGCAAATCAGACTTCTTCCCAGGTTGTGACAACGGAAAGATCTTTCCAGTAACCCGGATAGGATTTAACTACAACACCCGGTTCTTCAATTGTAATTGGTGCAACCATTCCAGCCGGTGCGAAGGCCATCGCCATCCGGTGATCGTCGTAAGTATGAATGGACGGCGTTTCTTTTTGTTCAAAATCCGGAATGCGGCTAACTTCGTAAAGATGGTCTTTTTCAACTTCTTTAAGCGTTGCGCCTAATTTTTGCAACTCCTGTTGTAATGCAAAAACACGGTCCGTCTCTTTAATTTTCAAGCTTTCAATGCCGGTTAGTGACAGGCGAATTCCTTTTACAGCGCAACAAACGGCCACGGTTTGGGCCAGATCCGGACAATCTGTAAAATCCCAGCCTATGGAAGCTGCGGGCGTGGTTTTGGTCAACAGCACACCGCGTTCGGTGAATACACTTGCAACGCCCAAATGTTCCATAATCTGAACAATGGCACTATCGCCCTGCAATGAATCTTTTTTCAAACCCAGGAGCTCAACTTCTGCATCTTCGGCTAATGCCACAATGCTATACCAGTAACTCGCGCCAGACCAGTCCGATTCAATCGCATAAGGATGCGGCTGATATTTGAATGGCGGAACGATAATCGTGTTTGCCTGCCAATCTGCCTTGTATTCAATGCCAAAATGCGCCATTTGGTTAAGCGTCATTTCAATGTAAGGCTTCGATCCAACTTCCCCTTCCAGATTTATTTTCAAACCGCTTGGCAAACTCGGCGCAATAAGCAGCAAAGCAGAAATATACTGGCTGCTTACGTCGCCGCGCATCACAATTTCATTTGTGCCCGAGTAAGAAAAACCATTCAGTTTTAATGGCGGATAACCTGTTTCCTGCTGATATTCAATGTCTGCACCCAAAATCCGCAATGCGTCCACCAGAATGCCAATCGGCCTTTCACACATGCGTGGCGTGCCGGTCATGATTTTGTTCTGATTTGTAACAGCAAAATAAGCAGTCAGAAACCGCATAGTGGTGCCGGCATCGATCACGTCGGCGATGACATCTGGCGAATCAAGCAGTCTCAGCATGGTTTGCGAGTCGCGGGCTTCGGAAATATTGGAAAGCTCGCATTGAAAACCTGTTAATGCATTGATGATCAGCGCGCGGTTGCATTCACTTTTCGATGCTGCCAGTCTTATTTCTGCGCGTATGGATTGTTTGGGTGGGTGTACTAGAATGGATTTCACTTCAAAAATCAGATTAGGGAAAGCAAAGGCAACTTGGCCTTTGGGGCATTGTTCGTATTAATAGGTTTCGAGGACTTTCAATTTGTTCCTGCCATTGATCTTAAAGTGAAGAGAATGTCAGTTTGTAACAAACAAAACCTGCTGCCATAAACGCTCCGCCAACGACCAGCGACGAAGCATCGGTTGTATATCTTTTATTATCAATTCCTTTGTTAAAAAAGTCGGCGCCAATGTAGATCAGTCCGGCAAGCGGAAGCAATGGCGCTAACTGCGAAATGAATGGGATACGGCGCGAAACTTTCATGAGCCTGATGTCTTTCAAAAGAATTTCCTGGTAATCCATCCGGCCTACTGCTTCATTAATAATCGCAATGCTGAATGATGAATCTGTCACGCTTGCAATGGTTTCGTTGAAGCGAATGGTTTCATTGTGCATCCGGAACTTAATGTTGTCGCCGGGGAAAAAGCGATATCTGTGAAAGCCGCCGATTGCGGGCGACGCGTCGAGTACAAGATATTTTTGTCCGGGTGAGGCGATTACGCGGTTTGCGCTGCCATTTTTAAGGAAAAGTTCTTCGCTGGAAAGTGCTTTTTTGGCGTCATAATGGTCCTGGGACCATGCTTGGAAACTCCCTGTGAGTATAAAAACGACAATATAGAAGAGTTGTCTCATAGCATTAAAAGAATGGTTCAAATATAGGGAATCATTCTTTTAAACGGGCAAAAGTGTTGCATTGTTGCCCATATTTTAAGTGTAAATTAATCTTCCTCAGCCGTTTCCTCTCGCGGAACTTTCACTGAAACACCGCCAGAAATCAGCATTTTCATCACGTCTGTCGCACTTGCATCGAGCACCGAAACGTGCTCGCAAGGCACAATGAAGAGCTCGCCGGACAAGGAGTAGGAGAGCGGCATGTAAACTGCCACATGCCCCGCAATGTTCAGATGTCCGAGATCGGTTTGCGTGATGAAGCCTATCTTTTTGATCTGCGTTTCCTGATACATGGTCACCAGCACGGGCTGATTAAATTTCTTTTTGTCACCAACAAATGCGAGAATAAGGTCTTTGACAGAATAATAAATCAGGCTCACCAGCGGAATGCGCCGCATAATGCGCTCCGTAAACCTGAAAAACGATTGTGGAACGACCGTCGAGAAGAAAAAGCCAAGAAAAATGATGAACAGAAGGATCAGCAGGATTCCGAGGCCGGGGAGATAAACATATTGGTTGTTGGAAATCGGAATGTCAACGGAAATGATGTTATCCAGATATTCGACGCCTGTCCATATGATAAGTGCCGTTGCATATATGGGCACCACAAGCACGAGACCGCGGATAAAATATCTTACAATGCGTTTAATGAGACCATTTTTACCTTCCATGATGGTGATCTCCGTTTGCTTGCGGAGAAATGTGTTGCGGTGAACAGATTTTTATGAAATATTGGACGATGCCAATTGAATTAGGATATTTGCAGCATTCCGGGTGCTGATCAGCAGCATGCGGGTAAAATTAAAAAGAAGTTCACTCATTTGACGTATATGTATCAGGCCAGCTATTTAAAACATTTTACGGAAGAAGTTTTCATTGCCATAGGATGTTCAGCAGAAGAGGCCAGGCTGGCTGCGACGGTTTTGGTAAGTGCAGATTTGCGGGGCGTGGATTCGCACGGCATCGCCAGACTGGCAGGTTACGTTCGCTTGTATGATCATGGCCGATTGAATCCGAAACCGGAGGTCAAAGTCGTTTATGAAACGCCCAGCACAGCGGTGGTGGACGGTGATAGAGGATTAGGCCTTGTGGTTGCGCCGAAAGCAATGGAGATCGCCATGGAAAAAGCGGAGAAGGTTGGTTCCGGTTGGGTCTCGGTTCGTAACTCAAACCACTTCGGCATTGCCGGTTATCATGCGATGCTTGCATTGGAAAAAGACATGATCGGCTGGACAATGACGAATGCTGCACCATTGGTAACGCCTACTTTTTCTTTGGATAAATTGCTCGGAACCAATCCGATAGCTGTTGCTGTGCCAGCATTGGAAGAGCCAGCTTTTGTAGCTGATTTTGCTTCGACAGCCGTGGCTTATGGGAAGTTTGAAATTTTGCAGCGCAAGGGTTTGCCTGCACCGCTGGGTTGGGCGCAGGATGCGGAAGGCAATGCAACAACGGATTCCAATGCCGTAAAAAGCGGAGGCGGTTTGTTGCCTTTGGGTTCGGATAGAGAGCACGGCAGCCATAAAGGTTACGGACTCGGCGCCATTGTCGACATTTTCTCGGGCGTGCTTTCGGGTGCTAATTTCGGGCCGTGGGTTCCGCCATTTGCAACAGCCGGATTTATGACAGCGCAGCAGGGAGTTGGATTGGGAACCGGACATTTTCTGGGTGCCATGCGTGTTGACGGCTTTCGTCCTGCCGAAGAATTCAAACAGGATATGGACAAATGGATCAAAGCATTCCGCGGCGCACGGGCAGTGGAGGGCCAGAAAGTGCTTATCCCCGGCGATCCGGAACGTGAAAGCGAGGCTGATCGCGGCGTAAACGGAATTCATTTGCTGGAACCAGTTGTTGTGTCTCTGGATGAGCTTGCAAAAAGATTTGGAATTCCATTTGAGGTTAATCTATAACATTTAAAGAACAAAAAGCCGACGGCTGCCCGCCGGAAGCTGATAGCCATGTAACTTATGTCGCGTAATTTTAAAGTAGGATTGTTTATTACGATCGCAATCCTTACAACAACATTTACATTTTATTTCTGGCAGATTTTCAAAACGCCCAATTTGCTTGTCGAAAAGCAGTCAAACTTTGCATTGCTGATCCCGGAAGGAGGCACTTATCAGAATGTCCTGGATTCGCTGAATAAGTATGAGGTAATCAATGATCATATCTCCTTTCAGTTTTTGGCCAAACTTTTGAAATATCCTGAAAAAGTGAAGCCGGGAAGATATGTTATCAAGCCTAATTCAAACAATTATCAGGTTGTTAAAAAACTTGCAGCCGGAAGTCAGGACGCTGTAAAACTGACTTTTAACAATATAAGGCTTAAAGAAGACCTCATTACGCGCATAGGAAGCCGTTTTGAGTTCGGCGAAGCAAATTTCAGAAAAGCGCTCAGCGATCCGAAGGTTTGTAACAAATATGGTTTGGATACGCTCACGATTGTATCCATGTTCCTGCCAAACACTTATGAAATTTACTGGACAACGGGCACAGAAAAGTTTCTGGACCGGATGCACAGCGAATACAAAAAATATTGGACAGACGAACGCGTTGCCAAAGCCAAATCGATTGGACTGACGCCTGTACAAGTTTCTATTCTGGCATCCATTGTAGAAGAAGAGCAAGCGAGAAAAGTGGATGAAAGACCGAAAGTCGCTGGATTATACATTAACCGTTTGAATGCGCAGATGCCGCTGCAAGCCGATCCAACGATCAAATTTGCGTTACAGGATTTTGCTATCAAACGCATTTTGAATGGTCAGCTTTTGATAAAATCGCCTTATAATACTTACGTTAATGTGGGTTTGCCTCCGGGCCCGATCCGCGTTGCCGACCTCAATTCCCTGAATGCGGTGCTCAATTATGACAAGCACGATTATGTATATATGTGTGCCAAAGCGGACCTGTCGGGTTATCACGCGTTTGCGACCAATTATGCAGATCACTTGAATAATGCACGCATGTATCAGGCTGAATTGAACCGACTCAAAATAATGAAATAATGTTTGTTTACGAAGTGAAGGGCGTCCGGGTCCGTTATGCAGATACGGATCAGATGGGTTATGTATATTACGGAAATTACGCCCGATATTATGAGATAGGGCGCGTTGAGGCGCTTCGGAGCCTGGATTTTCACTACAAAGTAATGGAAGACGAAGGCGTAATGATGCCGGTTTATGAAAACCATTCACGTTATTTGAAACCCGCCCGTTACGACGATGAGTTGTCAATCCGTGTTACATTGCAGCAAATGCCGGGGATAAGGGTCATTTTTCAGTATGAAATACGCAATCAGGATGAAGTCCTGCTGAACACCGGCGAGACGACGCTCGTTTTTCAGCGCCGTGACAACGGGAAATTGTGCGTGGCACCGGAAAAGCTGCTCAACAAGCTCAAACCGTATTTCGACATTTAATTATTTTGCCTATGCTTGAAAAACTGTTAGGAAACCGTCATGTCAAGCGTATTATTGTCTGGTTGCAGCGTAAGGTTTATATTGGCAACACAGTTTCCTTGTATGACATTCTGGTTAATCTGGTCCGCAGCAACCGGAAATATGACATCGATCAGCGCGCGTCGGCAGTTGCTTACAGTCTGACGCTTGCCTCTTTTCCTGCTGTCATTTTCCTTTTTACACTCATTCCTTACATTCCCATTGAGCATCTGGATCAGCAGATTATGGAGCTGCTGCGCGAAAACATTCCAAGCGGCATTTACGAAGATGCAGACCAGACCATCATGGATATTATCAGCAGGCCCCGGAAAGGCGTACTTTCGTTCGGTTTTATCTTTGCAATGATTGCCTCCACCAATGGAATGATGTCGCTGATGCGCTCGTTCGACATGGTTTACGACGACATTGAAACGAGGGGTTTTCTGAAATTGCGGGGCATTGCAACACTCTTAACATTGCTGCTGATCCTCGTACTTTTCCTGTCCGTCATTCTGCTGATCGTCGGCGATGCGGTCATGAACATTCTAAGCGACTGGAATATTTTGCAGGACACGTGGATGATCAATCTGCTGAATATCACGCGTTATCTGATCAGTTTCGGGTCGCTGATGCTGACGATTTCGCTTATTTACAGGTTCGCGCCGTCTCACGGCAGGCAGTTTTCCTTCATCAATGCCGGTGCAGTCATTGCATCCGTTTTAATACTCGCGGCGACTTACGGTTTTTCTTATTATTTGTCCAGATTTAGCTCCTATAACAAGCTTTACGGCTCTATCGGAACGATGATCGCGTTAATGATCTGGCTTTATTTACTCGCCTTTGTGATCATTCTCGGATTTGAGATCAATGATGGAATTGCAGCGGCAGCAAAGGGCAAAGTGGTCCCTAAGCAGCGATTTACCGCAAACTAACAACTTCTCTTACCTGAGTTGAATGTTGTTAGTTTTGTGACTGGCAGCCACCATAAAAATTGCAAAAAACCAGGCTGCAAGACTGGAATTGCGATACTGCGTGTTGAAATGAAAGAGAAGGAAAAGCCATTGGTAACTGTTATCCTGACAGCTTATAATCAGGAAAAATACATTGAAGAAACACTTCATTCGGTCTTTCAGCAAACTTACACCAACATTGAACTGATTGTTATCGACAATGCCAGCACTGATAATACGCTGGTTGTGATTGAAGATTTAAAATCAGCTTCAAATCAATTTTTAGTAATCAAAAACAGGTTCAATTCCGGGCTTTGCAAAGCATTTAATAAAGGGCTTGCAGTTGCCAAAGGAAAATACGTCATCGACCTCTCCGGCGATGATGTGCTGCTGCCTGAGCGCATTGAGAAACAGGTTGAAGCGTTTGAGCAGCTTCCGGATGAATATGCAGTTGTTTTTACCAATGCGCTTTACATTAACATTGCCGGCAAAGATTTAGACAGTCATTATCTGATTGATAAAGCTGGGAAAGCTGCGATAGCAGTGCCTTCCGGTGATGTTTACAAGAATGTTCTGGAAAAATATTTCATCTGCACACCGACCATGATCATGCGGACAGAAGCATTGCTTGAAATGGGCGGATATGACGAGTCGCTGACATTTGAAGATTTTGATTTTTGGGTGCGGTCGGCTGCCAGGTTCAAATATTTTTATCTGGATGAAGTGCTTACCAAAAAGCGGATCGTTCCTTCGTCACTTTCTTCCATGGTTTACAAAAAAGGCAGCGGCATGCTCGCTTCCTATTATACAGTTTGCAACAAAGCCTACGACCTCAACCGCGACCAGCGGGAATTTGACTTGCTGGCGGCACGCATCCGGACATTTATCAGGAAATGCTGGTATGCACAGGAATTTGAGCTGGCGGTGCGTTTTCGGGTGTTGCTCAATTACATTGAAAACCCGGGATGGCAAACGGAGCTGATCGTTTTCATGTGCAGAATGCACCTTCCGGTTAATTTTGCCTATCGATTTTATATCAAAAATTTAAAAAAAGCACTTGGACAGGAAGGATTTAGCTTTTAGAATTGTTAATCTAAAAATTTGCTATTGCCTATGCCTGCTGAGTTCATAAAAATTTACCCCCAAAATCCTGACGAAAGGAGAATCCGACAGGTCGTTGATGTGCTCCGGAATGGTGGTCTGGTCATTTATCCAACCGACACAGTTTACGGATTGGGCTGCGACATTTACAATTCCCGGGCCGTCGAAAAAATTGCCAGGATCAAAGGCATCAAGCCACAGAAAAACGACTTTTCCTTCATTTGCTACGATTTGAGTCACATTGCGGATTATGCCCGCGTTGACAATTCGGCTTTCAAAATTATGAAGAAGGTGCTGCCCGGACCTTACACATTCATTCTCGAAGCCACCAGCAACGTCCCAAAATTGCTTAATACGAACAAAAAAAGCGTCGGGATTCGCGTTCCTGATAACATGATTCCGCGCCTGATTGTAAAAGAATTAGGTAATCCGATCGTTACTACGTCGATTAAGGATGACGATGAAATTATCGAGTATTCAACTGATCCTGAGCTGATTTACGAGAAGTTTCAGCACCAGGTGGATATGGTTGTGGATGGCGGTTACGGAGGCAATGTTGCATCGACGATCATTAAATCGGACAGTGGCGGTTTCGAGATCATCCGCGAGGGACTTGGAGACGTAAGTTTGTTTTTATAGTGCGAAATTGTAATGATTTAAGTTCGCATTGTACATTGCCACCCATACAAAATATTTATTATGAATTTTTTGATAATATCATAAGCCTTTACCATATTTGATAGTGTCAGAAATTTTAATTAAAGATGATGAGCGGACTGATTTGCGGATCGAATTACAGTATTTACCTAGTTTAGCGTATTTTACCTGTTTACTAAGTCACGACCGCATTTTCATCGACATTGAAGAGCGATATGTCAAGCAGAGCTATCGCAACAGATGCAGTGTACTTACTGCCAATAAGGTTGATTTGTTAACGGTTCCGGTCAAAAAGTACGAGGCAGCCACCCCCACAAAAGATATTAAGATTGACTACAGCCAGGACTGGATGCGGCGTCATCTGGGCTGTCTGAAATCAGCTTACGGAAAATCCCCGTTCTACGAGTTTTATGCCCCTTATTTTTTGGAGATTTATGACAAGAAACTAGCATATCTCGTTGATTTGAATTATGAATTATTGACAATTTGTCTTAGATTGGGAGGAGTCAAAAAGGAGTTACAGTACAATTTGTCAGGTTCGGTTGAGGAGGAAAGTCAAGTAACGAATGCTATTTCCCTTATTAACAACAGGAAAAGCCATATTCCTACTGAATATTATCAGCCAATCCCTTATTATCAAACCTTCGGGAATGATTTTGTAAGTAACTTAAGTATTATTGATCTGCTATTTAACATGGGTCCTGAGGCAAAGAGTGTTTTGTTAAGATCCTGTAAGTTTCAATAAAGCTATTTTGAACAAACGAGGATCAAGTAGCGTTTAGAATATTAAAACACTTTTTATTGCTACACAATGGAAGCAAAATTTTCGAATAGAGTGAAAGAGGTAATCACGATGAGCAGGGAAGAAGCACTTCGCCTCGGTCATGATTACATTGGAGCGGAGCATTTGTTGCTGGGGATGATTCGTGAGGGAGACGGAGTGGCGATTGGCTTATTGAAAAAGCTGGGCGTTTCTCTGGATGATGTACGACAAACCATTGAGCAGGCAACAAAAGGAGCAGCGACCAACAACGTTAAGAATTTACAAAATATACCCCTGACCAGACAGTCAGAGAAAGTTTTAAAAATTACTTATCTGGAAGCCAAAATATTTAAGAGTAATTTGATCGGAACAGAGCATTTGCTGCTTTCGATTTTGCGCGACGAAGACAATGTAGGCACCCAGATTCTGCATAAATTTAATGTTAACTACGAAGTCATCAAGGAAATGTTAGAATATCAATCATCAGGATCCAAACCTCACATGGGGCCGGAGACCGAAGACGGAGATGATGAGGCAAGAGGAGGCATGTTCGGAGGAGGAAGCGGCTCTGCATCTGGAAAAGAATCAAAAGGAGCAGAGAAATCACGGACTCCTGTGTTGGATAACTTTGGACGCGACCTGACCAAAATGGCCGAGGTTGGTAAATTGGATCCGATCGTTGGACGTGAAAAAGAAATCGAGCGTGTTGCCCAAATCCTTAGCCGTCGTAAAAAGAATAACCCGATCCTTATCGGTGAGCCGGGTGTAGGTAAAACTGCAATCGCAGAAGGTCTTGCACTAAGAATTGTTCAGAAAAAAGTGTCACGTGTGCTTTTCGGAAAACGCGTTGTTACACTTGATCTTGCATCATTAGTTGCTGGAACAAAATACCGGGGACAGTTTGAAGAAAGAATGAAGGCAGTAATGAATGAATTGGAAAAATCTCCGGATGTGATCCTGTTCATTGATGAGCTGCATACAATCGTTGGCGCAGGTGGTGCTTCCGGTTCTCTGGATGCTTCAAACATGTTCAAGCCGGCATTGTCACGTGGAGAAATCCAGTGTATCGGTGCGACGACATTAGACGAATATCGCCAGTATATTGAAAAAGATGGTGCATTAGCACGTCGTTTCCAAATGGTGATGGTGGATGCAACTTCAATCGAAGAAACCATTCAAATCCTTGAAAACATTAAGGATAAATATGAAGATCACCACCACGTGAATTATACGCCTGAATCGATCAGCACAGCGGTTAAGCTTTCTGAAAGATACATTACAGACCGTTTCTTGCCGGATAAGGCGATTGACGTTTTGGATGAAGTAGGAGCAAGAGTTCACATCAGCAACATTACAGTTCCGGAAGACATTCTTGTTCTTGAAGAGCAGATTGAAAATATCAAGCAAGAAAAGAACAGGGTTGTTAAAAGCCAGAAATACGAAGAAGCAGCTCAATTAAGAGATCGTGAGAAAAAATTGATCGATCAATTAGAGCGTGCGAAACTGGCTTGGGAAGAAGAAACAAAACAAAAACGTTACACTGTAACTGAGCATAATGTAGCCGAAGTGGTTGCTATGATGACCGGAATTCCTGTAACGAACGTCTCGATGGATGAAGGCAAGAAATTGCTCAACATGGCCGACGAATTGAAAGCCAAAGTAATTGGTCAAAACCCACCGATCGAAAAGCTTGTAAAAGCGATTCAGCGTACAAGGGTTGGTTTGAAAGATCCGAAAAAACCAATCGGTTCATTCATTTTCCTTGGACCAACTGGTGTAGGTAAAACCGAGCTTGCTAAAGTGCTTTCAACATATTTGTTTGACAAAGATGATTCTTTGGTGCGGATCGATATGAGTGAATACATGGAGAAATTCAGCGTATCGCGTCTGGTAGGAGCGCCTCCGGGATATGTGGGTTATGAAGAAGGTGGTCAGCTGACTGAGAAAATCAGACGGAAGCCTTACAGTGTAGTCCTTCTGGATGAGATCGAAAAAGCGCACCCGGATGTTTTCAACATTCTTTTGCAAGTGCTTGACGATGGGATCCTTACAGACGGTCTTGGTCGCAGAGTCGATTTCAGAAACACGATCATTATCATGACTTCTAACATTGGAGCACGTGATTTGAAAGATTTCGGATCTGGAATTGGTTTCTCTACAAAAGCGAAAACAGAAAATCAGGACGATATTATGAAAGGCACCATTCAAAGTGCGCTTCGTAAAGCATTTTCTCCTGAATTCCTAAACCGTTTGGATGATGTGATTGTGTTCAACTCGCTTCAACGCGAAGATCTGCACCGCATTATCGACATTTCACTTGGCAAATTGTTTAACCGCGTGAAAGGTTTGGGTTATGAAATTGAATTGACAGTTGCTGCGAAAGACTTCTTGTCTGAAAAAGGATACGATCCGCAATACGGCGCGCGTCCTTTGAACCGGGCGATTCAGAAATATCTTGAAGATCCCGTAGCAGAAGAAATATTGAAAGGCGATTTGCGCGAAGGCGATGTGCTGGTTGCCAATCACGAAGAGAACAGTGAACAACTCGTTATCAGTGTTCGTAAGAAAGAAGAAGAACTTGCCAATTAACAGGCAGCTCTTTTAACAACAATGCTTGAAAAGGCGGATCATCTGATCCGCCTTTTTTTGTGTTAACATTCATTAGCAAGAATGAAATGCACATTTAGGCAAATAGTCGTTATGATTTAGTTTATATTTAGCCCAAGAAAATTATCATATCAAATGACCGTCAAATTCCGGAATCAAGCAGTTTTAATTGTACTGGGCTTACTGCTGGGCTTTACCAATTTACAAGCGCAAAAGCTTGCTACCGGCCCGCAAGTCCTGACTTTCTTCTCAGACGCCGACGACACCGAGCAGCCATATGGCCTCTATCTTCCCAAGAATTTCGATGAAAATAAAAAATATCCGCTGGTAATTATGCTGCATGGCGCTGGTTCCAACCACCGTTTGGACTTGCGTCGTGTTTTTGGAAAAAGCAATGCAGAGGACGAGACAGATAAAGAAGCAACCCGCTATTTTCCACAATGGGAAGATGTCGATTTCATTGTTGCTGCGCCATTTGCAAGAGGAACAGCAGGTTATCAGGGCATCCCGGAAGAGGACGTTTACGATGTGTTGGACGATGTAAAAAAGCGCTTTAAAATTGATGAAAATAAAACCTATCTCACGGGTTTGTCCATGGGTGGGGGAGGAACGCTTTGGCTCGGACTGACAAGGCCGGACATATGGGCAGCAATAGCTCCTGTTTGCCCTGCACCGCCGAATGGAACGTTCGATCTGGCAGCCAATGCATTGAATTTCCCTATACACTTTTTCCATGGCGATGCAGATCCCGTGGTTCCTGTTGCGGACACGCGTAAGTGGGTGCAGCATTTGCAGGATATTGGAGTGGAAGTGAGTTATAAAGAGTTTGTGGATGTCAAACATGACAGCTGGGTAAGTGCCTATGACAATGAATTTATCTTCGAATGGTTCGGCCACGCGGAGCGTAATCCGTTTCCGGATCGTGTGAAGTTTGTCAGCAAGCAATACAAATACAATAAGGCATTCTGGGTTCAGTTTGATAAGATGAACCTGGGAACGCTGGCAGAGATCGACGCCAATCTGAACAAACCCAATGCTGCGACTATTACTACGAAAAACCTTTCTGCATTTACATTCAACCTGAAAGGTCACCCGAAATTTAATGCGGCAAGCAATGTAACGTTCAGCATCGATGGAAAAGCGCTTTCGGCGAAAGTGGACAGTTCGGTTTCATTCGTGAAAAACAATAATGTGTGGGCAGTGGCTACAAATCCTATTGCGACAGGCCTGGTTAAGAAAAAAGGAGCAGAAGGTCCAATTTACGAAGCATTCTCAACCCCTCATATTTACGTGTATGGCACTGCTGACAATCCTTCACCCGAAGAGTTGAAAAAGCGCGTAGACGCTGCCACGCAGGCCGCGAACTGGTCCTATTACAGAGGTGAATTTGTAGGCAGGATCATGTTCTTTCCGAGGACTTTGTCTGATAAAAATGTGCGGCCAAGCGATATAGAGCATGGCAATTTGATTCTGTTCGGGACAAAAGAAACCAATTCGCTGATTGCAAAATATGCCGACCGGCTGCCGGTGCATTTGAATGCTGCTGATAAGTCACATGGCCTTTTTTACATATTCCCTGTGGATAAGCATTATGTGGCGGTAAGCTCCGGTTTGCCGTGGTGGACTGGCGCGGATAATAAGGATGCTGCGTTCATATCTCCTGTGCACCGCAGGCTTCCGGAATTCAAGGACCTGTTTTTCTTTAAAGATTCGTCCACCAATGTGATTGTCGACGGAAACTTTTCGGAAGACTGGAAAGTGACGGACGAAATGAAGACGAAGCTTTCCAATTCAGGAGCAATTACGATTACCAAATAAATATAACCAACCCCAATTTTCGACAGAAAACAAATGAATTACAACGAGAAGATTTCACGGAAATCATTCATGAAAGCGAGTGCTTTTATGTTGGCAGCTCCTATGCTTTCAAAATTTGATTTGACGGCTAAGGCATCCTCTAAGATCGGTTTGCAGCTTTACACGCTACGGACAGACCTTGCGAAGGATTTGGAGGGGACATTGAAAAAAGTTGCGGCGATCGGATACAAGGAAGTTGAGCTTTTTGGATATAACGACGGCAAATTTTTTGGAAAAACACCAAAAGAATTCAAAGCGATCCTGGACGGCCTGGGACTCAACCCGGTAAGCGGACATTATGGCGCAGGCGTTCAGATGAAAGATCAAAAAGGCACACTATCCAACGACTGGCAACGTGCGGTTGACGACGCAGCTGCTATCGGACAGAAATACGTGAACTGCGCTTATCTGACGGACGGAGAAAGAAAGTCAATTGAAGATTATAAGAAATACGTTGACCTGTTTAACAAATCAGGAGAGGTTGCCAAGAAAGCAGGTTTGCAGTTTGGTTACCACAACCACGATTTTGAGTTTAAGAAAATGGACGGCCAGCTTCCTTACGATTTGATTGCAAGCACGGATCCTGACTTGGTTAAGCTTGAATTGGATTTGTACTGGATCGTAAAAGCAGGTCTTGACCCAGTTGATTTGTTCAAAAAATATCCGGGCCGTTTCCCATTGTGGCACGTGAAGGATATGGACAAAACCGATCAGTCTTTCGCAGAGGTGGGAACCGGTTCTATCGACTTCAAAAAGATCTTTGACGCGCGCAAAATCGCTGGTCTGCAGCATTTCTTCGTCGAGCAGGATGTAGCGAAGCGCCCGGCTTTGGAAGCGATCGACATCAGCTTCAAGAACGTTACAAAAATGAAAGTATAGCAACATTTGGACATAAAAAAAGACCTGGCCGCATAGCAGCCGGGTCTTCCAAATTATGCAGATAAAAATATCAGTTTACAAACTGTAATTTAAGCTCGTTCAAACGGCTTCTCAAAGATGCGTCGATCTGACGGTCATCGATTTTCAGCACATATCCACCGATCAGATTCGGATCGATTTTCTCAGCCAGCTGCACGGTGCGGCCGGTTTTTGCAGTAACCATGTCAGAGAATTGCTTGCGAAGCTCTTCCGTAAGCGGGATAGTTGTGGTAACCGTCGCTCTCTGGATTCCCTGGTTCAGGTTATAGCTTTTGATAAATTCGTTTGATATTTCGTCAAGGATCGCCTCCCTGTTTTTCTTGGTAATGATGGTGAAAATCGCGTAGGAAACCGAATTGACACGCGTTTCAAATAGCGCTTTCAAAATATTCAGTTTCTTCTCGTGACGTACAACCGGGCTTTTCAATGCAAGCATTAAGCCCCTGTTTTTCTCAGCCGTATCCTTAAATAAAAGCATATCCTGATAAACTGCTTCAAGAACATCTTGTTCTTTCGCCAGCTCAATCAGCGATTTTGCATATCTGGAAGCAACTATACTTACTGACATTGGATTTTAATTTAAGAGACTGATTAGTTTAAGCGGGCAGAGGTAGCAAGTTCTGCGATTAATTGTTCCTGCGCTTCCTTGTCTTTCAATTCGCGGTGCAAAACTTTCTCAGCGATTTCAAGTGAAAGTGTAGCAACCTCTTTTCTGATCTTCGTAACAGCAACTTGCTGTTCGTTACGAATCGCTTCGCGAGCGCTTTCGATCATTTTTTGAGCTTCAACAGCTGCCTTGTCTTTTGATTCAAGGATTGTGCGGTCTGCTGCGTCTTTCGCATCGCGAAGGATCTGGTCACGCACTGCATTCGCTTCTGCGATCAATTTTTCGTTGTCCGATTTCAATTTCACCATTTCAGCTCTTGTTCTTTCAGCAAGATCAAGTGCACCCTGGATTTCGTTTTCACGGTCTTTAAGGCCTTTAATGATTGGTTTCCAGGCGAATTTTGCCAAAATGAAAACAACCAGCAAGAATACCACAAGCATCCAGAAAATAAGGCCTGGGTTTGGAGTAAGCAATGACATAGTATAATGAGTTTTGAGTGTAAGAACCGCTCTCTTTTATTTCTTAAAAATCGTGGAAGCCTAATGCTTCCACGAGAATTTCAATGTTACTTCCAACGCCTAATGCAAGAGAAGTAAGGACCGGAGTCCAATGTTTTTACTACAGCTTGAACGAAATCAGCAGACAGATAACTGCTGCGAAAAGCGCAACCGCCTCGATAAGAGCCGCGATGATAAGCATTGCAGTCTGGATAGCACCAGCAGCTTCTGGCTGACGAGCGATACCTTCAACAGCGCTTCCACCGATTTTACCGATACCAAGACCAGCACCAATAGCAGCAAGACCAGCGCCGATAGCAGCACCGAATACAGCTAGACCAGCACCACTTTGTTCTGCAGCTTGAAGCAAGATTTGAAACAACATAATTGTGTTTTGTTTAAAATATATAATTAATAAAAAAGAGATTCAATCAATGTCCGTGATCTGCGTGGCTGTGCTCTTCAATGGCACTTCCAATGTACATGGACGACAACAGGGTAAAGATAAATGCCTGGATAAACGCAACCATAATCTCGATAAAGTTGAGGAACAAGGCGAACAGCGAGATGACCGGAGCGATTACAATGCTTTGGAAAATAAAGATCAGACCGAAAAGGCTTAGCAAGATAATGTGACCTGCTGTCATGTTGGCGAACAACCGGACCATTAAAGAGAACGGCTTCATAAACACACCTACGATCTCAACAGGAATCATGATCAGCAACAATGGCACAGGAACGCCGTCTGGCTTCACAAGGTGTTTGTAATAGTTTCCATTTGCGTTCAGGTGAACAACGATAAATGTCAGAACGGCAAGTGTCATTGTCACTGCAATGTTACCCGTTACGTTAGCCGATCCCGGAAGCAACCCGAGAATGTTGTTCACCAGAATGAAGAAGAACAATGTAAGCAGGTAAGGAAGATATTTTTCGTATTTCGGGCCGATGTTCGGCTTAACAACGTCGTCACGGATAAAGAGGATAATGACTTCCATTGCGGATTGAAATCCTTTCGGCGCTTTTCCTTTGCTGTTTTTGTAAAATCCAGCAATGCTAGTGAAGATCAGGATCAGAATAACAGCGCTCAAAAGCATGGACGCTACGTTCTTAGTTATTGAGAAATCGTAAACTTTGCGCGACTCGTCAACAGGAACAATCGTTTCGGCATCACCGTGAACGAGGTGATAACCATTGTACTCGTGGTGTTCATTGTGAAACTTGGAAGATGAGAAAACTTCAATTCCGCGGTCAGCTGAGTAAAGGATAACCGGAAGCGGAAGAACCACACCATGCGTAATTTCCCATTCGTGAGAATCAGCAATGTGGTGCATGATCATCTGGCCTATATTGAACTTTTCCTCTGACTCTTCAAGATTATGTTCAATTTCGTGCTCTTGCTTATTAATGCCTTCAACCACATTTTCAGCCTCATGCTGTACGGGTTCGTCCGCCTTAGCTGGACCATTTAAAAGGCAAGTTGCTGCTATCAGCGCAGTAGTAAAAAACAGTCTCAAATGGGTGTACATATATGCTAAAATGCTATGCTTTGTCAATTGCGGCGCAAGTTACGATACAAACCATATATTTCAAAGCATGTATAAAATAAATAGAGTGCAAAAAAGTTGGTTATAAATAAGAATGAATCACTTAGCCCTTTGAACAAAAACAGTGCAATGAAGATCAGGCTGAGCACGATCCTGCCCGCGATGACGGCAATGTAAAAAGTGACGAATTTTTCACGATTGTTTCGAAACCCGATCTCCATCAGCCGGTGCGCAAAAAACGAAAGCCCGAAAAAGAAGACCAGAATGTACCAGATATAAGGGTGCAGCAAGCTGTCGAAGTGAAAATGCTGAGCAAGGAAAAATGCAATTCCGATAATGATGGTTGCAGCAATGGTGCGTAACATGCCTGACGGTTTTTTGTAAAATCTATTTTTTTGTAAAACCCCGGATGAGCATATATAAGGAGCCCGCAATGGAGAGGAGCGAAAGCACAAGCGTCCACACCGGCACATCGTTTTGCTGCCATTCATCGAGCTTGTAGCCACTATAAGTGAAGATCAGGATGGTGCCGAGCATCTGCGTAGCCATGCCGGAATATTTCAGGAAACCCGAAGATTCTTTTTTCAGCGCCCTTTTTCGTTCGTCCTTCCCTGCTTGATTGCTGTCTGGTTCCATGTAATTGCCCGATGTCGTGCAGCAAAATTGCTTCAATTTTTACAAATGCCCTTATCTTCGATACGTAATTATTTAAATTACCGTTTTAGATTTGCTCATAAGAAGACAAAAGACATCCCTAACTTCGTATTTGTGACCAACCGTTTTGCCCTCTACATCTGCCGGACAGCACTTTCACTAACTCTAATCAGTTTGATGGTGTCCTGTTCACAGTACAGTACAAAACCTGCCGCAATCGGTTTTCACAATCTTTCTGCGCGTTATAATGCTTATTTCATGGCCGAACAAAGCCTTTCCGAGGCTGAGTTTCTGATGCAAAAAGCATATAAAGAGGATTACAATCAATTGCTTCCAATCTTGCTTCCCATAGACTCTGTTTTATCGTTGCCGGTAAAGCCGCAGTTGCAGGATGCCATCAAAAAGTCGTCGATTGTTGCTGAAAAGCATCAGAACAGCAAGTGGATGGACAACAGCTACATTGTTTTAGGTAAATCGCGTTTGTATCTGGGCGAATGGGCGGACGGCCTTGAAGCGCTGCGCTATGTTTATGCAAACGGGCGCGATGAAGATGATAAAAATGATGCGCTGATCCTGCTCATGCGCGCATACATTATGCATAAAGACTATTCGAATGCGCTGGGCGTTGCCGAATATCTAAGCCAGCAGCCCCTTAAAAAATCTTCGGCTCGCGAATTTTACCTTACCAAAGCTTATTTACACCAGCAGAACGGCGAATATCTTACTTCTGTCGCTATTCTTGAAGAAACATTTCCGCTTCTAAAAAAGTCCATAGAAACCGCACGTATCCATTTTGCGGCTGCTCAAATGTATGACCGTTTGGGACAATATGCATTGGCCAACAAGCATTACCGCAGCGTAAACAAGAATCGCCCTAGTTATGACCTGGGCTTTTATTCCTCCATGAATTCGTTGCAGAATGATGTTGTCTTAAACCCGGACAAGAATCTGGACGATGTTGGTTTTGCAAGAATGCTGCGCGACCGTAAGAATGATGATTTGCGGGATAAAATCTATTTCACAATGGGCTTGCTGGCTGAACACAGAAAGCAAATTCCCGAAGCAATTGGTTATCTGCAAAAATCCGCCGCTGCTTCCAAAGGCACGAATATGGAGCAGAAAGCTTACACTTATTTGCAGCTGGCGCGAATCAATTACGAATCCCTGGAAAAATTTGAGGTCTCAAAAGCATATTATGACAGCGCATTGACAATCCTGCCGCAGACGGCACCAGAATACAAACTTGTGTCGGAAAGAAAGCGGGCGCTCGATGAATTTGTAAAACAATACACAGTTGTCAACACAGAAGACAGTTTGCAGAAACTGGCACAATTGAATCCTGCCGCATTGGACAACCGAATTGATGCAATTATAGAGGCGCAGGAAGCTGAGCGAAAAGCGGAAGAAATCAGAACTCAAAAAGCATTGCTGGCCAGTCAGAACACCAATGTGCAGAGCATTCAAAATCCGTTAATCAACGGAAATGAACGCAGATGGGAATTGTATGATCCGGCATTGATTAATCAGGGGAAACTGGATTTCAAGAGAGCCTGGGGAAACAGGCCACTCGAAGATGATTGGCGCAGAAGCAGCCGTCAAATGCGATCATTAGCAAACAACGGCATTAATACACCCGATTCTCTCGCTGTCGCAACGGAAGCTGTTGTGGATAATGGTTTGAAAAAAGGAACGCCTGAGTGGGATGCCCTGCATGCATCGCTCAAACAGAATATTCCGCTTACAGAAGGCCAGATGGGCGATTCTCAGAAAAGAAAAGAGGATGCTCTTTATAATCTAGGAAAGATTTACAGATTCGATTTACAAGAGCAGCAACGCTCCATTAAAGCATTTGAACGTGTTTTAGCCGATTATCCTAAAACACAATACAAGGAAGAGATCTATTATTTATTGTATCTGACTTACGAAAGTGAAACCGATAAAAATGCGTGGAAGGCGAAGTTGCTGAACGAGTATCCAACATCAACTTATGCACGTCTGGTTGGCAAAGCTGCTGATCAGGCAGGGAGCCTGGCGGGTGTGGGAAATCCGGTGAAAGAATACGAAGCAGCTTATGCGCTTTACAGCAAAGGCGATTACGCCAAAGCGCTTGAAGAAATTGAACAAAACCTGCCTGCTTATAAAGGTCACGCCATTGAAGATAAATTTGCCTTGCTGCGGGTTTTTCTGATCGGAAAAGTGCGCGGTAAAGATGCTTATACACAAGCCATTACCGAATTTATGAGATTATATCCTTCCAGTATTTACCTGCCTCGCCTCAAAGAGATGCAGGAGCTGAATTCCCTTTCGATGGGAAAGAGATAATTAGCTGAAATCGTATATTTGTCTGTTTCCAATTACTTAACTCCGTTTATATGCTTGAATTCCAACCCGGAAAGTATCGCCGCACCATAATCCGTCTCTGGCGGTTTATCGGAATTGGACTGGGTCTTCTAATACTTTACATTGTTGCCGTTAGCTTCAATTTTTTCTGGCTTTTTGGAGGAATGCCGGATCTTAAAACACTTGAAAATCCTAAAAGTGAACTTGCATCAGAACTGATCAGCGAAGACGGAAAATCGCTCGGAAAATATTTCTTTGAAAACCGGACACAAATTGACATTTCGCAGATTTCACCAAACCTCATTGACGCGTTGATCGCGACGGAGGATGCGCGTTTTGTGAACCACTCAGGCATTGACCCGCGAAGTTTGCTGCGCGTTTTTAAAGGCGTGGTTTCTGGAAATTCAAGTTCAGGAGGAGGCAGTACACTAACTCAGCAGGTTGCAAAAAACCTTTTCAATACGCGTTCAGAGGAGTTTGAAGGGCTATTAGGCAAAATTCCTTTGGTGCGCATTGTCATTGCGAAAACCAAGGAATGGGTGCTGGCAGTAATATTGGAAAGAAAATACACCAAGCAAGAGATCATGCAAATGTATCTCAACACAGTTTCATTTGGTAACAACACTTACGGGATCAAGGTCGCTGCAAAAACTTATTTTGACAAAGAAGCCTGGGATCTGAATGTTACCGAGGCTGCGCTGCTCGTCGGAATGCTGCAAAATCCAACACTTTTCAATCCATTGCGTTTTCCAAATAATGCATTGAACCGCCGAAACACGGTTTTGGCGCAAATGGCTAAATACGAATACATTCCAAGAGAAGATTTTGAAAGATATAAGGAAAAGCCGCTTGGCATGAACTTCACCGTGGACAGCCACAACACAGGACTCGCGCCTTATTTCAGAGAGTCCATGCGCGGTTATCTGAAAAGCTGGGTGAAGCTGTATAATGAGGAGCATGACATGAATTATGATCTGTATACCAGCGGTTTACGGATTTATACAACCATTGATTCCCGTATGCAGCGTTACCAGGAAGATGCGCTTACCGAGCATATGAAGGGGCAGCAAAAGCTGTTTGACGAACATTGGAAAGGCAGAAATCCGTGGACTTACGACAATGGAAAGGAAATTCCTGGCTTCTTAATGACTGCTGCAAGAAGATCACCACATTTTATCTCGCTAAAAAGAGACTTAGGCGAAGACGAAGCCTGGAAAATCATGCGCAGGCCTTACAAAATGAAGGTTTTTACCTGGAATGGAGAAAAGGAAGTGACGATGAGCCCGCTCGATTCTATCGCTTATTATAAGCGTTTTCTTCGCGCAGGGATGATGTCTATGGACCCGAGAAATGGCCACGTAAAAGCTTGGGTAGGCGGCATTAATTTCAAATATTTTAAGTATGACCACGTAAAACAAGGTTCACGCCAGCCGGGCTCGACATTCAAGCCTTTCGTTTACGTTTCGGCATTGGATAAAAACTTTTTGACGCCTTGCGATCACGTAACGGACGCGCCGATTTATTTTGGGCCTTCGGACGGCGTGCCGGGCGGATGGTCGCCTAAAAACTCCAATAACAAATATTCTTACCAATCGCTGTCATTAAGGCAGGCTTTGGGTAAATCGGTGAATACGGTCAGCGCTTATCTGATCAAAATGGTGAAAGCCAAAACGGTTGCCGAGTATGCGCACAAGCTGGGCATAACGAGCAAATTACAGGAAGTGCCATCCCTTTGTCTAGGCATCAGTGATGTTTCGGTTTATGAAATGGTTGGCGCTTACAGTGCATTTGCAAACGGCGGTCACAGAACCGAACCGATGACGATTTTGCGCATTGAGGATCGGTATGGTAATGTTTTACAGGAGTTTTTCCAAAAGCAAAACCAGGAAATCAGCGAAAATATGGCCTATAACATGCTGTATCTGATGCGCGGAGCGGTGGAAGATCCGGGTGGAACTGCTGGCCGTCTGAAACAATATGGCGTTACTGAAGGCAATGAGATCGCTGCCAAAACGGGAACGACTTCAAACTATTCTGACGGTTGGTTCATGGGTATGACACAGCATTTGGTTTCAGGCATCTGGGTAGGCGGTGAGGATCGCAGCATTCACTTCCGGACCATTGCTTACGGACAAGGAGGACGCATTGCGATGCCAGCCTGGGGAATGTTTATGAAAAAAGTTTATGACGATCCAACATTGGTTCAATATAGAAAAGGCCCTTTCAACAAGCCTGAAAACTACGTGCGCGAATGCGGCGGAGTGACTTCTGACAGCACGGACACCTATGTTCCGCCATCCCGTTCAGACGACGAGGGTGTTTTATTTTAAACATTAACCCCTTCTTTTTCGGTGAACATTCTCGTAGCGCCTGACAAATTTCGCGGTTCATTGGAAGCGACTGATGTTTGTCAGGCGATCAGGGAAGGCATTTTGCTTGCATATCCCGAAGCAAATGTTACCACAATTCCGCTTGCTGACGGAGGAGAAGGCACAGCACGCATATTAACCCAGCAAGCCAACGGGCGAACCATTACAACAACTGCCCACGATCCGTTGGGAAGGCCGATAAATGCTTCCTATGGCCTTTCAGCCGATGGAAAAACAGCATTCATTGAAATGGCAGCGGCATCAGGGCTTGCTATACTTTCAGCAGAAGAACGAAATCCTTTAAGTACAACCACTTATGGAACTGGCCAGCTGATCCAGCATGCTTTGAATCAGGGTGTTGCACACATTATTCTTGGCATTGGCGGGAGCGCTACAACGGATGGCGGCTTAGGAATGGCCATGGCGCTGGGTTATCGTTTTTTAGACAAAAACGGTGCATTACTAAGTCCGGAAGGTGCGTCGATGAACGACATTGTGCGCATTGAAAGAGATCAGGCGGATCAACGCCTTTCCACGATTTCCGTAACAGTTGCCTGCGATGTTACAAATCCATTATATGGTCCGAACGGTGCCGCTTACATTTACGGGCCACAAAAAGGCGCTGATCCGGAAATAGTGAAAATTTTGGACAAAGGGTTGCAAAATCTTGCCAAAGTTGCAGCCAAGACATTCGGTAAGGAAGTAAGCAATGAGCCGGGAGCTGGCGCTGCGGGTGGGCTGGGAGCGGGTTGTCTGTGGTTTTTAAATGCTGTGCTGAAAGATGGCGTGCGGATTGTCATTGAACAATCGCATATGGATGAACTGATTAGTCGCGCTGATCTGGTCATCACCGGCGAAGGAAAAGTAGACGAGCAGACATTAAGCGGCAAAGTGGTGAAAGGCTTGGCCGATTTTTGTGGAAAATATAATGTCCCGCTGGCAGTTGTTTGCGGCACATTGCAGATTACGCCGGAGCAGGCACGGGCTGCGGGCATGACTTATGCAGTATCCGTTTTGAACCGGCCAATGGATTTAAATGCTGCCCAGAAAGAGGCATTTGCACTGGTAAAAGACGCAACTTTTAACCTTGTACGGTTGTTTTTTAGCAATAGATGAGCAAGGAAAGACTGTCAAGAAAAATATTCAATGTCCGAATTCAATTATAAAGAAGAGCTTACAAAAATCCCGCTGGACCCTGGTGTATATCGCTATTTTGACGAAACAGGCGAGGTTATATATGTGGGGAAAGCAAAAAGTTTGCGTAGCCGGGTTTCAAGTTATTTTCTAAAATCCAATCAACACGACCGGAAAACCAGACGGCTGGTCAGTCAGATCCGTCGCATAGAATACACCATTGTTCACAGCGAATGGGATGCGCTGCTGCTTGAAAATCAGCTTATTAAGCAATTGCAGCCGAAGTTTAACATTCTGCTCAAAGACGATAAAACCTATCCGTTCATTTGTGTGACAAATGAGCGTTTTCCAAGAGTTTACGTTACACGTAACCTGGATCGCAGTAAAGGCACGTTTTATGGTCCCTTTGCGAGTTTGCGGACGATGCATACGCTTTTGGACATGTTCAAATCGTTGTACACGATTCGTTCGTGCCAGTTGCCTTTGAGCAAAGCGAACATTGAAGCAGGCAAATTCAAAGTTTGTCTTGAATATCACATTGGTAACTGCAAAGGCCCTTGCGAAGGACTTCACGATGAAGCGGATTATAATGCAGAAATCGAGCAGATCCATAACATTCTCAAAGGCAATCTCACTCTTCCGCAGCAATATTTCAAAGACAAAATGCTGCAAGCCGCCGAAGCGATGGAGTTTGAAAAAGCGCATTCGTGGAAAACTAAAATCGAGCATCTTTCTAATTTCCAGAGCAAAGCAACGGTTATCAATCCGAAAATCGGCAACATTGATGTGCTGACCATTGTGTCTGACGAGGAAGCCGCATATCTCAATTTTATGAAAATAAAACAGGGATATATGGTTGCCACACAGACCGTTGAGGTTAAAAAGAAGCTGGAAGAAACCGACGCCGAGATCCTTGCGTTGATGATCATTGAAATGCGTTCGAAGTTCGGTGCGGAAGCGAGGGAACTGCTTTCTAACATTAAGCCCGACCTCGAAATGCGGCTTGAAGTGACCGTCCCGCAAATTGGCGATAAGAAAAAGCTGCTGGATATGTCCATGAAAAATGTGATGTATTTCAGACGTGACAAAGCCGAGCGGCGTGAGGTGGAAGCTTCTGCAACTTCTTCCAAAAAGGATCGCGTTTTGATTCGGTTAAAGACTGATTTACAATTAAAAACGCTTCCCCGGCACATTGAATGCTTTGACAACTCCAACATTCAGGGAACAAACCCGGTTGCGGCCATGGTGTGCTTCAAAGATGGAAAGCCATCCAAAAAAGATTACCGCCATTTTAATATCAAAACGGTTATCGGCCCCAACGACTTTGCATCGATGAATGAAGTGGTTGGCAGGCGTTATCTCCGGTTGATTGCAGAAGAGCAGCCGCTTCCCGACTTGATTGTGGTCGATGGTGGAAAAGGCCAGCTTGGAGCCGCATGTGACGCTTTGAAGAATCTTGGTATTTACGGACAAGTCCCGATCATAGGCATCGCAAAAAGGCTGGAAGAAATTTATTTTCCGGAAGATTCGCTGCCGCTTTACATTGATAAAAAGTCGGAATCCTTAAAGCTGATCCAGCAAATCCGGGACGAAGCACACCGGTTTGGGATCACATTCCACAGGGACAAGAGAAGTAAAGCCAGCTTAATCAGTGAATTGGACGGGGTTGAAGGCGTTGGAAAAGTGACGGCCGCGAAACTGCTCAAATTCTTCGGATCCGTTCGCGGAATCCGCGAAAGTTCGTTAGAGCAGCTGGCTGGTTTGGTGGGAATCGACAGGGCCAAAAAAGTGCGGGCGTATTTTGATGCAATGGCGGAATAGCAGGACTATTGCGCCATATTTCTGCCTGCAATGAAACCTGTTGTCCAAGCATTCTGAAAGTTAAATCCACCCGTAATGCCGTCAACATCAATGACTTCTCCGCAGAAGTAAAGCCCGGGAACGGCCCGGCTTTCCAATGTTTCATAGTTAATGCTGCTCAGCGCAATGCCTCCGCAAGTGACGAATTCTTCCTTGAATGTGGTTTTGCCCTTAACCTCAAACTGACTGTTTGTCAGCAACTCCGAAAGGCGGTTAAGCGCTTTTTTGGTGGCATCTGACCAGCGCAGATCATCCGCAATCTCACATTTCTCCACAAAGGTTTTCCATAACCGCGATGGAATTCCGAATCTTGAATGTGATGAGATCTGTTGTTTAGGCGTTTTTACTTTTTCTGCCAAAAGGAATTCCCTAACCTGCTGTTCGTTCATCTGCGGCAGCCAATTAATCTTGCAAACAAAGTTGTAATCCTTCTCCGCAAGGTCGCGCGCCGCCCAGGCTGACAATTTCAGCACCGCCGGGCCACTGAAACCCCAATGCGTGATCAAAAGCGGTCCCTGCCATTCGTGCTTTGTTCCTGTTATTTTGACAATCGTATCCTGAACGGAAACGCCCGCCAACGGAAGCAGATAATTACCCGGCGTGTTAAAAGTAAACAGGGAAGGAAGCGGCGCAATTACTTCATGATCGTGCACTTGCAGCCATTCAAACCCACTTATCTTTGGATAACCTCCGGTTGCAATCAGCAGCTTGTCCGCCCTTATTTCCTCGTCATCCAACTGGATAATAAATTGTCCGCTTGCGGCATCCTTGGCAAATGCTTTGACTGATGTGCTGGTCCTGATCTCGATCTTTAAATTTCGCGCAGTTCGAATCAAACATTCAATCACTGTCTGGGAAGAATCTGTGATAGGAAACATCCTTCCGTCTGGTTCTGTTTTGAGTTTTACTCCTTTTGTTTCAAACCAATCGATAGTTGCTTTTGCATCAAATTCATGCAGCAGCCTGCGCAGCAACTTTTCACCTCTCGGATAATTTTTAACAAAAAAACGTAGATCCGAAGGGTTATGGGTCACATTGCAACGTCCGCCGCCCGAGATCCGCACTTTGTTCAGGACAGTTTTATTTTTTTCCAAAATCAAAATTTCAGCATTCGGATTATGTTCTGCCGCCGTTATGGCCGCCATAAATCCTGATGCTCCTCCACCCACAATTACAATCTGCATGTCACTTTTATTAATCATACAAAAATGACATGTAAGTTTTAAAAACTGCAATTTCTTTTCATATCTTTCTCGGAAGCACTGCCCGCAACCACTTAAACAATCAACTATACATGCAAAAAATCCTGGTTATTGGTCTCGGAAAAGTCGGTTCTCTGGTGGGAACATTGTTGAGTAAAAAGTTTGAAGTGACAGGCGTCGACAAGACCCAGCCCTCTGTTTCACTGCCATTTCCTGTAAAATCGGGCGACATTAGTGACCCTGCTTTTTCTGGATGCAGCATTGGCAGGATTTGATGCTGTGGTCTCGTGCATGCCTTATAATCTGAATCTCCCCATTGCCCGCAAAGCTTGTCAAAGCGGGATACATTATTTTGATCTGACCGAAGACGTTGCCACCACAGCCGCGATCCGCGAAATGGCCAAAGATAGTCATAGTGTGCTGGCACCGCAATGCGGACTGGCGCCCGGTTTTATCGGCATTGTAGGAATGGATCTTGCCAAAAAATTTACCCAACTGCGAGACATTGAGCTGCGCGTTGGCGCATTGCCGCGTTATCCAAATGGGCTCATGGGTTACTCGTTCACTTGGTCACCCGCAGGCGTTGTAAACGAATATATTAATGATGCCGAAGTGATTCACAATGGTGTCAGAAAAATGGTGCCGTCGCTCGAAGGCATTGAAATGATCAACATTGAAGGCCAGGAATTTGAAGCATTTATCACTTCCGGCGGCTTAGGAACAATGTGCGAAACATTGGAAGGCAAGCTTGACACATTGAATTACAAGACGATCCGTTATCCGGGACATTGCAGCTTGATGCGTTTCATGCTTTATGAATTGTGCCTGAAAGACAAACGCGAACTGATCGAGCAGATCTTAACAGAAGCCAAACCGCCTGTGCAGCAAGATGTTGTGTATGTATATGCCGTTGTGGAAGGCTGGAAAGATAACCGGCTCGAACGTGAGGAATTTTACAGGGCATATCACCCGATTGAAATTGACGGCAAACATTGGCGCGCTATTTCCTGGACAACCGCGGCTTCGATTGCTTCTGTGGTTGAAATGGTCGCAGACGGCATTTTGCCTGACAAGGGTTTTATCAGGCAGGAAGACATTTTGCTTGAAGCATTTTTGCAAACAACAAATGGTGCTTATTTTAATTAAAATGGCCTTTTAACACACATCACATTAATGGATCGCATTCAGGATATTTTAGACACGCTGGGCATACAGCCACTCAATAACGGAATCAGCACGGGCAAAATCAGCCAGCTGGGAAATGGTGGATTTCTGGAATCGACTTCGCCCGTGGATGGCAAGCGCATTGCACAAGTGAATGTTGCGGATCGTTCAGATTATGATTTTGTAGTTGAAAAAGCAACCGAAGCTTATAAAATATGGAAGCTTATGCCCGCTCCTAAGCGAGGTGACATTGTGCGGCAAATGGGCAATGAACTTCGGAAGTTCAAGTCAGAGCTTGGCACATTGGTCAGTTATGAAATGGGCAAAAGCTTGCAGGAAGGGCTGGGAGAAGTTCAGGAAATGATCGATATATGTGATTTTGCTGTTGGTGTTTCGCGACAATTATATGGACTTACCATGCATAGCGAGCGCCCGCTCCACCGCATGTATGAGCAATGGCATCCGATCGGCGTCGTCGGGATTATTTCTGCATTTAATTTTCCGGTTGCAGTTTGGTCCTGGAATGCCATGCTGGCCTGGGTTTGCGGTGACGTCTGTGTCTGGAAGCCTTCCGAAAAAACGCCATTAACTGCGCTCGCTTGTCAGCATATTATCAAAACGGTTTTAGAAAATAATGAGGTGCCCGAAGGCGTGTCCTGCATTGTGACGGGAGGCCGGGACGTAGGCGAGTGGCTGGCAAATGACAAGCGCATTGCACTGGTTTCCGCAACAGGAAGCACCAGAATGGGCAGATCCGTGGGAGAAGCCGTTGCCAGAAGATTAGGAAAAAGTCTGCTGGAACTGGGCGGCAACAATGCAATTATCGTAACGCCGCATGCTGATCTGAATGTAGCCATTCCGGGAATCGTTTTTGGCGCAGTGGGAACGGCAGGCCAGCGCTGCACTTCGACGAGGCGTGTTATCATTCAGGCCGACATTTATGAAGAAGTAAAACAGCGACTGGTCAAAGCTTATGCCCAGTTAACCATTGGAAACCCTTTGGAACCGCATATCCATGTCGGACCGTTGATTGATAAAGACGCTGTTGCGCAATATCGTGCTTCCGCTGAGCAGATTATAGAAGCGGGTGGCAATTTCATTGTGGAGCCGGAGGTTTTGACAGGAAATGAATTTGCTTCCGGGTGTTACGTGGCGCCGTGCATCGCCGAGGTTTCCAATCATTATCCAATTGTGCAGCATGAGACATTCGCTCCCATTCTTTATTTAATCAAATATAATGAGCTGGAAGAAGCCATTAACATTCAAAATGATGTTCCGCAAGGACTTTCTTCGGCCATCTTTACGTTGAATATGAGGGAATCCGAAATGTTCCTTTCGCAATCCGGCTCTGACTGCGGGATTGCAAATGTGAACATAGGAACTTCCGGTGCGGAAATCGGCGGTGCATTCGGCGGTGAAAAAGAAACGGGTGGAGGCCGTGAATCGGGCTCCGATGCTTGGAAAGCATATATGCGCCGGCAAACGAACACCATTAACTATGGAACAGTGCTTCCATTGGCCCAAGGAATAAAGTTTGAAATTGAGTAATTAAAGTTTTTAACTTTGTGCCAATCAAAAACACATTATATCAATAGAAACGCCTTTCTCATGACTAAATATCAGCTTACATCCGATCAGATCTCTTCCAAAGTAGCTGGCGAAACAGTAATTCTCAATCACAGCAAAGGTGCTTATTACGGACTGAACGAGGTCGGTGTGCTGGTCTGGGACAATCTTGAAAAAGGCCCGCAAACGCTGGATGCACTTTGCGAAGCAGTAACCAGCGAATATGAAGTAGATCCCGAAACTTGCAAATCTGATATTGATGTTTTGCTAAAAGACCTGATCTCCGAGAAGCTGGTCGAAGTAACTGAGTAAGCCATTGAAACAACTTAGGCATCACATTGGCAAATGGAACACATTATCCGTCAAAGAGAAACTCGTTTTTCTCAAAGCGGCCGTTTGCCTGATGCTTATCAAAATTGGACTCGCGAATCTTCCGTTTATTAGATTTCGAAAGATATTTTATTGGTTTTGCAATACCCAATCAACGATTGAAATTTCCCAGAAGCAAATTGATCTAACCGTTTGGGCTGTTAATACTGCCGCCAATCTGTTGCCACTGGAATTGCTTTGCCTTCCGCGGGCGCTCGCCACTAAGTATATGCTAAAAAACGCTTCCGGGTTGACGTTGGAATTTGGTATTGAAGTCGATCCTGCCAAGCAGTTTGAGGCGCATGCCTGGGTGGAGAAAAATGGCGCCATAATCATTGGAAATTGGCCTGAATCTGTGCTTTATCAGCGCATTTGGGTCTGGAATTAATTTACTATAACACACATGTATTCTTACAAAGCCTTCGGGTTGAAGATCCTTTCTGAAATTGAACTGCCGGAACTCAGTGATGGCGACGGAGGTGAAACATTTGATCTGCAAATAAAATCAGGCACATTCGACCTGCCGCCGCTCCAAAATACACAATTGTTCAGAAGAGGCATTCAAGCCACTTTCGCGAGCGACACTGACGAAAATCTTTATCTGCATTGGGAAGGCGTTGCGGCCTTCAAAGCGACCGATGGAAATCTCCTGACGGTTGATCAGCTTGTTGATGACCAAAATTTAATCAGCTTATTCACTGTCAGTGAAGCAATTGGATTGATCTTGTTTCAACGCGGATTGTTTCTGCTGCATGCCAGCGCGGTGCAGGTTGGAAGTGAGGCGTGGTGTTTTATGGGCACGCCCGGAGCTGGCAAGTCGACCACGGCTGCTGCGTTTATAAAGGCCGGTTGCAAGTTGCTAAGCGACGACCTGACTGCCATTGGATTTGATTCCGATGGTTTGGCGCAAATTATTCCTGCATATCCACAGTTGAAAATCTGGGATAAAACGGTTAATGGGCTGGATTATGCAAAAGCCGATTTGAGTCCGGTTAGCGAAGGGGTTAACAAGTTTTCTTATCAACCCAAGGCTGACTTTCCACAGGAACCGGTCCGGTTAGGAGCGATTTTTTTTCTGCATAAGGCGCGAAATCAGAAATCGCTTGCTTCATTATCTGCCATTCAAATCCCCACGGAGACACTCAAAAACTTTCCGTTGCCTACACAGTTGCTAACTCCGGAAATATTGCGGGATTATTTCCGTCAGAGCATTCAATGTTCCAGATCCGCCCAGTTGTGGAAAAAACGGCGGCCAGAAGGTTTCCAAAATCTCGAAAAATGGGTGAATGAGTCTATCCAGCAACAACTTATTGCCGGATGATATGCCCGAACTGAAAGTTTCCCCCGAACTGGCATTACTGATTCAAGCAGCCATCGAAATTAACGAAGAGGCTGCATTAAAGACAGACAATGCAAATGTTGATTTTGGCAAACTGGTTAAACTTGCAAAATGGCATCAGGTAAGGCCATTGCTTTTACATCACATCGAAAAGTTCTTCACAACATTCAGCTATTCCAGCGCAACATTTAGCGTCATTGAAGGAGTTTGCATTGGGGCAAGCCGTGACGAATATGGCGTTTCTTGGGATTTCCGTTAATCTTTATAAGCAACTTTTAGCAGCCGATGTAAAAGCCTTTTTGATGAAAGGTGCGATTTGGGCGTGGCTTTTATACGAAAATCCCACGCAGCGAGAATTCGGCGACATTGACTTTTTTATCGAGAAAAGTGACATTAATAAAAGCCTCGCGGTGCTGAAAAGAAACGGCTTTGCACCAGATGCTTACCGTAAATATTTACTTGGTCAGGACGCTTTGCAAAATGCGTATCTGGACACCGATTACCAATTGCCATTAGAGCCGATCGAAGATCACACGCTGCAATCGCTTGAAGTGCAGTGGCGGCCGAGTTATCCACGATATTGCTATGATTTTTCTTGGGAAGAGCTCACTGGCAACATGATTTCAGTCAAAATGCACGGCTCAGACATTCAAATCCCACGCATGGAAAATCAGCTCTTAATGATGATCATTCACCATGGCGGCGTAGAGCAGTGGGATAAGCTGAAATATATGGCTGATTTTGTGCGGTTACTGCGCAAACACGCGGATGCGTTGGATTGGAACTACATTCACAATGTTACCAAGCAAAAGGGCTTCAATCGCTTGCTTATGGAATCGCTGGGAATGGCTGGCTTGCTGACGGGAGAGTCATTCTTTTTTCCTGCAACTTCGAGTGCTTCCGCTTTTCCTTCACCAAGTTTCCGCGATGAAATTTTAAGTCATTGGGAAAATGAGCGGCCGGTTTTAAAATCAAAATCATGGCGCATATTTCTTTATAATATGCGCCTGAGGGACAATGTGGCTGTGAAGACTTCAATTGTTATGGCCCACCTTACCTATCTGACCAACTGGCGCTTGCTTTGGTACAAGGCGGTTTGGTATAAAAAGCACAGGTTTTAAGCCAGGTTCAATGTTATCTCTCCTGTAATTGTGCTTCCCGGCGAAAGGATGTTCAATCCATCTCCGGAATTGAACGAATCCACATTGGCAGTTAATGGCTCAATGGCAATGCAATCGCGCGTAGGCGGCGTGTAAACGACCAGATAATTGAACTTTCCGTCGCCCGTTTCCTGACGAACCTGCAATGTGACATCCTGATTTTCAGAAATCAGTTCGGTCAGTGCAGTCCCGCCGGATGCATTAATGACGAAGCAGTTATCGAAGGCTTTACGGAATAATTTTGTCGGCCTTTCAACAACGAAAGGTTTCCTGCCAACAGGAATCATGTTGCTATTGAAATCTACAATCTCATCAGATGGAATGTTAATCTTCCAGACATCGGCCGTTTCATTTCCCAGTACAAAATACGGATGCCATCCGAACATGATAGGAGCAGGGCCTGCGCCATCATTGGTCGCTGCATAGCGCAATGTAAAGCGTCCATCCGCATGTAATGTGTAAACAATCGAGAACATCACTTCAAACGGATATCCCTCCGATTCGCGCAGTTTATATGACAGCTTTAATGCTGCAAAATTCGCATCAACGATCTGCTCTTCGACATTGAATTGCTGCTTCCTTACGAGTCCGTGTATGGCGTTTAAATTGCCTGTATCGTTTTTAGTCAGTTGATATTCCTTGCCCAGAAACTTATACTTTCCATCAGGGATGCGGCTTGCAAAGGGAAATAGCAATTCGCTTGCGCTCTGCGTGTCAGCAACCAATGTGTCCGGCGTAGGCGGGGTTTTCAGCAGGGAAAACAATGTTACGTCCTTGCGGAGGGAAAGCTGTCTAAGCAATCCGCCGAGTTCAGGAATTACAATGCAGCGGTTGCCGGTAATTGTGTCTTGGATAACGATCTCGGTTAAATCGCCAAATTGTTGCTCGGATATTTCGAAAGGCATTTTTGCAGGGGTTAGTTATGAGTATGGACAAAAATAATAGCCAAACAGTGCGTTTGTCCGGCTATTAGAATATTAATTATATCAGGAAATTACTCGTTGGAAGCACCTTTTTCAGCTTCCGCCATTTCCTCTTCTTTTTTCTCATTTTCAAGCGTATGCTTCACAACTTCTTCGTGAATCGCAGCTTCTTCGTTTGAACGACGGTTAATGTAAGCCTGATAGCTTGTTTCCTTCTCGTAAGGACGTTTTCCAATCAGTTTTTCAAGATCACTTTGGAACAAGATTTCTTTTTCCAAAAGCTCTTTTGCCAACACTTCCAGTTTATCGCGTTTCTCGCTCAACAGATTTTTTACAAACTGATAAGCCTGATCGATCAACTTTCTAACCTCTTCGTCAATCGCTTGTGATGTCGACTCAGAATATGGTTTTGTGAATGAATAATCGCTTTGTTTAGAGTCATAGTAAGAAATGTTACCGATGCGCTCGTTCATTCCGTACATAGTAACCATGCTGTAAGCCACTTTCGTAACACGTTCAAGGTCACTTAATGCGCCGGTTGAAATTTTACCGAAAACTACATCCTCGGCAGCACGTCCGCCTAATGTCATGCACATTTCGTCAAACAGCTGCTCTGTACGATACAAATACTGTTCTCTCGGCAAATACTGCGCATAACCTAACGCTGCAACGCCACGTGGGACGATTGAGACTTTCACCAATGGATCGGCATGTTCAAGGAACCAGCCAGCCACTGCGTGACCTGCTTCGTGGTAAGCAACGATTTCTTTTTCTTCTGGTGAAATCAGCTTGTTTTTCTTTTCCAAACCACCAATTACGCGGTCCATTGCATCCTGGAAATCCTGCATTGTAACTTCATCGCGGTTACGACGTGCTGCGATCAATGCAGCTTCATTACATACGTTAGCAATTTCAGCACCTGCAAAGCCAGGAGTTTGAGAAGAAAGCTTTTGAATGTTAACGTCAGTCGACAATTTCAAAGGTTTTAAATGCACTTTGAAAATTGCTTCACGACCAATAACGTCTGGCTTATCAACTGAGATCTGACGGTCAAAACGGCCTGGACGAAGCAAGGCAGGATCTAAAACGTCAGGACGGTTGGTCGCTGCAACGATGATAATTCCTGAATCGGTTGCAAAACCATCCATTTCAACCAAAAGCGAGTTCAATGTATTTTCGCGTTCATCGTTTGAACCTGGCATTGCACCACGGCCACGTGAACGTCCAACTGCGTCAATTTCATCTATAAAGATGATACAAGGCGCTTTTTCTTTTGCTTGTTTAAAAAGGTCACGAACACGGGCAGCACCCACACCGACGAACATTTCAACAAAGTCAGAACCGGATAGGGAGAAGAACGGAACACCCGCTTCACCAGCAACGGCTTTTGCCAACAATGTTTTACCAGTTCCCAGGAGGTCCTACAAGCAGTGCACCTTTTGGAATCTTGGCACCCAGTTTCTTGAATTTGTCCGGACTTTGCAGATATTCTACAATCTCCTTAATCTCTTCTTTTGCCTCATCAAGACCTGCAACATCATTAAATGTGATCTTAACCTTGTTTTCAGCGTCAAATAATGTAGCGCGTGAACGGCCAATATTGAAGATTTGTCCACCGGGTCCAACTCCACCTGACATTCTGCCAAGTATAAAGTACATGACCAGGATCATGACAATAAAAAAGCCCCAGGTTCCAAGGAAACTGGTCCAGTCGTTGCGCGTATCCACCACAAAAGGCACCTTATCATCATCCGGAATGCCTTCCTGCATCTTATCAAAGTCTTTCTTGAAAGTTTCAGCAGACGTTACCTGGAATTGATAATGTGAAGCAGTTTCCCCTCCGAAATAATTATTTTCCTTTGCAACAACCTTATATTTATCTTGTTTTAGCGCCTCTGGTTTCAGCGTCACCTCAACCGACTTGTCATTTACAATCGTCACACGCTCAACTTCTTTGTCAGCCATCATTTTCTCGAAGCGTTTCTGAGTCGTTTCGCGGATGGTTGAAGTGCGGTTCAGGTATGTAATTCCAAGTATAGTGGCAATCAGAGCGGCGATAATCCAGCCCTGATATCCCTTCTGAGGACTTTTAGCGGACTGAGAGGCCCTCTTTTGTTATCGTTTTCAGACATTCTGTGTTTTTAATTAAGAGGAAATATAATAAACAACATCCGGGATCAGGTGAATGTTCACCTGTCCGGCCATTTATACCATGGAGTCTTCCAGGTATGTCACCTCTGCATCTCCCCAAAGTTCTTCCAGATCATAATGCTTGCGGCGGTCTTTATTGAAGATATGCGCGACCACGTCGACATAATCAATCAGAATCCACTCTCCATTCGCCTTTCCTTCCTTCTGCCAGGGCTCTGTTTTGGAAATTTTGTAAACTTCATCTTCAACCGAATTGGCCAAAGCATCTATTTGTGTGTCGGAATTACCCGAACAAATTACAAAAAAAATCAGTTATTGAATTTTTTACTTTTCTGAGGTCAAGTATTGCGATGTCCAAGCCTTTCTTTTCTATCATTCCTTTTGCTACCAGCTCAGACAGATCTTTTGAAGATAGTTCTTTATTTTTGCGTTCTTTCATGCGTAGTTAATTCCTTTTCTAAACCCTAAAGTAAAGACTCAAAAAAATTGTACAACTCTATACAGGATTACCTTAATAATTGGTAAAAAAGTTATATATCTGCCAACTTGTCACTCTACAAACGACATAGCGGCTGAAATAGTGCATGCGGGTTTGTTTGATGAGGGGACTATTGTCATAACCGACAATCAGGTCAAAGGAAGAGGTCAGCGGGGGACAGAATGGCTTGCTAATCCAAGTGAAAACCTCACATTTTCAATCATATTATCACCGCAATTTTTGCCCGTTTTCGATCAGTTTTTACTTAGTCAGACGATCGCGCTTGCGGTGCGTGAATATGTAGGTGCGTACGTGAATGAGGCTTTGGTTAAATGGCCCAACGATATTCTGGCCAATGGCAAAAAGACTCTGCGGAATCAGCCGATCGAAAATGCCATTCAGGGGAGCGAAATTATGAGCTCCATCATCAGGGATTGGCCTGAATATCAATCAGGACGTTTTCGGAAATCCCTTTGCAACGTCGCTATGCAAGGAAGTGGGCCGCACATTTTCTTTGCAAGAAGAATTTGTGAAACTTGCGCTCGTCATCGAATCCTATTATAGTAAGTTGAAGATTGCTGCCAATCACGAATTCATCCGTACGAAATATTTGCAGCATTTATACGGTTACAAGCAACCAGTCCGCTTCAAATATGCAGCCCGCACGCTGGAAGGTGTCGTTGAACACATTACACCGCAGGGAATGCTGGTTATGCAATTGCTTTCCGAGCCCGGAAAAATAGAAGCCGGACTCAAAGAGATTGAATGGCTCAGGGACTGATCAGCCCCATTTGCCGATAATAACCATTACCAAAGTAATTATCCCCCAGGCCAAGCGATTCCCTTCGCAAGCTCGATACTCAGGCTCCTCATTGCCGTTTCTCCAAAAAACACGCCTTCAAATTCAGGCGGCCATTGAAATACGGCTGCGACGAAGTAGCCCGCTGCCAATGCATAGAAAACCCAGTTTGGCCAAAGCTCGCGGATGCTCATAAAACAAGCCAGTGCGGCGAAACTATAAATGGCAATCCAAAGCCCGGAATCAGGGTCATTGAGCTGCAAATAGGCAAAAATCACAAAAAGTATTCCGAAGAAAATCTTAAAAAGTCTCATCACTCTGCATTTAGGCGTACTGATAATGTTGTAATGTTATAAGCACACGGCTTGTAATTGCTAACTACTGAAAACTATTTATTTACTGACAAAACTGGGCCATCGCATTCGCAGCATCAGAATAGCCAAGGTTCAGCGATTGCTTCAAATTAGAGCAGCCAAGGTCCTTTTCGCCATCATTCCATTGCGCAAGGCCGAGTCCGTAAAATGCTTTGCCATAACTTGCATCTAATTTTACAGTCTGCCGAAAAGCCAGCGTCGCTTTTTTGTAATCCTTATTCCGATAATAGGTGTTTCCAAGGTTATACCAGGCTTGCTTGTTGTTTTCGTCAAGCTTTCGTCGCTTTTCAAAATCCGCAATGGCGTCATTGCTTTTTTCCATTAAAACCAGCAACTGGCCCCGGTTAAGGAAGACATCCGCCGTGTCGGGCGCAAGGGTTGCGGCTTTGTTATAATCTGAAAATGCAGAGTCCAGCCGGTTTTCGTCTGTGTAAAGCAAAGCACGGTTGAAATATGGTCGGTCGGAATCAGGTTTTAGCTTGATCGCCTGTCCAAAATCCAGCGATGCGGTCGGGAATTCTTTCAATTCGTAATAAGCAACGCCGCGGAGGTTGAATGCTTCGGCATTAGCGTCGTCTTTTTCTATCGCTTTATTAATAAATTCAATGGCTTCACGCTGTTTCCCCTGTTGCATCAGTTCCTTGCCTTTTTTGAGAAAAGCGTCAGAAGATTGGGCACAAGAGGTGACTAAAAAGATAAAAATTAAAAAAAAATTACGCGGCATAACTGTTCATTTCTAATTGATTCGCACAAAAGTAAGCGCAAACCTTAAATGAATGTTTTCTTTTTGTCAATAAAATGTCTTTATCTTTGCACCTGGCAAATCGGAACTACCAGCTCCTTCCAGAATCCCCCAGGTCCTGACGGAAGCAAGGGTAGGTGGTCGATGCGGTGAGATTCTCGGTTTGCCTTTTTTTATGTCCTTCGGTTCTATTCTCCTCTTTCTTTTTGGTTTTGACCAGCGTTTCCTACTTTTGTGGAATATTCTAACCAATAAATTCCCGTTATGAAATTTTTTATTGATACTGCTAACCTGGCGGAGATTCAGGAAGCGCAGGCACTTGGTGTTTTGGACGGTGTTACTACCAACCCATCGTTAATGGCGAAAGAGGAATCACGGGCAGAGATAACATCATGCGCCATTACAAGGCAATTTGTGACATCGTTGACGGGGACGTGAGCGCAGAAGTTATATCGATCGATTTGGCTGGGATGATCCGTGAAGGAGAAGAACTGATTGAAATTGATGATAAAATTGTTGTTAAAATTCCAATGACAAAAGAAGGTGTGAAAGCACTGAAATACTTCTCTGGCAAAGGTGTTCGCACCAACTGTACACTGATTTTCTCTGCGGGACAGCACTTCTAGCTGCGAAAGCAGGCGCAACTTACGTTTCTCCTTTCATCGGACGTCTGGATGACATTTCAACAGACGGTATCGCATTGATCGAGCAGATTCTTTTGATTTACAGAAATTACGGTTTTGATACGCAGGTTTTGGCAGCATCAGTTCGCCACCCAATGCACATTATCCAATGTGCAGAAGTTGGTGCTGACGTGATGACTGGTCCATTGAGCGCAATGGAAGCGTTGTTGAAACACCCGCTTACGGATATCGGCCTTTGAGAAATTCCTTTCAGATTACAAAAAAGGAAATCCAAATACCTAATTTTTTATGACGGAGTCAACAGAGCCAATTATCATACTGGATCGCGCAGATATTTATCAGGGTGAGCGGCCTGTTTTAAACGATGTACATTTTGAAATAAAGAACGGCGAGTTCGTCTACATGATCGGACGGACTGGAAGTGGTAAAAGCTCTCTGCTGAAAACGCTTTACGCGGATTTGTGGCTGCATACGGGATCTGCCAAAGTGGCTGGTTACGAGCTGCACAACATTAAGAGAACGGATATTCCCTTCCTTCGCCGCAAAATCGGCATTGTTTTTCAGGACTTCCAGTTACTTTCTGACCGTTCTGTTGAGGATAACCTGTCTTTTGTATTAAAAGCGACGGGTTGGGATGATAAGGGTAAAATCTCGAAACGCATTGCTGAGGTTTTGATGCAAGTGGGACTTGGGACTGCCCAGAAAAGAATGCCGCACCAGCTTTCCGGCGGTGAGCAGCAGCGCGTGGTAATTGCCCGTGCTATGCTAAATGAGCCGCGGATACTGATCGCCGATGAACCCACGGGTAACTTGGATCCGGAAGTAGCGGAGCAGATTATGCAGGTTTTTAAAACGATCAACAATGCGGGTGTTGCAATTTTAATGGCGACTCACAACCATGAGTTCCTGCGCAAATTCCCGGCACACGTGCTGAAATGCGAAAACGGCAGTGTGATAGAAGGTTAATTCATTATAAGCATAAAAGGAAAAGCATCCAATCACCAGTTGGATGCTTTTCCTTTTATATCATTCAGTTTTTACTTCGCTTTCAGATCAATGATCGGAATAATCATTTCCTCTAACGAGACCCCTCCGTGCTGGAAAGTGTCACGATACAAGTTTACATATTGATTGTAATTGTTGGGATAAGCAAAGAAGTAATCCTCTTTTGTGAACACGTAAGATGTCGAAACGTGCGGCTTAGGAAGGAAAATGCGTTCCGGTTTGCGGCAAACCATCAGGTTTTTATCATCAAAACCTAAGTTTTTACCATGCTTGTAACGCAGGTTCGTGTTCGTTTCGCGGTAACCAATGATCTTAACTGGTTTTTGCACGCGGATCATGCCATGATCCGTAGTCAGGATCAATCTGCATTTTTTCTCAGCAACTTTTTTGATAAAATCCAGTAAAGGAGAATGCTGGAACCACGACCTCGTAATGGATCTGTAAGCAGCTTCATCAGGAGCAAGTTCTTTGATCATCTGAACATCTGTGCGCGCATGCGAAAGCATATCCACAAAGTTGTACACAACCACATTCAGCTGGTTATTCAGCATGTTGTTGAAGTTGTCGATCAATGCTTTTCCCTGATTGGCGTTCAGGATTTTGTGGTAAGAGCTCTTAACATTGTTAAGGTGGTTCATTTCCAGCTGTTTTTGAAGGAAATCGTGCTCATGGTTGTTCAAACCTTCTTCACCTTCCGGCGTGTTTTCATCACTAACCCACCATTGCGGATGCTTGCGCTCCATTTCGCTCGGCATAAGGCCTGAGAAAATAGCATTGCGCGCATAACCGGTCGTTGTCGGCAGAATGGAGTAGTAAGATGATTCTTCCTCGATGTTAAAATATTCCTGCAAGATCGGCTGGATCATTTTCCATTGATCATAACGGAAATTGTCAATCAGCAGGAAAAACAATGGCTCGTCAGACCCTTTAAGATGTGGGAAAACCTTCTGTTTCATCAACTGATGAGATAAAATAGGTTTATCCGAACGCGGATCATTCAGCCATTCTTCATATTCGTCCTCGATGAACTTGCAGAAATTGGCATTCGCCTCGCTTTTTTGCATGCTGAAAACTTCTGCCATGCCTTGATCTTCGGAGCTTTCCAGTTCCAATTCCCAATAAATCAGCTTTTTATAAATGTCAGCCCATTCCTCGTGACCAATGCGGTCCTGATATTGCATGGCCAGGTTTCTGAATTCCTGCTGGTAACTGAGCGTTGTTTTTTCGGTAACAAGCCTTTTGTTATCAAGGATCTTTTTAACGGAAAGTAATATTTGGTTGGGATTCAGCGGCTTAATAAGATAATCATCGATTTTAGAACCGATTGCATCTTCCATAATATGCTCTTCCTCACTCTTTGTAATCATCACAACAGGCAAATTCGGCTGTTGCTGTTTTATTTGTGCCAATGTTTCGAGGCCAGTCATACCCGGCATCATTTCGTCAAGAAACACAATATCGAACCTGTCATTTTCTATCCGATCCAAAGCATCTGCACCGCTGTTCACCGGCGTTACGCTGTAACCTTTGTTCGTTAGGAACATGATATGTGGTTTGAGAAGGTCTATTTCATCATCGGCCCAAAGAATGTTATATTGCATAGATATGGTTTTTCAATTAATAATAAGAAATCAATATAAGGGTAACGCCCTGGTTTCAATGGGTCGTATAAAAATACCCATTTTAACGTTTTTTAAGAGAATCAGATCTGAAAGCGTCTTGTCGTAAAAGTTACAAATAGTGTTCCAGATTGCCGTATTTAAAGCAAAAACTTTCTGCTTACCCGGATAAGATCTTCGGGTGTATCCACGCCGTGAGAGTCATCGGAAGTGATCACAGCCTTGATTGCATAGCCATTTTCCAGCCAGCGGAGCTGCTCCAGTGCTTCCGCTTTTTCCAATGCCGAAACAGGCAACTTTGTAATCTCCGCAAGCACATCGGCACGATATGCGTAGATGCCTATATGTTTGTAAAAAGTATGAGCACCAAGCCATTGGCCCGACTCCGGATTACGCAGATAAGGGATCGTCTGCCGGCTGAAATACATCACTTCATTCCGCTTGTTAAGCACTGCTTTGGGCACATTATGATTGAAAAGAATCTCGTCGCTGTCAATGATTTTCACCAGTGTCGCCAATTCCGTTTCGCCATTTAATGCTTCGGCAAGGTTATCAATAGGCTCGGGACTAATGAAAGGTTCGTCACCCTGAATGTTGATCACATATTCGTATACGCCACCCGTTTTGGTCAACGCTTCAAAGCAGCGATCGGTCCCGCTTTGATGGCTGCTGTCGGTCATAACGGCTTTGCCGCCAAATTCCTGAACGTGATCGTAGATTCTTTCGTCGTCCGTAGCAACAATAACCTGATCGAGTTGTGTAGCTTTGGATGCTTGTTCATAAACCCGCTGGATCATGCTTTTTCCGCCAATATCCACCAATGCTTTGGCAGGAAAACGGGTTGAAGCGTAGCGGGCAGGGATAATTCCTAATATTCGCACGAGGTTTGTTGGTATGGTCTTTGTTTAATTTGCCGTCAAAATAAAGCTAAAAAATTGCAAAAAGTCTTTTCACAACCGTTTTCCCAAAATATCTGGCGGATTTTACCCAATGAAAATCCGCACAGCAGCCTATGGGTCATCGAACTGCGGGACACAGATGCGAAAAAAGTGTCCTATGCCTTAGTCGATACAGCGAAACAGCAGCTTTTGTGGCAATGTGCACCCCAAGAGGCAGATTGGTGGAGTTCGCTGACGGCGTTTTCGTACGATCAGTTTTTTTTACATAATTACCTTTATCCTGAAATCCCTGAACCCACGGATCTGCTTGCTTACAATGCATCGGATGGCCAGCTTTTATGGGTTTTGCCCAATTATCTGATGGTTAAGCCGCTGACGAGCAAGCACATTGAAGTGGCGAGTAAGACAGGAGAACAGTTTATTTACAACGCCTGCGAGGCCCAGACAGGAAAATTGCTGCCTCTGGAAGAAAATGATGCGCAGGATTTTGAAAAAATAATTTTACAGGAACCGGTTCGTTACAGGAAAGACAGCATATACTTTGAAAAGCTTGCCACATTTGTCCAAAAAATGACGAATGGACACAGGGCGGTGAGCATTGATTATCTGGAGAAAAGGCCCTATATAATGTTTTCTTATTATATTTACGAGCAGGATAAATCAGTTCAATATCTCCTCATTGTGACAGATCAGAAGCAGCTCGTATTGCACGAACAACTGTCCGAAGAACGCGAAGGAATGGGCCGCTCAACGATGATGTTAAAAGCATCAACGCTGGTTTATCTAAAAAACAACAACGAATTTTCGAGTTTAACACTTTCATAATAAATGAAATACATTTTTTGCCTGACCTTTTTGGCAGGTTTGTTGACAGGGTTTAGTGAAGTCCGGGCTAACGGAAATTATGTTGTTGACTCCGTTGGAGCCGAAAGAGTGGGAGGGAAGGTTTTCGTCCTGCATAAAGTAAATCAGGGGCAAACAATGTTTGCAGTTGTGCGTCAATATGGCACAACCATTCAGGCCCTTAGGGAAGCCAACCCTGGCATGGCTGACCAGATCCAATCGGGCCAGACCATCCGGGTGCCTTACACCGCCAAGACGGGAAAGAAAGAATCCAAAAAAGAGGAAAAGAAAGAAGAGAAGAAAGAAGCTGCAAAAGCTGAGGAAAAGGAGACAAAACCAGCCGTGAGCGCACCTGTGGCAACTGTTCCTGCGCCGACTGCGCCAGCTCCATCCACCACGCCAACCCCAACGACAACTTCGGCCCCGACTGCAAGTGCCACCATTCCCGCTCCTGCAAATGGTCTTCATAAAGTAGAACCGGGTGAAACACTTTATCGCGTAGCCGTGAAATATGGCGTTTTAATGGCCGATTTAAGAAAATGGAATAATCTGGCTGATGATAATTTAAAAGACGGACAAGAGCTGATCGTTAGTGAAAAAGGAACAGAAAAGGCTGCCCCGGTTGCGACCGTTGCGCCGCCTGCTCCGAAAGTGACAACTACAACGGTTGTTAAAGATTCAGTTAAGGCGAAAGCCGTTGTTCCGGAAAAAGTGGTGAAGCCGGTGGAAGAAGTTGCGCCGCCAAAAGTGGTCCGCGGCAAGAAGAAATCAGAATCCGGATTGGCAGAGGTTATTGAGACGGACGAAAGCACGAGCAAATTTTTAGGATTGCACCGCACGGCTCCGGTCGGCGCATTGGTTGAGGTTTTGAATGAATATAATCAGGAAAAAATCATCGTGCGTATCATCGGCAGAATCCCCTATACGAGCATTAATGACGACATTGTAATTAAGTTATCTTCAAGGGCTTTCGAGAAAGTTTCGCCCAATAGCAAACGTTTCCGGGCCGTTGTCAGTTATCTTGAATAGCAATTCTACATCAACATATGAAGCATTCCCCGCAATTTCGTTCCAAAAGAGAAGAGGAGCGAGCCGCACTTAAAAATACAGCAGGATATAAAGTATGGAGCGTCATGTTCACATTGCTTTATCCATTCATTGCCATTTTTACATTCGTGTTTTCTGGCATAATCATGTTTTTTTCGGGTATTTCAAAGGTTTTGGCTTACCTGTTTGGAGGAAGCCATGCACGGCGCTGAGATAATCATTCCCACATTTTCACCATTTGTTACTGATTTATTGGAAGAAAAGGCCGAGCAATACAATCAGCCCGCTTTCATTCCATTTGATCCCATCTGCATTCCGCATTCATTTTCTGTAAAACAGGACATTGAGATTATGGGTTTCTGGGCTGCGGTGCTGGCTTGGGGGCAACGCAAAACGATCATTAACAAGTGCAACGAGCTGTCCGCAATGATGGATGGCGCTCCGTATGACTTCGTTCTGAATCACACAGACAGCGATTTAAAGCCATTTCTTCATTTCAAACATCGCACATTCAACGCGACGGATACGCTTTATTTCCTGCATTTTTTCCAGCAATATTACAGGCAGCACGATTCGTTGGAATTCGCATTTAGCAGTCATTTGCAAGAAGGCGAAGAAACGATTGAAAGTGCATTGATCGGCTTTCATAATCTTTTTCGGGATTCAGAGGATTTTCCCGCGCGAACTGCAAAACACATTGCGACGCCCATCAGAAAATCATCCTGTAAACGCCTGAACATGTTCTTGCGCTGGATGGTCAGAAAAGACGATAAGGGCGTCGATTTCGGCATTTGGAACAACATTAAACCTGCTCAGCTCGTCTGCCCTTGCGATGTTCACGTAGACCGCGTCGCCCGCTTGCTGGGGCTTATCAAACGCCCGCTCACCGACTGGCAAACTGCGAAGGAGCTCACTGCATCATTAAAGCAACTAAATCCTGATGATCCTGTAAAGTATGACTTTGCTTTGTTTGGACTGGGGATTGAGGGATTTGCGAAATAAGTCTGATCATTAGAAAACAAAAAAAATGCTGACTCCATTACAGAGTCAGCATTTTCATTCAGATCAAAATCAATGTTTACATCACCGCATTGTCAAATCGAATCCAATCCACTGTAAACAATGGCTTCGGACCAGCTGACGGGTTTTTGAAGACGAAGAAAACTTTGTGCATTTTGTTGTCTGCCGGCGCTTTAACCGGAACATTAACCGTTCCCGATTTGTCCACTTTTGCTTCTCCTATCTTCGTTCCGGCAACGCCATCGAGGCGGATCTCTAATGTTCCACCGGCGGTTCTGCCTTCTGCAACGCCTGCCGCCACTGACACATTGGATATGCCTGTAAGATCAATGTCATTGAAGGCCACAAAGCTTCCGTCTTTCAATCCAACGACCACTTCGCCGCCTTTGTCATTCTTGAAATTCATGGTGCTGGCTGTGGTGTCTCTGCTGTTGGCCATGATCGTTGCGGGACGCAAAGCAATGGTTTTAGAGCCCGTTAATGGTCCCATTGATGCATTTCCTTTGTCCGTATAGCTGGCTGTGAAAATGTATGAACCTTCTTTTTTCTTCGCCTCAGTCACATAAGTGCTTTTCAATGGTTTTTTATCAACCACTTTTTCCTGAGCCAGAGACAGAATGTATTTCACCATTTCCTCTGCTTCTTCCGGCTTATGCTGGGGGTGTGCTGCCATAGCCTGCTCGCCCCAAACACCGCCTCCTCCTCTTATCACCTTCTCTGCCAATGTTTTTACAGCATTACGCTCTTTCTCATAGCGTTTTGCCACTTCAATGTAAGCCGGTCCGATGGATTTTTTAGTGATCGAATGGCAAGCCTTGCAATCGCTCAGCTCAATCAGGCGCTTGCCTGTTTCAAAGCCTGTGTTAGCCACGTGACCTTGTGCCAATTGCGTTTTATCAAAACCTTCTAAATAGTTGATTGTCAATGTTACTTCGTCCTCCGGAATTTTCTTGTCGGCCAGACTTCCGTCTTCCTTATCTGCAACCGAAACTTCGTAATTAACCGGTTTGTCATTCCAATAGAATGTCTTATTGCCTTTGATCGCAACATCAACTTTCGGAACTGCATTACCCGCTTTAATCGTCACTTCGGATGTGTTTGTGTTTCCAGCGCTATCCGTAATTTTCAATGTTGCGACATATTCGCCGGGCTTTGTATAAGTAAAGCTTCGGGTTCGCAACAGTGCTTTTTGGCAGGCCTTTACCAAAATTCCATTCGTATTTAATGGCGTCACCGTCATAGTCTTTGGATCCTTTTGAAAGAAAATTAACTTTCAAAGGAATCGCTCCAACCGTGTTTGTCGCGGAAGCAATTGCAACCGGTGCGCGGTTTCCAGCATTGTAAGTGATGTGCGATAAGCTGGCTTCGTCATTTTGGGCAAACCAGTTCGGGCCGTATTCCAATGTGTAAAGCGAACCGTCGTTAGCAAACTGCATATCAATCGGATGGCTGAATTTTGCATTCGGCATGAAGCGCTCAATGTTCATCAGATCACCCTGCTCGTTCATCGTTACAATGTTAATGTAGTCGCGAATCCAGTCATAAGCGAAGAATTTGCCATTGTAATAGCTTGGGAATTTGCTTTTGCTATCTGGGAAATCAGCTGCGTAATAAACCGGTCCTGCCATTGCATTACGTCCGCCTTTGCCAACAATCGCCCCGAAATCAGGAGAATCAGCATAAGGATAATAAATAAATGCAGGTTGCGCAGGAGGCAGCTCTTGCAAACCTGTGTTATGCGGCGAGTTGTTGATTGGCTTAGCCGGATCAAATGGTTTGCCCGAAGTGCTATCCGCAAAATTGAACTCAACGTAAGGTTTGTTGTCAGCAATGAACAGGGGATAGCCGAAGTAACCCGCTTTTCTAGCCTGATTCACCTCGTCATAACCGCGAGGACCCCGTTTTGGATCGTCATTCGAAGCATCCGGGCCGACATCACCCCAATACAAATATCCCGTATGCTGGTCAATTGAAATCCGGTAAGGATTTCTGGTTCCCATTACATAGATTTCAGGACGTGCTTTCGGGTTACCAGCAGGGAAAAGGTTTCCTTCCGGAATGTCGTATAGATTGGTTCCGCCCGCCATATTAGCACGGCGATCGCCATATCTTGGCTTGATTCTCAACACTTTACCACGAAGCGAATTGGTGTTAGATGAGGAATGTCTGCCATCCCAGCCTTCACGTCCTGGACGCCCATCGATAGGGCCATAACCGTTTGATTGGAAAGGATTTACATCATCACCTGTTGATAAATACAAGTTTCCTTGCGCATCCCAAGCAATCGAGCCGCCTGTGTGGCAGCAATCGGTTCTTTTCACAGGAACAGTCAGCAAAACTTCTTCCGTTGAAAGCAGCAAGGTGTCTTTTACATCATCATATTTGAAACGAGACAAATGTTGTGCAGTGTCTTTTTCAGTCGAAGGCGGTGAATAGTAAAGGTAAACCAGCTTGTTGGTTTTGAAGTTTGGGTCAATGTTCAGACCCATTAAGCCGTATTCCTGTTTAATATAAACGGGAACATCAGCCACAACTTTGATCTTGCCAGTTTTTGGATTGTAGAGCTTCAATTTTCCTTTGCGCTCGCTTAAAAGCACGCGCTGATCGTCCAGCACAACCAGTTCAGTTGGTTCGTCCAGCTTTGTGGCTAGCACTTTCTTTGTAAAGCGGTTTTCTTCAGGACGTGATTTGCTGTAATCCAGTTTGGCAGCCATTACATAATTCAGACCACCGGTTAAATGTTTTACAAAAACAGGATTGACAAATGTCGCATCCTCGTGACCGAAATTGGTGTAAAATGCCTTTCCGCCATCATATTCGTGATACCAGGACATTGGGTGGTCATCACCCATTTTGCCGTCTTTGTAAGATTTTTCATCAATCTTAACCAGCACATTCACCTTCGGATTGAAGTTTTTGAAGTCATAAAACTCATCCTTAATCTTCCATTTTTTTGGAAAATCAGTCATGGATTCATGCTTGTCATTGACCATGTAAGCCTCGCCTTCCTGCACGTTCGGGTTGCCCGGATGGCTCATGAACTGCGCACCTGCGAGCTTGTTATACCAGGGCCAGTCATATTCTGTGTCGGTGGAAGCGTGAATGCCCAGATAGCCGCCGCCAGCCTGAATGTAACGCTCAAATGCGTCCTGCTGCTTGTCGTCCAGCACATTGCCTGTGGTGTTCAGGAACACAACGGCGCTGTATTTCTGCAAATTCTTCTCATTGAAAACGGACGAATTCTCCGTTGTGTCGACGGCAAAGCCTTTTTCCTTGCCTAGCTTAATAAGTGCGGTCCGCCCAGCCGGGATTGATGAATGCCGGAAGCCTGCGGTTTTTGAAAACACCAGCACGCGTTTCTCAGGCGTGACGGTTTGTGCGGTTGCATTTACACAAAAACAGGCCATTGCCACTATGCCAAGCTTCCGCAGCTGTTTCGGTAAAATTCGATTTAAAAAATTACTCATTCTTAGAGTCATATTGGGGTTAACTGATATAGCAAAAAAACCTATCTTCCATAAGGAAAATAGGTTTTCAATATACTTGTTACTTCGACAATTAAAGTCCTAACACCTTGCGGTTGAAGGCCTCATCTGCGCCTGTTCCGGCGAAGTCGTCAAATGCTTTTGTAGTTACTTCAATAATGTGGCTTTCAATGAATGGCGCACCTTCGGCTGCTCCTTGAACAGGAGATTTGATGCAGCATTCCCATTCCAAAACAGCCCAGCTATCATAGTCATACTGAGACAATTTTGAGAAAATGCTGTTGAAATCAACCTGACCATCGCCTAGTGAGCGGAAACGTCCTGCACGATCAGCCCAGCTCGCAAAACCGCTGTAAACGCCTTGCTTACCAGTAGGATTGAATTCAGCGTCTTTTACGTGGAATGCTTTGATGCGGTCGTGGTAAAGGTCGATGAATTGCAGATAATCCAGTTGCTGCAAAACAAAGTGACTTGGATCATAATTAATGTTCGCACGCGTGTGGCCGTCCAGATAATCAACGAACATTTCGAATGTTGAACCATCGAACAAATCCTCGCCCGGGTGCAGCTCGTAACAAACGTCCACGCCGTTCTCGTCATACACATCCAAAATCGGCTTCCATCTTGCCGCCAACTCTTTAAATGCAGTTTCAACCAAACCAGCAGGGCGTTGCGGCCACGGATAAAGGAATGGCCAGGCCAATGCGCCTGAGAATGTTGCACTTGCTTTGAGTCCAAGATTAGCGCTGGCTTTGGCAACATATTTCAAATGCTGCGTCGCCCATTCTGCGCGTGCTTTCGGGTTATTGCGGACTTCCGGAACGGCAAAGCCATCATACATTTCATCATAAACCGGATGCGAAGCAACCAATTGTCCTATAATGTGAGACGCTAGTTCTGTAATTTCCAGTCCCTTGTCTGCTAATTTTCCTTTCAGTTCATCTGCATAAGTCTGTGATTCAGCAGCCTGTTTCACATCAATAACCCGCGGATCCCAGGTAGGAAGCTGCAAACCCTTATAGCCCAAACCAGCCATATAGTCCGCAATAGAATCCAATGTATTAAACGGAGCCTCGTCGCCCAAAAACTGAGCAAGGAAGATTCCAGGTCCTTTTATTGTTTTCATAATGTTAATGAGTCAAAATTAAATAGTTACCCAGGCCTGAGCTTTATTGCTTTCCAAAATCTTTTCACAGATCAAAAGCTCGCGGTAGCCGTCGGCGAAGGTTGGGAATGTTGGGTTTTCTGGTTGTTTTCCGGCGGCGATGGCGGCGTACACTTCTTTGAACATTTGTTTTGAAGTGTCGGGGAAGCCTTCGTTGTGTCCGCCTGGGAATGTGATTGTTGAGCGCACATCTTCGTTCACCAATGACGGGTCGCGCATCAGGATTTCATTGGCTTTATCACGGTTACCGATCCACATTTCATTCGGCGATTCTGAACACCAGCTGAAAGTTTTCTTGGAGCCAGAAATTTCCAAACTCATGCGGTTTTTACGACCGGCAGAAACCTGTGAAACGGTGATAACACCCTTATTACCATTGTCAAAACGAAGCAAAACGTTGGCATGATCTTCGGTTGTAATGGGGACGTCTGCGTAATCCTCCGGCTGCAACATTTTGCCAGAATAGGTTTCCACAGCTTTGAGCGGCTTTTTACGTGTTTTATGAACCGTGTTGAAATCAGCCATAACAGCAACCGTTTTCAATCCGGTAATGTATTCCAGAATGTCCATTAAGTGTGAACCGATGTCGGCAATGGCACGGGAATCGCCGGATTTGTCTGGTTCAAGGCGCCAGTTGTAATCTGTTTGGTAAAACAACCAGTCTTGCAGATATGAACCGATGAAAGAATAAATCTCACCCAATTCACCTTTTTCACGCATAGACTTCATCTGGCGCGCCAAAGGATAGTAACGCAAATTAAAGTGAACCGCATTAACCAGGCCGGTTTCAGCTGCAAGCTTCACCAGTTCTTCTGCTTCGTGCAAATCTTTGGCAAGTGGTTTTTCGCAAATCACATGTTTCCCGGCAAGCAATGCGGCTTTTGACTGGGAATAATGCAGAAAGTTAGGTGTGCAAATGTGAATCGCCTGGATATCATCTTGTTTAAGCAACTCATCAAATGTATAGGAACGCGAAATTCCAAGTCCATCAGCTTTCTCTTTGGCGAGTTCGGCGGTTACTTCGCAAAGTGCAGCAACTTCTACATTTGGAAGACGTCTCAATGCTTCAATATGCGCGGGGCCAATGAAGCCGGTTCCGACAACGCCAACTTTAATTTTGTTCATAAAACGGGTATTGAATGAAAGGTGAAAAAAGATAAGATCAGAAATTCGTCCATTTGGTGTCCGAATTATTTGAAGCAATGACGGTGTCAATGAACTTCATACCCCTAAGGCCATCCTGCGCGGAGGGGAAATCGTAAACCGGATCGGCTTTGCGGCCTTCCCAATAAGCCCTTACGTGGATCGCGAAGTTGCGGTAAAGATTTGCAAAAGCTTCAAAATATCCTTCCGGGTGGCCCGCTGGAATGCGCGTATGCACCTGTGCAGCCTTGGAAAGGTTACCAACGCCTGTGCGGATAATGCGCGCACCCTGATTGGTTTTGTGGATCAATGTGTTGGGATCGAGTTGTTTCCATTGCAAACCGCCGGTTTCGCCGTAAACACGAATATTAAGGTCGTTTTCCTCACCGTTCGCGATCTGGCTGTTTTGTAAAATTCCTTTTGCACCATTATTAAAGCGCAACAGCACATTGGCATCATCGTCCAGCAAACGTCCTTCAACGAAAATCGTAAGATCGGCGCAAACCTGTGTGATTTTTAATCCTGTAATGTACTCAGCAAGATTTTCGGCATGCGTTCCGATGTCGCCTAGCCCGCCCGCTGCGCCTGAGCGTTTGGGGTCTGTGCGCCATGCTGCCTGCTTGTTGCCGGTCACTTCAACTAATGTGGCCAGCCAGCCCTGCGGATATTCAACAATCACTTTCCTGATTTCGCCAATGGCGCCGGAAGCAATCATTGCCTTGGCTTCCTTCACCATGGGATAGCCTGTATAATTATGGGTAAGGCAGAAAACAAGGCCTGTTTGTTCAACAAGCGCAACTATTTCTTCTGCTTCCTCCGTATTCAGCGTAATAGGCTTATCGCAAACAACGTGAAACCCGTTTTCAAGTGCCAGCTTGGTTGGCGCCTTGTGCATGTGATTTGGCGTCACTATGGAAACGAAATCCATGCGCTCGCCTTCGGGAAGCTGTTTTTCTTTGAGGATCATTTCCTCGAAATCGTTATAAACTCTGTCCTCCGGCAAATAAAGTGCCTTTCCAGTCTCTTTGGATTTGGAAGGATCTGAGCTAAACACACCGCAAACCAGCTCTATTTCACCATCCATAATCGCAGCACGGCGATGGACCCCGCCTATAAAGGCATCAAGCGATCCGCCAACCATACCCATCCTGATCTTTCTTGACATTCCAGTTGGTTTAAAGTTTTGAAAAGATTTTTACAATATTAAAGAGTAGTAAGGATCACTCTTACTTCTTACAAATATAATTTTAACGCATAAAAAACACTGCCCAGGCTTCATTAAACCAGTAGAAAAAGCGTTAATTTGTTTTTTCTGTGAAATTCTTTCATAAAAACATTAGTCGTCAGGCTCGTAATTATCTCATTTTAAATAACAAACCCTTTTAGTCTCATGACTCAAACAATCAATAGCGGCAGGCTTTTTAATGCAAGTTGTTTTGCCCTTATTACTACGGCTTTTTCTTTTAGCATCCGGGCGGGGATCCTGCCGCAATTGGGCGCTGAATTTGGCCTGACCGGAGAGCAGCTTGGTTTTATTAACCTCATGTTTTTTCTCGGGTTTCCATTGTCAATGATCATTGGCGGACTCGTTTACCACACCGTGGGCCCAAAAATCATCATGCAAATTGCATTTGTTTGTCACGTTATCGGAATTCTGCTTACCATATATGCAGGCGGTTATACCGGCCTTTTGATCTCGACATTTTTTATTGGAATTGGAAACGGATGTACGGAAGCAGCTTGTAACCCGATGATCGCGGATACTTACAGCGGCTTGAAAATGAACAAGATGCTTAACCGTTTTCACATGTGGTTTCCGGGTGGAATCGTTGTCGGAAGCTTAATTTCAAAGTTCATGACGGATGCTAACCTGGGATGGCAGGCGCAGATCTGGGTGATTTTGATTCCAGCGATCGTTTACGCGTTCTTGTTTTTCGGACAAGCATTCCCAAGACCACACGTTGCGGGTGTAACTTCAATCGGCGAAAACCTGAAAGCAATGGTTTCTCCGCTATTCATATTCATCTTCGTTTGCATGATGTTTACCGCGATTTCTGAGTTTGGACCGCAGCAATGGACAGGTTTGATCATGAGTAAAAGCGGTGCCAGCCCAATGCTTATCCTTGCTTTGGTAACCGGCTTAATGGCCTTAATCAGATTTTTCGCTGCACCGATCGTTTCGGTGCTTGGTGCAACGGGTATTCTTTGGGGATCTTCAATTCTGGCGGCGGTCGGCATTTATATGTTCAGCACAGTAACTGGTCCTACGGCTTACGCAGCGGCGGTTGTATTTGCAATGGGCGTTGGCTTGTTCTGGCCTACAATGGTTGGTTTTGTTGCTCAAAATGTGCCATTGAGCGGTGCATTGGGCATGTCAGTAATTGGCGGCGTGGGCATGTTCTCAACTGCTATTTTCCAGCCTATCATTGGTAACTGGATCGACGAATCGAGAGCTGAGAAAATTGCCGCAGGTTTGACAGGCGATGAAATGGAGCTGGCAGCCGGACAGGCGACGCTGAGCACGATGATCATCTTCCCAGCCATCCTGATCGTTGCATTTGGTATTTTGTTCTTCTGGATGAAAGGCCGTAGTGCAACTACAACTTCGACAGCAGGTGCACATTGATTTTGTGCGGGTTATAAAATAGGATAGGGTGCCATTTGGCACCCTATTTTTTTGTTGTCTTCGTCAAAAGTTTATTTCAGTTTCACAATCGTGACACCAGCGCCGCCGCGGTCCGGATGCTCGTCCTGCATGCTTGCGACCTGGGAATAACCGCGAAGGTGATTTCTGACCAGCGTCCTGAGAATGCCGTCGCCTTTGCCATGAACAATGCGCAATTCGTCGTAACCGAGCATAATGGCATTATCCATAAACTGGTCGACAAGTCCCAATGCTTCTTCGCCACGTTTTCCGCGCATATCCAGGTTGAAACTAAAATTAAGCATCCGCTCATTCAGGTCAACGCCTTTTGCACTTGTTTTCAGCTTTTTCTCGCCAGTTGCCGCTTTATAGGTTTTATTTGAAACCTTTTCAAGTCTGTTCAGTTTAATGGTCGATTTCAGATCGCCAATGCGCACTTCCGCATCCTTGCCCCGCAATCCGATCACTTCGCCGATTGCAGTTTGGCCGAGGATCCGGACATAACTTCCGGGAACAATGTCGCCGCTCTCCGGTTCAAAAACCTCTTCCGCCGGAACCGCTTCAACAACTTGCTCCAGTTCAAGGTTTTTTCTTGCCAAATTTTTCAAGCTCCGTCCTGACTGTTTTGGTTTTTTCTTTCTCCGCTTTATTCTCCTTAATCTCCCTGATCGTGTTTTCAATCAGCTGGTTAGCATCGGAAATAAGCGTTTTTGCTTTTTGCTTGGCCTCGTTAACGATCTTCTTTTCGTTGTTTTCAAGGTTTTCTTTCAGCGAAGTGTATTCTGCCAGTTGCTTGGTGAGCTTACGCTCCTTAATGCCGACTTCTATATTTTTTTCGGCAAAAACCCTTCTTTCAATGTCAAGCTCTTTAAGTAATTTCTCAAACTTAACTTGCTGCGTCCCCAGTTTTTCCTTTGCGCGATCAACGACTGAATTGGGCAACCCGATTTTTGAAGCAATCTCAAACGCAAACGAACTGCCCGGTCTGCCGATTTCCAGCTGGTAAAGCGGTTCCAAATGTTCTCCGTCAAATCGCATCGCTCCATTTACCAAGCCTTCTGTCTTGTCAGCAAGCACTTTCAGGTTGGTGTAATGTGTATTAATGACGCCATATGCGCCTGATTTGGTCAGATTTTCGAGAATGGCTTCTGCGATTGCGCCGCCAAGTCCGGGTTCAGTTCCGGTTCCAAATTCATCAATTAAAAACAATGTTCGCCTGTTCGCCATCGCCAGAAAGTGGCGCATATTGGTCAAATGCGAGCTGTATGTGCTGAGGTCGTTTTCAAGCGATTGTTCGTCACCAATGTCAATGAAAATGTTTTGGAAAAAACCCATGGACGAACCTTCTGCAACCGGCACCAGTAAGCCGCATTGGAACATATACTGGATTAATCCGACGGTTTTGAGCGAAACGGACTTCCCACCCGCATTGGGTCCGGAAACAATCAGGATCCGCTCTTTTTCCTGCAATGTAATATTCAGCGGGATAACTTTCTTGCCTTGTTTTTGGAACGAAAGATGCAGTAACGGATGCCGTGCGTCACGCCAGTCGATGAATTGCTTGTTAAAAAAAGGCGGATTAATGGCACTCATTTCGGCGGCCAACTTTGCTTTTGCACGCAGAAAATCCATCAGTCCCAGGAAGCCGTATGCCTTTTGGAGGTCGGGCACGAAAGGCCGTAATGTTGCCGTGAGTTCAAGTAAAATGCGGTTGATCTCGCGTCGCTCTTCATATTCAAGCTCGCGAATTTCATTATTCGATTCAAAAACGTCTGTTGGTTCAATGAAAACGGTTTGTCCCGTTGCCGATTCGTCGTGGATAAAGCCGCGCAATTTCCGCTTGTGTTCGGCGGCGACTGGAATTACCATGCGACCATTGCGGACAGTCAGCGAAACGTCGTCACTGATCCAGCCATTGCTTCTTGCCGATTTTAAAATTGTGTCAAGCTTTTTACGGATGCCAGCTTGCTCGGAAATAAGCCGTTTTCTGATTCGGGACAATTCAGACGAAGCCGAGTCACGGATTTGCCCGCGGTCGTCGATAATGCGGTCTATCGCATCCGTAATGGATTTTTCGACCCGGATTGTCTTGGCATATTCGCCTAAGATTGGATAAGCTTCGGGTTCTTCGTTTTCAAAAAATCGCAGGCAAAGTCGGATGGTCAGTAGCGAGACTTTAATGTCCGAAAACTCTTGCTGTGTCAGCAGCATCCCTTCAATGGCCGCTCTTCTCAGATATGGAGTTGCATCAATATAGTTTTGGGAGGGAAAGTTCTCGCCGATCTGCATGATCTTTTGCATTTCAGCAGTCTGGCTCACCAGCTTTTCAACCAGTCCGAAGTTTTCTGAAAATTTGATCTTCTCAACAAAATTCTGCCCCAGCGGGCTAATACAAGCTTCTTTCAGCCGTTCTCGCAGCTTGTCAAAACCTAATTTTTGTTCTAATGTATTTGGATATAACATTTTATTAAAATAATGTCCTAATCTCTTCTTTGAGCACTTTTAGCGCATGAGCAGATGGCTGGACTTCCTTTTCGATAACGTGTGAAAATATTTTTTTGGCCAGATCAGCGGGAGGGGCTTCTCCTGAAACCTCCGTTGAGGCCTGGTTAATGATCGCCACTGTTTCATTCATTGCGCTGGTAATCTGTTCCCAAGCATTGCCGCTGATATACATTTGCTGCGCAACATTATGATTGTATTCTTCCCGGATGTCCTGCAATAATATCTGCTGCAATTCAAGCGCGCTCATTGCGGAAGGCACCAGTCTTAATAACAAATTATTGGGTGCAATACGTTCTAGAAAGAGGCACATCCGTTCATAGGCCTGCAACCGCAGTGGCAATGTAATGCCCACGTTTTTATTGCGGATTTCCCATTTTTGCTTTTCAACCAATTTGGCGGCAACAGTTGTGATTGTGGCATACACGCCGTAGATGATTGCGCCGCCTAGGATGACAATGACTAATAGTGAGTAATATTCCATAATTTTAGTATGCTGATTTATCAATTAAACCGCAAAATTAAAGGAATAACTACATTAAGCTGAGATTTATTTGAAATAGCGAATGGATTGCAAGTGAATGTTGTTGCCTGATATAATTCATAAAAGTATTGCACATGGAAAGTCCCGTTCAGCTTTCGGATAAAGCGAAATACGAAATCAAGACAACATTAGCGGCCAATAAAATACCTGACACTTACGGGTTGCGGGTGGGATTGAAGGGCGGTGCATGCAGCGGAACATTCCTGCTGGGTTTTGATACAGCCACAGAACATGATCAGACCTATCTCGTAGACGGGATTAAAGTTTTTGTAGACAAAAGACACCTTATGTATGTAATCGGCTTGTCCGTCGATTACGAAGAAGGAGCGAACGGCACAGGTTATACGGTCTCCACCGAAGACAGAAAATAATTAAGTTGTTCCTTTAATCCTCAATGGTTACATGCTTCCAGTTTTCTCCTGAACGAATCCTGTTTAGCTGTGTATGCGTGATGCCAAATTGCTTAGCGATCATTTTCAAGCGGTTGTTATCATTTTTCAATAACTTCTTGATAATGCGCACTTTACTTTCTGTCAGCTTGTAATTTTTAGTTCTTCTTGGAATAACCCGATTGATAAAAGCAGGATTTTCACGGTTATGATCGATCATTTCTGCCTTCGTCACCCATTTCAAATTTTCGAAATAATTGTTCTGTTTTTCGAAATCTGAATGGATTACAAACACATGTTCGTCACTTGGTTTGTCTACAAAGTGCTCAGCCACAAGTTTGTGCACATATCTGTTAATAGTCTTTCCCCCAGCCACACGTATATTCAGCGATCGGTAACCTTGTATTACAGATCCTTTTATCACAACTCCTTCTTTTGGATTGTTTTGAAAGCTTTTCAATCGTCCGTAGTTTGATACTTCGTAATGAGGAGCATTCTCGATTTCGTCGAATATAATTTTAGCCCACTTTTCGTTCCAGAAACTCCGACTTACATTTGACTCATTCATTTTGATACAATATATAATTAGTTTTTATAGCTATTTAAGGCATTCATCGCGACCTTTTTTGAATTGGGAAACGATTTGGCAATCTTTCAATGTTTATGATAGTGTTCAAGGAACCTGATTCCTTTTTGTCAACTTAAACTGAAAAGTATGAAGCGCACGCTGATAATCGGAGCAACCTCAAACCCATCCAGATACGCCTATCTGGCGGCACAGAAACTTCTAAATTACGGACATCCGATATTGTTGCTTGGCCGGAGAAAAGGCAATGCATTAGGCGAAGAAATTCATTTGGATAAAGTAGAATGGCAAGATGTAGATACAGTAACGTTATACATTAATCCTAGCCATCAGCCCGAATACTATAATTATATAATTTCTTTAAACCCTAAACGTGTCATCTTCAACCCTGGCACCGAGAATCCTGAATTTAAAAGCATGTTGTCTGATAAAAATATCATACCACTGGAAGCATGTACACTTGTAATGCTTTCGGTGGGCCAATATTAAAATTTCTTACCACCTGAGGAGCGCAGATGCCCAGGTAAAACCACTTCCAAAGGCTGCGAGGCAAATCAGTTCACCGTCACGCAGCCTTCCTTGCTCCCAGGCTTCGGCCATCGCAATAGGAATTGAAGCGGCGGTGGTGTTGCCAAAGCGCTGGATGTTATTAACCACCTGAGACTCTTCCAGACCCATTTGTTGGCGGACATAGTCGCTGATACGGATATTTGCCTGGTGTGGAACCAGTAAATTCAGGTCGCTTTGCTGTAAATCGTTGGCTGCGAGGGCTTCATTGATCACTTCTCCAAAACGCACGATGGCATGCTTGAAAACAGCATTTCCATTCATGTGCACATTAAAGCCGCCCGCATCGAGCATCTCTTTGGTAGCCGCCCGGTCCGGTCTGCTGCTGCCTGGTTCTTTTACATAAAGATCTTCTGCAAAACGGCCATCAGCGTGAAGGTGTGTAGATAATATACAATGTTGGGGATCTTCAGTAGCGGTAAGAACGGCCGCTCCCGCGCCGTCTCCGAAGATTACGGCCGTATTTCGGCCAGCCGTGCTTTTGTCGATCCAGGAAGATTGGATTTCGGATCCGACGACCAATGCTGACTTGTACATGCCGGATTTGATAAACTGATCGGCAATGGATAATGCGTAAACAAAGCCGGAACATTGCTGCCGGATATCGATAACGGGCTTGCCGTCCATGCCGAGCTCGCGCTGCATGAGAAAAGCAGAGCCCGGGAAAAAGTAGTCGGGTGTAATGGTGGCGTAAACGATAACCTCAATGTCGTTGGGCTCCAAACCTGCGCGTTCCAATGCTTGTCGCGATGCGGCAGTGGCCATGCTTGCATTCGTGTCCTTTCCGTGCTCAAAGTAACGTCTTTCCCGGATTCCTGTGCGCTCCTGAATCCATTCGTCCGAAGTCTCCATCCATCTGGTCAGGTCGTTGTTCGTGATAATGTTATCAGGGACATAATAGCCAAGACCAGTGATTCGAGAGAAAGCCATACGCAATTGCAAATATTAAATGTGAAAGTTCTAAGCAAATTTGCAACAAAAACTATATGTTACCAATGGATCGGTCCTTTTTCGTGAGGTTATCAGCGACCGATAGGAGAATGTAGAGAATGATTATAGCAGGGATTGCCAGGATTTTTAATGCTAAAAGCAATACAATGGTCATCGCGATGAGGATGAAGCGGAACTCATTGCCCTTCCAGCCAAAATTCTTGAATTTCAAAGCAATCAGCGGCATTTCCATCACCAATAGAAACGACATGACAACCGAGAATATCAGCAGATTGGTCGTGTTCACAATGATGTCTTTCCAAAACGGATCCTCTGTTAGCAGAATAATAGGCAAGGAAGCGATCAGCATGGCATTGGCCGGAGTAGGAACGCCAATGAAAGAGTCGGATTGACGGGGATCATTGTTGAACTTGGCCAGTCTGACGGCCGAAAACACAGCAATGATAAATGCCGGGTAAGCTTTCCATATGCCAAACAGATCGGGAATGCTTTGCATTAACAGCTGATAAACAATGATCGAAGGAAGCAATCCGAAAGTGACCATGTCGGCAAGCGAATCGAGATCTTTGCCAATCGCGGAACTTACCTTTAATAACCGGGCTAAAAAGCCATCGAAAAAGTCAAAAATCAATGCTACGCCGATCAGAATGCAGGAAATGACGAGGTTGTTATGAAATGCTTCTACAACTCCGATGCATCCGCAAAGAAGATTTCCACAAGTAAGGGCATTGGGAAGGTTGCGGCGGATCATATAATTGGTAAAAGGGTTTGAGGATTTGTTGACTTTACTTTCAGAAACGGATTGTTTCTCTTTTCAAAACCAATGGTTGTTGGCTGCATATGGCCTGCATAAACTTTATAATCGTCCGGCAGAGTGAAAAGCTTGTTCCTGATGCTGGCCAGCAATGTAGCATGGTCGCCGCCGGGCAGATCCGTCCTGCCAATGCTCATGTAAAATAATACATCTCCGCCAATGACAAACTTGTCGGCTGCGCTGACAAACGCAACGTGACCAGGCGCGTGGCCAGGAACAAAAACCACATTCAATGTTGAATTTCCAAACTTTACAACTTCTCCTTCCACCAGATAACGATCGATTTCGGGCTCGTCAAACTTGTAAAAGCCGTAATTGGAAGCGTAAGTTTTTACGGCTTTCAGGTAGGGCTCATCAATTTGATGCAATGCGAACGGAATGTTATATTTCCTTTTCACCCCCGCAACACCCAGAACGTGGTCAATGTGCGCGTGGGTGTTGATGATCTCGACCGGCTTTAATCCATTGGAAGAAATGAATTCATACAATTCCTCAAACTCCTCTTGCTCAGAGCAGCCCGGATCAATGATGACCGCTTCGCCCGTTTCGTCATAAAGTACGTAAGTGTTTTCCGAAAACGGGTTGAAAGTAAATTCCTGAACTGATATCATTTATTTGGTATAAAATGCCACATTAGGTTGGGCGAAGTTACAAAACACTTTGGAATCCCGCCCTGAAACGCTTTCCAATATTGCCTTAAATAACAACGCGCCGTTACGAGAGCGTAACGGCGCGTTGTGCAATTCAAGTTCCAAAAATCAGATCATTGCGCAGAAAGGAAAACCCTGATGCGGTCGTAGTATAAAGTAGTCAATCCTTCATAACCCGAGTCTGTTCCTACGAAAAGCCAGATTTCCCCGGCATCATTGGCTTTAACGGTGAAGGTTTTGCTGCCGTTGTTCTTTTCTAAGAGTTTGTAAGTTGTCGACGTTTCGCCATTTGACACATTGCCAAGCAAAACTGCGGCAGGACCTTCCTGTGCCTGCTGGCCTTTGTCGAGGTTAAATTCGTAATAACCGTCTTTCAGCTGGCGGTTCGGCTCGAACGGCGATGCACCTGCTTTCAAATAAACGGAGCCTCCCGGCGATCCGCCGATGCCGAGGCTGTTTTCAGGATATTGCGTGCCCAGCAGAATTTGAAACGAAACATTGTAAGTCTGGTTGGGATTAAAGCCCGTCACCTTTTTCTTCAGATACATAAATATGTCATCCGCGCGGTTGTGACTGCTCAGGCGATAGGCATATCTGCTTGTATCGAGGCCAATCGGCAATCGCGTGCGTCCTTCGCTCAGTTCCAGCGTCGACGAATCCGTTCCTGGTGAGTATTCTGCAAATTGTGCCGTCCATCCATCTGTTCCTGTTTCAAAAGCCGAATCTGATACGAAAACTGGATCCAGTGAATCGTCATCCTTGCAGGCGGACAACAGGCCTGTAAGGGATAATGCTGTCCATAACATCCATTTCTTCATGGCGTATTAAATTTGGTTGAGTTATTTAATTAATCACAACGGAGATCATTGAAATGCACATATGGTTGGAATGATCGGTTGCTTTTTCTGCTAGCCAATCAGAAATATCGTCGGTTTTTTGTGCAGGTCCGGTTTATTCACTTTCCAGTTTTTCACGGGTAATGTTTTGATAAATTCGTCTGTTCCAGTCACATTAGCCGCAATGCAAAGCAATGTGTCCGGGGCACAGGCTTCTAATATTGCGTCTAAAAAAGTGTTGTTACGAAACGGCGTTTCCATGAAAATTTGTGTCTGTCCGTATTGTCTCGCTTCCCGTTCGAGGTGCTGCAATGCTTTTTTTCTTTCTGATTTATCAATGGGCAGATAACCGTGAAACGCGAAAGATTGTCCGCTCATTCCGGAACCCATCAACGCCAGTAAAATGGAAGACGGCCCCACAAGCGGCACAACCTGCATGCCAAGCCTGTGCGCGATGCCCACCGCCACTGCTCCCGGGTCCGCAACGCCCGGACAGCCTGCCTCCGAAAGCACACCCGCATCCTCGCGAAGATTGCGCAAATGTTCAAATGTTTCGTTTTCGGGCGTGTCCTTGTGCAGCTCAATAAATGTAAGTTCGTCGATTACTTTGCCGATTTTAAGGCTGCTTATAAATCGCCGCGCCGTCCGCACGTTTTCAACAAAAAACACATTGAGGTTCCTGATGCTGTCGACAATCTGAGGGCTTAGCACTTGGTGCTGTGTATCTTCTGCTAAGACGGTTGGGATGAGGAAAAGTCTGGTACGGGGCTGATTCATAAGTTAATGCAAAATTTAAGTTTTCTTCCAACCTTATGTCTGTGATTTGGATCATAAAAGAAAACAAAGTTAAATACAATGAAACGACTACTATACATTCCCTTCTGTATAGCCATGCTTTTATGTTGCAAAGAAAGTGATAGCATGGACGCTATAAATACGGCTTCTTTCACCACTATGCAAGGAAAATGGTATCTCACGGCAGTAGAAAGAAACGCGCTTAACGGGCAGAATGTCTGGGAACAGGTCACGCCCGGCAAGGCCGATACACTGGTTTTCAGGCCAGACGGTGTGGTGCTGGATGCTTCCGGCAAACCTGCCTGCTGCGTGCCAGGGAAGTTTTTTATCAATGGCAACCTGATGGAAGTAAAGCCACAAACTCCCGTTCCTGCCAATCCATTGTGCGCAGGTGTGAATTGTATCAATTGTCAGAGCTGGGATATTGAACTGAGTGCCAGTGAAATGATCATAACACCCTGCAATAATCCCAGGCTCAAATATGTCAGATAGGCTTTTCGAGAAAATGCATTAAAGCAGCGACGAATGCTTTGGGCTGCTCTGCCTGCACCCAGTGACCGGAGTCCGCAATGGTTTCGAGCTTTGCATGTGGACAAATATTCAGTATCCCTTCCCAGTCTTCATCTTGAATGTAATTGGAGTTCGCACCCCGCATAAAAAGGGTGGGGGCTTCAATTTTTTGTTTTGCAACAATCTCCGATCCCACTTTTGACATATCCGTTGTAAGCAGCGGCAGGTTGAAACGCCAGCCGAAACCGCCTTCATCTTTTCTATACAAATTTTTGAGCAGGAACTGGCGCACCGTCACGATCGGCTCATAGGCGCTTAAAATCTCATCCGCCTGATTTCTGCTTTCGATCTCATTAATAGGAATCGCATTCAGCCCTTCCAGAATTTTCCTGTGGTGAATGGGATAAGCCTTTGGTCCAATGTCGACGATCACAAGCTGGGAAAATGTGCCCGGATAAGTAACTGCATATTCCATCACCGTTTTTCCACCCATCGAATGGCCCACTAAAACAGGATCGGTAATGTCGTGCTCATCCAGGAAACCTTTCAGATCTGCGGCCATATGAGGGAAGTCCAGCGGCGCCTCATGCGGTGACCTTCCATGATTGCGCTGGTCGACGAGGTACACTTTGAAGCCATGTTCGGAAATGGTTTTACCAATGGTAAGCCAGTTGTCCAGAAAGCCGAAAACGCCGTGGAGGATGATCATCGGCTTGCCACTTTCACCAATTTGTTTATAATTAAGCTGCATCAAAATAGGATTAAAGTGTTGCTGTGGTTCAGCAGTAATACTAATGTTATGGTTGTGAAAGTAGTTCCTGCACGAATCAGTAAAAAAACTTTTACGAGGCCAAAAATACGTTTAAAAGCACTGGGACGCATCTGTTGGTTTCTTAACAATTTGATAATCTGAAAAATATTGAAGTATTGGTACAGATTTCTGTATTATTCCAACAAATCAAGCAGTTACGCGGATTAGTATTGTATTTTAATAGGATTTGCGTTTTTGTTATTCAGGTAAAAAAAAACTTATTTTGCGGTAAATATTACTCATCGGTCGTGGTGATGCTACTAATATTACAAACCAAATCAACCAAATTTATGAACGGGAAAAGTTTACTTTTCAGGGCAGCGGGACTTGCGCTGGTCGTCTTTCTATTAAGCCTGTTTAGCCCAAATGTCCAGGCGCAGGTAACTTCATCAGCAATCTCGGGTCGTGTATCAGACAGCAAAGGCGAATCATTGCCAGGTGCAACAGTCGTAGCGATCCACGTTCCATCAGGATCAAGGTATGGTTCTGTCACAAACGATCAGGGTCTTTATACAATCCCGGCTGTGCGCGTAGGCGGACCTTACACCGTGACTGTATCTTTCGTTGGTTTCAATGACAAATCACAGGAAAACATTTACGCAAACCTGGGAACCGCTGCAAACGTAAACTTCGATTTGCAGGACGGCGGAACAGAATTGAGCGAAGTGGTTGTGACGGGAGCGGGAAGCGACATTTTTAGCTCGGATCGTACGGGAGCAGCAACGACATTTAACAAAGGCTTGATTACCAGCCTTCCGACACTTGGCCGGACGCTTAATGACATTACGAAATACAACGCATACAGCAATGGCCGCTCATTCGGTGGCCAGGACAGCCGTTATAACAACTTTACAATTGACGGTTCTGTATTCAACAACGGTTTTGGATTGGGTAACGAGGCAGCAGCAGGTGGCCGGACAGGTTCCACTGCGATTTCTCTGGACGCGATTGAAGAAGTTCAGATCAACATTGCTCCTTATGACGTGCGTCAGTCGGGCTTCGCGGGTGCGGGGATCAATGCGGTGACGCGTTCGGGAACAAATGAATTTTCAGGCTCTGTTTTCCATTTTTTTAAAAACAAAAGCCTTGCGGGTGACAAGCCAGACGGTAACACGATCAAGATCAACGAATTCAATGAAAAAACAACTGGATTCCGTCTGGGTGGGCCGATCATTAAAAACAAGCTTTTCTTCTTTGTTAACGGTGAATTTGTAAAACGTTCAAGCCCTGCGCTGGACTTTGTTCTTAACCGTGGCCAGACAGGAAGCAACGTTTCGCGTACAACCGCTGCCGATCTTGAAGATCTTGGCGCTTTCATGCGTGACAAATTCCAATATGACATTGGTGCAATCGATGGTTTTAACAATGAAAACAAGAGTAATAAATTCCTTGGACGCATTGACTACAATATTAGCGACGCGCACAAACTGACATTGCGTTACTCACACCACGACTCTGATTCGGATGTTTTGATCAGCCAGAGCAACAGCAGTAACACGGCAGGTTTTGGTAACCGTACCAACTCACTTTCAGCGATTTCTCCTGAAAACACAGGTTACATTATCCAGGATAACACGCGTTCTTTTGTAGCAGAATTGAACTCTAACTTCGGAGGCAAATTTGCCAATAACCTGATCGGAACATTCAACAAGCAGATCGAGGACAGAAAATACAAGGCGCCGATTTTCCCAACCGTGGAAATCCAGAAAGATGGTTCTACTTACACAACCATCGGTTCGGATCCATTTACACCAAACAACCGTCTGGATTATTCAACATTCAACATTACGGATAACCTGACTTATTTCGCCGGAAAGCATACGCTGACTGCCGGTGCATCTTACGAGCACTTCAAGTCTAACAACTTGTTCTTCCCGACTTCAAATGGTGTTTACGTTTTCAGGTCGATCCAGGATTTCAAAAATGCTGCAAATGCATATCTTGCTAACCCGAATCTGACGGTTGCGCCGGACACATTGGTTCGTTTCAACTATCGTTATTCATTGCTTCCAGGCGGCGCAGCACCTTGGCAGGAATTCAAAACGCAGACATTCAGTCTTTATGTTCAGGACGAATATCAGGTTGCGCCAAACTTCAAGCTGACAGCCGGTCTTCGCGGAGATTATATCACCATCCCGAACACTTCAAAGCAATATTATAATGCGCAAGTGGATTCTATCGCATTTAGAGATCCAGCTGGCCAGCCTTACAATGTTAACACCGGTAATGTTCCAAAATCACGCATTTACCTGTCACCACGCATCGGTTTCAACTGGGATGTAAAAGGAAACCGCACTACGCAAGTTCGCGGAGGAACGGGATTGTTCCTATCCAGAATTCCTTACGTTTTGATTTCTAACCAATTAGGTAACAATGGTGTGAACTCTGCAACAATCGGATTTAATAATACGACTGCTTTCCCATTTACATTAGATCCTTCCCGCTACAATCCGACAGGAACTACAAGATTAACGGGATATCAAGTCAATGCTTCGGATGAGAACCTGAAATTCCCACAGGTTTGGAAAAGCAACATTGGTATCGATCAGCAATTGGGCTGGGGTGTAGTTGCGACTGTTGAAGGGATTTTTAACAAAAACTACAATGCACTTCGCTACATTGACGTAAACTTAAAGGCACCAACTGCTCAGTTTGCAGGTGCTGATACGCGTGATCGTTTCCCGGCATCAGGTCTTACAGGACAAGCTATTAATCCAGCCCGTCTGGTTAATACGACTGTATCCAACGTTTACGTTTTGACAAATACAAATAAAGGTTACTCTTACACGATCACGGGTAAACTTGAAAAAGCGGCAACGCGTGGTTTTGGTGGAATGATCGGTTATACTTACGGACAAGCGAAAGACATCGCATCCGTATCGAGTACAGTTGAAGGAAACGTTCCCGGGGTGAATGGTTTGAACTATTTGGATCTGGGATGGTCTGGTAACGACTTGCGTCACCGTTTCGTAGGTTATTTGACTTACCGCAAAGAATATGGCGGTAAAATCGGTGGAGCGACCATGTTCACATTGGGTGGTGTTTCAAACAGCGGAACCAAGCTTTCCTACATCAGTTCTACGGATTTGAACGGCGATGGTCAGAACAATGACCTGTTGTTTGTTCCAAGAAATGCTTCGGACATTACATTTGCTCCATTGACTACAACTGTAAACGGCAAATCTTACACATTCTCGCCTGAGCAGCAGTCAGCAGCATTCCAGCAATATGTTGATAATCACCCGTATTTGTCAAAGAGAAAAGGGCAATACACAGAGCGTAACGGCGGTGCATATCCTTGGTTGACAAGATTTGACTTCACTGTGGAGCAGGATTTCTATGTAAAAGTTGGCGCGAAGGACAAGAAAAACATCATTCGTCTGAGAGCTGATATTTTCAATGTTGGTAACCTGATCAATAACAAATGGGGTGTAGGAAACCAGGTGACTGTTTCTTCAAACAGCACACAGTCTAACCCGCTTAACTTTGCAAGCGTGTCAGCAGACGGCGTTCCTTCATACAGAATGGGAACGCAGGTTGTGAATGGCGAGCCTGTTTTGGTTCGTGATGCATTTGTGAAGTCGCAAACGATCAATGACGTTTGGCAGGCACAGATTGGTATCCGTTATATCTTTAATTAATATTCGTCCCCGATCCGGTCGGGACATACAGCAGAAAGGGTCCGAATTATTCGGACCCTTTTTTTTATTCTTTTCTCTTGAAAATGCTTTGGACCAATATTGGATTGTCTGTGCAGATAATGTCAGGTCCGCTAGCTGCGATCTTCTGATATAAGGGAACGGCGGCGTCAGCGCGCAATGTGTCGATATTACCATTTGTGCCTAATGAAGAAATTACTTGTAAAGCATGGATTTTGTCATAAAATGGCTTCTCCTGCAACTCCCGCGGCGTTAATGCAACGAGCATATCCAACGGGATTCCAGATTTTTCAACGGCTGCAATGTGATCGTTACTATTAAATCCCACAGCAAGCATCAAGTCTGGGGCAATGCGGTGCGCTTTTTTAGCCTCGGTCAACGAATAGCAAATGAGGATAGATTTGTTCAGGTTACCGGTTGCCTTTACGAGATCAATCGTCTTTTGAATGTCGGTTTCGGGCTTTTTGTCTATAATAAGGATTAGGTTTTTGTCTTTACTCCAAGTGAGCACATGCTGGAATGTAGGGATTCCGTGCTCGGTCATGCTGCCGTAAGGATCTTTCAATTTGAGCTTGCTGGCGTCTTTCCACTTCATTTTGCTCAGCAATCCTGTTCCGCTTGTTTTCAGTTTCAATTCGTCATCATGCGAAATCACGAGCAGGCTGTCGGCTGTCATGCGCACGTCGAATTCAAGCATTACGCAAGGCACTTTTGCATAAGTCCTTTCAAAAGTGGCCATGCTATTTCCCGGAAAACCGTCTTCCGTGCCGCCCTGATGCGCCATAATGATCGGCATCGCCCGGCTTGCTGGTTTTAAAAATGCCTTTAATGTGCCCGCGCTATTGAAATTGCACGGACTTTGTTTTTGAGCCATAAGTGCGCCAGGCAATGACAGCATTGCAGATAAAACGATCTTATTCAGGCTTGATACTTTCATGTTCAGAAGTTTGTTGTTTGTTGAGCTTGGTCGCGGTCAAAATTGTCTCCATTCCTGCCCGGTAACCTTCCACGATGAGCCTGGAAATGTCATCCGAAGTGAAATGCTGCAGATCCAGGAAAAGCGGCACCGCCGGACGGATGACGGTCAGCTTCATAGGTTTACCGCGCAGATTGGAACGATCGACATATGATTCGGCCCAGACAATGTTGCTGTTAACGATTTGATTTACTGTAATGTCTCGAACGCGTTCAATAAGCGTGATCAGGTTGCGGGAATTCATGTCTTCGGGCTGATACAAAAGCGGTGAATGGCATGCGATAAGCACAATTTCAGTTGCACCGTCTTCAATCGCCTGCCGGATAGGCGCAACTTCGCGCATGCCTCCATCCAGATAAAGTTGCTTTTCAATTTCAACGGCCGGCATCAGCATAGGAATGGAGGAACTGGCATATACATAGCTCAGAAAATGCGGATTATCCGGTGAAGCATATTTGATTTCGCCACTTTCAATATTAACCGCGCCTACTTTTATCTTGACAGGGCTGTTTGTGATAAATTTGTCGGTGACATGATTGCGGATCAGCTTATGCAGCGGCATAGGATCGACAATGCCTTCAAAACGGCTCATTAATGTGGCCATTCCGAGACTTACGCGTGAGCGCAGCATGGAAATATCCTGCGGCTGCGTAATGTTCTTGATCCAGAATTCGAGCAGTTTTCTGCCGGCAAGCGGCCATTTAACTTCCTTTTTCTCTTCGAGTTGCTTGCCAGCCTCATTGACCAGAAATGTAGCATTCAACGCACCGACCGAGATGCCATAAATCATGTCAGGCTCGAAACCATTTTCCAGCACCGATTGTATCACCCCGACCTGAAAGGCCCCTTTCATTGATCCTCCTCCCAGGACTAGTGCTTTCATGCGAATCTAATTTTTTCAATTCTAAACATTTTCAAAATAAAATTGATATAAACAGAAGATTTTATTCCAAATTTGAAGATTAGAGTTCAGAAGCGTAAAAAGGCAAAAATATGATGCTGTTTCTGTTCTGCGCCTTTTATCAGGAGGGACCTTAGAGGCCCTCGTTCATTAATATGACCCTTTCAGTAAAGGAAATTCAGGTCCCGATTGCAGATGAAATGAAGGCTTTTGAGCACAAGTTTCGTCAGTTTATGAAGAGTGATGTAATGCTGCTGGACCAGATTATGAATTACATTGTCCGTCGCAAGGGAAAGCAGCTCCGCCCGATGTTCGTATTTCTTTCGGCGGGCGTTTGCGGACAAATCACCGAGTCGACTCACCGGGGCGGTGCATTGATAGAACTCCTGCACACCGCCACGCTTGTCCACGATGATGTTGTGGACGATTCCAATTACCGCCGCGGATTTTTCTCAGTTAATGCATTGTGGAAGAACAAGATTGCTGTGCTGGTTGGCGATTATTTGCTGTCACGTGGATTGCTTTTATCTGTTGATCATGGCGAATTTGAGATCCTGAAAATTGTTTCTACAGCAGTGCGTGAACTCAGCGAAGGCGAGTTGCTGCAAATTGAAAAAGCGCGTCGGCTGGACATTAATGAAGAGGTTTATTATCAGATCATCAAACAAAAAACGGCTTCTTTAATCGCTTCCTGCTGTGCTGTGGGCGCAAGTTCTGTGGGTGCAACGGCTGATATTGTAAAGCGCATGCACACTTTTGGAGAAAAAGTAGGAATGGCTTTTCAGATTAAAGATGACCTTTTCGATTACGGCGAAGATGAGATCGGAAAGCCGCTCGGCATTGACATTAAGGAAAAGAAAATGACATTGCCGCTGATTTACGCGCTTAACAAGGCGGGCTGGCTCGAAAAAAGAAGGATCATCAACATTATCCGAAACGAAAGTCACAAACCTAAGAAAGTAAGCGAAGTTATTGCGTTCGTTAAGGAGTCGGGCGGGCTGGGTTATGCGCAGCAAGTGATGCAGGGCTATGTGGAAGAAGCCCGCGCTTTATTATACGAATTTGCGGACTCACCGCACAGGCGTTCGCTCGAACAGCTTGTTCAATACACCATTGATCGCAGTAAATAGCTGATTAACAGCGCTATTTTCAGTCGCTGTGACATTGAAAAGGAAAATATGTAAGTAACTATAATAATATGACTAAACTTTTAGTTATGTTAGTGCTTCCATAATAAACCTTTGTGTCATGAAAAAAATCCTAACTGCATTAATGTGTTTGTGCCTGCATTATGGCTATGCTCAAACCAAGGTGATTTCCTCAAAAGATGCTGAAAAAGAAGGTCTGGACATGGTTTCGTTGTCCAACAATTATGCATCTGCGGAAACGGAGCTGACCAACGAGGTCATGAAAAAGTTAGCCGGGCTCACTGATGCTGCATTTCCCAAAAACCTGTATCCGGGCATATCCATTCTGGGCCAATTTTACTTCAACGCATCGGGCGGCGTGGATTATTTAATTTATGACATTCAAGCGAGCGATAAATACGATAAAGACTCGCTCGACAGTCACACCCGAAAGTCCTTCTTAGCCAGCCTGGAAGGATGGAAAGTGACCAAATCGCCTGATAGGAAGTTCTCTGTAATGGGTTTTACCCATGTTGGAAAAATGGAGGTTCGGCGGGAAGTGCGCCGTGGCGACAGCGCCGTTATCGATTTGAAAACGGCAGTGGTTTTTGAAGATACATTGAAGATCAAGAGATTGTTTTTGAACCAGCTGGAGCTTAAAACATTGCCGGATGCCATTTACCGGTTTCCTAACCTGGAAGAACTTTACCTCGGTAATAATGAGTTCACGGCAATAAACATTAACATGCAGCGCTTGCCGAAACTCAAACAGCTTCATCTGCAAGGCAACAAACTTACTAATGACGGTTTCAAACTGTCGTCAAACAAGACACTAACCTTGTTAAATCTGAAAGAAAACAAGTTTACCGACATTCCAAAGACAATTCGGGGTTCTAAAAAACTTTCGGTTTTGTGGCTTGGCGGCAATGATCTGCCGGATCTGTCTAACCGCAGTTTCAGCAAATTGAGACAAGTGCAGGATTTGAATTTTTACCGGTCCGGAATTGGAGCATTGCCCAAAGGGATCAAGAAAATGAAGAACCTGCAAGTGCTGGATTTGTATTACAACAATCTGGAAACGCTTCCCGCTTCCATTACGAAGCTTAAAAACCTGACGCATCTGGCTGTTTCGCACAATCAGATTACTGCATTACCCACGAAGATTGACAAAATGAAGCGCATTCACACGCTTTATGCGCATCATAACCATTTGAGCAAGCTTCCAGAAAGGATCACCAAAATGCAGAATCTGAAAATCCTGGATTTGGGTTACAACTGGTTTACAAACTTCCCAAAAGAGCTGACGGCATTTGTGCAATTGCAGGAACTTGATTTGTCTTCCAATAACTTTCCCGATTTTCCGGAGCAGCTTTTGGAGATAAAGCAATTGGAAAAACTTTATCTCCGTGGCAACCCTTTTGTTGATCAGGACGCTGACAAAAAGTACAGCAGGCAATTGGGGCAGCTGAAAAGCAAGAACATTGAGGTGTTCTATTGATTTACAAATTCCACCAATAAGTGAATTTCAAGACGATCGCGCGGTTCTTAACGCGGAAGTTTTCAGGCAAATAATTATCCGTATAAACGATAAATAGGTCGGAAGCAGGCTTGTAACGCCATTGCAGACGCGCATTCAGGTTAATGTTATCCGCCTGATTGTTATACTGCATAAATGTTGTGAAAAACAGCTTGTTAGTGAATGTAACATCCACACGCGGGCCAACAAGCCACAATTGCGTCCGTTTCCAAGGCTCAGGCAAGCGAATGTCGTTGTAATTTCCGGCCATTGTGATGGCAACATACGGCTGCACGCGGTAACCCAGCTCAGCGCGGAGGTTATTGCGGTGACCGTTTTGATAATAACCGCCAAAAATACCCGAAGCAGCGTAAGTAAGGCGGTTTTGCGGGCCGGAGACAATGTCAAAACCTGTTGCTTTCCAATTGTGCTCGCTGCCGGTTACCAATGTGCCGATGCCAAGATTCGTTGGGTCAAATGGCCTTAACAAGCGCACATAATTGCTCGATCCCCAAACGGAAACGGTTGCTCTGTTGATAAAATTTAGGTTATAGGAAAGGATAAACTCGCGGTCGCTGAGGTCAAACTTTTTGTCCCAAAACACATTGCTGATCAGCTTCGGCCCGTGGCTAATGATCTTAGGGTTTTTGATAAAAAACAGATAACCGACATTCGGGCTGATTTTGTAATAACCCATCCGGACCGCATTCGGAACATAACCGACTTCTGCATTGAAGTTTTTGCCAACATATTCATGCTGCCATTGCCAGAAAAAATTGGCTTTGTTGAATTTCAGGTCGGCGGCGTGGGTGAAATCGTCCGTGGTTTTACCTGGTGTGAAGGATTTGAGCACCATCACCTTCCCCGTCCAAAGGTTTTTTGCACTCGCCAGGTTGAATTCAGCACCAATGTTGCGGTTATAGCGGTTCGTGGCGCTGTGCTGCTCCATCGAATAATTTGTCGCGTCCTTATTTACGAAAATGAAACGGACATTGGAGCGGGCCAGCAATTGCCTTTGCAGCGCGAAAACTGCATAATTATTTCTCGGTGTCAGACTGTCCGAAGAACCGGTCTGCACGTCCAGCACACCGATCCGCCAGTTCTTGTTAATCTTTCCGCTCATGCGCGCACCGAACTGGATGGGGACGCCCAAACCGATGCGCCGGGAGAAAAATGGCCGAATGGTAGCGTACCCGAAATTTGCGAAAAGGTCAGCGTTTTCGAGAAAGAACTGACGACGCTCGGGGAAGAAGAGCTCAAAACGGTCGAGATTGGTCTGCTGCACATCCACATCGACTTGCGAAAAATCCGGGTTAACCGTTAAATCCAGGTTAAGCGAAGGCGTAAGTCCGATTTTGACATCGCCGCCGACCGTTGGCTTGTATTTGCTGGGCGTATCTCTTTGGTGATCTTTTGTCAGCCGATTTGCGAAATAGGGAATGACCGAAATGTTCGGGCCTGGATTAGGCGGCGGCACATCCCAGGCGAGCACGCCCGTGTATGCGAGCGAGGCGGAAGGAAACTGCCGAGGAACGGGCGCCCAGGCCGATTTTTCCGAAATGGTCAGATCCTGACGGCTGAAATTAATTCCCCATTTGGTGATTCCAGGCTTGTAGCGAATGCTTTTGAAAGGAATTGCAGCTTCCCAAACCCATTTGTCATCATCATTTTTAACCGCGCTGACCCACTTATTGTCCCAGCTCAGATCGACAGTTCCGCCATCGCCCTGCTGACCGTCCCACGGCGCCCCCGCAGCATTCGCACCGAAGGAGAAACCATTGGTCTTGTCATCAAATGTGTCCATGAAAAGCAGGAAATTGTCATTTTTTCCAAAAGCAAAGTCCCGCTTGAGCGACTCGACAATGATCGAACCTTTGATAGGTTTGTAATTGACTACTAGAATGTAAATGTTGTTTTTGTCATAACACATCTTTACATCCGTCAGCGCCCTCGAGAAGCTCGTGTCCATGGGCGTGATCATGAAGAAATTATTGGCGGTTTCTGCGGATTCCCATGCGAGATCATCGGCAACGCCATCAATGTTTAGCGAGGAAGTCGCAGAATGAATGTTGTATTGGTATTTTTCATTGGGTTTCTGAGCAATGCTTTGGACGGTGATTAAACAGAAAAAAATTAAGATTAGGATAAAGGTTCGTTGCACTTGATCGGGGTGTAGGAATGTATGGAAAATTTAGGTTTAGGCAATTTCAGCTTCTAAACCACTTGGCGTCGGCATAAAAAGTGCCGAACGGGACCAGTGACGAGAAGAACGATAATATGGATTTTTTGAATGACCAGTTTCTTTCAACTGCAACTTGAATTAGTAATAACACGAAAAGCACAAAAAGGACGCCGTGTGCCATGCCGACTACGCGGACAGCCTGCGGAATTCCTGCCAAGTATTTCAAAGGCATGGCAATGCCGAGCAAAACAAGATAAGATATGCCTTCAAGAAACGCGACAATACGGAGGCGGCCGAGAGCCGATTTGATCAAATTGGAAACCATAATGAATGAAAGTGGGCGAAAGATTCTTAACTGTAAATATAACTATTCACAGCTTTAAATTTTTATCACACGGCCATAATCTCAACTGCGGCGTGCACACCAGAAGCATAAAAAAGGGTGCGATCACATCCGGATCGCACCCTTTTCATATCAAAATCATTGCTATCAGGCAGGTTGTACTTTAACCTTTACCTTTTTATCATTCGATTTATTCTCCTTGTCTCTGGCTTTGATGAAGTCTTTAAACCTCCTCACCGTGGCCATGATAAAGCCGATCACCAGCACAAATGTTCCAAGCCATAAAACATTAATGAGCGGTTTTTCAATGGCTTTCATTACGATGAAATCACGCTGTGTTGTGTTGACAGAGAATGAGAACTGGCCCGTCTGCGGATTGATTTCCTGGAATTGGATGCGCATGCCCAGGTCGTTGTTAACCTCTGGCTTGCGTGCAACCATGCGGTCCCGGATCACAAATGATGGCGTAACCACATATTCTTTGTCTTTATCCAACACGCGGATTATCGCTTTTACAGCCGCATCGCCTTCACCCAATTTCACACCTTCAACTTGCTCGGTACGAACAACATTGTCAAGAATAGCGACGTAATCATTCACAAAAAATGTGTCGCGTAAGCTGATCGTGAAGTTTTCAGTCTGACTCCAAACCGGCTCAGCAGTCGGGTTCGTAACCATGTTCACGTGGGTGTAAAGATCTTTGTCCACCTTACGCTGAATGTCCGGAGATGAAACGATCCCGCCCATTCTCGGGTTAATCTGAACCCTTGGGAACAAGCTGAAAATCCGGCCTGATGGCTCGCGATATTCAATTTCGTAGTAAAAGTTTTCAGGGAACAACTCAATGGTGTCACCTTTGACATTATACTTTTTGCCGTCAACAACAATGTCACGCAAAGCCACCGCATGAAAGTCGCCTTCAATAATGTCGACCCAGCTCTTCGGAATGTATCCCGGAATCTTGCGTGGTTCCACACGGACATCGCGCCAGGTTAGCATATAGTCACCCATTTTTTCAGGCTTATTGAGCCATAGGGTGATGTTTTCTTTGTTTTCCTTATTGTCGTTGTTGGTAAATTCTTCGCTGCGGGAAATCATCAATCCCGAATTATTGATCGAAACAACTTTCGTGTAAGCAGAAGAAAACAAGATCCCGATCAGCATTAATGCGACGCCAATGTGCGTGATCGCGCCACCAGACAAGTTGTAGTTTCCGCGAATAATGTTCAGCAGAATTGTTCCGTTCGCAACAATTGCAAACACAGCTGCGGTCAACAATGCGATATACTGAATCTCTTTTACACCTTGAATCGTAATGATGGCTGCACTGATGATCAGCGAAATGAGCAATGGATTGTAAAGCGCTTGCAACTTATCTTTACCCACTCTTTTCCACCAAAAGAACTGTCCTACGCCCGTTAAAATGACGATAAGCGAGAAGAACCAAAGCTGGAATTTGTTGTAATGTCCGATCTGATCAGCCGGAAGCGCCATGTTAAGCACTGTTCCGAATGCTTCTGCAATTTTGTTATAAACCGGAATTGAAGTTGTGGCAAGGATTTGGAAACCAGACAAACAAAGCAATGTTGCTCCGATGAAGATCCAGAATTCCTGAGAATAAGTCGAGACTTCTTCTTCGTCACTTGGCAAATCTTTCCAGCGATAAACCAGCAGGACAATCGACAGAATTGTGAATGTAAATAAGTAAATCAGCAACTGTCCTGAAAGGCCCAAATCCGTAAATGAGTGCACCGATGCATTTCCCAAAACACCACTTCTGGTCATGAATGTGGAGTAAAGGATCAGGATGAATGTCGCGATCGTTAAGATAAATGACGTTTTCAGCGCTGTTGCATTTCTGCGGCCGATAATCATTGTGTGAACCGCTGCAACCAATATCAACCAGGGCACAATGGAAGAGTTTTCCACGGGATCCCAGTTCCAGTAACCGCCAAAGTTCAGCGTTTCATAAGCCCAGTAAGCGCCCATTAGAATCCCGATACAAAGGATCATAGCAGAGAAAAGCGCCCAAGGCAATGCCGGACGGATCCATTCCTGAATCTTTTTGGTCCAAAGACCAGCAATAGCAAATGAAAATGGAATTAATGTTGTCGCAAAGCCCAGGAACAGGGTAGGTGGGTGGATTACCATCCAATAGTTTTGCAAAAGGGGATTTAAGCCGTTACCATCTTTCGGGATGAAATTCGCATCCATTTGATAGACGGGCAGATCCGGCATTACTTCTTTTAACAATAAAAATGGTGTCGAACCAATTTTTAAATCGAGTCCGGGAATGACGACACCGAGGATCATGGAAGTCAAAAATGCCTGAACCAATGCGAAGATGGTCATTACCGGCGCTTCCCACGACCGGTTTGTAAAAATCAAAACAGAACCTAAAACGACATTCCAGAAGATCCAAAGCAAGAAACTTCCTTCCTGATCCTGCCAAAAACTGGAAATGGTGTAACCCGTAGGCAAGGATAACGAAGAGTTTTTCCAGGCGTAGTGATATTCGAAATAATGATTTCCAATGATCCAGTAAAGGGAGAAAACGACACCGATAACGGCAGCAACGTGCGTGTAAAAAACGCCGCGTGCAAATCTTTTCCAAACTGTGCTTTCTTCAATGGAAATGCCTGACGATGAGGCTTTGAAGTAGGCGAATGTTGCAACTAATGCTGTTACAAAGGCAATGATGACAAGCAGGTGACCTGCACTTCCGATTGTGCTATGAATCATGATTGTTCTGCTGTATGTTCAGTGGTTTCCATTTTGCCATTCTCATATTTCGACGGACATTTCATCAGGATCTTCTCAGCTGTGAAGGCGCCGTTAACCATTTTGCCAACGACAACAACTTGCTCTGATTTGTCAAAATCCTGTGGTTTTGAGCTTTTATAAACCACTTTCTGTTCCACCTGATTGTTGTCAATAAGTGTGAAAACGAAGTAATTAGGGTCAATTTGCGGCTGATAATCCATTTCGAGGATTCGGCCGGAAGCATCTTTTTTCAGCTTTCCTACCACGTGAATACTTTCGGCGTCACCTTCCTGCGCCATTTCTTTTGCTTTGGTAAAATCAACGTAAGTGCTCGCGTCACCGGCAGTAGAAACGATGATGCCGATGGCAACTGCGATGATGATAAGGCCGAATATTTGTATCTTTTTCATGAAAGTTTACTTGATATTTAGATCTTTTTCAATTTTGCTCAATTTGGAATCGATGCGGAGCATGTTAATGGCAATGCCGGCAAAAATCACTGCAATAACGGCCACGACAACCCAAATCTTACCGTCTTCGCGCAGCTTGTCGGCCATGGCAATGCCATTATCCGCAGCTTGGGCAAACAGGTTTCCTGAAATCAAAAACAAGGTGAGCAGGATGAGGGAGACTTTTTTCATTGTATGAACAGGGACTAGAATCTTAACGAAAAATTGAATTAAAATGTTTGTCAAAACTTAAATAACCAGACTTAATGCACTTTATCTGATGTGATCAAAGCTTCGTCACGCACTCTGTTGATGACTTTGATCCGGATCCGGAGCTCAGCCAGCCATAAGCCCAGCAGAATGTATCCGATCACAGCGGGATAGAAAACCTTCCGGATATCATTGTTGAAATCGTAAGATCCGAATGTGCTGTTCCCGCCGCTTCCGGGATGCAATGAATCCGTAAGTCTTGGCAAAATGTAAATGATAGGAATAAAGACTGCGAATGCAAAAATGTTGTAAACAGACGAAATCCGCGCCTTACGCTGCTCGTCTTCAAATGAGCTTCTCAACAACAAATAAGCGAGATAAATCAGAATGCCGACCGCGGCACCATTCAGTTTAGGATCATTAGGCCAGGGATCGCCCCAGGTGTAATTGGCCCAGATCGAGCCAGTAAGACAGCCTAATATTCCAAAGAAAATGGCAGATTTGGCCAATTCGCTGGCAATGTCATCGTCATTAATGCGGCCTTTGCTCAGATAACGGATTGAAAAAATCATGGAAGCGAAGAGCAGCGTTGTCATCGCCAGCCACAGTGCCACGTGAAAGTAAGTGTTGCGAATGCTTTCGTTAATAATGGCAAGACGCGGAACAGGGCCCATTATGCCCATAATGATCACATAGAAAATGATTACTATGCAAAGGATTTTCCACCAGATCTTTCTCATTTTATGCTTTACTTTAATTCTTTACTTGCTGATTATCAGCTTCTCCATAAATAAGGAAAAAGCAGAACACTCAGCGTAATTACTATGAGATCAATTGATAATAGTGTGGTGATTTCGTCCGTGCTAACCGACCAGTCCAAACCGTCCATCGCGTTTTTCGCCAGACGGATCGTCATCAGCAGCATAGGCAGAATGATTGGAAAACTTAAAACAGCCATTAATGTTGCGCTGTTGTCGGCCTTGGAAGCGATGCCAGCCACGAGTGTCAATACAGAAGCGAAACCGATTGCCGCCAGAAAAAGGCACAATGTGAAAAGCCCCATATCGCCAACCGGATTGCCCATTACAAAAGCGTAAAAAACAAACCCCATTCCGGATAACAACAACATGATGAACGAGTTGTAGATGATCTTGGAAATGATGATCGCTTGCGGACTGCAAAGACTGTAATAGTAAAGCAGGCGGCCATATCTTTCCTGGGAAAAGCTTTTGGCAATGGCATTAACCGCTGTGAACAATATAATGATCCAGAATAGTGTGTTCCAGACAATAGGAGTGAGTTGATTCCTGCGCAGATTAAAGCTGAGATAGCAGACAAAAACGGTGCTGATCACGTAAAGCAACATGCCACTCAGCGCATATTTTTGACGCCATTCGAGTGTAATTTCTTTCCAGATAAGGGTTTTAATCTCGTTCAAAATTCCGCTGCTCATTTACTCTTTGCGCTGCAAAAGTACTACATAAAGCCCGAGGGAAATAATAAATGCACATGATTTTGCGCGAATTGTGACGGGTAAAATACAATTCGAAAAGTAATGTTTGAATTACGGTCTGATAGTGCTTAATTTGCAGTTTAAATAAAATGAATCTAAATAAGGAGCGTATGTCAGCTCGTACAGTCAGTCAACTTCGAAAGGGCGAAAAAGGGATCATCAAATCTTTTACGGATCGGGCTATGTCTTTGAAATTGCTTGAAATGGGCTGCCTGCCCGGTTGCGAAGTGCGACTGGACGCTGTGGCGCCATTCGGTGATCCGATCTGCATCAATGTTGGTGGATCTTATTGTCTTTCTTTACGACTGAATGAAGCTGCGGTGATTGAGATTGAGTGACAATACATTCCGCTTATTAAGCCTCTCCATTGAAACAAGGGAATATAAAAGTTGCGCTGGTTGGTAACCCCAATGCCGGCAAGTCTACATTATTTAATGCATTAACCGGTTTACGTCAAAAAACAGGGAATTTTCCGGGCGTCACAGTTGAGAAGAAATCCGGCTCGTTTAAGCTTTCAGGCGCTGGCGCACAGCCAGATTTGTCCGTTGTCATCGTCGACCTTCCCGGAACGTACAGCATTTATCCTAAGTCCCGCGATGAAACCGTCGTAATGGACATTCTCGCAAACCCGAAGCATCCTGATTTTCCGGATGTGGTGGTCGTTGTGGCCGATGCTTCCAATTTGCAAAGAAACTTACTGCTTTTTACTGAGGTCAATGATTTGGGTTTGCCTTGCGTGCTGGCCCTTAATATGTTAGATGTTGCAGCGAGCATGAATCTGACGGTTAATGCTGTCCAGCTCGCCATGAAACTGAATGTGCCGGTTGTACGCATTAATGCGCGGACGGGTGAGGGAATTGATAAGCTCAAAGAGGCGGTTCGCCAGGTTGTGGAGCGCTCAGAGCAGCCTGCACTTTCTTATTTTTATGAGCCCAAAGAAAATGAATTGGAGCTTATTGAGGAAGTTAAGGAAATGTATGCGCTTGATAATGATTATGTTGCCTTGCAATATGTTTGTCAGCACGATAATTTTTCTTTCCTCGAAACGCCGGCGCGTGTTGCATTAGATAAGCTCATTGAAAAGCATTCCTTTGATGAAAATGTTTTTCTGGCCGAAGAAACGGTTTCCCGTTATGCAAAAATAAAACCCATTGTAAACAAATCGGTTAAGTCAGCCGGTCAGACGGAGCAGCCTTTTTGGACCCGGAAGCTGGATAGCGTGTTACTGCATCCGTTTTGGGGTTACGTAATGTTTGCGGCAGTGCTGATCCTGGTTTTTCAAGCTATTTTTTCCTGGGCAACCTATCCGGTCGATATGCTGGATGCGGGCATAGCGGCCAGCATTGAGTGGACGAAAGGCGTTTTGCCGGAAGGTATTTTGAACGACCTGATCACGGACGGCATTATGGCCGGTTTGGGCGGCATTTTACTGTTTATTCCTCCTATCGCCATTTTGTTCGCACTCGTTTCGATTTTGGAAGAATCGGGTTACATGGCGCGTGTTATGGTAATTATGGATAAACTGATGCGTAAATTCGGCCTTAACGGTCGAAGTGTGGTGCCGCTTATTTCAGGTGTAGCCTGTGCAGTTCCCGCCATTATGACCACCAGAAGCATCAGCAGCCGCTATGAACGACTTTTAACAATTTTGGTGACGCCATTAATGAGCTGCTCGGCCCGTCTTCCTATTTATACAATTCTGATTGCATTGGTTGTGCCGCCGACAAAAGTGCTTGGCTTTTTGAATATGCAGGGACTTGTGCTGTTCGGGCTGTATTTTCTGGGATTAGTCGGTGCATTGGGGACAGCGTGGATTTTATCATTGTTTGTTCCAAGAAAAGAGCCGGGCTATTTTATGCTAGAAATGCCTTCTTACAAGCTGCCGCGCTGGGGACATGTGGCATTTACAATGTTTGACAGCGTCCGCTCATTTGTATTGGAAGCCGGAAAAGTCATTATGGCAATCTCCATTATCCTTTGGGTGTTGTCTTCATACGGTCCGGGCGATAGCATGGAAAAAGCCGAAGCCGAGGTGATTTCAACGATGCCTAATGCTCCACAGGACCAAATTGACGCGGCCATATCATCGGTTAAGCTCGAAAATTCCTATGCAGGTCAGTTCGGACATTTCATCGAACCGGCAATCAGACCATTGGGTTATGACTGGAAAATTGGCATTGCATTATTGGCTTCATTTGCAGCCAGAGAGGTTTTTGTAGGAACAATGGCAACAATTTACAGCATCAGCGGCGATTTTGAGGACGTCCCGACTGTAAAAGAGAGGCTGATCAAAGAGAAGAATCCGGAAACCGGCCAAGCCATGTTCACGCCAGCCGTATGTTATTCCTTACTCGTATTTTACGTGTTCGCCATGATGTGCATGAGCACCATAGCAGTAGTCCAACGCGAAACCCACGGCTGGAAATGGCCCCTAATTCAACTGGCCTATCTCATGACGCTGGCGTATGTTTCGGCTTTTGTAGTTTATCAGGTTCTGAGTTGAAATAGCTCGTCAATGTCTCTTTTTGTAATTTTTTCTTTTTTACCAGAGACTTTAAGTAGCGCTTCAAACTCATCAATGGTCAACTCCGTATCGAAGTCGCTTAGCCGAACATGTTTTGGAATAGTTGGCACATAGAATATTTTATTGCTCATAAAATGTCACATTGACTTACATATATATATTTCACCAACCCAAACTCTCCACCACATCCATCGCAATCAAAGCACTCTCACCACGCTGCTCCGCAGCTCGGTCACCAGCCAATCCGTGCTGATAAACCCCTAAAATCGCTGCTTGAGAAGGCTCGTATTTTTGTGCCAAAAGGCTAGTTATGATTCCGGTTAGGACGTCGCCGGTGCCGCCGGTTGCCATGCCTGGGTTGCCGGTGGAATTGAAATGGACTTCTCCGTTGGGGAGGATAACGGCTGTGTTGGCACCTTTCAGGCAGATGATCACTTTGTGTTTTTTTGCAAAATCAATCCCGATTTGCAACCGCTCGAATTCATTTTTGCTTTCTCCGACGAGGCGCTGGAACTCTTTTGGGTGAGGAGTTAGGATAGTATTTTCTGGTAATTTCTGTAATAAATGTCGATTCTCGGATAGAATGTTCAATGCATCTGCATCCATAATAAGCGGAACTTTTGCAGATTGAAGCAGCTGTTCGATCACCTTTACCGTGTCTTCGTCCTTGCCAATTCCCGGCCCGATTCCGATCGCAGAATAGCTTGTCAAATCACTTAATTTGCTGATATGGTTACGATTTTCATCTGTCACGGCCATTGCTTCAGGAATGGATATCTGAACAATCTCATAACCACATGACGGAATGTGCATGGTCAGCAAACCTACGCCGGACCGCAGACAAGCTTTTCCAGAGAGCACGGCAGCGCCCATTTTACCATAACTTCCTGCAATAAGCAGCGCATGTCCGAATGTGCCTTTGTGCGAGAATTTATCCCGAGGCTTAATCAGTTTTTCAACCGTCATTTTATCATTATAATAAAACGGCGTTTTCACTTCTTTGATAAATTGTTCATTCAGCCCGATTTCAACCAAATGCCAGGAGCCGACATATTTGGCATTTTGAGGCATTAAGAAAGCCAGTTTTGGCAGCTGGAACGACACAGTGAAATCCGGCTCAATGATTGGATCCGATTTTTCATTGCTTTGATCAGTGTAAAGGCCACTCGCAATGTCAACGGATACGAGCTTGTGTGGCAATGCATTTAAAAAATGGATCACTTCGGCCAAAAGTCCTTCGGCTGGGCGCGACAAACCAGAACCCAGAAGCGCATCAATGCAAATGACATTTTCAGATAATGTTGGCAACTGGTGACGTGAAGCAATGCTGACGGGTTGCAAATGGTCTTTCAATCTTGATAAATTGCTTTGAAAATCATCGGAAGCACGGTCTGTATAACCAATAATGTAAACCGAAACATCATAACCGCCGACACTAAGGATGCGCGCAACGGCAAGTCCGTCTCCACCGTTATTTCCTTTGCCACAAAAAACGGCCACCGGACGTGTGTTCACAAATTGATTACAGAACCATCTGACAAATGCATTGGAGGCGCGTTCCATTAAATCGAGTGAAGAAACCGGCTCATTCTCAATAGTATAAGTATCCAGAGCGCGAATCTGTTTTACATTGAGTATTTTCATCTAAAATGCTTTTACAAACAAACAAAAAATCTTAGCTTTGCACTCGTTTTCGCAAGAGCTGTTTTGAATGAAGGGGCGTCACCTCATCCGCTGGAAGCAAGCTATCATTTTAAATCCAAAAAAGCATTCGTCATGAGCGAACTTATTAAACTCGTAGAAGCAACGATTGAAAATCGTAAATCCGAGTATCCTGAATTTACTTCAGGCGACACGATCAACGTACACGTTAAGATCCGTGAAGGTAACAAAGAGCGTGTTCAGCAATTCCAGGGAACTGTTATGCAACGTCGTAACCTAAGCGGAAGCGGTGAAACTTTCACAGTACGTAAAATCTCAAACGGCATCGCCGTAGAACGTGTTTTCCCAATTCTTTCACCAAGTATCGCTAAAATCGAATTGATTCGTCGCGGTAAGGTGCGTCGTGCACGTCTGTTCTTCTTACGTGGCCGTCAGGGTAAAGCCGCTCGTATTAAAGAGCTTAAAGTATCGAAGTAATATAAATTTTCTTCGGACAAAAATTTTGAACCCTGCAAGCGATTATTTCTTGCAGGGTTTTGTTTTTAAAATACCCGTCGGCAAACCCCATTCCCGTCGGCTTAAGCCGACGGACAAAAAAAATTATTATGAATGTTGTATTTTATAAATATCAGGGCACGGGAAATGATTTTGTGATGATCGATGACCGTGATCGGTCATTTCCTGTTTCCAAAGAATTGATCGCTTCTATTTGCCACCGCAGATTTGGAATCGGCTCAGATGGATTGATATTGTTGCAAAATGAGCCTGGATATGATTTCCGCATGGTTTATTTCAATGCGGACGGGGGAGAAGGCAGCATGTGCGGCAACGGTGGTCGCTGCGTTGTGCGGTTTGCTCATGACCTTGGCTTGTTTACTGATTCGACCACATTTATTGCTGTTGATGGTTTGCACGAGGCAACGGTTTCCGGTGATGTCATTAGTCTAAAAATGTCTCCGGTAAACACGGTTGAGCGTTACGATGAATTTGATTTCATGAACACCGGCTCTCCGCACTATGTCACTTATGTCGATAATGTGTCAGAAACGGATGTCTTTAACATTGGAAGTGAAATTCGCTACGGCTCCGTTTATGGGCCAAAAGGTGGGACTAATGTTAATTTTATCGAAGTGATTGAAGACAATCATTTGAGCGTGAGAACTTACGAGCGTGGCGTGGAAGATGAAACTTACTCATGCGGCACGGGCGTAACGGCCTGCGCATTGTCTGCGCATTTACGCAAAGGTTTCGATGGGCCTATTAAGATCGAAACCCTCGGCGGAACATTAAATGTAGATTTTGAAGAAACAGCGTCAGGATTTGACAACATTCATTTGATTGGCCCTGCGATAAGGGTTTTCGAAGGAAGCTTAGACTTGTCAGTTCTTTGAGAAACTGGTGAGTCCAGCACTTTCATTCAGATTCAATTATTCCACCCTTAACGTGGAATATTTTTTTGTCCAGCCATTCAGGAACGCGGCAGTAATCCATGGCGGCAACCTTGCTTCTCACGCCGTTTGTGCAGATCACGATAATGTTGTTGTAAGAAGCAAGATCATTTCTCCGCTCTCTTATGTCGGCAAGCGGAATGTTAACTCCGCCTTCATTAAACTCTTCAAATTCCCAATTCTCCCGGACATCAACAAGCACGGCATCTGACTGATTTGCCAATTGCCGTGCTTGTTGAAGTGAGATATCCGTGTAAGTATTCCTTGTCATTGTCACCTGCCGACAGCGTACGGATGGTCGTTCACCACCGGAATATTTTTTGCGATCAATTTATGAATGTCTTTCAAATAAGGTTTTTCATCCAGGTCACAGAATGAAAATGCGATCCCTTTTGCTCCTGCGCGACCTGTACGGCCGATGCGGTGCACATAAGTTTCAGGAATATTCGGGATTTCATAGTTAATCACGTGCGTCAAATCATCGACGTCAATGCCGCGTGCAGCAATGTCTGTTGCAACCAAAACCCTTGTAGTCTGGCTTTTGAAGTTTTTCAATGCATTCTGACGGGCATTCTGTGACTTATTGCCGTGAATCGCTTCTGAGCTTACGCCCGCTTTTCTCAAAACCTTCACCACTTTGTCCGCACCGTGCTTTGTTCTTGTAAACACAAGCGCCGTTGCAATAGACTCATCTTTCAGAATGTGCAGCAAAAGTGAGTTTTTATCTGATTTATCAACAAAATAAACAGATTGACGGATCGTATCAGCAGTCGAAGAAACAGGAGTAACTTCAACTTTAAGTGGATTTCTTAAAATCGTATTAGCCAATGTAACAATGGCTGGCGGCATAGTTGCCGAGAAAAATAATGATTGCCTTTTCGCCGGAAGCAGCTTAATCACCTTTTTAACGTCATGAACAAAACCCATGTCGAGCATGCGGTCCGCTTCATCCAAAACGAAGAATTCAAGCTGGTTTAATTTGATAAATCCCTGGTTAATCAGGTCAAGCAAACGTCCCGGTGTTGCTATCAACACATCAACGCCGCGTTGCAATGCATCCGTTTGCGGTTTCTGTCCAACTCCACCGAAAACAACCGTATGCTTAATGTTTGTATGGCGACCATAAGCTGCGAAACTTTCACCAATTTGAATGGCAAGCTCGCGCGTAGGCGTAAGGATAAGTGCTCTGATATGGCTTTTTTCGAATTTCCCAATCGGGTTATTGTGAAGCAATTGCAACATCGGAATAGCAAATGCTGCCGTTTTTCCTGTGCCTGTTTGCGCACAACCAAGTAAATCTTTTTGATCCAGAATTACGGGAATTGCTTTTGCCTGAATGGGTGTGGGAGTGGTATATCCTTCTTCTTGAAGAGCCTTAGCAATGGGCTCAATGAGCTTTAAATCTTGAAATGTCATTTGGTTTTTTTAAAGAGCTGCCATCGAAATGTTAATTTAAGCAGCCTGAATAATGTAAAAGGCCTTGTGAGACAAGGATATAACAGAAGTGAATTTTTAAACGTTCAGTCCATATACTCTGCAAAAGTATCGAGGATTATTTAAATTTGACCAACATTCATCAACCCAAATCACATTATGATCAGGATCGTTACGCTAACTGTATTATTATCAGTCACATTTCTGTTTGCAAATGGACAGGATGTTTTGGTTAAAAAAAATGGCACCACGCTGGAAGGAAAGGTTGTAGAAGTGGGTGTCGACCGTGTTTCTTACAAAATCAGTTCGGAAGAAGGCAGTGCTAATTTCGTAATCCGGAAAAGTGAGCTGAACCGGATTGAATTCGGGAATGGCCAAACTGTTTTTTTCGACGAACGCAATTTGCCTAATAAATCCAGAACCCAAAAAGAACCTTCAAACAATGCTTTTGGCAGACATTTGATAAATTTCTCTCCTTTTAAGGCGCTCGACAGCGGTCCCGGTTTGGGCCTTAGTTATGAATTTATAGCAGATAAGCGCGGTTATTTTGGTGTTATCCTGCCGGTTAGCCTCATTTTTCCCGACCGTTTCAGTTATTCTTTTGATGGAACAAGCAATCAGAATGAGAACTTTTACTTCGCCCCCGGGGTGAAAATCTATCCATTTGCACAAAGAAAAGTCACTTATGCCGTCGGGCCTAATCTCTTTTTAGGATTCGGAAAAGGCACACAAAGCGGAGGATTTTATGATCCGAACACGGGCACTTACACAGGAACTCAGACAGAAACCAAGGTTTTTCGTTTCGGAATTATTGTCAATAACTACGTCAATTTCCAGATCACGTCTCATTTCCAGATTGGCCTGAGCGGTGGCCTCGGATCCAGATATGTTGACAGGGAAACTTATAACGCAGTCAGGACCACCGAGGGCGGCATTAACATTACAGGCGAATTCAACTTCAACTTGGGATTGAGATTCTAAACAATCACTTCATCAAGCGGAAAACAGGATAGCGCATGTATTCCTTTTCCCGGTAAGGCGAATTGTCGTAAATAAAGTCCAGTTGCGCATTTCCGCTCTTCGCGAAATCGGGATCATTTTTGCGCTTTTCCTGTAATTTGGCCCTAAGTCCCGGCGTTTTTTCCAGCATTTCCGCCGCAAGATCCTCGAAGACGTATCCCGAATAATGTTCTTTCGATTGCAGGATGGTGTCAAAGAAATTCCATTTGAAGAATGAATCAACTCCCTTTGGTTCAAGGGTTTCTATAATGTATCGGTTCGTCCATTGGTTGACAGCAATGTACCAGTCGCCCTTTTTGAATGCAACGTTCTTTTTTACTGTTTTCAATTTCACACTCGTGTGCCAGTAATGTCCTTCAAACGGCTGTTTAGGCGTTTCCAGGTCTTCAATATAATAAGTTTCGACCTCCATTTCCTTGTCCTGTTCCAGCTGCTTCACTTCCACGCCATTCAGTTTCAGCAGGTCAACTACATTGTGCCAGCCTTGCGGAATAATGTAGGCAACCGGCTTTACAATCTCATCCACAGGCATATAAGTGTCGTAAAACGGGATTTTTTTGGTAAATGGTTTGGACCGGTTGTAATAAAGCCGTTGCGCACCGCTCACTTTGCTTGGAATGTATTCTGGTTCGTAACCTTTGAAGTCGATCTGCGTGCTTTTTGCTTTGTTAACTTCCCATGTTACCGCAAATTTTTCCTGCGTTTTTACAGCTTCTTTCGTGTCGCGACGAAGTTTCAGCAGCTCTTTCCTGTTTCTTGCCAAAAACTTAATGTTACCCAACAAATACGAATAAGTCGACGCAACGCGCTTGTCATATGGTTTCAGCATGTGCGTTTCGGTCATGACGCCGATCGTATGAAACAATGCAGCATAACCTGTCGAATAGCGCGGCCAATCCGGGAACTGCACGAAACCTTTGTCAGGCGTTTGCCCCCAGGAATTAACGTAAGGCGTGGCCTCAAAGCCTGATTCCTTCAAATGTTTATACATGTAAGGCAGGAAAACCTTGTCATTGAAATAGCCTAATTTCCCGCCTAGCTTGTCTTTTTGCGCATAATCGAGTGTCATCACATATTGGTAATCGGCGCCATTGCTTACGTGCGTGTCGGCGAAAAGATCCGGGTCGAGTTCATGGAAAATAGCTGCAAAGCTGCGCGCATTTCTTGTGTCACTTTTGATAAAATCCCTGTTAAGGTCATAATTCCGGGCATTTCCACGAAAGCCATATTCTTCCGGCCCATCCTGATTTGTACGCGTCGTGATATTTCTGTTCAATGCTCCGCCAATGTTGTAAAATGGAATGATGGCCAGAACAACATTGTCGAGCTCAGGAAACTTTTCGGGATTAACGGCAATGTCACGCAGCAACATCATGGAAGCGTCCACACCATCCGATTCGCCTGGGTGAATGGCGTTATTGACCAGCAGAATGGCTTTTTGCTGTGATTTTAGTTTCTTAATGTCAAACGTTTTGCTTTTGGAAAACAAAACCAGGTGAAGCGGTTTGCCGCTGTCCGTAAGCCCTTTTTCGGTGATCTGAATTTGTGGAAAATCTTTTGCAAGCAGTTTATAAAATGCAATCCCTTCTTCATAGGTCGGGGTTTGTTTGCCGCCGCTGGTCTCGAACCGGGTTTTGTATTGAGCGTTTGCTGAAAGTGTTAGGAGAAAGGCAAATAGGAGGAAAGGTAATCGCATAGGTTGAGTTATTCTTGTAATTAATATTTGTATTGCCGCATTAAATACAAATATGGATCGGGTAAATGATGAATAAAAATTTGTTTTTCTGAATCCGGGAAGCGTTTGTAATATTCCGCATCCGGGATAAGTGCAATGGTGGGGCCTATCCGCACGTAATTATTGCTTTTGTAATAAACAGGCGGCTGAAATTCAGGAAGTGCCTTCACAATGGACTTGGACGCGTAATTGCCTAGATATTTCTGATAATTTCTCTGCGCCTTCTCGCTTGGCTTCTTCATTTGTTTGTAAGCATGCTTTAAGGCAACACGGGTCAGCAGGTTTTGTTTTTTGATAACCGGCTCAATGTTTTTGAAAGGATTGGTCTCATTGAAGTCATTCAATGTCTGAACAGAAAAGGGCAGCTCCGGCACCCAATCCGCTGCATTGACCACATTATAACCCCAGCCTCCATCGACGAGGCTTTCATATTCATAGGCATAATAAGTGTTTCCTGCTTTCGGGCTGGCGCTGGCGTAGGTTTTAAACCGAATGTCGGCAGGCAACTTTTTATCTTTTTGTAACTGGTAAAGATGCGATGTAAGCAGAAAACTGATGGCGCCGCCCTGGCTATGCCCCATGATCACAAATTCTTTGATGCCGGTTTTATAACAGGAATCAATTTTTGGCAGCATATCCTTTGCCAAAAAAGCCATCCCAACGAGCCAGCCAATGTGAACAGCGGCCTTTGGATTGTCTGCCAGATGATATTGAAATGTGTAAGCATTGGTGAGCTTCACTTCGCCTTTTGCAGGAACCATCGCCGCATAAAAATTTTCCAGCCAGCCAACCGGATTCAGCGTCGTGCCCCGGACATTGAGCACGGCAATCGGATGCTTTTTATTGATCCATAATGCCCATTTGTTATCCAGACCGATCACAGCGGAATTGTACACATTCGTAAAATGTGTCGGTTTGGTGACTAATGATTTCGGTTTGGAAGTGTCAGCTTTCGTAGAGTCATACAAAAGCACGTGCATGCGCAGGAGTTCCAGATATTCTTCTTTGTCAAATCCGGGTTTCAGCTTACTATTTTGCGCTTTTGAGGCAGCGGAGGAAAGAATCAGGATAACAAAAACGAGGCCGCTCGCCATTTTTACCAGGCTTTGCAAGCCATACGCACGTTTATCATTCATGGGATTGATCTTAAAAAGCGGGAAACCAGCATTTGTTATTTTTAAATGTAGGAAATCCGGCTGATAAGCAGGCAAAACATTACATATTTTCCTGACCGACGAAGCTGTTGATCAATGTATTGACCTTGTTAAGCCACAAGTTTTGCGCCTCGCAGGTCCAGTGAGAGTCACCTTTCAAGTAAGCAGCCGCTCCCATTTTACGGAAATCGCCCAGCACATCAATGTAAGGCATGGGAAGATCGGGATGTTGGTAAACGCGCTCGATCAGGCGGTTATAAGCGCCATATTCGGGATGAATGACCGAAACTTTGTTAGGAATGATCGATAAGGCAACAAAATCAAAACCCATGGCGTGGGCTGAATCTTTGCTCAGTTTCAAATTCAAAACAAGCGAATCCAGTTGCGTATCGCGTATTTCTGAAAAAGATGAGGTCACATGCGGCGTGTCCGTGTCCATGTAAGAAACCACGCTCCGGTCTTCATCCACAAGCGTTACGCTCGTATTGACGCGATGGAAAAAGTGATAAGTAAAATCAGCTTTCCACTCTTTGACTTTCAGGAATGCTTCGTTTTGAAATAAAAGCGCTTCGAATCGATCCTGGGCCTGTTTTCCGTTGAATGCATCATCGAGCTTGTTCATGAATTGGGAAGAAACGACTTTTTGAATAAATGTCGCCGAATCTGGCAAAATCAATGTAACGGGAGTTTCCAGATGCTGCCTGAAATGTCTTTCAACCGATTCCAGGAGCAGAATGTTGGTTTTAGAAGTGTCGAGTTTGACGTGCAGCATTTCGGACCAATGAACCCTTGTGTATTCGTCCACCGCAAAATCCTGCTTGCCAACGCGCTCTTCTTCGCTAAAACTGTCGCCTATAATGTATAAATGGACTTTTTTGTCAGACTTATTTTTGGCAGGCGGTGTGTAAGGAGGACATTGCTGTTTCGGATCTTTAAATGCAGAAAGGTTGGCCATGCGGTAAAGGTCACCATACTGATAGCCGTCGGTGATCAATTTGTATTTTCCAACCAGCCCCAAAAGGGTAGGATTGAGCCCGCAGGCCCAGATAATGCTTCCTAAAATTAAAATCGTGTATTTTAAAAACTTCATATCTGCTAACGAAGCTTAACGGACCAAACCTGAATCTTTTTCTCCGACCTGCTGAATATCAGCAACTTATAGTAACCTGGCTGATAAGTCAGCTGCACAGGCATTTCCGACGGAATCGCTTTGTCGCCAAGCCGTTTTCCGGTCATGTCGAAAACAGTGGTGTAATTGCCTGACTTAATGGTGATAAAGCGGTTATCGACGCCAAAGAAATGATATTGAATAACGGAATTCGGTAGAATGTCTTTTATCTCAAACAGGTCATTCCCATCTTTCGTAATAATGGCTGTTTTGGAATTCAATGATCTGATCAAAATCCAGTCAAGAGAATTTCGGTCAAAAAGCGTTTTGAACTTTGAGCCCGGTTCCGGACGCAGTAATTGCTTCCGGGAAGTGATTTTACCGTCCAGACTAATGCGGATCAGTTCCCCCGAAACGCTTACGCCCACCAACTCCGGCTGGCCAGTTTCAGAATTCTGTGTCCAGGTGAAAGCACTTTCAGTCCGGGTCAGAATGTCAACTGGAAAGCCTTGCCGAACGCTTCCATTCTCTTTTAACAAGAATATCTTTCCATTTTTCTGAGTGACGATGAAGCCGCGATTGCCGATTTGATTTAAAGCAACCACCGGACTTTGCACATTCTCAAAATTCACCGAACTATTCAGTCGCCTGATTGGCTTCGTAACGCTTTCCCAAAGAAATAATTCTTCTGCTTTGTTCTTGATAATGAACCGGTTACTGCCATCATCTCCGCCGTCGATTGCGTATAAAGCTGCAATGTCTTCGGAGGAAGGAAGCGATGCCGTGAATGTTGTTACTGTCGTTGAATCGTCTTCATCCAACGCGTAGACCGTGCGGTTTGTGGCGAAAATGCGTTGCTGTCTGCCGATATTCAGGAAATCGACTTTATATGCAGCCGTGGCGATGGGCCCGTTCAATTTAGCAATAGTCTCCGTTTTTCCCTCCCTTAAATTGTTTGTTCTGAGCAGGTTATGCGCTTTGTCAGTCAAAAGGATTTCGGAACTGCCGTCAATCGGGTTTTGCAATGCGGCAAGCTCACTGTCGAAAATATCCGGCCACTCAATGTCAATGTTCAGGAATGTGCGGTTGAGAACTTTGCTTGCCGTTTGCCGTTTTTTGGCAAGAAGCGTGATTTCAGGAAATGCTTCGCCGTCATCATATTTACACTGAAACACAAGCGATTCCATTTTCGAAACCAGGTCAGCATATTTTTTTATGCCATCATTTCCAGCCCGCGATTGCGCCTTGCGTAAGTTAACAATCAAAGAAAGCTGCGCCTCGGACTTTGCAGATGTCAGCACGCTGTCATACTCGGGGGACTGCTTCCAAGTGATCTGATTTTCGTAGTCAACAATGTAATTTTGAAGCACTTGCGAGTTATTACTGATCACCAGATACGGCGCAATGTAAGTAATGTAACTTCTCGGAAAGCCCGTAAACATGGGACCGTAAAGTCCCGAAGGAAGTTCAGAAATGGGCACTGAATAAATATCGTAACCTTGATATTGGTCAATCGATACATTTGTTTCTTCGTTTGCTAACGCCGAAAGCTTCTTCAAAACGGGTCGAAGCTTTTCATAATTTGAGAATTCTGCCAGCAAGATCTTGCCGTCGCTAATGCTGTTATTTTCTTCTAACTGGCACAGGATCAGTTCCGCTCCAAGGTTGTCAATCAGCAAATTGCTTTCTTTTCCAATGTAATAATTGAGCTTGTTCCAGGATTCGGATTTGTAACCTTTATGCCATGCGGCAAATTCCTTTTGAAACGCCTCGCGATCCACAACCGCGGATCTGTATAGAAAAGAAGTTTGTTGCGAAATGTGCTTATGACCTGTGAATGGTGCCCCCGGAATGTCTTTTACAATGTCGGTCAAATAATAATCGGGTGCGCTTGTGCCGGTGGATTTTAGAGAAAGGTTACTTTTCGTCTTGGCTTCGTCAATGTGAAAGTCCTGGAAATTGGGAAAGTTTCTGCCAAACTCATAAAAATTCGCATTGACATTATCACCTGAAATAACCGATTTCCACGCATCATTCCGCAAATAAATGCTAGTTCCATAATCGGAATCATTAATGCCAGCAAACCTTGATTTCAGCTTGAAAGAATCAATGTTAAGTGAAGAAGCCCGGACCGCATCCTCGATCAGATCGCCATAATAACTTACAATAAGATAATGATCTTCAACCAGATAGGAGAAAAGCGGACGGGAATTGCTGTCAATAATGTCGGTAATTCGGTGATCCTGAAAGTTATGGTGCAGCGCCCGGATGTTCGGATGTTGCGGCTTGCTCAGCCATTTTGTTTCTTCCTCATTGTTGATGGGAATATACATGATCACACCCCATTCCGTGCTGGTTCTGGGATGATAGGAATACGATATCGCCTTGTCTTTCAGAAAGTTGTTGAGCTTTTTCTGATCATTGGTAAAAAGATTGAGCAAGGAAAGATTGTCACTTGCAATGTCCAGTAACGGCAACCTTTTAATGTCGAGAGAAGCGTCGGTTGCAACGTACGTGGAATCTTGAAGATGTTCGCTGGTAATCACCACAATTGCGCTGGATGGAATGAATTTCCAGGCAGCCGCAGATCCCCGTGCATATTGGAACAGAAAATATCCTGCTGCCGCAATGACAGCAGCGAGCAGGATAGCAAAAATGTATTTTTTCGACACAAGCCTAATGTTTAAGCACGGATCGCTTTTACTTTTTGATTGAGTTCAAGACGAAACCGTAACAGTTCTTTGAAGCTGCGTATACAAACCTTCCAGAGGTTCCATTTTACGATTGAAACCGTTCCGGTTTCGCGATCTTTATGTGTAATGGGGATGTCAAACAATTCCTGACCTGACTTTTTAGCCATAACGGATAGGAATATATTTGGTGCAAACGGCTCTGGATCAGGAAGCTGGTTCATCAGTTTTTGCAAGAATGTTCCTTTAATCAAACGGAAAGGAATATTGCTGTCCATGATGAATGTTCCGTAAACCGTAGAGATGGTGCCGCGGAGGAATTTGGTGATAAACAAACGCACACCGGCATCGTGCCTTACTTCTCTATATCCCAGGATAAATTGCGACTGGCTGCGTTTATTCCAAAGTTTGTCAAAATCATCTGATACAAACTGGTCATCGCTATCTGTTTGGAAAACATATTCAGAATTGAGTTCCAAAGCCTTGCGATAGCCATTTACAACTGCATTGCCATGACCACCATTTTTCTGATTGATAACCGTCAGATTGGTAACTTCCTGCTGCAGTTTGTCCAAAAGCACTTTTGTATTATCCTTGGAACCGTCGTTGATTACAATCAGCGTTGTATTGTCGTTGGGAAATTTATTTTTAAGAAAATTAGTCCAATTATATACTACCTTTTCGATACAATCCTGTTCATTGTATGCGGGCATTACTATACTAAGAAGGTACGACATGCAGAAACTTATTTGGTATGGTTGCGCGAAATTAATAAATAAAGCCTGTAACCGGGCTATCGGTAATGATAAATTACTATGCGTACCTGTCTTTCAGCGCATTAATTGGCTTCTCGAAAAAATGCCACGAAATGGATGCGACAGCAATCGTCAGCGAAATTACTACGAATGCTTCGAAGGCAACTGATCCTTTTAAGTCGGGCGCATATTGGTATATTTTCCGGAAAAGCCGGACCGTCGGATGCATTGGGCCGCTGTGAAAATGATTGTAAACAAAGTTGTGATAGAGATATAAACCATAACTGATTTTACCCAAATAAATGCTCACGGGATTCTCTAAAAATGCTGCCATAATGCCGTTGTATCCCATCACAGCCCTTCCTATCAGGAAAAACCCAAACAAAGACGAAACGGTTCTGTCCAACACCACAAAAGAAACGTTGAAACGGTTATCAAAGGATTTGGACCAGAATTGAAGCAGCACCCAGCCTGCAAACGCAAGCAAAACGGGCCATGACTTATTGAAAAGCTTTACGAAAAAATCATTCCTGTAAACTTGCAGCCACGCCAGCAATCCACCCAGGGCGAATGAATCAAGACAAGCGGGCGTGCTCACGTAAGTCACAATCCAGTCGTCGATTGCAAAATCCGGATTAGCGAAATAATAGTAAAATCGGAATGCGATGCTCAACAAGCCCATGACGCCCAAGACGGGGACAAGCTTGTTTTTTGGAATAAAAAAGATCAGAAAAGGGAAGAATAAATAAACCTGCTCTTCCACAGCCAGCGACCACAAATGGTCCATAGAACCCATCCAGGTCTTGTTCCAGGCCATGTAAATGTTGGTGCCATATAAGGCAAGCCAGCCCAGCTTTTCCCGCACCGGCGGTACATTGAATATGTAAAGCAGGAAAATCGTCAGATAATAAACCGGAAAGATGCGGATCGTTCTGCGAATGAGGAACTTACCCAGATATTTCCTGAAACCGCCTTCTGTTCCGTAGTTCTTTTCTTTGCTTTTTAACAGGATCCTGGAAATCAGAAATCCACTTAATACGAAAAATATAGTAACTCCGGTCGCACCGACGGGCACCGTGTTTACTTCTACAAAAAGATGTTCAATTAGGACCAGCGCAATGGCAATGAACCGGATTCCATCAAGCTGGATAATGTGTCCTTGTGAATTGCTGCGCATGTTTACCAGTTTACCTTCACTTTATTCTTTTTAACTTCATTAACACGGACCTTTTGATTTTGAAACAAAATGCCCGTCTGATCACCTTGCTGGCGAATCAATGCTACATCATAAACACCTTTGTCCATTTCTGCAAAGGGAATGTCCGCCCTGAACCCGGGTGCGAAATAATATTGCTTCAAAAACAGCTCTTTCCTGCTTGTATTACGCGTTCTTTTGGCTGGAAAAAGATAATAACGGTCTTTTGAACTTAGTAGAATGTAAATGCCGCTGTCCTGCAAGCGCTGACTGGTAAATGTGTTGTTTTCAACAATCAGATTCTCTTTGCCAGGGGTGAATGTGGTGCGATCATACAATTCGGTTAAGCCGCGTGAGTTTCCGGCATAAGTCTGCCGATCAGCAAGCGAGATCAGCGGAAGCAGCTTATCGTAGAAAACAGGCGTTTTCTCGACAATGTTTGCAGCCAGGGACGTGTCGGTGGGATGGGCCAGTTTTTTATCATTAAAAGTCCAGTTGAACTGATAAGTCGTCAGGTCTTTTCGCAGATTATAGGCTTCAACCAAATGATAATGATAGCTGAAAACATTGAAAACAATGCCCAGGAAGATGATAGCAGTAACATAAGGGGACAGAAAACTCCCACGAATAGGGATCACTACATATAAATACGCGACGATCAGTAGCAGAACTGAGTATATTTTATAGCGGCTCGTTACTAATGTATCGAAACCAAATCCTGCGCGGCTGTAAACAACGATTAATGCAGTTCCCAGGATAAAAAGAACTGTCCCGAGGCAGAATAGATCTGTAATGCGCTCAAATTTGTTCGCATATTTATTTCTGACGATCCGGAAAAGTGTCGTGGAAACAATAGAAACCGCCACAAGAAACAGAACAATCCCCATCAGGAAGCAAACCCTGATATGATCAGCAACCGGGAAGGATTCTGCAAACGACCCGATAAAGGCCATATAACCTTTTATGAACTGAAAAATAGACGCCTTGGATTCCGGGTTAGATTCGGGTTTGGAATACCAGTTGAAATAACAGAAAATCTCAACTGCGCTGAGGATCAGCCATAGCGCAAACCGTTTCCGGTTTCCGGTCAAAAACAGCAACAATGCGCCTAAGGGAAGAACGAGCAAGCCATTTCCGCTGGTAAGAATTGTAACCGCAGCCAGAAACAGAGAAATAATGTAAGGAAGCGTCTTGAAATTGATACACAAATACAATGTCCAAACCGTCAATGTAACGACGCCAAAGTTTTGGATCGCTGCCATTCCCCAATACATATTTTCCCAATATGCAAGCGTAAGCCAGAGAAAAGGGATCGGGACAAGTGCGAAAAGCGGCTTTTTGTTCTTTTTAAGGAGTTCATACCAAAGCGGGATCACGGCGAGGAGCAGCAAGTTTCCTGCAGTCATCAAATGCCTGTAATTCAGCGCACCGAACAACGAATAATCCCACCATGCTATGAGGCGGGTCAGTGAGATCCGGTGTTCATTATGTTGTTTAAAAAGCAGCCATATCTTTTCCTTCCAGGTGTCAGCCTGCGAATAGAAAAGGATAAATTCCTTTAAAGCGTGGTCGTCCCATTTTGGGATGTTAATAGCATAATAATTCCAGACCGTAAAGTATATCAGGACCGGTAGCAGCAGGATCAGGCTCAGAATGATGGTTAAAGCCTTTTTTGTCATGCCGGAATCATTAGTTGGCCAATATGTGAGATAATGGAATCGGGGTCCAGTCCGGATAATTTCTGATGATAAGTCTGGCTTCCGTAACGGCTGTTTGGATAACCTTCTGCTTTCAGACTCTTGAAACTGCGCGGGAAAATGCCTCTTTCGAGCAACTGAACAGACAATTGCTGCGCCAGTCCGCCCGTGCTGATATGCTCTTCCGCAACCAGGATCGACGGCGCTTTCCGGATCATAGTAACCAGATCATCGTTGATCTGCAAAGGAAAATGCAAAGCAGTAACAACATTGACTTTCGAAGCCAGGTCATCAGCAAGCGATAGGGCGGTCATTACATTATTAGCAATCGGTCCCAGTGCAAAAACCGTGATTTCGGCCGTTTCAGGCGCATGAATAATCTTGAACGAGCCACTTGCGTAGCTGTTATCAGGCGTTGTTTTGCCAGCACCCAGACGTAAGTAAGCAGGGCGTGCGTCAGCTACAATTTGCTGAATAACGGGTTCTACTTCGTCAGCAAATGCAGGCACCCAGACATTGGCATTTTGCTGCCCCGCTAAGACATGCCAAATCCTCAATTGTATGGTGGCTGCTGCCCATGATTCCATAACCATAACCACCGCCATTTCCCACAAGGAAAACGGGTAAATTATTAAAGCACACGTCGTTACGGAATTGTTCCAGGCATCTGTAAACAATAAAAGGGGCAATGCTGTAACAGAAAACTTTGTATCCTTTATGAGCAAATCCGGCTGCAACGCCGATCATATTCTGTTCTGCAACGCCTGCATTGATAAAGCGCTTACCCATTTTGGCCTGCAGGTTTTCCAATGCATTATAGCCAAGGTCGCCCGTTATAAAAACAATGGAATCGTCCTCCATTGCCAATTGCTCCATAGCATTCGAAAATTCTTTTCTCATTCGGTTTGTATGATGATGCTGTTAGGCACTTTTTATTTCAGCAGTTTCCAGTTTTGGAAGCGGATACGTTTTTCTTTCGTATTCCTGAATTGCTTTCGCAACCTTCAAAAACGCTTGCCGCTTTTTTATGTCTTCCTCAAAATTCTCAGCAATCAGATTGTCAATAATCCTGAGCGCTTCATTATATTCTTGTTCAGTCAAGAGTTTCATAGCAATGTCCTTTAAATCTTTGAAACATTGATCTTATCATACTCGCTATGCGATCCGAACCAGCGGATATATACCGTCCGAACGCTGAAAAATATCATTGCAACCATGCGATATTGATTTCCCTTGATATTAAAGACAAACCTGTTATCGCCAACGTAATCGACACTATTGAAAACGGATTTCACGTCCGTGAAGTTTGCCCAGTTTGCTGATTCTGTCTTATCGGCCCATTCAGCAATTGCTGTTTTGGCCTCAGGATATTTAATGCAATAGTCGTGTAATGTCTTTTGTTTGATAATAACCATCAAGCTTCAACCTTAATTTGAATTTATTCAATTCCATTTGAGATTTCAAAGTTGTTGAGCTTGCTTAAACATTACATTATTTCCTCAATTGCTTAACCAAAGTCCGGATCTCATCGGCGGTTTTGTATGCTTTTGAGCCGCGGCGGATTTTGGTTCGGATGTATTTTGGTCGTTTTTTGGTCTCTTCAAAGATCTTGGCAATGTATTCGCCCAGGAATGAAATGCCGAGAATTGTTAACCCCCCAAAGAAAACAACGAGCACTATAACTGTGCTGATTCCTTGTGGCGTATCCGGGAAAAACACGAATTTGGCCAATATTTGCCAGATAATGCCCAGAATTGAAAGTCCGGTTAATGCAAAACCTGCATAACTCATCAATTCCAAAGGAGCAAAACTGAATGAGAAAATCGCCTTCTTGGCCCACCAAATGTTCTTTGTCCAGTTATTCGTCGAAACACCGAACATTCTTTCTGGTCTTACATAGGGAACGCCCGTTTGTTTAAAACCAACCCAGGCACGCAATCCTCTTAAAAACTGCTCAGTCTCAGGCAGATCCACCAATTCTTTGACAACCTTGCGGTCGATCATTGAAAAGTCACCTGCATCGCGGGGAATGGCAATGTAGCTGAGGCCTTGAAAAACTTTGTAAAACGATTTGTAAAAAAAGTGAATGTGCGGCTTCATTTCGCGTTGCACGCGGACGCCGTAAACAACGTCATTCCCATCCATCCATTTCTCGTAAAAAGCAGGAATAATTTCCGGCGGATCTTGCAAATCTCCATCCATTAAAACCACGCAATCGCCTGTTGCAATTTCCATTCCGCTCAAAAATGCGGACTGAGAACCGAAATTTCGTGAGTGGCTGATCCCAACGACATTAGGATCTTTGTCACAAATCTTATTAATCACTTCTTCCTGATTATCAGGCGAGTTATCATTTACAAAAATGATCTCATAACGCACTTTCAGATCATTGAATGTCTTCACAAGGCGCTCATACATGAACGGAATCGCCTGCGCATCCTTATAACAAGCGATAATGGCGGTAATGATCGGGTTCAATTTCGGATTTTCAAAAGCAGGGATTACGCGCTCTTCATAACGCATATCCGCCTGCCATTGACTGTATTTTGAAAGTCCGGTTTCCAGTGGCGTCCGTGCTTTCCAGCCAAAATCCTGCTCAAAAGCAGTCGGGTCGCCATACCATTCGGCCAGGTCCCATTTCCTGTTTGACATGCTGCCCCACTGCGGTTCCTGTGCAATCGAAAAAGTCCTTCTGGATGTGTCAACGAGGTCGCCCATGGTCGTTTTACGGCCCGTTGCAATATTGTATGACTTACCGGATGTCTCTTTATTGATTTTAAGCGCAGCGTCCAAAAACGCTTCCACGCAGTCTTCAATGAACACGAAATCGCGGCTGATGTCAGGTGAAACCAGCGAAGGAAGCTGTTTCTTTCTGGCGTTTTCAATCAATTTCGGGATCAGCCGGTCTGGCTCTTCCCAATATCCATAAATGGAATAAAGTCTGAGATTAAGGGTTTTCAGATCAAAAACCTTTGCATAATATTCAAGCAAATAAGCCGCTGAAACCTTGGAAACCGCATAATGACTGTTTGGCTCAACACGGTCCGTCTCTTTCGGCGAAGTGCAATTGAATCCATATTCCGAGCTGCTTCCGGCATGGATATAAACCATTTCCTTCGTGCAGTTTTGAAGAATGTTGACCGTCCCGATCACATTCGTTTCGTAAGTCAGGTTAACATTGCTTTGCTTGCTGTATGCGCCGTAAGCTGCAAGATTGAAAATTGTCTGCGGCTTGTATTTTTCAAAAACCTCCTGAACCGAGTTGTGGGACAGGATGTCGCAATGCACGATATTTTCGAAAGGAACATTAAGCAATTTAAGTCGCCACGCCTTTGTCGCATCGTGTGTCAATGCGTAACAATCCTTGCGGATCTTGAAAATTTCGTTGAATAAATTGGCACCGATAAAGCCGCTTGCACCAAAAACAAAAACAGGCCCTTTTAAACTTTCTATTTTTTCGCGGTAAACCGGCAATTGGTCAAGCATTCGTCAATTCATTAAAGTAGCGTTCCTTTACTTCCAGCGTGGCTTGCTCGTATTGGTCCTTATTCATCGGTAAATAATGCCACTCCAGTTTGTTTTCCATGTAGGAAACTCCCTTGCCCTTCACCGTATTTGCGATAATTGCCTTAGGAAGACCGTTTTTATGGGTTTTCAATTCATTAATAGCCAAACTAATCGATGCAATGTCATGGCCGTCGATTTCAATTGTCTCAAAACCAATGGCATTCCATTTTTCCACAGAAGCCGTTTCGCCCAGGACTTTGTCTGTAAAACCGAATCCCTGCAAACCGTTTTTATCAATGATCATAAAAAGGTTATCCAGCTGATTTTGAATGGCATAATGTGCTGCCTCCCAGGTTGTTCCTTCATTGGTTTCACCATCAGAAAGCAATGCGAATGAATAAGTTTCATCGCCGCTTACTTTGGCTGCATGCGCAATGCCCGTTGCGATAGGCAACCCGTGTCCTAATGAGCCGGTTGCAAATGGAATTCCTTTGTATTGTCTTGGAGCAGGGTGGGCGGGGAGTGTTGTTCCGTCCTGGTAAAATGTGTCGAGTTCTTCGTCGGTGATCTCGCCGGCAACATTCAGGCATGCGTATAATGCTGCTGCTGCGTGGCCTTTGGATAAAATGAAGGTGTCTTCCTCCGACTTTTGCAGAAAAAGGACCGCAATCATGAGGTCGATGCAGCTTAACGAGCAGCCGATGTGCCCAGCATTTGCTTTATGGTAAAGACCCAATATTTTAAGCCGAAGTTCTCCGCTTATTTGTCTGGGGTCATTCAATATCTCTTCTGCAGTCATGCCTGTGTATATGTCGATATTAAGAAAATCTCACAAAATAAAGGTCCAAACTTCTGTTTTGCGTGTGCAATATACAAAATCTTATTTGTCGGCTTTTGCCGGCAACGCACATTGCTTACTCCAATCCATAGCGCAGACCTTTCAATTTCTTGATCACGATCGGCTCCGGTTTGCCTGCTTTTTTGAGCAAAATATGTGTGGTTTGCGTCGTATCCATCACCTGCACATATTGGGCATCTTTTGGTAAATACAAATTCGTAACCTGCGCATCCTGAACAGAATAAGGCAGGAATGTGCGGTCCATTTCAGACAAAATCTCGTAACGCGAGGCCGGATACAGGATGGTGTCTCCTTTTTGATACAACTTTGTAATCTCCTGAGCCGCTTCGTAATATGGATTTGGTTGTCTCGGCGTCGCAAAATATCCGTATTTCGGAGACCGGTCTTCGTAAAGCTCCACAAGCCTCACAGAAACGAAATAAAGCTGACAAGCCAACCCAATAAACAGCAATGTCCTGAATTCAACCTTAATCGTATTGTAATATTGTAATAACAGACTTAAAAGAATGATCACATAAGGAAACGAAAAACCTGAATAGCGCTGCATTAATCCATATGTGTGCCCGTTTTTGAAGGACATTAATATCAAAAAGAAGGTTGGAAAAAGGGCCATAATGTAAATCATCCAAAGCCGCCTCCTTTGCTGTTTGTCAGCCTGCCTGTGCACGTCAGGAATAAACGATAGGGCAAAAATGCTGATCGAGAAAATTACGAATTGCAATTTATGATTGTTATAAAACAAAGCTCCTGTCAGCACCAAAACGAAAGGGATGGCCATTTTCAAGCCTTCCGCGATCTTTAAATAATTACGCAAGCGGTAAAAAGCAATGAGCAGAATGCCGATAAAAAGCGCGGCAAACACATTCTTTTTTCCTGCCAATGCATCCGTTAATCCATTTGTAAAAATGACCAGATCGGCGAAAATGGGTAACGATTTGGTAAAAACATTGCCTAACGTCGCTGGCAAAATCACCCCAAAAGGATTGTCATAAGGCTTCGTTTCAGCCATTCTCCGGTAAAGATCCGCCTGATAATTAAGCGTATACAAAGTATAAATGCCGCCGCCAAAAAGCATCCACCACGTCACGGGCGACAATGCTGCAACTGCCGAAACCGCCATTTTGATCCAGCCCTTTATATTGCGCAAATAAAGCAAAGCATAAGCCGCATGCGCTACCAAAACTGCAATGGTTAAAAAATGGGACATTAATCCAAGTCCGGCGGCGATGATGTAGCCAATGTATAACCCAGTGGTTTTACGCTTACTCCCTTCATTTTCAATAATTTGTAAAAAGAAATACGTGGCAAGCAATGTCAGGAAGAAAGTCAGTGAATAGCTGCGTGCCTGATGGCTGTATCCGATGAAGAAAGGCTCAATCGCAACAATGGCTGAGGCAATTAATCCCGTATTAACGCTGAAAAAGCGCCTTGCAAACAAATAAGTGAGCCCGATAATGAGCACACTAAAAATAACCGAAAGCATGCGGATAGAGAAATCGGTTAACCCAAACACTTCGATCCAGTTGTGCAAAAGCAGATAATAAAATGGGCTGTTGCCGATATCGCTGCGGTTATTGGCTTCGTAATAATCGTCTAATGTTTTTGGAGCCCAAAACTCAGCCGGCGTAAAAGCGCGCGGCGAGTAATGTTCATTATAAGTAAAAGAGCGCAGCACGCCAGGCGGCCTCAGACTGAATTCGGGTGTTTTCCAGAATCCGGAATTGGATAATGTCAGATTTGAAAAAACTTCCTTCTGATTGGCCCCTTCCAAAACAACACCCTGACTGATCACCAATGTGCTTCTTTCATCGAAAAAGATGCTGTAACGGTCCAGGCGATAGACCCTTAGCGCGATTCCCGCAATTAAAATAACGGCGAAAATGAGCCAGGTTTTCAGGTTCTCGTTCGTACGGTTTGGAGACATTTAAGAAAGTTGATGTGCGCAGATGTTTCCGTTTTGTTGTATTTGTTCAAAACCGGAAATGGTTGACTTGCCGCGAAATTAAGCAAATTTCCCTTTATAGGATATTTTTTAGATTTTAAGAATCGTAAACTCCACTCTGCGGTTCTTCTGGCGCGTCTGTTCTGTGAGGTTGCTGGCGATGGGTTTGGCAGGCCCCCAGGCTTTGGTTTGGATCCTTTTGGCCGTAATGCCTTTGGATAAAAGATACTTTTTCACCTGCTGCACGCGGTCTTCTGCGAGCTTCACATTTTTCTGCACTTCTCCCTGATTGTCAGTATGTCCTTCCAGCAGAATTTCCATTTCCGGATATTCTGTCATCGTCTTCACAATGCGGTCGAGCTCAGCGTAAGACGAGCGGATCACTTCGGCGCTGCTTTGGGCAAACATGGTGCTGCTAAGCCTGATTTGTTGTCCCGGCTTGATCGGTTGCAGATAAAGATCTTTTCTGATTGTCCTGAGCGTGGTGTCCACGGAAAGGTTGATTTCTTCCGTAAAAGGAAAATAACCCTTTTCTGACGCAGTAATGCGGTAAGTTTCTTTGAGCGGAAGAATGATCCGATATTCGCCCGTTTCCGGATCAAATGTCGCTTTGGTGAAAACTTCATTGTTCTTTTTTATCTCAGCAATCAGGTCTGAACGCAATGGTTTGTTCGTTTCAGCTTCCATAATGGTCCCCGTAATGATCGCAACAGGGTCGGGCCGCAGCTCGGGTGTAAGCCGTACGCGAAAAATATCTTCTTGTCCAACAACCTTCTCACTTGCGCTGAAATAAGCATAATCTCCCGTGGCCGGAATGTTAATGTAAGCATCCCAAAGTGCCGTATTTATAGCTGGCCCCAAATTTTCAGGCGTCGACCAGTTGATCCAGGTGTCATCCAAACGCCTTGTAACAAACAAATCACCGTCACCATAACCGCTGTGACCTTGTGAGGAAAAATATAATGTCCTGTTATCCAGTGCCAAAAATGGTGTTCCTTCGTAATCGGCGGTGTTAATCACATTTCCCAAATGCCGCGGCTCAGACCAGCTGTCATCCGATTGCAGGAATGAAACGTAAAGATCCTTTTTCCCCTCCGTATCGCTGCGCTGCACTGAAATGATCATCACATTGCCATAAGGCGACACGGTTGTTTCCATGCTTTCAGCCTCGCCTTGCTGCTTGGAATTATAATTTTCACGGAGGTTATTGATCTTGTATTCTTTGGGAAATGTCCACCCTGTTTTGGTTTGAAAAGAGCGCGATAGGCCCAGTTCCATGGTGCCGTCGGGACGATAAATGTTGATCACATAAATCGTTTTTCCATCTGCAGAAATGCTCGTGATCGCATTATCGCCATAATTATTGATTGGCGGGCCCATATTCACAGCTGGCCCCCAGACATTCTTTTCATTGAGTTTGGAATACCAGATGTCTTGCGATTTGGGCGAGCCCACATTGCCCTGAAAGTTACTTCTTGTAAAATAAAGCGTCTTACCATCCGGCGAAATGATCGGTGCAACTTCCTGTCCCATGCTGTTTATGGCAGGACCCATATTCTCGCGTTTTGTTTTAGCGAGTGGCCCTTTGGCAACATTAATAACCGCCTCAATCGGGTTAGCCGCATCAGAAATGGCAATTGCGTCCACTTGATTAAAACCTGAAACCTTCGAAGGCTGCATGACAATTTTGATCGCGTTAGCAAGCAAATTTTGTTGTTTAGGGAAAATCCGGAGCATTCTTCCTTTCACCGTAAGCTGCGCAGCAGGCGTGTCGTAAATCAAGAATTCCTTGCCGGATTCATCATATGCATAAACACGAGCAATGGCGCCGGGATTAAAATTTTCAGCGATTGCAACCTGTTTCAGCGGAAGTGGTTTCTCAAATCCAACCTTAATCCATTCTTCATTCCGTCCATCTGCATCCGCGGGCGACCATGCACACGGGCTATTACCAAAGTCAGGAAGTTTATTGGGGATGCCGAGGATTTGTTTGGAACGATAAGCGTGGCCGTATTGTGCCGGTCTGTACTCAGAGGAGTAACCCAGCACTTTATTGGCCCAAAAAATCTGTTGACAGAATCCTTTATTTGCAAAAACTGTCAAAAACAGAAGGAACGCTTTGATGAGTATGCTATTATTCATGGGTGCATTGGTGCGGGCAGGAATCAAAAATCGACGCAATAATATGCTTAAAAGAAGAGATTTATACAAGAAATCTCACTGGAAAATGGTCATTTTTTCGCGCCAATCAAAAGAATCCAGTCCCAGCCCGGCTGTGAATCCGGCGGCTGCACAACGGCCTGTGGAGCCGCTTTAAATTCCCCGCCCGACCAGCGTTTTCCTGTTCTTGGACTATACCAGACTGCCGCAAAATCGCTTCCGTTCAAATAACTCAGATCCAGCTTCACTGGCCGCGATTCGGGCAGATAAAGCATAGACATTTTCTTATTAGAGAGCGAAACAATGCCAATTTCCGCCTTATCAACGGAGTCGGGCAGGAGTTCAGGCACATTTTCCGGCTGCATGTATTCCCACGGAATGCCTTTCAGGATTTTGACGAGTTCGTGAATGTATTCTGCGCCGTCTTTATTGATATTGACTTTCCAGGTTGGGTTAAAATTTTTAATGGTGCTCATGTGACAAAATCCCGCAGCAGCGCTCATTATCGACTGATATGCCTGGTTTCGTATCAGCACAGACTGGTCCGTTATTTCTTTTGGAAATTCAGAATTTGCGATCAAAAATGGCCTTAATGCTGCTTCTGCTGAATTTTTCTGCCAATTGGCCAATGCTGCATATTCGGCGGGCGTCACAGTGGAATCGGGAATGATGAATTTCAGGTCTGAACGAACTGTTGAACTGTCATTAACGCTTGTCGGCGAGCAGGTGCTCAGAGAAGCGATAATTTGTCCTTCGGAATTGGAGCGGATGCCGTCGGCAATGGCTTCAAACTGAGCAGCAGTCTGATATTCTTCTTCGCTTACAATCCAGATAATGTTGTTGTATTTTGCAAATTGCCTGCCGACAAATGCGCCGTAATTTTTCCAAACCGCCGCATCCCTTGCGTCAAAAAGTGCATTCCAGCTTTTTCGGGAAACCACAATGCCAACAACCAGATTACGCTCTTTAGCAGCAGCAATTATTTTTTCAAAATAATCAAAATATGCCTTATTGGGTTTCGAAATGTCGTTATCAACGAAGGGCAGGGCTTTGCTGAAATTGCGCTGATTGGGCAGAGCCGGTAAAAGTTGAACCAAGAACGTGTTGAATGACTGCGCTTTACGCGTGTCCATATATTGCACCGCCTCGGTGTAACTCAGCTTTCGAAGCATTTGCCAGGCCACGTCGGCCACCATCAAAAACGGAATGCCATTGTTATCCGTGATGTGGCGACCATTCGGGCTTACCTTCAATGGAAAACGGGGGACAGCAAGTTCGCGAGGCTGCGGAATGTTGATAACGGCAAGGCAGGATGCCGCCAAGATGCTGAAAATGAAGTATCTAAACCACTTCATGGTTTTTGCCTGGAAACTTTTCTGAACATATATTGGTGTCTGGAAACAGGTATTTAGCTGTTTTTCAGGTCAGCAATGGTTTGGGAAGGATTTTCCGAACTAAATACGAAGCTTCCTGCAACCAAAATATTGACCCCTTCACGAACCAGCAATGGCGCGTTGTCAAGATTAACGCCGCCATCCACCTCAATCTTGAATGTGTAGCCAAATTTTTCTTTCAAAGCCTGTAATTTGGCAATCTTCTGGTAAGTATTCTGAATGAACTTTTGGCCCCCAAATCCTGGGTTAACAGACATAATCAACACCAGCGAAAGGTCACCAAGAATCTCAGAAAGCACTTCAACAGGCGTATGCGGGTTCAATGCAACGCCCGGCAAAACGTCAAGCTCTTTAATGTGCTGAACCGTTCTGTGCAAATGCGGACAAGCTTCATAATGTACAGTCAGCCCGGCGGCGCCAGCCTTTTTAAATGCTTCGAAATACCGGTCAGGCTGCTCGATCATTAAATGCACATCCAGCGGTTTTGTCGCATGCTTGTTAATGGCTTCGCAAACGGGAATTCCAAATGAAATGTTAGGCACAAACATGCCGTCCATTACGTCAACATGAATATAATCTGCCGGGCTCGCATTAAGCATTTCTATGTCATGCTGTAAGTTCGCAAAGTCGGCAGCAAGTATGGAAGGAGCAATTTCAGCCATGAATGTCAAAAAAATTAGTACAGGCCGAAATTAAAATATAATGTTCAACTTGAATGCCAGATCGTGAAATAATGGTGAGTTGACCACATCGTTTTCGCTAAACAAAGCATAGACGTCATATCGCCCGTCGACTAACGTGTAAATTTCCAACGCTCGCATTTCCGGCTTCAAAAGCCAATATTCCTGGACGCCATAGCGCTCATAAATTTCTTTCTTGACAACCGTATCCATTTTTACGGTGCTTTTGGAAACAATTTCAACCACCATATCAGGAACACCACGAATCCAGTCCTGGATAATGTCTTCTTTTTCCTTTGGGATAAAAATGAGGTCGGGCTGTAAGCGGTTGTAGTCTTCGTCAAATATTACATCCATTGGAGCAGACAACATTTCGCCTAAATCCTGCTCTACGACATAGCGATCAAGGATTCGTTGCAGATTACGCGAGGCTATTTGGTGATAAGATTTCGGGCTAGGAGACATAATTTCCTCCCCATTGATGATCTGCGAAAGATCCCAGTCCTGCCAAACAATTGTTTCTGTGCTCTTCATGTGCATAGCGAGTTTTTACTAAAATTAATGAAAAATTCAAGAGATTCATAGGTGTCAATATATCAGGTAAAACAAGCGGATTGCTCCGTTTCTCACTTGATACGTCACGCTCAGAAATTGGTAACACAATTCTCACATTGTTTGAATCGGCGCGGACGCTTCTTAAATTTGGCCACAATCCCTTTTAGCCGCTATAACATGAATCCAGAACAGCAAATCCAGGCCCTTACCGAAAAACTGCAGCATTATAATTATCGCTATTATCAGGACAATGTTTCTGAAATCAGCGATTTCGAATTTGATCAGCTGCTGAATGAGTTAAAAGCGCTTGAAAATCAATATCCTGAGTTCCGGCAGGAAGACTCGCCGACATTACGCGTTGGCGGGACGATCACCAAGAATTTTAACACCGTTTATCACCGTTATCCGATGCTTTCGCTGGATAACACATATAATGAACTGGAACTGCGCAACTTCGACGACCGCGTGCGGCGGGGATTGGACGGAGAGGCTTACGAATACATTTGTGAGCTGAAATTTGATGGAATTTCACTCAGCTTCACTTACGAAAACGGCGTGCTGGTGCGTGGTGTTACGCGTGGCGACGGCACCCGCGGAGACGAAATCACGCACAATGTTAAAACAATCCGTTCATTGCCTTTGCGCGTAAAATCCGACAATCTGCCACCTGTTTTTGAAGTCCGTGGTGAAGGTTTTATGCCGATCACGTCTTTTCAAAAGTTGAATGAGGAAATGGAGACTTTGGGCGAAAATCAATATGCTAATCCGAGAAATGCGGCTTCTGGTTCTTTCAAATTGCAGGATTCGGCTGAAACCGCGCGTCGTGGGCTCGATTGCTATCTTTATTCATTTTTAACCGACACAGCATTTTTCAAAAGTCACGAAGACAGCTTGCTGGCGCTGAAATCCTGGGGCTTCAATGTGTCGCCGGGCTGGCGGAAAGTGCAGACCATTGATGAGGTGCTGGCATTTATTCATGAGTGGGAAGATAAGCGCCTGACATTGCCGCTGGCAACGGACGGGATTGTAATCAAGATCAATTCATTTGAGCAGCAGCGCGAGCTTGGTTTCACAGCCAAAAGCCCTCGTTGGGCCATTTCATTTAAATATAAAGCAGAAAATAAACCCGCAATTTTGCGCATGGTGACTTATCAGGTGGGCCGCACGGGAGCAGTCACTCCGGTTGCCAATCTTTGCGACATTACGGAACGTGCGCTGCCTTATAACAAGGTGAAGGGTGTGCATCTTTCTGGGACGCGTGTTAAGCGGGCTACATTGCACAATGCCAACGAGTTGCTAAGGCTGGGGATAGAAATTGGAGACACGGTTTTTGTTGAAAAAAGCGGTGAAATCATTCCAAAAATTACCGGAGTTGATATTTCCCAACGCGAGAAATATCCCACCGAACCCCTTATTTTCCCAACACATTGCCCCGAATGCGGCTCGGAACTGCAGCGAAATGAAGGGGAAGTCGCGTTTTTCTGCCCGAACGACAGCCATTGTCCGCCACAACTTAAAGGCCGCATTGAGCATTTCATTCACAGAAAGGCGATGAACATTGAAAGTCTGGGGGAAGGTAAAATTGAATTGCTTTTCGATCTGGGCCTCGTGCGAACGCCCGCAGACCTTTACGACCTGAATGAAAAGACATTACTAGGGCTTGAAAAAAGCATTCTAAACGAAGAAACTGGTAAGGTTAAGAAGATCAGTTTTAGAGAAAAAACAGTTGAGAATATCCTGAACGGAATTGCATTGTCAAAAACAGTTCCTTTCAAAAACGTACTTTTTGCGCTCGGCATTAGGTTTGTGGGCGCCACAGTCGCGGAAAAACTGGCTGCTTATTTCAAATCCATGAGTGCATTGCGGCTCGCCACTTATGATCAGCTGATCGCCGTTCCGGAAATTGGCGGACGGATTGCACTAAGCATTGCATCCTATTTCGACGTGCCTGAAAATCAGCAGCTCGTGGAGCGTTTGCAAGCTGCGGGCGTTCAAATGGAAAGCGATGAAAAACCCGTTGAGCTGGAAAGTGACGTGCTGGAAGGAAAGACATTTGTGATATCAGGTGTCTTTGCAAATTTCGACCGCGACGACCTTAAATTGAAAATCGAAGTGAATGGCGGGCGCGTGCTGAGCGGCGTTTCAGGCAAGCTCAATTATCTGCTGGCCGGTGACAATATGGGCCCGTCCAAGCTGGAAAAAGCCAGAAAGCTGGGCGTCACAATTATCACCGAAGAAGAATTTTTGGCGATGATCGAGAATAAATAGAGAAAAACGAGCCAGAAGGCTAACTTTGTGTTTTGAAATCTAACAATTATATAAGTAAATAATGCCATTGGACCAACGTTTCAAAGGGGTAGGAGCGGCGCTGATTACACCTTTTGATGAGCAAAATCAAATTGATTATACCGGATTGAAAAAACTGATCGACCTCGTATCCGAAGGCGGGTCCGATTTCCTTGTCGTTCAAGGCACAACCGGGGAATCTCCTACGGTAACTTCCCGCGAAAAGCGTGAGATCCTGGCATTTACGATTCAGAATAATACAAAATCGCTTCCTATTGTCTACGGTCTGGGCGGCAATGACACGCAATCCGTTCTGGATTGCATTGCTGAAACCGACTTCACCGGCGTTGACGCGATCCTTTCTGTTTGTCCTTATTACAACAAACCCACGCAGGAAGGAATAACAGCTCATTTTACTGCCATTGCAGACGCTTCTCCGGTTCCTGTGCTGCTTTACAATGTTCCCGGCCGCACAGTCGTCAATATGAAACCAGACACGATTGTTAAGCTGGCAGAACACAATAACATTATTGGAATTAAGGACGCGGGCGGCTCAATCGAGCAAAGTATGGAGCTTGCAGCGCGTGTTCCCGAAGATTTCCTTTTGCTTTCTGGTGATGACAACCTTGTAACAACAATGGTCAGTGTTGGCTGGCATGGCGTTATATCCGTGATTGCCAATGCTTTCCCAAAAGAATTTGGTGCGTTAACCTGGCATGCATTAGAAGGCCGTTTCAAAGAAGCTGCGCAATTGCAGCTGGCTTTTCTGGAATTTGATACACTGCTTTACATTGAGTCAAATCCGGTCGGCATTAAAAAATGTCTTGAAATCAAAGGCATTTGCAGCTCAGCGGTGCGTTTGCCATTGCTGAAAGCGTCTGAGGAATTAGGCCAGAAGCTCGAAAAAGCAATGATTCGTGAAGGATTTATCTGATATAAGATGATCACTTTTTATCCGGGACCTTCCAAAGTTTACGATCAGGTTGGCCAATATTTGCAGGAAGCATTCGAGAGCGGCGTAATCAGCGCTAATCACAGAAGTGCGGCCTTTATGCAAATGCTGGAAGAAGCCATCCGTGGTTTGAAAGCAAAATTGAATGTTCCGGATGATTATGAAGTGTATTTCGTCTCTTCTGCCACAGAATGCTGGGAGATCATTGCCGAATCACTGATCTCAGACGGAAGCGTTCATATTTATAATGGCGCTTTTGGTGAAAAATGGATGGAATACACCCATAAGCTCACCGGAAGTGCTCATTCCTTTCCTTTCGAAGCCGATGAAAATCCAGTTTTGGACCCGACGCTTCAATTTTCTCAACAAGCTGTTTTTTGCGTAACGCATAATGAAACGTCCAATGGCACTGCATTAACCGCCGATTTTCTGGCTTCACTGCGCCGACAGGTTCAAAATGTAATCGCTGTTGATGCAACTTCCTCCATGGCGGGCGTCTTACTTCCATGGGAAATGGCTGACGTTTGGTATGCTTCGGTTCAAAAATGTTTTGGACTGCCTGCCGGAATGGGTGTAATGATCGTCTCGCCGAAAGCGATTGATCAGGCCAAAGCAGTTGGAAACCGTGCACATTATAACAGCCTGCTTTTTGTCCGAGATAATTTCCTGAAATTCCAGACGCCTTACACGCCGAATACATTAGGCATTTACCTGATGAACAAGGTGATGCAACAGGTTGCGCCCATTGAAAACGTTGCTTCAAAAGTCGAGGCAAGAGCGCTTGATTGGTATGCATTTTTGCCTGAACATGGTTTCGAACTTTTGATAAAAAACGTGACAGTCCGCTCGCAAACGGTGATCGCCGTGAGAGACACAAAAGAGCGCATCAGCGATATCAAAAAAGCCGCTTTGGCACAAGGCATTGTGCTCGGAAACGGTTATGGAAAGGACAAAGAAACGAGTTTCCGGATCGCAAACTTCCCCGCGATTACGGACGATGAAATCCGGACATTGAAGGATTTTCTGGTTTTATATGCTTCAAAATAGCGAATGAGTAGTAATAGAGGCGTTTTGCTTTATTAACTAAATATTAACTTACTCACTCCCGCAGTTTCAAGTTGTGCGATTAGATATATTAAAACAATATCAGGCCCAAACCAAGTGTCTGGTCGCTCTGGACTCCATTATTTTTGGCTTTGACGGCGAAGAATTAAAATTATTACTGGTTAAAAGAGGCATTGAAGATGAGCATCATACGTGGTCTTTAATGGGTGGATGGGTGCAGCCGGACGAGAGTCTCGAAGGCGCATCTTCACGGATCCTTTTCGAACTGACCAACCTAACAGACATTTACCTTGAACAGCTGCATACATTCGGAAGCCCGCAGCGAGATCCCGTCGAAAGGACCGTTTCTGTCGCCTATTTTGCACTCATTAATGTAGAGGATTACGACCATAAGCTTTCCAAAAATTTCGAAGCGCAATGGTTTCCGATCCAGGAATTGCCAAAGTTGTTGTTTGACCACGGCGCAATGGTTGAAATGGCCATTCAGCATCTGCGTTACAAAGCTTCCCAGCATCCGATCGGGTTTGAATTGCTTCCCGAAAAGTTTACAATTCCGCAGCTTCAGAAGCTGTATGAAGCTATTTTTGGAACGGAACTTGACAAGCGTAATTTTTCGCGTAAACTGCTTTCTACTAACCTATTAGTAAAACTGGATGAGAAGCAGAAAGGCTTTTCCAAGAAGGGCGCATTCTTCTACAAAATTGACGAAGAGAAATACAAAAAGCAGTTCAATACATTCCTGAACTTCCTGCCCGGAAGCGCTAATTAATGCGCTAATTTTGGTGCAAACCGCATTAAGGGTTGTGTAAGCAGTCGGTTTTAAGCAACTTTGCGGACAGATCACCCCGGCCAGCCCCATGTTCAATTTTAAGGAAATAGTTTCCGTCACGCTTATCCTTTTCTCGGTTATCGACATCTTGGGCTCACTGCCACTGATCGTTGATTTTCGCAGGAAGCTGGGGAAAATCGAGTCTGAAAAAGCGACATTAGCAGCTGGATTTATCATGATCCTTTTCCTGTTTCTTGGAGAAAGACTGCTCAGCTTATTTGGGGTTGACGTGGCTTCATTCGCAATCGCGGGTGCGATAATCCTTTTCCTATTGGGTCTGGAAATGATCCTCGGCAGGAACATTTTCAAGCATGATAACCTGGACGTTGGCGTGGCTTCAATTGTTCCCATTGCATTTCCGCTCATTGCCGGCGCCGCAACCATGACCACGCTGCTTTCGCTTCGTTCCGCTTATCAAATTCAGAACATTCTGATCGGAATTTTGCTCAATTTATTCTTCGTTTATCTGGTTTTGAAATCATCAACCTGGCTCGAAAGAAAGCTTGGGCAGGGTGGGACAGACATTCTGAGGAAGGTTTTTGGCATTATCCTGCTCGCGATCTCCATTAAATTATTTAAGACAAACCTCTCAATGTGAGGTGATTCATTGCTTTTTTGAATTAATTTAACACAACATAAATCATGCAACAATTGGACAGCCTTAACCAGGTCGCTGAATTTCATAAAACATTTAAACACCCGATTCTGGAAACGCCTACAATCCCGTCGGAAGACCGCAGCAAGCTTAGAGTTGCGCTTCTTGCAGAGGAACTGAAAGAGCTGGAAGTGGCTATTTTGGAAAAAGACATTGTCGAGATTGCTGATGCGCTCTGCGATTTGCAATATGTGTTGTCCGGCGCGGTTTTAGAATTTGGTTTGGGCGAAAAATTCAGAACGTTGTTTGATGAAGTGCAGCGTTCCAATATGTCCAAAGCGTGCAATAGCGTTGAGGAAGCCGAAGCAACTGTGGCACATTATCAAGCCAAAGGAACCGATTGTTATTTCAAGGAAGACAATGGTAAATATTTGGTTTACCGCACTGCTGATGACAAAACGTTGAAAAATATCAACTATTCGCCTGCCGATCTCGCATCGATTTTAAACTGATCCGACATTCCAATCTGACCCGCTTATGACATCCGCTCTGGAACGATTTCTTCGCTATGTGAAAATTGACACGCAATCGGATCCCAATTCCGACAGTTTTCCAAGCACTGCCAAACAACGCGATCTGAGCAATCAGTTGGTCGTTGAATTGCAGGAAATGGGCATTGAAGACGCACATTTGGATGAGCATGGCTATGTATATGCAACCATTCCGTCTAATTCGGACAAAACGGACGTTCCGGTAATCTGTTTTTGCTCACACGTTGACACATCGCCGGATGTTTCGGGCGCACACGTAAATCCCATCGTGCACGAGAACTGGGATGGATCAGACATTGTGCTTCCCGACGATCCTACGCAGGTTTTGCGGATAGGAGAACTGCACGATCTTGATCAGCAGATTGGCAATGATATCGTTACTGCAAGCGGAACGACGCTTCTGGGCGCTGATAACAAAGCGGGCGTTGCCGAAATTATGGCAGCTGCTGACTATCTCGTAACGCATCCTGAGATCCAACATGGCGACATCCGGATCCTGTTCACCCCGGATGAGGAAGTGGGCCGCGGGACCGAGCATGTGAACATGACTAAATTGAATGCGGACTTCGGTTATACGGTTGACGGAGAGGCGGTAGGAACGCTGGAAGATGAAACTTTTTCGGCCGACGGCGTCAAAATCACGATTCACGGCGTCAGCACGCATCCGGGTTATGCATTAGGCAAGCTCGAAAATGCATTAAAGATCGCTGGTGAAGTTCTGGCAGCGCTTCCAAAAGATTCATTATCACCCGAAACAACCGAAGACAAGCAGGGTTTCATTCATCCGGTCCAGATCGAAGGCATTCAGGAAAAGACCGTTTTGGGTTTCATTATCCGTGATTTTACAGTTGCCGGACTGCATGAAAAAGAAGCGCTGTTGCAGGATATTGTGAATAATGTGCTTACCCGTTATCCCAATTCAACAGCGGAATTCAAAGTGACAGAGCAGTATCGGAATATGAAAGAAGTGCTGGATCAGCATCCACAGGTGCTTGAAAATGCTTTGCTGGCCATGAAAAAGGCAGGATTGAATCCAATTCAGCGCAGCATCAGAGGCGGCACGGATGGATCGAGATTATCATTCATGGGCTTGCCTTGCCCCAATATATTTGCAGGCGAGCATGCATTCCATTCCAAGCTGGAATGGGTTTCTGTGCAGGACATGGAAAAAGCGGTCGAAGTGATCGTCAACATTGCAGAAATCTGGGAGCAAAAAGCATAACAACCGCATTGGCCCAGTCAGTCATTCATCGCACCGGCGACCCGGTCATTCAAAATTAAGCTTGGCAAAGAAGACAAAATATTATGTGGTTTGGCAGGGAAGAAAAACGGGCGTTTTTACCGATTGGAAAGAATGTGAAGCGCAGATAAAAGGCTTTGAGGACGCGCGTTACAAGTCATTTGACTCCGTTCAGGAGGCGGAAGCGGCGATTCAGAGAAATTATTGGGAGTTTGTTGCCAAAAAGGAAAATAAGCCCGCCATAACCAAAGACATTCCCGCCAACATTGGCAAACCCATTAAAAACAGCATTGCCGTCGACGCAGCCTGGAACACGGCTTCGGGCGACATGGAATATCAAGGTATTTATTACGCAACCGGCGAACGGATTTTTTTGCAAGGCCCGTTCAAGGACGCAACCAACAATATCGGCGAATTTCTGGCAATCGTGCATGCATTGGCCTATTTACAAAAAAAGGAAAGTGACCTGCCCATTTACAGCGATTCAAGAACGGCTATTGCATGGATTAAGAAAAAGCACGCCAACACGAAATTGGCTCTGACACCGAGAAATAAGCCTGTTTTTGAAATGCTGCAACGTGCCGAGCGCTGGCTGGCAGCCAACAAGTTTCCGAATAAAATCCTGAAATGGGAAACCGAATACTGGGGTGAAAACCCGGCTGATTTTGGAAGAAAATAGAACGGTTATGGCTCGAAATGCATCTTTTCGGTTTAAGAATTTTGTCGTGCAGCAAGATCAGTGCGCGATGAAAGTTTGTACGGACGCCTGCGTGCTGGGCGCCTGGGCGGACGTTACGGATGCAGATCACATTCTCGATATCGGCGCCGGAACGGGTTTGCTATCGCTCATGGTGGCGCAAAGAAACAGTTATGGCATCATTGACGCCGTTGAAATCGATGCGGAAGCTTTTTACCAGGCGGGAGAAAACGTTGAAAAGAGTCCATTTCATGACCGCATCCGGTTATTCCATTCCGCTGTGCAAGAGTTTAGTGCCGATCATAAATACGACGTTATTGTCACGAATCCGCCATTTTTCCAGTCGGATCTGCTTTCGCCGCTGGACAAAAAGAACATTGCACATCACGCCAAGTCGCTGGATTTTGCTGAATTGCTAACGGCCATTGACCGGCTTTTATCGGCAGAGGGCAAATTCAACATTCTTTTTCCAGTGGATGAGGGCAATCAGTTTTTGATAAAAGCGCAGCAGGCAGGCTGGAATTTGAGCAGAAAACTGACTTTGTTCCATCATTCAGGCAAGAAGGCTTTTCGGCAGCTGATGACCTTTCAGCGGAGCGAAGTCGTTCACAATGTGTATCTTAACAAAGTGCTTCACATTTATGAGCCGGACGGCGTGACGTATGACAGCGCTTTTAAAGAATTATTGAAGGATTTTTATTTGATATTTTGATCGGGAAAAACACGAACTTTACAATGTAATGCCGTTAGGGCACTGCAATTGACCGTTATTCATGACTAATTCAGCTATCCAGATTTCCGTTGTCGTTCCGCTTTACAATGAAGAAGAATCATTGCCTGAGCTCAGTGAATGGATTGCGCGGGTAATGAATGAAAATGGATTCACTTATGAGGTCCTGTTTGTGGACGACGGCAGTAAAGATCGCTCCTGGGACGTAATTACAGACATTTCAGCGCAAAATCCGAATGTACGCGGGCTCCGGTTCGTGCGTAATTATGGCAAAACAGCCGCACTACAAACTGCATTTCAGGCTGCCAAAGGCGATGTGATCATCACAATGGACGCCGATTTGCAGGATAGCCCGGACGAGATCCCCGAACTTTACAAAATGATCAAGGAAGATCGTTATGACCTTGTTTCGGGCTGGAAAAAGAAGCGTTACGATCCTATAACCAAGACAGTTCCTACCAAAATATTCAATGCTGCCACGCGCAGCATTTCGGGCGTTTCTCTGCATGACTTCAATTGCGGGCTCAAAGCATATCGCAAAGATGTCGTTAAAAACATCACGATTTACGGAGAAATGCACCGCTACATTCCGGTGATTGCCAAGTGGAATGGCTTTGCAAAAATCGGGGAGAAGGTTGTCCAGCATCGTCCCAGAAAATACGGCACCACAAAGTTTGGACTGGAACGTTTCATTTTTGGGTTTCTGGATTTGCTTTCGATTGCCTTTGTGAATAAGTTTGGGCGTAGACCCATGCATTTATTCGGCAGTCTGGGAACACTTATGTTTTTTCTAGGAACTATTATAGCTTTTTGGCTTCTTGGAAAGAAAATTTACAATATTTATCATTTGCAGCCTTACCGCAATGTAACCGAAAACCCATTGTTCTTTTTGGCATTGGTGGCAATCATGGTCGGGTCTCAATTATTTCTTGCAGGATTTCTTGGCGAATTGTTTGTGAAACAGTCAATTTCAAAAACCGGGGATTACAACATTTCTGAAAAGGTCGGATAAAACCAACACAACGTTATTTAATAAATTCATTTAAAAGTTATTACTATTACACAAATAATGATCGCCAACGTACACAAAGCACATCCCTGGCATGGAATCCCGATGGGGGATAATGCACCAAACCTTGTAACTGCATTTATTGAGATTGTTCCTACTGATACAGTTAAATACGAGATTGATAAGGCAACCGGTTATCTGATGATCGACCGGCCGCAAAAATACTCCAACATTGTTCCGGCACTTTACGGTTTTATTCCTAAAACTTACTGCTCAGAAAAGATCGCGGCGCTTGCACGCGAACGCTCTGGAAGAGACGTAACGGAAGGCGATGGTGACCCATTAGACGTTCTTGTGCTTTGCGAAAAAATCATTTCACACGGAGACATTCTTTGCACAGCGAAGCCAATCGGCGGAATCCGTTTGATCGATGGCGGCGAGGCGGATGATAAAATCATTGCCGTGTTGAAAGGTGATGAAGTTTATGGCGGTTTTTCAGACCTTAGCGAGCTTCCTGAGGGAATTGTAGAGCGTTTGAAACATTACTTCCTGACTTACAAGAACTTGCCAGGTGAGAAAGCACATATTGAAATTACGAATGTGTACGGAAGAGAAGAGGCGCATGAAGTGATCATGACTTCTGTTGAAGATTACAAGCACTCTTTTTACTGAGATCCGACTTTCGGAAAGACGTTTGAATACAATGTTATTTTCGGGCCGCTCCGGTTAGGGGCGGCCTTTGTTTATTCTTATCTTTGTGCAAATTTTTAGATATGAGTAATTTACAGGAGATAAAGAAGCGCCGCACATTCGCCATTATTAGTCACCCGGATGCGGGAAAAACAACCCTTACGGAAAAGCTCCTGCTGTTTGGAGGTGCGATTCAGACGGCTGGCGCGGTAAAATCCAATAAAATTAAGAAGACTGCCACTTCCGATTTCATGGAAATCGAGAAGCAAAGGGGAATTTCGGTTGCTACTTCCGTAATGACATTTGAATATAAAGACTTGCTGATCAACATTCTCGACACGCCCGGTCACAAGGACTTTGCAGAAGACACTTACCGCACATTAACGGCTGTGGATAGTGTAATCCTTGTTATTGACTGCGTAAAAGGCGTTGAGGAACAGACTGAACGATTGATGGAAGTTTGCCGGATGCGTAACACGCCGGTGATTGTTTTTATCAACAAACTGGACAGGGAAGGGCAGAACCCGTTTGAGCTGCTTGACGAACTGGAAACGAAACTGAGCATTCGCGTTCGCCCGCTTACGTGGCCGATTAATATGGGCGTCAATTTCAAAGGCGTTTACAGCTTGTATGAGCAAATGCTTTATTTCTTCAAAATCAATAAAACGAAGATTGAAAACGACGTTGCGAAAGTCAGTCTGGAAGATGAAAATCTGGCCAATTTGCTTGGAGAAAGGGATGCGTCGCAGCTAACCGAAGATGTGGAACTTGTGGAAGGCGTTTATGACGTGTTTTCAGAAGAGGCTTATCAAAAAGGTCAGTTAGCTCCCGTTTTCTTTGGAAGTGCGATCAATAATTTTGGCATTAAGGAGCTTTTGGACACATTCTGCGAGATTTCCCCGATCCCTCAGCCGCGGCCAACGGATGTTCGCGAAGTGTCGCCGATGGAGCCTAAGTTTACCGGTTTTGTATTTAAAATCCACGCTAACCTCGACCCGCGCCACCGCGACCGCATTGCGTTTTTACGGATCTGTTCAGGAAAGTTTGAGCGCGGAAAGTTCTATAAACATGTGAGAATGGGCAAAGATGTCCGTTTTTCTTCTCCGTTTACATTCATGGCTTCGGCTAAAAGTGTGATGGACGAAGGCTTCCCGGGAGATGTTGTGGGGCTCTATGACACCGGAAGTTTCAAAATCGGTGATACATTAACAGAAGGTGAGAACCTTCAATTTTCAGGAATTCCGAGTTTTTCACCCGAGATTTTTAAGGAATTGATCAACCTGGATCCGATGAAATCCAAGCAATTGGAAAAAGGCATTCAACAGCTTACAGACGAAGGCGTTGCGCAGCTTTTTACTTTGGATTTAGGGAATCGGAAAATTGTGGGCACCGTGGGTGAACTGCAATTTGACGTAATTCAATATCGCCTCGAACATGAATATGGTGCCAAATGTCGCTGGGTGCCGATGAACATTTCACGCGCTTGCTGGCTTACTGCGGACGAAAAGCCCGCTATGGATCAGTTTGTGCGTCTCAAAGGAAACCAGATTGCTTACGATAAGGACAGAAATCCAGTTTTCCTTGCCGAGTCTGAATGGATGATCCGGATGAACAGGGAAAATAATCCAGCTATTCATTTCCATTTTACATCAGAGTTCAAGACTGAAATGGCCATCTGATATTCAGGTTATACAAAAGTAAAAGGGTTGAAATCAAGCGATTTCAACCCTTTTTTTCTGATAAAAGAGAGCTTAGTTGTTTCTTGGGCCTCTTCCGCCTCCGCTACGATCACCTCCGCGACGGTCGCCTCCGCGAGGGTCACCACCACCGCGGCGATCTTCGAGCATTGTTTTGTATTTTTCCTGCTGTTCCACAGTCAGTAACTTGGCAACCTCATTGTTATAGGTTTCCATGGAAGCCCTCATTTGTTCGCGGTCAGCGGTTTGCGCTTCTCTTAACTCCTTCATTTTCTGCGTTCTTGCGAGGGTCAGATTATAAATTTGCTTTTGCTGATCTTCTGAGAGGCTGAGCTTTTCGGTCATCATTTTCACTTGATTTTCTGCACGCTGCTCAGGCGTCACGTCCGAATTTTGACGCTGGGCAAAAGCGGTTATGCTAAAAAATGCCATTAACATGGCCAGCATCGTTTTCTTCATGGTTACAAAGTTTAGTTACCCATGTTAGAGCAATGTTTGTCGTGAAGGTTTAATCCGCCCGGAAATTTTTAGTACAAGGTTTTGACAACCAGCGCAACTGCAATGGCACAAGTGTAGCTCATTAATGTGCCCACAAGCACATATTCCGACTTTTTGCTGATGTAAGCCGCTGAAATTTCCCCACTGGCAGATTTATCATTATAGCGCAGCAGCGACTTTGCTGCAATCAGAAACCCAATCGCCGAAAACTGGCTCACCAGCACAAATACGAAGATTAGTAACCTTTCCGACATGCCTATCCAGCGTCCGGCATTGGCCAGGTTGTCATCTGCATTCGGAGCCAAAGGCTGCAAGTTCTTCCCGCCAGGGCCTTGTTAATATGCCCACAAAAAAGGAGATCGGGGAGAGGGAAAGCAACGCGCCGGAAAGAATAGCGAGCGTTTTAGGCGTGTACAGCCATGTTTTGAAATTGTCCAGGCCAACGGGCAGTTTATTCGTAATAATCAGCGCCGTCAATGCAATGCTAATCACATGCACAACCTGATCGCCAACAAACCATGCAAGTGTTCCTTTTTTATCAAAGCTGATCTTTATAATGTCAATAATGCCGTGCACAAGGCCCAATGCAATGGCTGGAACCGGATTGGACCAATGACCGAGCAGAATGTAAGAAATGGCAATTACGAGGGCAATGTGGAGATAAAGAAACTTGGAACGAAGCGATTTTTCCTTTTTGTCAATAACCCATTTGGTGGGCTGCCAGTAAAAATCAACTAGAATGTGTGCGAGCAAAAGCTGTAAAAACTCAATCATGATTTTGTTTTTGTGTATAGTGATAAATGTTTTGGAAAGGTAGCCAGAAAATTTTCAATCGCCCACCATTTCGAGGAAGCAACCCGCTGACTGGCTGCCGGCTGGCTGATGCTAAGCTGTTCCGCGATTTGTGTAATGGTTTTTTTCTGAAGCAAGGCCAGAACAACTTCACTTTGAGAAACCGTCCAGTTCTCAATAAGCGTTTCCAGTAAATCCAATGTTGCGTTCAGCGGCTCAGACGGAACGGGCAGCGCAATGCCTATCCGAGCTTTTTGCTTTCGAATGTTATCCGCCAGCCGCCCGGACAGCCGAAATGCTTCCCCGTCCGAAGTGCCTGCGCGATCGGTAAGCTGCTCTGTTTTGCCAATCCCGATCGCAATCCGCAAGTCCGTGTTCGTTGCGTGCATGCGCATGGATGCACGTGCGAGAATGGCCGCGTGCATGGCTTCATTATAGTTTTTTAAAACACCCTGAAAGCTGTCTCCCCGATATATTTCAGGTTTAAGCGCCCAGTCAAAAGATGGATTATCTCTGAGCAAATCGATCATTTCACCTAGCCATTCTGTGGTTTTTTCACGTGGGTAGCGCGTTGAGTTAACCATATCAGCGGTGATTACGGCCTGATATCTCTTCATATGATATAAGCTTTTAGCCTTATAATCGTCAAATATAAGGTAAAAGCCTTATATTACTCATATATAAGGTTAAAACCTTATGTCATTTCACTAATAATCGTGCTAAAGCTTCCCATTCTTCTTGCAGTGACCCTTTAAAAACAGCCTCTCCTGCACGCCTGTACCAATATCCGGCATTCCAGGTGTCGCCTTCAACACGATGCAGATAAGCATGCAAACGATCATAAACAGGTGTCCCTTCTTTGCTTTGCGCAATGTTGTGCGCAGCCTCCCAATCGTCGTTTGCAGCATACCAAAGTGCCTTTAAGGGCTCAGAAATGCCTTCGGGCGGTGCGGGCAATGTGATTGATTCTTTGAATTGATTGTAATTCATCTTGAAAAGCATTAAAAATATTACTTAATAATGTAAACATAAGTATCTTGTAAATCTCTAGTGCAATCAAATACCAACATATGTTTAAACAATTATCAAGCCTGCTGACTTGTCTTACGTTCAGTGTGATTTGTCATGCGCAGGAAACGTTCCCCCAAAACGGAGCTTATGACGAACGGCCGGGACGCTATGCATTCACCAATGCAACCATTGTGGTCGATTCGAAAACGACAATCCTGAAAGGAACCATGCTCATTGAAAACGGACTGATCCATGAAGTGGGTAAGCAAGTGAAGATCCCTGCCGGAACGGTGGTGACAGATTTGAAAGAAAAATACATTTATCCATCGTTCATTGACCTGGATTCGGATTATGGGATGCCGGAAGTGAAGAGGGAAAGAAGCGGAGGCGGCAGACAGACACCACAGCTGGAATCCAATAAAAAAGGTGCATATGGCTGGAACCAGGCCATTCAACCCGAAAATGATGCGAGCCAGCTGTTCATGCCTGACGCTAAAAAAGCGGAAGAACTCAGAAAGATCGGTTTCGGAACCGTTTTGATCCACAGCCATGACGGCATTGTAAGAGGAAACGGCGCCGTGGTAACGCTTACCGACGAAGGCGCTAACAAAGCATTGCTGAAAGGAAAGGCTTCGGCTCACTTTTCATTCAGCAAAGGGTCTTCATCACAAACATATCCATCTTCCACAATGGGCATTGTGGCGCTGCTGAGGCAGAATTATTACGATGCCGATTGGTATGCCAAAACAAACAAGGCAAAGGAAATGAACTTGTCCCTGGAAGCATTTAACCAGATCAAAACCCTTCCTTCATTCTTCGAAACGAATGACAAATACAGCGTTATGCGTGCCGATAAGGTGGGCGACGAATTTGGAATACAATACATTATCAAAGGCGGCGGCGACGAATATCAGCGCCTGAAAGAAATCAAGGACACAAAAGCAACGCTGATCCTGCCTCTTCAATTTCCGGATGCATATGACGTTGCAGATCCCTGGGACGCTGATCTGGTTAGCATGGCCCAGCTGAAACATTGGGAATTGGCACCGAAGAATCCTTCGGAAGTGGCTAAGGCGCAGATCCCTTTCGCGCTGACGGCTTCAGGCAACAGAAACAAATCTGAATTCTGGAAAAACCTTAAAACGGCTGTTGAATACGGACTTTCGAAAGAGAAAGCCTTGGAAGCATTAACGACCATTCCGGCGGGCTTGATTAAAGCGGAAGGTCAGGTTGGGAGTCTGAAAAATGGATTGCTTGCCAATTTTATCATCACTTCGGGCGATCTGTTTGCCAAGGATAATGTGATCTACGAAAACTGGATCCAAGGCAAAAAATACATCCTCGCGACAATGAATGCACCCGACGTGCGCGGGACTTACACGCTTTCGCTCAACAATCAGCCCACGGGTAAATTGCAGATCACGGGCGCAGCAGACAAGCCGGAATACAAGGTGGTCGTGCGTGATTCGGTCAAAATAACGCCTAAGGTAATTCTTGCGGATAAGTTGCTTACCATGACTTATCAGCCTGATAAAAGCTTAGGGACAATTCGTCTGACTGGTTGGTTGAACGGGACAGGATTGTCGGGAGAAGGCGTTTTGCCTGATGGAACCGTTGTTCAGTGGACTGCAACTTTAACCGAAAAATATCAGCAAACTGCGGCAAAGGATTCCACCATTGCCAAAATTAAGGAGACTGGCCCCGTATATTATCCGTTCGTGGGTTTTGGAAATGAAACATTGCCTGTTGCCGAAACCGTTTTGATTAAAAATGCAACCATCTGGACCAACGAGAAAGAGGGAATCTTGCAAAATGCAGACGTAATTGTTCAGAATGGCAAGATCAGCAAAGTAGGGAAAGGGCTTTCTGCGCCTTCGGGAGCGAAAACGATTGATGGAACCGGCAAGCATTTAACAAGCGGAATCATCGACGAACACTCGCATATCGCACTTTTTACCATTAACGAAGGCGGACAGACCAGCTCGGCCGAAGTGCGGATGAGCGATGTGATTAACCCCGACGATGTGAACATTTACCGCCAGCTTGCGGGAGGCGTTACCACGTCGCATTTGTTGCATGGCTCTGCGAATTCAATCGGTGGGCAAAGCGCATTAATCAAGCTTAAATGGGGCGCCAGTCAGTCTGAAATGCTGGTTCCGGAAGTGAAAACGATCAAATTTGCGTTGGGGGAAAATGTGAAGCAATCCAACTGGGGCGACATTGTCAGAACGCGCTTTCCGCAAACGAGAATGGGTGTTGAGCAGGTTTTCTTCGACCATTTCTTGCGTGCAAAAGATTATGCAGCTTCCTGGAAGGCTTACAATGCCAATGCTAAAAAACAGGGAACGAATGCACCAAGACGCGACATTGAGCTCGACGCAATTGCTGAAATCCTGGCAAGTGAGCGCTTTATAACCTGTCACTCTTACGTGCAGTCAGAGATCAATATGCTCATGCACGTGGCCGACTCGCTGAATTTCAAGATCAATACATTCACCCACATTCTGGAAGGTTACAAGCTGGCAGACAAAATGGCAAAACGCGGCATTGGCGGCTCAACATTTGGTGACTGGTGGGCTTATAAAATGGAGGTGAAGGAAGCAATTCCTTACAATGCAGCACTCATGTATCATGAAGGCGTAACGGTTGCCATCAACTCAGATGATGCTGAAATGGCACGGAGGCTAAATCAGGAAGCGGCTAAAACAGTGGAATATGGCGGCGTCCCCGAAGCGGAAGCCTGGAAAATGGTGACGCTTAATCCTGCTAAATTGCTTCACGTTGACAATCGCTTAGGAAGTGTAAAAGCAGGAAAAGATGCGGATCTGGTGCTCTGGAATGCGCATCCGCTGTCCATATATGCGCGGCCGGAGTTTACAATGATCGAAGGCGCAATTTATTTTGACCGAAAAAAGGATGAGGAAAAGCAAAAAACAATGGCCGTTGAACGCGAAAGGCTCATTCAGCAAATGTTAGGTGACAAAGCCGAAGGCAAGCCGACGCAAAAACCACAGGCAACGCAGCCAAAAATGTGGCATTGCGAAGACATTGTAGGCGTGCACACCGAGCATGAAGCAGCGCATTAATTTCATCCAGATCTCAATTCATTGTTATGATAAAAAATAAATTCATTAAGCCGCTTGCGAGCCTGGCATTGAGCTATTTTTCGCTCATTCCGTTCAGCAATGCGCAAAATCCAGCTCCCGCAGTCGCTCAGTCAAAACTGATCGTGCTTACCGGAGCGACCATTCACACCGGCACCGGACAAGTGATTGAAAATGGTGTGATCGCATTTGACAAAGGGATTATTACCGCAATAGGCAGCTCCGGCTCAGTTACGAGCACGAATGGTGCTGAGGTGATCGATGCGAAAGGAAAACACATTTATCCCGGTATTATCTCACTGAATACAACTGTTGGTTTGCAGGAAATTGCTTCTGTGCGTGCCACGCTTGATTACAATGAAATCGGTCAGATTAACCCGCACGTAAGGGCGCTTGTGGCCTATAACACAGATTCGGAAGTGATTCCGACGCTTCGTGGCAATGGGATTTTGTTATCGCAGTCGGTGCCGCAGGGTGGCGTGATCTCGGGTTCTTCTTCCGTTTTTTATATGGATGGCTGGAACTGGGAAGATGCAGTTTTGAAGAAAGACGATGGCATCTGGATCAGCTGGCCGCCATTTCTGGCTAGCAGCTTCAATTATGACGATTTTACGGTTTCTGTTAAGAGAAATGATAAGCGCCAGGAAGTGCTTAATGTATTCCAGGCAACATTTTCGGATGCAAAAGCCTATGCAGAAACGCAGTCGCCAAATCCTGTAAACTTGCGTTTAGCGGCAATGAAACCTCTTTTTGACGGTTCGGCCAACTTGTATATTCGCGCTGAATATGGAAAAGACGTCATCGAAGCGGTAAATTTTGCAAAAGAAATGGGCGTCAAAAAAATCGTTATCGTGGGTGGCGACGAAGCTTACAAAGTCTCTGCTTTCCTGAAAGAAAACCAGATTCCGGTTATTCTGAACCCGACGCACCGCCTGCCCGGGCGTGTTGATGAGAACGTATATCTTCCTTACGAGCTGCCCGGAATGCTCCATAAGGCGGGTGTAAAAGTGGCCATCACATATGCGGATGAATGGTGGCGGACGCGTAATCTCGCTTTCCTGGCCGGGACTTCATCAGGATTTGGTAATGTTACGCCAGAAGAAGCATTGCAATTTGTCACAAAAAATGCTGCCGAAATTATCGGTGCAGACAAAGAAGTTGGCACATTAGAAAAAGGCAAGCAGGCGTCATTTCTGGTTACAACCGGCGATATGCTCGATATGCGCGGCAATGTAATCCAGATGGCGTTTATTAAAGGAGGAAAAGTGAATCTCGATGATAAGCAGAAGCGGCTTTACGAGAAATATAAAGAGAAATACGGAAAGAAGCAGTAAACAAAAATGCCGGTTTAAAGCCGGCATTTTTTATATTTAATCTTCACTAACAAGTCGAATTCCGTCATCGGCAATCTTGATCAGGCCTTGCTTATAAAGCCCACCAATTGCCTTTTTGAAGACTTTCTTACTCATTTGCAGTTTCTTGTAAATGTCCTCCGGCGAGCTGCTGTCCGAAAGGTTCATGAATCCATTCGCCTTTTTGAGCTGATCTAAAATAAGCTGTGCAGACGGTTCCACAATTTCATAACCCGATTTCTGCAGGCTTATATCCAGCTTGTTTTCCTCTCTGATCTTCTTCACATAACCTTTCAGCGAGTCACCGACATTGATTTCGCGAAACACTTCATTGGCATAAATAAGCCCTTTATGATATTGATTCACAATCGCATTATAGCCGAGGTCTGTCTTGGCGTAGATTAGCAAATCCACTTGGTCACCCTCGGCAACAGTAAGACGCTCATTTTCCAGAAAGCGGTCAATTTTTGTTGAAGCGATCAGGCGGGAAGATTTTTGATCCAGATAAAGAAAAACCACATGCCATTCGCCAACCTGCATAGGCGTGCTCTGCTCGCGGAAAGGAACAAAAAGGTCTTTTATCAATCCCCAATCCATAAAAGCGCCGTGCTCCGTAACATCCGTCACTTCCAGAAATGCGAATTCGTTGCGGATAATTTTCGGAGTTTCTGTCGTTGCAACAGGCCTGTCCTCGGAATCAAGGTAAACAAACACCTTAATGGTGTCGTCAATCTGCATTTCGTCTGTCAGATATTGATTAGGCAAAAGCACTTCTTCGCCTTCGACATCGCTCAAAAACATGCCGACACTCGTCAGGCGCTGAATGGTGAGGTGATTATATTTTCCTATAAAAAGCATTCGCTATTGTACAAAGTTTGCGCAAATGTAACGTTTTCGGCCGTAGAATCAGTCTTCGTCCTCGCCGCCGCCTTTGTTATCCATGTTTTGTTTTTCTTTCGAACGGTTCAGACGATAGGCAAAAGTCACCAGAAACTGTCTTGCCCGCCATTGAAACTCGGATCGCGAGTAGTAACCCGCATTTTCAACAATGCTGCGCCTTTTTTGAGAGTTCAGTAAGTCACGAACGCTCGCAGTTACTGTTGCGCGTCCTTTCATAATGTCTTTCGAAAGTCCCAGATCGATGAAATAAATGGAAAGATCTCTTCCCTGCGTCGTTCTTCTCGGCGCACGATAATTGAATGAAGATTGAAAATCAACGGATTTAAACAGCGTTAATCGGGAAGAAAGGCGGCTTGTCCAGGAATAAGTGTCACTTTTTAAAACCTTATCATTGTAAAAACCCTCATTAATAGCGCGGAATATGTTGGCATTGGCGGTAAGTTTCCACCAGGGCGCCGGGTCATAAGTCAGGTTAAATTCAAAACCATAGGAATCTCCGGTTGAAAGGTTGACGGGCGTTATCGTCGTAAAACCGGTCGAGTCCACGGACGTGATATTTTCAACCACACCCAGGCGGTGACGATAATAAATGCTTGAAAGGAGAGAACCTTTTGGCATATTCAGCAAATGTCCCGCTTCAAATGAATGCGTAAATTCAGGGTTAAGCAAGGGATTTCCGGCTCGGAAAACGCGAGAGTCGCTAAAATTAGAGAAGGGAAGCAGATCGCGAAAATTGGGTCGGCTCAGGCGATAACTGTAACTCAGCTGGACCGTTTGCATGTCCTTCAATTTATAGGACATGTGAACGCTTGGAAACAGGTTGAAATAACCGCGGTGATTGCTCTGATTCGTCTTTTTCAGCTCGGTTGTAATGTCCGAATATTCGCCTCGCAAACCCGCCTGCAAGAAAACTTTTCCGAACTGATTGCTGGCCATCACATATGCTGCGTGTATTTTTTCGTCGTACGCAAACCGGTTATCATATTGATCCAGAATGCGCCAGTCGCCCTGCTCATCCTGCTGATGCACTGAGAAATCATTATCCAGTAACCGGATTGAACTTTTGAGTCCGGCCTCCACTTTTCCATCCTTTCCAATGGGTTGAATGTAATCGAGCTGCGCCAGGAAAGTCTTTTCATCCTCTGTATTGAATGATCTTTGGAAAATTCCGGTCGTGTTAATGTTGGAAAACTCACGGAATTTGGCAGATTCCGTTTCATCGCTGATAATATATTTACCATTAAAAGTCAGGCTCTGGCCTTTTTTGTCAAACTTCTTCTCATAATTCAATGCGCCTTCCAAATTGATCCGTGGTTCGGTTTCGCGTTCGGTCCTGGTGACGGTTTGCGTAAGCACATTGTTCAAATCAAAATCCCTGTATTGCAACTCTGAATTGTTGTTATTCATGGAGTTACGATAAGAAAGCGTTGCAGTGATCGTGTTATTATTATTTAAAAAATAATCCAGTCCCACCATGAAATTATTCGAACGGCCAGTCCTGTTTCTTGAACTGTTTTGCTCGTAAACAAAGCTCGTATCAGCACTTGTATAGGCCTGCCGGGAGTTGCCGCGGCCCGGCCCTTCGCGATAGATCAATCCGTAATTGGCGATCAGGTTTACTTTCTTTCTTCTGTAATTCAAATTAAATGATCCTCCAAAATTGGCAGGATAACCGGCAGTTGCCGTAAAAGAGCCATTTAATCCATATCGGACATTTTTCTTCATGACAATGTTCAGGATCACGACTTCACCTTCCGCATCGTAGCGTGAAGACGGATTTGTAATGATCTCAATGCTCTCGATAAGGTCACCCGGAATTTGCCTTAATGCTTCCGCAGGGTTCAAACCCACCATTCCGGATTGTTTTCCGTCAATCAGAATGCGCACATTCTGACTTCCGCGCAGGGCAACATTTCCTTCCACATCGACCGTCACGGATGGCATATTATTTAAAATGTCAGACGCATTACTTCCGATATTGCTTAGGTCTTTGCCTACATTAAAAACACGCTTGTCCAGTTGCAGCTCCATCTGGCTTTTTTCACCTGTTACGACAACTTCTTCCAACACTTTTGCATTGGGTTTTAGCAAAATTATTCCCAGGTCAAGATCCTGGCTTGCAACATTGACATTGGGGACAATCTTCTCATCCAAAGTGAGATACGTGATTTTGAGAAAATAGTTACCCGCAGCCGCAGGGATCTCGAAGAAGCCTTTGTCATCCGATGCAATGCCGCCGGTGAGCGTCGAATCTTTAGCCGAATACAAGGCAACATTGGCAAACAGAACAGGGTTTTTATCACCATCTTCCAGCTTACCCTTGATAGAAACCGTTTCCGCAGGTTCTTCCTGAGCATAGACGCGGCACGTTGTCAGCAGGGCAATGAGCATGTAAGGAAGAAGATTTTTCATAAGGTGAGTTGAAGGAAGTAAGACTGTTAGATCAAAAAGTCAGGCAATGGTTTAATCACTTTTTAATCTTATTCCTCCAACAGGAAAAACCTATGCCAGAAACGGCAGGTTAGCAGCAAAAGAAAACGGGCTGACTTTGTTGAAAGTCAGCCCGTTGCAATGTAAAATCTTGAATGCTTACTGTAATGTGTTGCTTAGTCTTTTCAGCTCAATTTCTGCTGCTTTGGCGGCGTAGTTGAGGTTGATCATCCGGTAACCGGCATCTTCAAAGCTGCGTTGCGCCTCGCGCACGTCGATAATGGTGGCCTGAATGAGTTCGAAGCGCTGCAATGTTAGCGATAACAATTGACGGCTCAGATCATAATTCTGTTTTTGCGTTTCGAGCTGTTGCAGCGAGCTCAAATAAGTCTGATACATTTTCACAGCTCCCGCGTTATAATCGCGGACAATCGTGCTGCGCTGTAATTTGGCGCTTGAAGTGTTGATCTCAGCAACTTGCTGCTGCCTTTTGAAAGCCGAGCCATTGTAAATCGGAATGGCAAGGGAAATTCCAGCATTAGGCCCTACGGCTCGGTTAAGCAAGGTGAAACCAGCCGCATTCTGGTTTCTTGAATAATTGTAAGCCGTATTGAAGCGAACAGTCGGATAGCGCAGCGCGGCTGTTTCCTTGACGATCAACTCATTGATTTTAATTTGCAGATCCGCAGCTTTCACATCAGCATTTGTTGTAATGCGGTCCAGAATGGCGTCCAGGTTCATGTTATTATCCACCATAATGGTGTCCTTAATGGTCACCGCCACTTTTGGATCTAATGTCAAAATGCGCAAAAGCTCTGTCTTGGCGACCTGTGCGATCATTTGCTGATCCAACAGCGTTTGATTCAATGTGTTAAGGTCAATTTGCGCCTGGAAAATATCCGCGTTATTCGCCATTCCAGCCTGCTGACGCACTTTTAAAATTTCAAGACGTTTCTCGGATGCCTGAATTGAAGTCCTTACCGTGTTCACATAACTCAATTGTCTCACGACATCATAATAACTCGTCATCACAAGCGCGATCGTATTTTGAATCTGCGAATTCAGCAGTTCTGCACTTTGATTTTGTAATTCAGCAAGTCGTTTTTTTGTTGAAACAACCCTTTTTCCATTGTATAAAAGAATGCCGACATTCAAGCTTGCCTGGGTGTTGTTACCAGCAGCCGCATTCCTACTGATTTCAGTTCCATCGGTCAGCTTCTGATTGATTTGCGTGATTTGCTCCGTGTTGGAAGCTGCGGCAGTCACCAGTGGCAAGCCGCCTGCGACGCCGTAATGGTTCAGCAGCGTATTGGCTTCAACATTGTTTTTTGCAATCTCAATCTCATAACTGTTTTTGAGCGCAAGGGCAATGGCCTCATCCAGCGTGATCGTAAGGCTGTCGGCAGGCATTGAAAACGCGTTGCCGGCCGCCAGCAAAAGCAATATCAGTATGTTTTTTTTACACTTCAAAATCAGGAGTGGGTTCATGCAACGTCAATGATTGATTTAAAAATTATCCGTTTAGGCGGGGTTATGCTGAACAGCAAGCTCTTCTGCCATCTTTTGTTCTTCTGTCATTTTATGCTTTTTAGGCGAAATGAATGTGTAGACAGCTGGAATTACAAACAAAGTCAGGATCAGTGAGAACATCAGACCGCCCACGATTACAACGCCCAGCGGAACGCGGCTGGTGGCAGCAGCACCAAGGCTTAGCGCAATCGGTAATGCACCAAATGCAGTCGCAAGGCTGGTCATCAAAATCGGCCTTAAACGCTGTGTTGCGGATTCTATCGCAGCTGCCGTTCTGCCCATTCCCTGTTCTCGTTTCTGGTTTGCAAATTCCACGATCAAAATCCCGTTTTTGGTCACCAGTCCAATCAGCATGATCATCCCGATCTGGGAGAAAATGTTGATCGTTAAACCAAAAAGATAAAGGCTCAAAAGTGCTCCTGCCAACGCAAGCGGCACGGTGATCATGATAATAAATGGATCTGTAAAACTTTCAAACTGACCCGCTAACACCAGATATACAAGCAATAATGCCAATCCGAATGCGAAGCTAGTATTGGACGAGCTTTCCTCAAAGTCACGCGACGAGCCTACCAATGATGTCTGGAATGATTCGTCGAGCAATTTGGCAGCGATCCTGCGCATGGCTGCAACGCCATCGCCGATCGTTTTTCCTTCAACCAGCGACGCAGAAACAGTTGCGCTTTTGTAACGATTATAGTGATAAATTGTAGGTGGACCGCTTTCTTCGCGCATTTGCACAACGGCCGTCAGCGGAATGTTTTCGCCCCGGTTGTTGCGGACATATAGTTTCGAAATGTCAGCAGGCTTGTTACGCTCAGTGCGCTCCACTTGCCCAATTACCTGATATTGCTGCCCGTTCATGATGAAATAAGCAAGGCGTCTTCCGCTGAATGCAGACTGAATCGCGCCCGCAACGTCGGTGGTCGACAAGCCAAGATCCCTTGCTTTCAGCCTATCAATGGTCAGGCGAATTTCAGGTTTGTTAAATTTCAAGTTCACATCCACATTCTGGAATGTCGGATCCTGACGCGCTTCTTCAAGAAACTTAGGCAGCACATCGAAGATTTTATTGAAATCAAGATTTTGCAAGACAAACTGAACGGGTAATCCGCCTCTTGAACCCTGTCCAACGGCAATGGTTTGTTCCTGAGTTGCAAAGATCCGGGCATCATTAAATCGCGCCAGTTTTTTGTTAATCTCTTGTGCAAGATCATTCTGACTCTTTTTCCGCTCACCGGCATCAACGAGCCCGATACGCGCCGTGCCGCTGTTTACACCCCCGCCACCGAAACCAGGCGTTGCTGAGAATGTAAATGCTTTTTCAGGAATCGAATCATTAAGGAAGTTTGATAATTGATCCGATATGGTCTGCATTTGGTTAAAGCTCGTGCCTTCGGGGGCTGAAAGGTTGAAACGAATGCTGTTTCTGTCTTCCATTGGTGCAAGCTCACTTTGTAGATTTGTATAAGTAAACCAAATGAGCACGCCGCATGCTGCAACCAGCACCCAGGCAACCCATCGCGCTTTCATAAATCCGCGCAACGAACGGTTATAGCCATCTTCCATCCCGGTAAAGAATGGTTCGGTTTTGTTGTAGAACCAGCCATGACCAGCTTTTTTGCGATTAAGGAACACGTTAAGAACCGGTGTGATCGTCAGCGAAACAAATGCTGAGATAAGAACTGCGGAAGCAACGACGATACCAAATTCCCGGAAAAGACTTCCTACAAAACCTTCCAGAAAGATTACGGGAAGAAAAACAACGGCAAGTGTAAGCGACGTAGAAATAACAGCAAAAAAGATCTCGCGACTTCCTTCCAATGCAGCCTGCCTGATCGGAAGGCCACTTTCAAGTTTTCGGAAAATATTTTCCGTGACCACAATCCCATCATCGACCACAAGTCCGGTTGCCAATACAATGCCTAGAAGTGTTAATATATTGATTGAAAACCCAAACAAATACATAATAAAGAACGTCGCGACAAGGGAAATCGGAATGTCGATAAGCGGGCGAATGGCGACGACGAAGCTTCGGAAAAAGAACAGGATCACAATTACAACGAGGGCGAACGCAATCAGCAGCGTTTCTTCCACTTCCAGGATCGAGCGGCGGACAAGTGTCGTATTGTCCAGCAGGACGTTGAATGTAATGTCTGATTTATTTGATTTCTGGATCTCAGCCAATCGCTTGTTGAACTCGTCGGAGATTTGAACATAATTCGCTCCGGGCTGCGGGATAACGGCAAGTCCTACGGCATACATTCCGTTGTATTTCCAGCTTTGTTCCTCATTTTCAGGACCTAGCTCCACTTTGGCAACATTAGCCAGACGGACAATTCCAGCCGTGTCATTTCGGATAACCAGGTCACTGAATTCTTTTTCACTTGTGAGGCGGCCCATCGTGCGGATGGTTAGCTCCGTGTTATCGCCATAAATCTTACCGGCGGGCAGCTCTACGTTTTCTGCACTTAATGTGTTGGAAATATCATTGAAAGAAATGCCATAAGCGCTCATTTTGTCCGAGTCTAGCCAAATGCGCATGGCATATCTTTTTTGACCAAAAATGTTGATTGCACTTACGCCGTCAATGGTCTGGAGACTTTGCTGCAAGACATTTTCAGCATATTCACTAAGCTCCAATAATCCTTTGGAAGGACTTTGAACGGCTAGCAAGAGGATGAAATCACTGTTTGCATCGGCCTTGCTCACAACCGGCGGCGCATCCACATCCTGCGGAAGATTCCGTTGCGCCTGGCTCACTTTATCGCGAACATCATTGGCAGCGCCTTCGAGATCGGCTTCGAGGTTAAATTCAACCGTAATGTTACTTGAACCGATCTGGCTGGAAGAGCTGATACTTTTGATCCCCGGAATACCATTAATGCTCTTTTCAAGCGGCTCAGTGATCTGACTTTCAATGATATCGGCGTTTGCACCGGTGTAACTTGTGCGCACATTGACTACGGGCGGGTCAATGGCGGGATAATCGCGGAGCGAAAGAAAGTTGTAACCTACGACACCAAACAGGATGATGAGCAGGTTCATGACGACGGCCAAAACGGGCCGCTTCAGAGATAATTCGGAAATATTCATAGAACAGGTTTCAAAGGAATAGTCATTCTAAACTCCAACTTACATAGCAACTTTCACGCTTTTTACGCTTCTCACTTTCACAGGAGCATCAGGACGGGCAAATAACACACCCGAAACGACCACAGTATCGCCAACATTCAGACCACTCGTCACTTCCACCACATCTTCGCGTCTGTCTCCGGTTTCAACAGTCACAAAAACGGCTTTTCCACCTTTAACGGTTACTGCCTTTTTACCTTGTGCTTCGGGAATAATGGAGTTTGTGGGGATCAGGATACTGTTTTTATTTGAACTGGCATTTAAATATACTTTGGCAAATGAACCAGGGCTGGTTTTACCTGAATTCAGCACGGCGCGAACTGTAATGTTCCGTGTTGCCTGGTTAACCTGCGGCTCGATGGCGATAATGCGGGCAGTTTCGCGCTTGCCTGCATTTTGGTCCAGCAGCACTTCTACATTAGCACCTTTGGCAATGTATTTTTGATAAGTTTCCGGAATTGTGAAGTCAATCCGGAGGTTGGAGAGCTGCTGCATGGTGGCAATCACATTGGTAGGCGAAATGTAAGAGCCCTCACTCACTTTTCTTAGGCCAATAACGCCTGTAAAGGGAGCGCGAACAACGGTTTTATCAATTAGCGCCTGCGTGTAAGCCATGTCCGCCTTTAATGTGTTGACCGAATTAATCGAAACATCATAATCAGCCTGATTAATGCCATTTACAGCAACCAATTGTTTGAGTCTGTTCTCTGTCGTAATGGCAAGATCCAGCTGAACCTTTGTTCTGTTAAGCTGTGCTTGTAAATCCGCATCGTTAATGCGGGCAATTACAGTGCCTTTGGTTACGGTTTGACCTTCCGGAACATTCAGGTAAGTTAATAGTCCGCTTACTTCCGGCCTCAATTCGGCAAATTCGTTGGCAACAATAGTCCCGTTGACTTCGACTTTATCACTTACTTTTTCTGACTTAGCGATGATCACATCCACAACGGTTGGACCACCGCCTCCCTTTTGCTGGAAGGTGTCTTTCTTTTCTTTGCAGGAAAAAGTGGTGAGGAGCGTGCCCGAGAGGAGGAAAATAGAAAGGGTTTTATGCAGGTTCGGTATTTTGGTAAATACAGAAATCGTGTTTGAATTCATAAAATTTAATATTCCTGGTCGTAAAAGGTTTAGGGGTCGTTAGATATATTATATAAACTCCGGGCTGTTTTCCAAAATTATATATTAATCTAAAACCTATTGGACTTTTTTCTACTATAAAAGTTTAAAACCAGAAAATATATTTTTTTAGAACTCTTGGGCAATCACTTTTAATAAGGTGTCACATTTCATTTCCGTTTCTTCCCATTCACGTTCGGGAATAGAATCTTCGGTGATTCCTGCTCCGGCAAAAAAAGTAGCCGTTCCTTCTTTAAATCTGACGGTTCTCAGGTTTACAAACAGATTTGTATCGCCACCAACCTGCGCAGGCCCCAGGAAGCCGCTGTAAAATGAGCGGTCATAACCTTCGATTTCTGACAAAAATTTTAAACTTGGAATCTTCGGAACCCCGCAAACGGCAGAAGTTGGATGCAATAATTTGAGCATTACGGAAGCCAATTCTGGGAAATTCAGTGCGACGGCATCGACTTCGAAATCGGTGCGCAAATGATATAAATTGCCAGCTAGAACAGTTTTAGGGCCGGTTTCAGTGTATTCCCGTAAACGGATTTTCTTGAAACATTCTACAATGTATCGGCTTACCAATGCTTGTTCCTCAATTTCCTTTTCACCCCAGCGGATATCGAATTTTGGAATGAGCTCGCCTGCTTCGTTTCGCGCATTTTGCGTTCCGGCCAATGACATTGTTTTAAAAACACCTGCCGAATCCTGCCTTACAAGCGCCTCAGGACTCGCGCCAAGCCACATTTCGTTGCATTCGGGCAGATTTACCAATGAAACAAATGCATGCGGATATACTTTTGAAAGTTTGCAAAAAGCCTGAGCCGGCTGGAAATTTTCAGCGTATGCCAGATCTTTTGTTCTGGATAAAACGACTTTTTTAAACTGATTCTGGCGAATCGCAGAAATTGCAAGCTCAACGGTTCGCTGAAAACGCAATTTTGCATTCATATCAGGCAATGCCGGAATCAGCAAAGGATTTTCGGGGCTGTCCAAATGGGTTTCCGCTTCATTCGCACCCGCCAATTGTACAAGGCGCGCGACTTCCGGATGCTCTTCGCCGAGTTTATTTTCTACACGCTTAATTTGATTATCGTCCGAAAATGTAATGATGATATCACCTTCCAGAAACAGCACTTCTTCATCCGTTTCCCAATGAAAATTGCTCATTACAAAACCTGGCGAAAGTTTTTCAAGCTCAGGCTGGCATTTTTTGACTCCATCCTGAATGGAGATCAGCAGCTGAATTTCATTTTTGTGTGGTAAACGCCATAGCGCCGACGGAAAGCCCAATTGTCTGGATGCGTTCCAAAGCGCTTCAATCTGTAATCCCTCAAATATGGAAGTTTCGGTTCCGGTTTGTGTTGAAAGCATTTATATTGATACTAAAAGATTCTTAATCTCACTTTTCCGCAAATTAAGGTCAACGGTCCGCATTCACAATAGCCACTGTCAGCCTGCTTATACACACCAGTTTACCCGCTTCATTCTTAATCTGAATATCCCAAATGTGCGTTGTCCGTCCCAAATGAATGGATCTCACCGTTCCATAGACAAAACCTTCCTTAACCGAACGAACGTGATTGGCATTGATTTCCAAACCAACTGCATGCTGCTTTTCCGGATCCGGCAAACATAAAAACGATGCAATGCTGCCCAATGTTTCAGCCAGGACCACCGATGCGCCGCCATGTAAAATCCCGAACGGCTGATGTGTCCGCTTGTCGACTGGCATTCTTGCAGTTATATAATCCGTCCCAATTTCAGTAAATTCTATTCCCAGATGATGTGCGATTGTGTTTTGGCCAAAAGACTGAACCGCATCAAGCGTGATTGTTCTAGTAAACATATATAAAAAATGTATAAATTTGTATCAGCTATAATGGCCGGAAACAAGGTATTTGCAAAATTAATATTTAAATTATCCTATTATCTTGAAAAGAAAGTCTATCTATCTTATTCGCCACGGTGAAACGGATTTTAATCGCAGGGGAGTTGTTCAGGGAAGTGGTGTGGATTCCTTGCTGAATGAATGGGGTGAAGCCCAGGCAGCTGCATTCTTTAATGCTTATCAACATGTTCCTTTTGATAAAATATATACTTCTAATTTAAAACGAACACAGCAAACTGTTCGCGGGTTCATCAAGTTGGGCATCCCTCATGAAAGCTATGCGGGGCTCAATGAAATTTCCTGGGGAAACCGCGAAGGACGTGAGCCAAACACGGGTGATAACAATTATTATCGTGAATTAGTAACGGCCTGGAAAAACGGACACGTCGAGCTTGCAGCCGAAGAAGGTGAAAGTCCCGAACAAGTTCGTGCACGCCAAATCCCTGTTATAGAGACGATTCTGTCAAGACCGCACGAAAGAAATATTCTTATTGCCATGCACGGCCGCGCTATGCGGGTGCTGCTGACTACGCTTTTTGATCAGCCTTTGGTAAAAATGGATGACTACGAACACAGCAATTTGTGTTTATATAAAATCAATTATTCCTACGAAACAGGTAAATTTGAGTTGGAGGTTTCCAACGACATTACACATTTGTTATCTCTGGAAATACCCCAAACTTTGTAAAAACCGCTCGTGTAGATTCATCTCCTTTGGTGTATTTATAAGCACAAGTGGAGGGAGCGTCAATACATTTGCCGGAGTACAAACAGCACAACGGAGATCTTCATGTCCAAAAAACGTACTTATTGGACGCTACAAATACTGGGCTGGACCTTACTTATCATGTTTGAGTACGTTCCTTATGCCCTTGAATTCGGTTTTGAAGCCAGCGTATTTTACACAGCATTAGCCAATATCCTTCTCGTTATCTGTCTCACCCATGTTTACAGGCTGGTGATTCAAAAATGGAATTGGTCATCATTGCCTGTTCCCAGGCTTGCAATGCGCGTTATCGGATCCGTTTTATTATTAGGCCTGATCATGACGCTGGTTAATCAGCCGATGGACCGCAAGGTTTTGGAACAAAATTTACTGAATCAGCCATTGGTTTTCTGGGGTTATTATGCCAACTGGTGTAAAAACCTGCTTGCCTGGATCCTGTCTTACACTGTTTACCATTATATCGAACAAAACAGGTTGGTGGGTTATGAAAAGATTATGCTGAAAATGTCGATGCGGGAAGCGGAGGCAAAGGTTTTGCGTTCTCAGCTCAATCCACACTTTACTTTTAATGCATTAAACAGCATTCGCGCACTGGTTTTCGAAGATCCTAAAAAAGCGCAGCTCAGCATTACGCAGTTATCCAACATTTTAAGAAATTCATTGCTTGCAGACCGAAGAAAAACGGTTGATCTGCAAGAAGAGCTCAGGACTGTTGAGGACTATCTAGAATTGGAAAAAGTGCGCTACGAAGACCGTTTGCGTTATTCCATAACCACAGATCCGCAAGCGATTTACTGGCAGGTGCCACCAATGATGCTGCAAACTTTGGTTGAAAACGGCATTAAGCACGGTGTTTCCAAAGAAATGGGCGGTGGCTTTATTGATGTGAAATCCGAAGTTGCCAATGAACTGCTGATCATTACCATATTGAATTCAGGAAATCTAGGAAACACGGATTCGGGTGGAGTGGGATTAAAAAACACAGCCGAGCGGCTTTCCATATTATATGGTAAAGCAGCAGCGTTCCGAATTTTTCAGGAGAAACCGGATGTGGTTTGCTCAGAAGTAAGAATCCCCATGTTGTCGGAAGGCGTGATGATGGTAGGCGAGGAGACGGGCAAGGTTGATTGACAGGCATTTATCAATTTTTAACATTATTTTATTCCTAACTTATCTGCTATGAGGACCCTGATTGTCGATGACGAACGCCTTGCAAGAAATGAATTGAAACGATTGTTGGAGCCCTACACGAAAATCGACATTGTAGGTGAGGCTGCGAATGCTGAAGAGGCGCTGGTTATGATCGAAGAGTTACAGCCGGAACTGCTTTTTTTAGACATTCAGATGCCGGGTAAAAATGGTTTTGAGTTGCTCTCATCCATTGAAGGGAAAAGTCCGGAGGTGATTTTTACAACCGCTTATGACGAATATGCGATCAAGGCTTTTGAATATAATGCGCTGGATTATTTGCTCAAACCCATTGATACAGAGCGTTTAAAGGAAACCATTCACAGAATTGAAGAAAACCAGGCACAACCCGAAACGGCTGCTCACGCACATGAGCGCGTTGAGAAAGTTTTGGGTGAAAATGATCAGGTTTTTGTAAAGGATGGAGAAAAGTGCTGGTTTGTAAAATTGGGCAAAATCAGGCTTTTTGAATCAATGGGTAACTATGTGCGCCTGCACTTTGATGACCAGAAACCGTTGGTTTTGAAATCGCTGAACAACCTCGAAGAGCGTTTGGAACCGAACACATATTTTCGTGCAAATCGCAAGCATATTATTAATTTGCATTGGATCGAAAAAATTGAGCCATGGTTTAGCGGCGGATTGCTGGTAACCCTGCAAGGTGGCGACAAAATCGAAATTTCCCGTCGTCAGGCCATCCGCTTTAAAGAGCTTATGAGTTTGTAAGCTTATTTCACTCGATCTCAACGTCATATGCGCTTAACTGGAATTTGCCTGTCCTTATTTGCTGTTCTTTTTATTGTTTCCTGCAACCGGTCCGCTGAGCAGGGCGGTTCACAAAAAAATATCCTGAGCGGAGCAGCGCGCCAAATTGCGTTCGGCGGCTGTGACACCGTTAAAAATCAAGGCATTTCGATCCGCCTCAACCTTTGGGAGCCAGCGGATTCTGGCAAAGTAGGAGCGTCAATCAGAAATATCCTGACCGCTAAATCCATCCAAAGAATTAACTCTTACGGCGATTCTGCCAGCATTGCTGCAAATCCCGGGGCAAACAGGAGCGTTAAGGATGCTTTTGAAGTTTTTGAAAAGAATTACAACGACTTCAAAAAGGATTTCCCAGACGCCCCCGGTTGCTGGGAAGTGGAGTTAAAAGGTGACACTGTGTTTTCAACGCCAAAAGTGCTTTTTTATCAATTAGATCATTATGCGTTCACCGGTGGTGCACATCCCAATAGTTTCCGCTCTTACCACGCCTTTGACCTGAAAACCGGTGAAGAGCTGCCGTTCAAAAGCTTTGTTTCTGATTCAGTTGCATTAAAAAATTTAGTAGAAAAATATTTCAGAAAAACAGAAAAGCTCGGCACGGATGTAAACCTCGAAGAAGAGGGTTATTTTTTGCTGAACAATCAATTTGCGATTCCTGCCAATTGGGTTTTTACGCCAAAAGGCGCATTCTTCTACTATAACCCTTACGAAATTGCGGCATATGCGCGGGGTGCAATCCAGTTTACAATTCCTTATGCTGAGCTGAAAGGTATCATCGACAGAGAAAAGATTTTCTGATCACATTTCGCCTTCATCTTTATAGCTGTAATAGCCGTTATCGGTGAAAATCATATGATCCAAAACAGGCATGTCAAGCAATTGGCCTGCCTCTTTTATTTGGCGGGTAAGTTGCGAATCGGCTGCACTTGGCAAAAGCTGTCCCGAAGGATGGTTATGGACAAGGATCACGGAACTGGCCAGATTGTCAATTGCAAGTTTGAAAATCACTTTAATGTCCGCAACTGTGCCTGAAATGCCACCAATGCTTATTTGAAGCGTTTGCATTACATCATTTGCGCGATTGAGCAGCAATATCCAGAATTCCTCATTCGGTTTATCAAGCAGATATTGCTTCATTTCTTCATATACGGACTTTGAATCCGTGATCTTTCGCTTTTGCTTTTCAACAATGTCATCGCGTCTTCTTCCAAGTTCCAGCGCTGCAAGAATGGTTATCGCCTTTGCTTCACCGATCCCGGGATGTTTTTTAAGATCGTTCACACTCACGCGCGCCAGCTTGTTAATGTTGTTCCCGACGGTTTTCATGATAATTTTTGCCAGATCAACGGCGGACATTTCTGTCGTTCCTGAACCGATTAAGATGGCGATCAGCTCTGCATCGGACAATGCTGTCCGGCCTTTCAGCCTAAATTTTTCGCGCGGCCTGTCTTCCTCAGACCATGCCAGGATTTTTCTGGGGTTCTCGTATCCATTCTTTGTCATAGCGGTATTTTAAACAGATTAAAATACTTTGACGCAGAAATTCAAAAAGGTAACGCAGCCATTATTGACCAAGTCGCGTCAGCGCAGCACGGGCTTTGTTATCAATGCTGTTTTTATACTCGTGTTTTTTGAAAGACATTGCTTTTTTGAAGAAGCTGATTGCCTTAGCATTATCTTTCGCTTCCAACGAAATGTAGCCTAATTGCAGCGCAGACGCAGCTCCGAACCCGGCGGCTTCATTTTGTGCCAAAGCAAGCGCGCGGTTATAGTAGGGAGTCGAGCGCTCGTTTTGCACTGATTTTTGCAGGATTCTGGCCTTACGATAATTGAACTCGGCTTTTTCTTCGGTAGATATAAATGATTTTTCGGTCACGGTTTCCATCAGTGACAATGCTGTTTTCAGGTAGCCGCCATCTGTTGCATAGCGCGCCTTGTAAAGCAATTTTTGCTGGGGGGGTATTTTCCCAGACAGAAATTCAGCTGCGATCCGCTCGGCAAACTGGTCGGCTTCAATAATGGTGCTGCCGGAAATCTTCACTTTTTTGATGTAAATGTCTGCATCGGCATCTTTATTCGCCAGCCAGTTGCACATGAACAGTTTAAGATAACTGTCTTTGATATAATTAAAGCCCGTATAATGTTTTAGAAAAGAGAGATAATGTGAGTTGGCTTGGCTATACTGGCCTTTTTGCAAATTGATTTCGCCTTTCAAATATTCAAGAAAAGGGAAGGCAATGTAAGAAGGGCCGAAAGGAGCCTCATTGACATAAAATTCTGCCTCATCGCTTTTTCCTTCTTTCATCAAAACGGTCGTAGCAAAAAAATGTAAGAGTAAATTATCAGGCTGTTCTTTGGGCCATTGTCTGATCCTTTGCTGCTGAGCAGTCGAAAGTTGTAAAGTGTAGGCATGTAATAACAAGTCGATCAACTCAGCCTCTTGTTTGAAAAAGGGTGCTTCTTTCGCTGCAAGCCGCAACTCATCAATGCCGTTTTGAATGTTGCCTTTCAAGCCCAGCATGCGCGCCACCCAGCCATAGTTTTCGGGTATGGAGCCGATCAGGACATGCAGAAGTCCCAGCGATTTCAATGTCGGAGCGAATTCTGGAAAGCGTTTTCTATTCTCTTCCAAAAGTTTATACGCTTTAATAATCTCCCACGAGCCGCTCACCTCGTTGCCAAATTTAAGTTTTGCAAATGCCCAGTGCATCCGGATTTCGGCCTGGAAAAAACGCTTGTAAGGGGAATTGTCGGGAAGCTTGCCAATGGCATCTAGTCTCGGCGTTTCCTGTTGCGAAAGCAGTTTGTAAGCCTTTTTATCCTCTGAAATCAGCAGATAATGCAGGTCCGCGTAATTATCAAGATAGGGCACAAATGCATTATTGTTTTGCGCATTCCGTTCCGAATCGATCAGCGCGCGCGCGGTGGGCAGGCGGAGTTTTTGAATCTCGAAATATGCCTTTTGTAGTTTCGGGAAAAGTTAACTCCATAATTCAGATCTTCACTTTTTGCGGAAAAGGTGAAGAGTAAAAGCATAATCAGCAATCCCGTTTGAATATTTCCGGATGGGCTAAATAGCTGCTTATTAGGAGGTTGATTCATTGCTGGCACATAAAAAAAGGTTGCCTTTTGTAAGACAACCTTTCAATTCTTATTTTAATTTCTATCGACGTTGGTGAACTGGCTCCACGCTTTCTACATCCGCAAGGATACGTCCGCAATGTTCACACACGATTAGTTTTTTACGTTCACGAATGTCAGCCTGGCGTTGTGGTGGCACAATGCTGAAACAGCCTCCGCAAGCACCGCGTGATACGTGCACAACAGCAAGACCATTCATTGAGTTATCGCGGATTTTCTGATATGATTTCAACAGACGATCCTCGATTTTCTTCACATGCTTTTCTCTTTCTGCAATCAGCGCTTTTTCCTCAGCCTCACTTTCACTTGTGATTACATTCAGTTCACCTTTTTTCGCTTTAAGGTCTTCATTTCTTTCATTCAAAACCGATTCAGCGCGATTGGCGTCATCTTCGATCAACCTGATACGTGCTTTGGCCTCATTGATTTTCTTATCAGCCAATTGCATATCGAGTTCCTGCAATTCTATTTCTTTGGTGATCGCGTCATATTCGCGGTTATTGCGAACATTCATCTGCTGATCCTTGTATTTTTTGATCAGCTTTTCACCTTCTTTTTGCGCGTTTTTGAAATTGTCAATCTCGGTATTCAAGTTCGCAATTTCACTTTTAAACTTGCTTAAACGTGTTTCAAAGCCAATAATCTCGTCTTCCAGATCCCGTACTTCCTCAGGAAGATCACCACGCGTTTTTAATATTTCGTCAAGGCTTGAATCAATTTCCTGCAATTTCAGGAGAGCGTCTAATTTTTGTGCGATTGTGTTTTCCATGTATGTCTTTAATGGACTTGTTTCAATGCGTAATAAGTGAAGGTTTAAACAAAATATCGTACCGGATTGGTATTGACTTCTGACAAACAGAGTGCAAAATTAGGAAATTTTCCCGATAAATAGTTATACAGTAAATTTTTCGTAAATACTTCGCTCTCATAATGGCCAATATCGCAGATCATAATGCGGTCTTCGGCATCGAAAAACTCGTGATATTTATAGTCTGCCGTCACGAAAATATCGGCTTGGTTTTGTAATGCGTTGGGTAAGAGAAAGCTGCCCGCCCCGCCACAAACCGCGACTTTCTGAATATGGTTGACATGCGGTTGCGTATGCTTAATGACATTCAGATTCATCTGTTCCTTCAAGAAACGAAGAAAAGAAGTGATTTCCATCGCTTCCGGCAGTTCTCCGATCGCCCCGGCACCCACTTCCTGATTCTCATTTTCGAGGGTTGAAATGTAATAGGCAACTTCTTCGTAAGGATGTGCAAGGCGCAATGCCGTCAAAATGCGGGATTCAAGATAGGAAGGAAATATCAGCTCTGCCCGGTGCTCTGGCACTTCCTCTTGTTCGCCCCGCTGACCGATTACCGGATTTGAAGTTTCCCCGGGTTTAAATGTGCCAGTTCCTTCGGTGCGAAAGCTGCAATTTGAGTAATTACCAATGTTTCCTGCGCCCGCTTTGTGCAATGCGTCTAGAATTTCCTGTGTATTTGCTATCGGGGAGAAAAACGTAAGTTTTGAAAGGATCTGCTTCTTAGGAGCCAGAACGCGGATATTTTGTAATCCCAGCATATTGGCAATTTGCCAGTTTACACCATTGGTCACGTGATCCAGATTGGTGTGCGTCACATAAATCGCAATATCATTTTTGATTGCCTTCAAGACTGTTCTCTCAACGTAATTCTTTCCATTGAGCCTTTTAAGGCCTTTAAATACGATTGGATGGTGCGCTACAATCAGATTGCAATTCCTCTCAATGGCTTCCGCCACAACAGCTTCCGTTACATCCAATGTCAGGAGCACTCCGGAGACTTGTTCTTGGCCGGAGCCAACAATTAAACCGGCATTATCGTAACTTTCCTGATATGAAGAAGGAGCAAGTTGTTCCAATGCGGCGATAACTTCTTTAATAAATGTCATTTTTATGATTGAGACAACTGTTTCACTTTCAGATTCTTCAAATTTTTGGCACTATTATTTTGCAAATAAAATAACTAAATTGGTGTCGCAAGTATTGCAATGGAAAATAATAATACTAGTTTTGCACCACGTTTTACAGAAAAGTGCTGTGAAATAATCTGGTTTGGTAGTTCAGTTGGTTAGAATACATGCCTGTCACGCATGGGGTCGCGGGTTCGAGTCCCGTCCAGACCGCCAGAAAGTTTAAATTGTTGAAAGAATTGGTTTGGTAGTTCAGTTGGTTAGAATACATGCCTGTCACGCATGGGGTCGCGGGTTCGAGTCCCGTCCAGACCGCAGAAAGCTCAGAGAAATCTGGGCTTTTTTCGTTTTAAATGCAATTCAGTTGGTAAGAATGCATGCCTGTCACGCATGGGGCGGGCCGCGCAGGCTCGCGGACGGTCCGCCGCCCGGGTTCGAGTCCCGCCGGGATGCCGTACCACCAGACCGCAGAAAGCTCAGAGAAATCTGAGCTTTTTTCGTTTTAAATGCAATTCAGTTGGTAAGAATGCATGCCTGTCACGCATGGGGCGGGCCGCGCAGGCTCGCGGACGGTCCGCCGCCCGGGTTCGAGTCCCGCCGGGATGCCGCACCACCAGACCGCAGAAAGCTCAGAGAAATCTGGGCTTTTTTCGTTTTTAATGTTATTCAGTTGGTTAGAATACGTGATTGTCACGCATGGGGCGGGCCGCGCTGGCTTGCGGGACTTCTGCAGCCCGGTTCGAGTCCCGCCGGGATGCCGTACCACCAAACCGCAGAAAGCTCAGAGAAATCTGGGCTTTTTTCGGTTTTAATGTAATTCAGTTGGTTAGAATGCATGCCGCGCCACGGTGGCCCGGCTCACGTTGAGTGTCACGCATGGGGCGGGCCGCGCAGGCTCGCGGACGATCCGCCGCGCAGGTTCGAGTCCCGCCGGAATGCCGTACCACCAGACCGCAGAAAGATCACAGAATCTGGGCTTTTTTCGTTTTTGAGCAATCCGCTTTTTTGCCACGGATTCACGAATGTCCACGAATGTTATTGTTGCTTTCCTGGCTTGGGATAAACTTGGTGCGTTTTTGCCCATTGGCTCCATAATGCCGAAAGCTGCCGGACTTTGTCGGGATGTTGATTTGCCAGATCGGTTGTTTCTGAGCGGTCATTGGCCAGATCGTAAAGTTGCCAGGTTGTATCACTCGCGAGTGAAACGAGTTTCCAATCGCCTTTTCTTGCAGATCTTGCTCCGAAATGTTCGTTGAAAAGCTCATCGTGACCTTGCGAAGTTATTTTGCCAAATGAGGTAACGAGGCTTTTTCCGGTCGTTGGCGTTATTTGATTTCCGTTAAAATCTTTCGGGTAATCGGCTTGTGCGATTTCACAGAAAGTGCTCATTAGATCCATTACATGGCCTGTGTGATCGCTGAAACTTCCTTTTTTCGCGGTAATTCCTTTTGGCCAAAATGCAATCATTGGCGTGTTTGTGCCGCCTTCCATTGACTCGGCTTTCCAATAGCGATATGGCGTGTTTGAAACCATTGCCCAATGCGGGCCGATAGAAGCATAACTGGTTTGCGGTCCGGGCAGCACCTGCTTTTGTGTTGCGTATTCAATTTTTCTGCCGTCACGCGTTTCGTCAGGTCGATCAAATCCTGGTCCGTAGCGTGCGCAATCTTCGGGGCTGGCGCCGTTGTCGGTTAAAAACAGGATAAGTGTGTTATCAAGGGTTCCGTTTTGTTTTAATGCATTGATAATGCGGCCAATGCCTTGATCCATACGGTCCACCATTGCTGCATGAACGGCCATCGCTCGGGCGTCGAATTCTTTGGTCTTATTGTCCTCCCAGCGCTGAAAGTCTTTCGGGTTTGCAGGAAGCTTGGTTCTATTAGAATCAATCAGGCCCAGTTTCACCATTTTTCGATATCTCGCTTCCCTAATGGCGTCCCAGCCAACTTTATATGTGTCTTCATACTTTTTAATGTCCTCAGGCTTAGCCATTAACGGCCAATGTGGAGCATTATGAGCAACATACAAAAAGAACGGTTTGTCAGATTTGGAAAATTGATTGATGTAGGAAACCGTCGTGTCATTAATTGCGTCCGTGTGATAGTAATCCTTTGGAACAGCGGTCACCTGATCTTTACCGTTGACAAGGCTGAACGGATCAAAAAAATCAATTACTCCCCAAATTGTACCGAAAAATTTGTCGAAACCCCGACTCGTTGGATATTGATCAATCGGAGAAAAGTCTCCGAAGACTTTTTGATGGTTAAGCCAGGCCATATGCTCTTTGGGATCTTTTTGGGCAAATGTGTTGGAAACGTGCCATTTACCGGTCATGCCTGTCTGGTAACCTGCTGATTTTAAAACCTCTGCTAATGTTACGGCATTCTTGCTTAAACGTCCTTCATACCCAGGTTGCCCTTCGGGAAAAGTCATTTTTCCTATGCCCGCCTGGTGATTGTATAAGCCGGTTAACAAGCTCGCACGGGTGGGGCAGCAGCGTGATGTGTTGTAAAATTGTCGGTAACGGATGCCGTTTTGTGCTAAATAATCAAGATTTGGTGTCTGGATTTCTCCGCCATAAGCGCCCAGATCAGAATAGCCCAGATCATCCGCCAGGATAACGATAATGTTGGCCCGTTTCGGTTTAGCAGGTTTGCTGTTACCTGGTTTTGCTGTCTTCCAGGCGATTGAACCGGCCAGGCACAGCGTGCAAATGAGTAGAAGCAGTATCCATTGTTTTTTATTTATCATTGGTTGCATTCATTTGAAATACACTTTCATAAACATATGTCAGGCAAAGCTAAAACCATCGATGCATATATAGCAGCGTTTCCTGCTGAGGTGAAGCAAATTTTGGAACAGATAAGAGCAATTGTCAAAAAAGTGGCCTCGGATGCTGAGGAGACGATTTCTTATGGCATTCCAACATTCAATTTGGGGGGCACTTATCTGGTTTATTTCGCCGCATGGAAAAAGCACATTGCTTTATATCCCGTCTCTCCGCAGCTTGCGGAACAGCTTAGTGAAGATTTATCAAAATACAAAGGCTCAAAAGGATCTGTCCATTTTCCATTAAATAAGCCAATTCCATTTGATCTGATTGAAAAAATTGTGGCATGGAGACTGAAAGAGCATGCGTCGGAGCAACACAATTAAGGTGCGAACTCATCCTGACACAACTAGTTTCCATGTTTTTTTCTAATTTTAAGTATAAAAATCATACATTATCTTGATGACATCTATGTCAATTTTTCGAAAACTTTCTCCTTTGTTGCTCCTTACAGTTCTGACTTTGTCACAAAATCAGCTTTTGGCACAAAGCAAAACATCGCCTGCTAAGCCAGCCTCGGCGAAGGTGGACACAGCAAAATATGACCGTGAATATGCGCTGGAAGCAACTATGCTTGGATTTTTTGCCAAAGACGGCACACGTAACCCGACATTAAAGGCAAATAAAGGCGATAAAGTCAGGATTAAGATTACGAATGGCGAGTTAATGACGCATGACATTTCGCTGGAAAAGTTGGGTCTCAAAAGCAAAGTGATCCTGGAAAAGGGTTCGAGTACGAGCATTAATTTCGTTGCCCTGCAAAGTGACATATACTTCTGTTCTGTGCCGGGGCACCGCGCTGCTGGAATGGTGGGAAATTTTGAAGTTGTAGCGGGAGAGGTGAATGAGAAAACAGTTGCCGGGCAACTTCCCACGAAGGACGGACAGCCATTGAATCTAAATTTTGAAACCGGAACATTGAAGGACTGGACGGCAACAGGCGACGCGTTTGCCAATCCGCTTTTCAGCGCTGATCCCTCGCCTGTTCATGAGAAGGAGATGAACATTGGTTTTGATGGAAAATATTTTCTGAGCAGCGGCGGAAACGTCAATTACAAACTGACGGGGACACTTACTTCGGCTCCTTTTAAAGTAACACAACCGTTTGCTGCATTCAAAGTCTCAGGTGGAGCATTGTTGGATACGCGCGTGGAATTGCTTCTGGCAGGAACGGACAGCGTCATTTATCACATTACAGGTCAGGGCCGTGCAACATTGCAGCCGGCTGTTGTTGATTTGCAGCCTTATTTAAATAAAGAAATCATTATCAAAATAATCGATAATGAGACTGGAAGTCTCGCAAATTCCTTACATAGCAGATGACAAATGGGCACATATTAATTTCGACGAATTTTTGTTCTACCCAACTCCTCCAGAGTTTCCGAATGAGCTGAAACAGAAGGATATCATCATTCTCCCGCCATTGGATCCGGTTCTTAATGCTGGCCTTTCGGGCGAAAAAGCTGCTGCTGCAATGACTCCGCCAAAAGGATTCAAGGTGACCTTAGCAGCTTCGGAGCCAGAAGTTGTCAAGCCGATTGCCTTCACAATCGATCCAAAAGGCCGGTTATGGGTTGTGGAAGGGCACACTTATCCGGTGCGTGCGCCGGAAGGGCAGGGTAGGGACCGGATTCTGATCTTGGAAGATACGAATGGCGACGGGACGCTGGACAGTAAAAAGGTGTTTACTGAAAACCTGAATCTGATCAGTGGCATTGAAGTTGGAATGGGTGGTGTTTGGTTGGGTTCTGCGCCTAATCTGCTTTTTATTCCGATGGATCCAAAGACAGACAAGCCCTCCGGTCCGGCCCAAATATTACTCGACGGCTGGGGCTTACATGATACGCATGAAGTGTTGAACAGTCTGCGTTGGGGACCAGACGGCTGGTTATACGGAACCCACGGCGTTTTTACGCATTCGGTTGTTGGTAAGCCCGGCACGCCCGAGTCCGAAAGAACGAAAATCAACGGCGGAGTTTGGCGTTATCACCCGACGGCGCATTCATTCGAAGTTTTTGCAGAAGGTTCAAGCAATCCGTGGGGCATCGATTTTAATGATTACGGACATCCGTTTATCACCGTTTGCGTAATCCCGCATATGTATCATGTCATCCAAGGCGCACGCTATCAGCGCCAGGCTGGTAACCACTTCAATCCGTACACTTATGACGACATTAAGACCATCGGCGATCACGTGCATTGGCTTGGAGAGCGCGGGCCGCACGCAGGCAATTTCCGTTCAGCTGCGGCTGGTGGCGGTCATGCGCATGCTGGTGCAATGATTTATTTGGGAAATAGCTGGCCGAAGGAATATCGTAATGAGATTTTCATGAACAATATCAATGGTGCCAGAATGAACATTGATCATTTTGAAAAGAAGGGATCGGGCTATGTTGCGTCGCACAGGCCGGATTTCATGGCAATGAATGATTCGTGGTCGCAATGGTTGAATTTCAAATACGATGCAAGCGGCTCGGTGTGGGCGATAGACTGGTATGATAAAAATCAATGTCACAGTCCGAATCCGGATGTGCATGACAAAACAATGGGCCGCATTTTCAAGATCACCCATGAGAATGATAAATGGGTGAAAGTGGATTTGATCAAAGCTTCGGATATGGAGTTGGTCAACTATCAGCTTAATGACAATGAGTGGTATGCAAGGCAGGCCAGAACGATTTTACAGGAGCGCGGACCTAATAAGAAGGTTCATAAAGCACTTAAAGAAATCCTTGCTAAAAACCCGGACGTAACACGCAAGCTGCGTGCATTGTGGACGCTGCATGTAACCAAAGGTTTGGAAGATAAAGAACTGGTTGATTTGCTGGCAAATGAAAGTGAATACATTCGCAGCTGGTCTGTTCAGTTGTTGACTGAGGATAAGTTAGTTTCTCCGGAAATATTGAAAAAGTTTGCAGAAATGGCGCAGAGCGATAATTCGGCCATGGTAAGACTTTATCTAGCATCCGGAATGCTTAGGCTGGATCCGGCGCAGCGCTGGGAAGTGGTTGAGGCATTAATGCAAAAAGAGGAAGATAAAGACGATCATAACCTGCCTTTGATGGTCTGGTACGCTGCCGAACCACTGGCTGCACTTGACATGAAGCGTGCACTTCAGTTGGCGGAAAAGTCGAAACTTCCCAAAATATTGCCTTACACCATTCAGCGCGTGGCTGCAATTGGGACAGAAGATTCAAAGAAGGTTTTGAAAGAGCTTAACCAGAAATTAGGTCAAAATGGCTCGCACGAAAATCATGAAAGTCAAATGCTGATTGGAAAAGTATTGGACGAATAAGTCCAGCATATACGCAGCGATACAAATGCATTTTACCAAAAACAATGAGGCCCGGAATAATTCCGGGCCTCATTGTTTTTCAGCTTGTTACAAAAGAAAAACACGCAGGTTTCAAAACGAACCCGCGTGTCAAATTACACTTCATCAACAAACTAAAAACCAAATAAAACTAATACGAAAAAAATCGCTTGTCAAGTTTTTTTTGCTGTAGGAGGGGGATTCGAACCACCCACGGTGCGGTTAGCTACGGTACAAATACTGTTGGTGGTCCACCCCAGTCGACTTGCGTCGGCATTATGCCGCGTTTATCCCTTATTCACCACCCCCGAGACAGGAGGGCATGGCTGCCAATTTCATCACCCTACAATGTGATAATTTCCATTGCAAAAAGCATTCTAATAGATGTGCCTCGTACTTTGGTTCTGCAAAACTAAAAATTAAGCAGATAAATATAAAATATTTTCATTTAAAATTGTCAAAATTTACAATTGTTTCATAATTTAGATAGGATTATTGTGAAAAATTCAAACATTGAGTGCTAAATGCAGAAATATTCAGATATTGACAGCACCGATTTACGCATACTTTCTTTGTTAATCGAGAATGCAGCGTTACCCTACACGGAAATCGGCAAAAGGGTGTTTGTGTCCGGTGGGACCGTCCATGTCCGCATGAAAAAGCTGGAACAAATGGGAATCGTAAAAGGCTCTCAGCTGGTGATCGATCCTGCCAAATTGGGTTGGGACATCAGCGCTTTTCTGGGAATTTACCTTGATAAAAGTTCTTTATATGAGCAGGTTGCTACTGAGCTTGAAGGAATTCCGGAAGTTGTGAACATTCACTATACAACGGGCATTTACAGCATTTTTTTGAAAATCGTCTGCCGCGACACCGGCCATTTGCGCGAAATCCTGCACGACAAAATCCAAAAGGTCAACGGAATCCAGCGCACAGAAACATTCATTTCACTGGAAGAAAGGATTAATCGCTCTATCCCCTTGGCAGAAAGTTAAAATTTGCAAGAACATTTGGATCAGAAAATAAATCCGATAATTTTGCATTGTATATATAAAAAACTTATATATATTTGGTCAGAAACAAAATAACTCATGGAGAATAACGCAACCAGCAACGAGTATGTACGCGGTACATTGAAAACTATAGTGTTAAACCTACTGGCAGAGCATGATCGGATGTACGGATATGAAATAACCCAGGAAGTAAAAGACAGAACTGGCGGTGCTATTGCCTTGACGTTCGGCGCATTATATCCGGTTTTGCATAAATTAGAACAAGAAGGCATGCTCGTAACTGAGTCTGTTGAAGTGGATGGGCGTTTGAGAAAATATTATTCTCTCACAACCCCAGGAAACGAAGCTGCGCGTAATAAAACCAATGATCTTGAACGTTTTATAGATGCGGTAAGATTATTATTGGCTCCCAAAAGCCTGGCAACTGAGTAAACCTTGATACATGGCTCATATCTAAACAGATAATCCGATGAAACGCCTTCAAGAACATCGCATCAATTTGATTAACAAATATTTGCAGTCAAGCAAACTGGATCCGGAATTACTTCCGGAGATTCTCGACCATTTGGCTTGTGAAGCAGAAGAGCGTCTTTGGGATGGTAAGCCGTTTGAGCAGATTTATACCAACATTATGGAAACTGCCGATACGCAAACCCTTCTCAATTTGAGTGTGGATCATCAAAATCTGTTAGCCATGAAAAAATCATTGAATGATGTCGTTTTTGAGGGCCGTAACAAACTTTACGGAGCATATGATTTGAGAAAAAGTTACGGGCAAACCATTCAGCGATCGATGCTGATGGGTGTAACGCTGTTTCTGCTACTGGTAATGCTGCCTAATTTGTATGCGCGTCTGGTTCCCGAGTCTAAGCCGGACGACATTGCCTACATTATAGAAGCGAATCCGATTGACATTGTGCCGGAAGTTACGCCAAAACCATTGATTGAAGAGGAACCAGCGCCTGCGCCTAAAACGGTCCGTTCGCTGCCACCAGTTGTGTTGCCCGACGATCAGGTTGAGGTTGAAAACCTGCCGCCAGCAATTGAGGAGTTGGAAAATGCGCAGCCCGCGGCTGAAACAGTTGACGGAAGTGAGGATGTGGTGACTATTATTCCGCCGGCTCCGGAAGCAATTTCATCAAAACCGGCAACGGCTGGGATTGAGCCGATTAAAGAAGAAATATTTGAGCGTGTTGAACAATCACCTCAGTATAAAGGTGGAATGGCGGAAATGGGTGCTTTCCTCCAAAAAAACCTGCGATATCCTCCCAAAGCCGCGCAAGCCGAGGTTCAGGGAAAGGTGTTCGTTGAATTTACCGTTGCATCTGATGGAAAAATTGAAAATGTTAAAGCAATTAAAGGAATAGGGTTTGGTTGCGATGAAGAGGCGGTTAGGGTAATTAAAATGATGAAAAACTGGATTCCGGGAAAACAAGCTGGCATCCCCGTTAAGGTTCGTTTTACAATGCCGATTGTGTTTCAGCTCAATTAAACCTCACTCCGAAATTGCGTGAATGCCTCTCTATTATTGAAAAAATCCTCGCTTTGCCGGGGATTTTTTTGTTTTTTTGTAATACAATCAAAAGCAGAGGTCAAGAGGTTAATGTACGCGATAGTAGATATTGAAACAACAGGTGGGGGAGGTGGAGCGCGCATTACTGAGATAGCCGTTTTCAGGCACGATGGACAGCAGATCGTTGACATCTTCCATTCTCTTATCAATCCCGAAATATACATCCCACCGTTCATAACCCGACTCACGGGTATCGATAATGAAATGGTCAAGGATTCACCCACATTTTATGACGTCCAGGATTCTGTTCGAGCGCTGACAAAAGATGCCTGGTTTGTTGCCCATAATGCGAAATTCGATTACGGATTTATCAAAAGAGAGTTCGGCGCAATGGACGAATATTTCCAGCGCGATTGCCTTTGCACAGTGCAATTGAGCAGGAAAATCTTTCCGGGACTTAAATCTTACAGCCTGGGAAACTTGTGCCAGAGCTTGGAGATTATGATTGAAAACAGGCATAGGGCGCATGGCGATGCGCAAGCCACTGTGCAACTGTTTGAGAAGCTGCTGACTAATGACAAGCACTCGCTGATTCCCATGGACTTCTTGTTAAAATAAGGTTAAAATCGGCCAAGTGGAATGATTTTTTAAGATAGAGCCAAAAGTTCTAACCTAAATTTTCCTTTACATGAAAGCTATCATTAACTGCCTCGTCATTCTTCTGCTGTCTTTAACGCTTACCAGCTGCGAAGTTGTCGGCGGCATCTTCAAAGGTGGGGTTTGGACGGGTGTCATTCTGGTTGTCGCAGTCATTGCAATTGTTATATGGGCATTATCAAAAGCATTTGGAGGCGGGCGAAGGTGACCATTGCACCGCTACAAAGCGCTTTTTACAATAAAAGATAAAATTTCAAACATGCTTGCTTATCAACATTCTCCGGTTCATCTTTGCACTCCTCTAAAACAGGTCTAAGCGAGAATGATTCGGGGGATTAGCTCAGTTGGCTAGAGCGCTTGCATGGCATGCAAGAGGTCGTCGGTTCGAATCCGATATTCTCCACATTGACAATTAACCACTTACAAGTATATTGTAAGTGGTTTTTTTGTTTTTCCTCAAAAGACACTCACCGCTTGAATATTTCAAAAAGTTCTAGCTTCCCAAGATAATACGGTGTTAAACATAATCATTTGGGCTTGTCTTGCTAAGCTTCGTAAACACGTAACTCGACCCAATGGTAAGCATGGCCAGCGTGATAAATGTATAATGGAATGCTTCTGACAGGTTCAGTTCTAACGCGCCGGAGCTGAAGAATGAAAGTACAAGGCTGGAAACGGAGATCCCAAAACTCACAGAAAGCTGCTGAGAGATCACGAGCATTGTATTGCCGCCGCTCGCTGAGCTTTCATCTAGTTCGGAAAGCGTGACCGTATTCATGGCTGACATTTGAATGGAAGTAAAAGCTCCGTAGAAAACCATAAGTAATATGTAAAGGCCTAAGGGAGTATTTTTGTCTACAAATCCGAGTACAACCAGACACAGTCCCAGTAAAATTGTGTTGCTGATCAAAACGGTCCGATAACCAAACGCGGCAATGATCCGAACCATAAATGGCTTAACCGCAATATTTGCCAATGCAGAAGGCAGCAAGAGCAGGCCGGAAGCGGATGGAGAATAACCAAAGCTGGTTTGAAGCATTAACGGCAACAGCAGCGGTAATCCGCCAATGCCAAGCCGGGTGATCAGGCTTCCGGATAATCCTACTTTTAAGCTGTTGATATTCAGTAATCTGAGGTCGATTAATGGCTTTTCTGTTCTTTTAAAATGCCAGTAATAAAACAATGAAAGCATTCCAAAAAGAAACAGCAGGCCGAGTATGACGGTTGAATGGCTAAATCCGGTGCCGACAAGTTCCAGCACCATGGTGATGGCTATGAGCGCTAGACTGAAATAAACGAGCCCTCTGAAATCGAACCTTCCCACGGCATGCTTAAAGTTGGGCATAATGCGGTAAGCCATTGATATACCGACAATTCCGACCGGAACATTCACCAAAAATATCCAGTGCCAGGACAAATATTCTGAAAGAAAACCCCCAAGGCTCGGCCCGACAACCATGCCTAATAAACCGAACACAGTAATGAAATTCATCGTTTTCAACAATTCCGCACGGGGAAACTGATATAAAATCGCCAGACGGGCAATGGGCACCATCATGGAAGCACCAATCGCTTGTAAAACCCTGGACATATTGAAAGTCAGCAAGTCCACAGAAAGTGCGCAGCACAGCGAACCAGATATAAATAAGCTCACAGCGATCATGAACATAGACCGTGATCCGAAGCGATCTGACAACCAGCCTGATAACGGAATAAACAAAGCCAATGTCAGGGTGTAAATAACGATGACGGAATGCATTTGCGTCGGCGAATAGCCCATGTCCTTCGCTATGGACGGCAGCGAAGTGTTTAATATGGTCCCGTCTAACGACTGGATAAACATAGCAACAGCCGTCACCCAGGGTAACAGATGTGCGGCTCTCAGTTCTTTTTTGTCTTGGTCGACTTCTAGCATTGATTCGAATATAGAATGTTATCCGGATCTTTTAAAAAATCATTCTCTGCAAAAGTTCTGCACAATGCTCTTACATTATGCAATGAATCAAAAAAGCCAGCATCAGGGACACTGGCTTTGAAAAACTACCGGGATTGTCAATGGCTAATTGACATGGCCCGAGTGGCCTCAGACCATAAACAAACGAAAGGCAGAACAACTAAAAAAGACTGGCGCCAAGGGCACCAGTCTTAAAACACATCACGTATCGAATAACCAAAATGTCGGCGTGTTTATAAAAATCGCGCCAGCATTAGCTTAGTTTGCCGGTATATTCCATAATTTTTTTTCCAACAGACTCGGCCAGTTTGCATGACGAGTTGCTGATTGCTTTCCAATAAAAACCTGCGAAATCTTTTTTCCTCATAATCGAGATTGCCGGACGGCCGTCGAGGAATGAAACCGAGAAAATCTGATGGCCTTTGTCGATTTGCCTATTGACCGTCATGATTGTCCCTTCAAATGGCAATTGAATGGATTTGCTGAATACAGACATAATAATGTAGTTGATGAAGTTAGTATTGAGCAAGTTACAATAACCGATCCAGCGTAGGCCGGGGTTTATGGAATTGCCGACAGGATTTCTAGTTAATTGAATCTTTTTGAGCGAGCAGAAATGGGTTAACATGCTCATTTCGGCATATTTCTAAAAATAGTTTAAATTTTCCTCAAATAAATTTTAAAATATCGTGTCGGGAGCTTACGTTTGTAACCGTTAGCTTAATTACCCAACTCTATATTTTATTAAAATGAAATCTCCGCACATCCTTTTCTCAACGACGCTTCTATAATGTCAGTCATCGTTTCGCCTAACGATTTCATCTATGGTCACAAGTCCGTATAGTGTGCATGGTTGGCTTAGAAAGGTTACTAAAGCTGTTTTTGAATGTCAATGTCGTGGATAGGATGAGCTTATGCCAAAAGTAACAACACAGCCATGTATCGTAGATTTACCAAATCAAACTTTATATCGCTTTCACTAATCATTATTCTGCTTACTGTTTCCGTATCAGGTGGTCTTTACTTATTTGAATACGCTTATGGGAATGCGGATGGAATATGGTTTGACAGGGATATCATGCATGCCACTTACAAGATTTTGCTGATCGAAATGGCAATTGTGGCGACCATTTTTGGGTTGTTTTTAACTAACAAAAGGATCAGCTATGTGCTGTTTCTGATCATTTCGACTTGCTTACTGCTGTTTGGTTTAGAGAAGGTCAGCAGTCTGATTGTAGGCATTCAGAATAAACCGAAGCATGTTATAAAATCGAATGTTCTGGTGAGAGTGGATCACGAACTTTCTGTCGAGCCCGATGATATTTTGGGTGTGCGAGCCAGGCAAAATGCACATTTCGACTGGACGCCAAAGGTTTTAGGTAAAAATCTCGGCTTGGTAAAGGTTAACATTGACAGTCTTTCCAGAAGGATTACCCCAGATGTTGCTGACAGCCATCCCGATAAATATGCGCTGTTTTTGGGCTGTTCTTACACGTTTGGCGACGGCGTTTCGGATGACCAGACGATGCCCTATTATTTTCAAAAAAACGCGCCAGTTTACAGATCCTATAACTTGGGTTATCTGTCTTATTCGCCGCTTCATGCGCTGGCGCTGCTGCAAAAAAAGTCTGTTGAGCAAAATGTGCCTTTGAAAAATGGTTTCGCGGTTTTCACTTACATTAATGATCACATTGACCGTGTAATCCCGGCAACAAGATGGATTGAGTTAACGAAGGGCAAATTTCCTTATCTGAATGAGAGCAGTATGCAAACGGACGGTTTGTATAAGGATCATAGAAGGGTTTACTCAGATATAGTGATGCGTGCACAGACAAGCGGCATCAAGCAATTACTAAAATTGAGTTACCCAAAGCACCATAGCGACGCACATTATAAGCTGGTCATCAACATTCTCCAAAAAACAAAAGAAGAATACAGCAAACGTTTTAAGAATGACAATTTCTACGTCGTTATTTTTCCAGGTAATGAAATGCCGTCCGGCCTGAAAAAAATGCTTATCGACAGCGGAATTAAATATTTCGATTATGCTTCGCTTACCAGCACTAATGATAAAATGCTTGCATTTGACAGCGCGCATCCCGCCCCGGCTTTGTATGAGATGGTCGCCAGGAAATTGTCGCAGGATCTTTCAAAAATCTAGGCCTGCCGTCATTTTTGAAAATAAAATGAATGACAAGGAGTGACCTTCATGTTGCATTTATTCAGTAGGAATTCCAACAACAGCGCTGCGGCGTTCGAGCAAAATCACATCCCGCCAAACGCCGTTTCGTTGTCCCAGCTTTTCACGGAAGCCAACTTTTCGGAAACCCTGCCTTTCATGAAGCGCAACGCTTGCTCTATTTTCAGGAAAAATCTGTGACTGCAATGTCCAGTAACCTTGCTTTTCACTCATAGAAACCAGCTCGGCCAAAAGCGCATTGCCGACGCCGCGCCCATGATATGCAGGATGCACATACACGCTCGTTTCAGCCACGCCACCATACACGCACCGGCTCGAAACCGCTGAAAGCATGGCCCATCCGATTATTTCGCCATTTTCTTCCGCCACAAGCTGTGAGTGGGGTAAAAACTTTACTTTAAGCGCCTCGGTTTCCGGTGCCCGCGTTTCGTAGGTTGCATCACCTGTGTCAATGCCCAGCTGGTAAATTATTTTTACGGCAGGCCAGTCAGTTTCGGTAAGCGAGCGAATGAGGATTGCCATTATTTCGAGAGTTTTTCTTCAATAAAATCACAACTGTAAGCTTTAATCTCATCCCTAACCCTGCGGAAAGACGTAACAAGATCTTCGCCAGGCGTGTGGCCGGGATCTGAAAAGCTATGGTGGATCATTTCTCCCGCCGAAGGAAAATGTGGACATTGCTCCCGGGCATTGTCACAGACCGTTATCACGTAATCGAATGCAATGTTCGTGTATTCGTCGGCGTGGTTTGAAGTGTGATGGGAAATATCAATGCCATCTTCGGCCATCACCTGAATTGCGACCGGATTCACGCCTTTTGGATCAACCCCTGCGCTGTAAACCTCCGCACGATCACCTGCAAAATATCGTAAATAAGCCTCCGCCAATTGACTGCGTGCCGAATTGCCCGTGCATAACACCAGAATTTTCTTCATAATTTGGGGTAGTTAATGGTTAGCAGCATCCGGATCCAGGTTTGCAAACTGAGCTGTCAGTCGCAACCATTTCAAGTTCTTTTTCAGGCACTGGGCCGCAGCAAGATCCGTCTGTCGCACTCGTTGTTCCGCAGGATTGATTTCGGGATAATGCCTTGCATTGCGTGAAGTCAGGCACCAAATTCACGGTCAAATTATCTAGGTCAGCAATCAATTCGCCGGGATACATTTGGCGCGTGTCAAATCTTGAATTGCCAAACTCAATTTTTACAACAGCATTGGGATTAAGCGGCAGTGATTTCTCAACAAGGCTAACAATTTTCAGCGCCTTATTAACCTGCATCGATCGTTCATTCTCGGCAAATGGCGGCTCCCAAAGCTGCACAATCACCTCCGTCCAGGCATTCATGACGCCGCCACAGTCAACCGAAACGATCGGCGCCTGCTTGATTTCCGTAATGTGAAATGATCGATCCACCAACTTGCCAGCCTCGTATTCAAATTGCAAATGCAAATCAGGGTTTTGTTCAAGCGTATTTTTGAACATTTGCCACGTCATCGGGTTCATTTGGCTCATTATATAGATAGTTAAATGTAATATTACGATTGATTTACTCAAAAAAATAGCTGCTTAATTGCAGCATGAAACGCTCGTGAAAGATTTCAGCATATCGCCAAATGCCTGCGACGCTTCTTCCCAAACCTCCGGATTAATGCAATAGCATACGCGTGGCGGATTAATTTCACCCTGAATAATGCCAATGCGTTTGAGCTCTTTCAAATGTTGGGATACGGTTGCCTGCGCAAGTTCCAGCTCATCCACAAGGTCGCCGCAAACGCATTCCTTACGCGCGATCAGCAATTGCAAAATGGCCACCCTCGCTGGATGCGCAAATGCTTTCGCCAGGTCCGCCATGCGATTCTGTTGCTCAGTGAATATTTCAGTTTTCGTCAATCCCATATTGCAAACATAGGGAAAAGATTTTGAATCGTAATATTGCGATAGGTAAAAGTGGCTTGATTTTTTTTCACAAACCGTCTGAAATTCCTTTATTATTGCATCTTCTTTATTCAAGACGCTTAAATTATGTCAAATAACGTATTCGATTTTGGAATGATCGGACTTGGGGTGATGGGTAGGAACCTGTTGCTCAACATGGCCGATCACGGCTTTTCTGTTATCGGTTTCGATAAAGATGGAGCCAAGAACACAGCTTTGGAATCTGCTGCGACGCCCGGAACCACTGTTAAGGGAGTTTCTGAACTTGCGGAAATGATCCAGCTTTTGCAGCGTCCTCGCAAAGTGATGATGCTCGTTCCCGCGGGACAGCCTGTGGACGATGTAATCGCTTCTTTGCTTCCTTTATTGGAAAAAGGGGATGTGATCATCGACGGTGGAAACTCACATTATACTGATACATTGAGACGCGTAAAATATCTGCGCGAAAAGGAAATTCACTTCATGGGCATCGGTGTTTCCGGAGGCGAGCAGGGCGCGCGCACGGGCCCGAGCATTATGCCAGGCGGAGATCAGGCTGCTTATGAAAACGTTAGGCCCATGCTGGAAGCGATCGCCGCCAAAGTGGGCGGAACTCCTTGCGTTGCCTATCTTGGAAAAGAAGGCGCTGGTCACTACGTGAAAATGGTGCATAACGGCATAGAATACGCAATTATGCAGTTGATCAGTGAGTCTTACGCGATTTTAAAACATGCCGGTCTGACTAATCAGCAGCTTCATGAAGTTTTTAAAACATGGAATGAAGGCAAGCTGCAATCATTTTTGGTTGAAATCACTGCTGATATTTTCTTGCAAAAGGATGATCAGAGCGAGGCACATTTGGTTGATGTGATTTCTGACAAAGCGGGTTCAAAAGGAACTGGTAAATGGACTTCACAGGATTCAATGGAACTGCCTGTTGCTGTGCCGGTTATCGATACAGCTGTGGCGATGCGCACATTGTCTGGTTACAAAGATGAGCGTGTGCAGGCTGCTGAAATTTATGCGGCGGAAGGTTACGGTTCGTCTGCCCCATCTGACGAGTTTATTCAGGAAGTGCACGATGCATTGTATTTTGCAACCATTATCAGTTATGCGCAAGGACTTGCTATGTTGTTCCAAGCGTCCAAAGATCTGGCTATGGACATTCCGCTTCCCAAAGTTGTGAGTGTGTGGAGAGGCGGTTGCATTATCCGCTCTTCATTATTGGAAATTTTCACGAATGCATATACGCAAACACCGGAATTATCCAACATTTTGCTGAACCAAGAGGTGGCTGCGGTCGTTAAGTCGGTAGAAGAGAATACACGTTCGCTTGTTGCGTTTGCGGCCAAAGCAGGAGTGCCTGCGGCTGGGTTAATGTCGTCGTTAGCATATTTTGACGCCTATAAATCCAAGCGCATGCCGACCAACCTGATCCAGGCACAGCGCGATTATTTTGGGGCGCATACTTATCAACGTATCGATATCCCCGGTACTTTTCATACAGAGTGGGGTCAACAATAAATTAGAAATTTTATGCAAACCACCAAACGTCCACCTGCCTCCATCGTATTCATTTTTGGAGGAAGCGGGGACTTAAATTACAGAAAACTTACTCCGGCGCTTTATAATCTGTTTTTGGATAACTGGATGCCCGAGAAGTTTGCCATAGCGGGCATTGGCCGCAGCCCTTATTCCAATGAAAAATACCACGAGCATTTGTTGGATGGTGTGACGAAATTCTCGCGCCGTAAAGGGAAGCAGAATGGTCACTGGACTGAGTTTGCTGAGCACGTTTCTTATCTGCAAATGGATGGTGATGATGCAGCTGCTTACCATTTGATCACCGATTTGGTAAAACAAAAAGAGGAAGAGTGGGGCATACACCCTAATGTTATATTTTACCTTGCCGTTGCACCCCAGCTTGTTCCTTCCATTGCGCAAAAGTTAGGCGCATTGAAAATCTGTTCGGAAAAAGGCACAACACGGATTGTTGTTGAAAAGCCATTCGGGCATGATTTAGAGAGCGCACATGAATTGAACGAGTTGTTATCCAGCATGTTCGCTGAGGAGCAGATTTTCCGTATTGACCATTATTTAGGAAAAGAAACGGTTCAAAACATTCTTGCATTGCGATTTGCCAATGCACTTTTTGAGCCACTTTGGAACCGCCATTACATCGACCACATTCAAATCACGGCTGCGGAAAGTGTTGGCTTAGAAGGCCGCGGAGGTTATTTTGAACATGCAGGCGCATTGCGCGATATGGTCCAAAACCACATTTTGCAGATCCTTTGTATGATCGCAATGGAGCCACCTGTTTCTTTTGATGCGAATGAAATCCGTAACAAGAAAGTGGATGTGCTTAATGCAATTCGCCGCATTACCAAGGACCAGGTTCATGATTTTGCCGTTCGCGGTCAATATTCAGGTGGTTGGAAAAAAGGTGAAAAAGTGGTTGGATATCGTCAGGAAGAAGGTGTTAATCCGCAATCGAACATTGACACATTCGCAGCTGCGAAATTCTATATCGATAACTGGCGCTGGCAGGGCGTTCCTTTCTATGTAAGAACAGGCAAGTTCCTGAACCAGAAAGCGACGCACATTACATTGCAGTTTAAGCCGGCTCCGCATTATGCGTTCCCGTCGGAAGCTGCCGAAACCTGGCGTTCTAACCGGTTAACCATCAGCATTCAGCCTAATATGGACATCAGCATTCGTTTCCAAGCGAAGCGTCCGGGCCAGACAATGACGCTTGATCCGGTTGATATGACCTTCGATTACGATGCAGTTGCTGGCGATCATGCACCGGAAGCATATGAAACATTGCTTTTGGATGTCATGGAAGGCGATGCAACATTGTTCATGCGCAATGATCAGGTGGATGCTGCCTGGAAAGTGATTATGCCGATCCTGGAAACGTGGGAAAGCAGAACACCACAGGATTTCCCGAACTATGCGCCGGATTCATGGGGGCCGGATGGTGCTGATGCGCTGCTCGCTCGTGACGGACATACGTGGATCAATCTTCCACCAACGCCTTAACACATGGAACTTCACATTGCAACCGACACCGGGCGGCTGAGCCACGATTTGGCCGCCTGGTTAAGTGATTATATCAAAGAAGTGCTGTCTAAGCAGGACCGTTTTACATTCGTCCTTTCCGGCGGCAGCACGCCTAAGCAGCTTTATTCATTACTCGCAGAATCACCTTATAAAGAGGCGATTGAATGGCAGAAAATCCATTTTTTCTGGGGCGATGAGCGCGCGGTTCCGTTTGAGGACTCGCGTAATAATGCGAAGGTGTGTTATGATGAATTATTGAATAAAGTGCCTGTTAACCCGGCAAACATTCACATCATGCGTACGGACATTGAGCCAGAAGCATCGACGGTTGAGTATGAAAAGATCTTGAAACAGTATTTTGCAGACTCAGCAACAACATTTGATTTTGTGTTGCTGGGCATGGGTGATGATGGTCATACGCTTTCGCTATTCCCTGGCACTGAGGTCATTCATGAGGAAAATGCCTGGGTTAAGGCATTCTATCTTCCGGCTCAGGAAATGTTCAGAATTACATTAACTGCTCCAATCGTAAATAATGCGGCTTGTGTTGCATTTTTGGCAGCAGGCGCTGGAAAAGCGGAAACGCTGAAATACGTTTTGAAAGGGGAGACTAATGTTGATCTTTACCCCTCGCAAATCATCAATCCTTCTAAAGGAGCATTGCATTGGTTTGTCGACGAGGCTGCGGCTGCGTCGCTTTAATGCGGTAACCAACTTATTTATACAGAAAAACGCATCCGAAAGGGTGCGTTTTTCTTTTGTAAGGCATTTCGATACGTTTAAACTTTTAAAGATGCCGTTGGATAAAATAATTATGTGAGCGGTTTTGATCCTATTTAAATTTACTTCAAACAAACCTCACAGACATGAAATACTTTCTGAAAATCGTGGCGGTCATCATCGTCATCACTTATTCGCTGAAATTGGTCAACGCACAATCTGACCTGCTCGTTTTCGGTGGTTTGGCCATTATTGCAAGTGCCGTCTATTTGCTAGCAATTGATCTTAATCAGTTTTTCAGTTCTTTTAAATCTAAAATATGATGACCCTCGGTAGAAAAATTATTATCGGTTCAGTGAGTTTTTCGTGGCTGTGATTCTGCTTTTCGTTCAGCCATTCACATTTGAAAACATCGACGCGGGCAACGTCGGCATCCGCATTAACCTTTACGGCACGGACAAGGGAGTTGACAACATTACATTGGTTACCGGTCGTGTTTGGTATAACACCTGGACTACGAAGATCATTGAGTTTCCAACTTTCACGCAAAGTGTCGATTATGATTCTTTTGTCATTACAACAAAAGATGCTGCGGAATTCAAGGTGGATCCCAAGTTGAATTACCATATTAATCCGGATAAAGTGCCTCAGATTTACCGCCAATACAGACGACCGTTAGGGGAAATTCAGCAAGGCTTTATGAAAAATACAATTTATGATGCTTACCGGATCGTTGCCAATTCATTCAGTTCGGATAGTGTTATGTCAAATCGCGAGGCATTTGAAGATCGTGTGCAGAATGTGCTGACGAAGACATTGGGTAAAGATGGATTTATTTACGACCAGCTTACTTCCGCCATTACGCCCCCACCATCATTGCGACAAATGATCGATGAGAAAAACACTTCTATCCAGGCCAGGCTGAAAGCTGAAAATATGGCAAAGCAGGCCGAGGCAGAAGCCAAAGTGATTATCGCCCGCGCCGAAGGTCAGGCAAAGGCAACATTGATCAAGGCCAGAGCCGAGGCCGAAGCCAATCAACTGCGCCAGAAAACCCTGACTCCATTATTAATTCAGCAAGAATGGGTTTCTAAATGGAATGGGGTTCTCCCAACCACCAATGCCGGCGGCAGCACTAGTTTGATGCTTGGGATAAAATAAAAATTTCTACTCTTTAAAACTTCTTTCTCTTAATTGAGAATCTTTCTTCTTCCCAGATTAAAATCTGGGGCGAGGGAGTCGTTCGTGCCTGACGGCACTTGTGGCGGCGAAATGCCGTCAGGCATGGTTGATTTTGTTGCCCTGGATTTTAATCCAGGGGTTTTGAATGATGCTGATTTTTGTTCTGGATTTTGATTTAGGGATTTTTGAATGATGCTGATTTTTGATCTGGCTCTTGATATAGGGATTTTGAATGATTCTAATATTTTGCTCTGGATTTTGATTTAGGGATTATAAAATAAAAATTTCACTCTTTAAAACTTCTTTCTCTTAATTGAAGATCTTTCTTCTATCCCCAGATTAAAATCTGGGGCCGAGGAATCGTTCGTGCCTGACGGCACTTGTGTCGGCGAAATGCCGTCAGGCATGACTGATTTGTTGCTCTGGATTTTAATCCAGAGATTTTAAAGATGTAAATATTGTTGCTCTAGTTTTTTAGATAGATCTCTAGATGATATCTTCCCCTCTTCATTCTACTCGAAACTAATCCAAAGATTCAGACAAAGCAGCCTTTTTCAACAAACTCCCTGGCATGCTGACTTGCGCTGAGTTATCTATTTGGGCGCTGATTGTCTTGATGTCGCTCTTTTCCATAATCAAGCTGCTGCTGTCGGCAACTTCTAATTTTATCTTGCCAAATACATTGCTTGCTTCGATTTTGGCGAGGTTTCCGGCATATAGTTTAAGATTGACATTGGTTATCTGATTATCTGACAACACGAATAGACTGCCTTTTTGGTCAATGGTAAGGACATCGCTCTTCCAGCCTTTGACTCTGCAAAAAGCGTTGTCGGAGTTGACATAAGATAATTGCGGCGTAAAAATGTAAATGTTTGCCACAGAGTTAAGCATTTCTTCCCGGCGCGACCAGCCTTCAATCCAATCCTTTTTATATGTGACAATCAATGTGTCCTGCTTCACTTCCCATGAAAGATATTTCGGATCAACATTTAGGTTAATCTCGGATTTTGTACCCTGACGTATTTCGGTAACTCCAAACGTCTTTCCTTGAAGCTTTACATATTTAAAAGGACTCAGAACTTCTTTTTTGTAGCCGGCAAGCGGATCTTCTTTCCGGAGTTTCTCGTATTCGGCTTTCAGGACAATGTTTGACCCGAGTATGCCGAGAAAAATCAGCGCCAAAACGCATATCACCAATACATTGCTTGCTTTCATAGCTGGTTATCAGTTTGTAACGGGAAAATTTTCAGTTATAAATTTGTCATAATACACTTTCAATTCTGCTATACTAATGTTCAGTAAATACATGGTGCGGAAAAAATCAGGTGATTCGACATCAAGAAATCGTTCTTTACGATAGGCCAGTATCCGATCATTTGCATGATCACTTGCAGAATATCCAATGCCCCTTTTATTAAAAATGATCTCTTTATTTTGTAAAAATTCATAGGTCCGCATGACCGTGTTAGGATTAACTTCCATCATGCTTGCGAGATCCCGCACTGATGGTATGCGCTCTCCGGGAGGCCATTTTCCCAGGATGATTTGCTCACAGATATAGTCTGCGATTTGAAGATATATGGATTGTTTGTCTTTAAATTCCATTTGTAGTGTGCAGTTAGATTTGTCTCTCTTTCAATTTTAAATACGCAGCGTACCAGAAAGCAAACGTTACAAATACTGCGAAAACCTGTACCAGAACATAGATATTAGATGGGAACATCACATGATAAGACTTCGTATTTTCACGTATGACAGTGTTGCCGCGTATGTCAAATGTTGCAATTTGCCAGCCGGCAAACGGCAAAGTGTTGTTTTTGGTAGGGTAGGAAGCAAATGTATTGGCCAGGTAAACGTGCAGTATAAATCCTACCAAACAAATTACGACGACAATGATGGCTGTTTTAATGTAAGACGATTTGGCAAAATGAATCGATCCCAGTATGAAGAAGCTGTGCATTGCAAAATAGAAATACACGAAATAACGGAGATAATCAAGATTGATATAACTGTATTTATAAGCTGTGTCAGGCGATTTTCCGTTGGCAATGTCAACCGTTAAATAATGCAGCTGCACGTAAAAGATCAGGAAAGGAACGATGAAAAGCAGGTTAGCCAAAAGTGAAGTCAGAAATTTTTCAGTTCTGGAAGCCGGGATCATTAATGCAGCCATTCCCGTTGAAGGCGCCGTATATTGGGTCAAAGCGCTGCCGGTGTAAAGGCTGCTTCCAAAAAGCATGATCATAAATAGTGCCATGTAATGCAAAGCCTCGCGAAATCCGTGCGGTTCATCGTAAAGTGCGATCGGCACCATCATCATGAGCAGCAATACAACCAGCAAAGATGCCATTAGCAAGTAATTTTTCCCTTTTTCAGCAAGTTCCAGTTTCATCGTCAGGACGAAACGGTGCAGGTTAAATGTTTGATTCATGATATCAGTTTTGAGCGAAAAAGATTGATGTGATGAATGGGAGGTCGTTTTTCAGGGCTAACACGATGAGTGCTAGCAGTGATAGGATGATCGTTTTCATGGCTTTTCGGAGAAGATTTTGCGTATACGTTCCGGATTTTCCATCACCGCATTGAACAACTGTTCGAGATCAACGCGCGTTTCTTCCTGTGCCGAATTTTCAAAAACAGCCTTATAACCTCGCATCGACGGTTCTGAATACAAAACGCGCTGATCATACTCTATACTTGGCAGCGTACCAAAGCAAAGGCGCTCGGACACGAGGTCCAAACTATGCCGGATCAAAATCTTGCTGTCCTCCAGAATAATGATGGAATCGATAAGATTGTCCAAATCGCGCACCTGGTGCGTGGAGATCAGAATGAGGCGGTCTTTATCTAATGCAGCAGACACAATTTTGCGAAACTGGCTTTTGGATGGAATGTCCAGACCATTCGTAGGCTCATCCATGATCAGGACTTTGGTATTTGTAGCCAGTGCAAATGCGATTAAAACCTTCTTTTTCTGTCCGTATGACATGCCGGTAAGCGTGTTACCCACGGGAATGTCGAATTCTGAAATGTATTTTTGAAACTGCACACCGTCGAATCTTGGATAGAATGGCGCGACAAGTTCCAGGTATTTCTCCACAGTTACGGAGGGGAGATATATTTCTTCGGCAATGAAAAAGACGTCCTGCAAGAAAGCAGGCTGCCGCATTTTCGGCTCAAACCCGGAAACATTTATTGTGCCATTGGTTGGATAAAGCAAGCCGACCATATTTCGCAGCAGACTTGATTTGCCGGCACCGTTCTTGCCCAGCAAACCATAAATATGCCCTGCTTCCAGGTCGAGCGACAAATCTTCAAACAGCTTTTTCTTCTTGCTGTATCCAAAGGTTACGCGGTCAAGGTGGATCATGTTTACCGATCGTTTAGTGTTCTAGTTAAGTAGTACACTGTAAAGGTAAATGTCTGAAACGAAATAGCAACTCTTTGCTAAAAATTATTTGAAAATTAATGAAGTTGGAATTACCGTTTGAGAAGCCTTTGGTAATCTTCGGGCGTATCAATGTCAATGTTTCCTTCTGGAAAGGAAACTGATGTCACATCGTCAGCAAATTTTTTGACAAGCTTTTTGGCGCCCTCGGCTCCGTAAAGTGCCAGGAGGTCGGGGAAATATTTTTTTTGAAATAAAACAGGGGTTCCCAATGTGTCACCGTAGGCAGACGCAATTATTCCAAAGTCAGTGTCAGTTGCTTTATCCGTTAGTTCATTGAACAGCTGTGATTTAACAAAAGGCTGATCACTTACTGCGAAAATGGCGCCCTCGATTTCTGGGTAAATGTTTAAAAGCTCATTAACACCCGCAACAATGGAAGATGCCATCCCGGATTCCCAGATTTGATTTTGAACTGAATGATAAGGCAAATCTGCGAGCTCTTCTTCAATTAATGCGGCATTGGAACCGGTTACAACAATCACAGCCGCACTTTTTGCTTCCAAAGCAGCCTCAGCAACGTGTCGGATCAGCGTCTTGCCGTTATGCTGCAGCAACTGCTTCGGCTCGCCGAGCCGTGAGGAGTTACCAGCCGCTAAAATGATGATTACGTAAGGATTTTGCAGCATTGTTCAGGGTTGTGCCGTTTGTATTTCGCACAAAAAATCTTCCCGGGTTGCCTTGTGATAATCCACTTTCTGGTCGGAGCGGCTGTGGATTGGTTCTGCTTTTTCACGCAACGAAATTCCTGTTCGGCCATTCAAAACCGCCTTTATTTCTGCTAACACGGACAATGCGATTTCTTCCGAAGTTTCGGCGCCCACATCCAATCCCACGGGTCCAAATATTTTGGCTTTTTGCGCTTCAGTAACGGCTATGCCATCATTAAGCAAATCGCCAAACATTCTTTCCAGCTTCTTTTTAGGCCCCAATGCGCCGATATAAATGCATTCGTCTAACAATATCAGCTCTTTAAGTAAAGCCAGATCGTAGTTGTAATTATGCGTCATCAGCACAAAAAATGTTCTTGCATCCGCATTAACGACATTCAAAACTTCCGAGGCTTTTACTACAAACACATGCTTGGCTTTCGGGAATCGGCGTTGGGTGGCGTGACCATTGCGGCCGTCAACGACTGTAACGTCCCAACCCAATATATGCGCCATTTCAGACAGCGGAATGGTGTCGTTGCCAGCGCCCGCAATCACCAAAGCCGGTGCAGGTTGGAAATATTCTACAAAGCCGGTCAATTTTTGGTTGTTCCAAACAAACTCTTTGAAGAATGAATCTGCTCTTTCTTTTGCCAATTCCGCTTCTGCCGATAAATCTGCTGTTAATGTTTGATCCGCGAGTGTGGCAATGGTCAAATCGTCCGTTTGAAGATTTAGAAAGCAGGTTCCCGGTTGCTCGCTCGTGCGTGAGCCGAGTGAAAACAATGTTACCAGAACTGCATTCTGCCGTTTTTCCAAAACCCGTTTCAGTAATGTGATGGGATTTTGGGGATCTGAGGCATGAATCGGCTCGAAAAGAATGTGCACGATGCCGTTGCAACCCAGCTGAACGCCCAATGTGGTGTCGTTATCGTCGGTGGTGTCGTAAGTAACGAGTTTGTTTTTCTGCTGTGATATGGCCAGAAGTGCCTTTCTCAATGCATCGCCTTCCAGACATCCGCCGCTGATCGCACCCGTAAGTTGCCCATCGTCTGTTACGAGCATGCGGGCGCCCGGCCGTCTGTAAGAAGAACCTTCCACATGCACAACGGTCGCCAAAGCGGTTCTTTTTCCTGCTTCAAGCGCTGATTCATACGACTTTATGATGTCCGTAATTTCTTTCACTCCTGTGTTCTTTTACTATTTTAGAAATTACCTTAACGGCGTGATCTACTTGCTCTTCCGTCGAAAACCTGCCCAGGCTAAACCTGAATGTGTTATGGATCAATTCATCCGAAAGGCCCATTGCTTTCAATACATAACTCGGCTCCAATGTGGCCGATGTACAAGCGGAACTTCTTGAAAAAGCAATGTCATTGGAGGCCTCGAAAATCATCTTTTCGCCATCAATATCTTGAAATGAAATGTTTGTCGCGTGCGGAAGTCGCGGCACATTGTTTCCATTGATGACCACATTCTGCAAGTCTAGCAATTGATTTTCAAAGCGATCGCGCAAAGCGGAAAGTCGCTCGCTTTCTCTCAACAGCTTTTCACTGCTGATCTCACAAGCCTTTCCAAAAGCCACAATACCAGGCACATTCAATGTTCCGCTGCGCATATTTCGTTCATGACCGCCGCCATCGATTTGTGCTGCAATGGTCACAGTAGGATTCTTTTTCCTGACATAAAGTGCTCCGACACCCTTAGGTCCGTAAAGCTTATGCGCGCTGCATGCCAGCAAGTCTATTTCGTCAGCCTGCACGTTAATCGCGATTTTGCCCAACGCCTGAGATGCGTCGGTTAAAAACAAAATTCCATGATCCTTGGCAATGTTTCCGATTTCCCTGACCGGCTGGATGACGCCCGTTTCATTATTGGCATACATCACCGAAATTAGCAGCGTATCAGCCCTTATGGCGTCTTTCAGGTCTTGCAAATTGATTACTCCGTCCGAACCAACGGGGAGATAGGTGACCGAGCCGCCCATTTTTTCAATGTGCTTGCAGGTGTCCAGCACAGCCTTGTGTTCGGTTGACACGGTAATGACGTGGCCTTTATTGCTGGTGTTGCTTTCCCAAACGCCTTTTATGGCCAGGTTAACGGCCTCCGTCGCTCCGGAAGTAAATACAATTTCCTGCGGGTGCGCACCGATCAATGCGGCAATGTTTTCTCTGGCGGCATCAACGGCTTCTTCGGCCTCCCAGCCAAACGAATGCGTGCGGCTTGCAGCATTGCCGAATTTCTCTGAAAAGTAAGGCAGCATTTCTTCCAGAACCATCGGGTCCATGGGCGTAGTGGCATTATTATCCAGATAAACAGGCAATTTCAAACTCATAGCAGCTTCCTTCACGGTTTATTCAAGAAAACAAAAACCGCTTTTATAGTTCAATTTAACAAAAAACCATCTCATTTTAAACATGAGATGGTTTAGATAACTTAAACGAACAGGCAATTAAAATTAAGATGATCGATCCGTCATTCGTCAGCTGCCTTGGTGTGCGGACCAGGAAACTTGCTCATAAAATATTGTTTTAAGGAAGAAGGAATAGATCGCCACAACTCAGTCTTAATTGTTACCAAAAGAGCATTAATGCAATTAAAACGCAATTAAATGCGACTTAAAATGCAGTTAAAATGAATTAAACCTAACATTAGCAAGGCGTTGAGAACACTTCGATCGACATTCTCCACATAATCATTTATTAGCTTCCGGGCGAGCGGTTTTTGAAACTATTTATTTAATTTTGCGTTAACTCTATAATATCAGTAGATTATTATTCTTCACTTAAATATTTAATCATTATGTCACTTCGACTAGGAGATATTGCCCCTGATTTTGAGGCAAATACCACACAAGGCCACATCAAATTTCACGAATGGTTAGGAGATAGCTGGGGAATGTTGTTTTCACACCCAGGTGACTTTACGCCAGTTTGCACCACTGAGCTGGGCAAAACGGCTCTTTTAAAAGGAGAATTCGAAAAACGGAACGTTAAAGTGCTGGCAGTGAGCGTGGATGATATTGATTCACACAACAACTGGATTCCAGATATTAATGAAGTAAGTTCGACGGAAGTTAACTTTCCGCTGATCGCAGACGAAGGCCGCAAGGTGGCTGAACTTTACGACATGATCCACCCGAATGCAAGCGAAAAGGCGACTGTGCGTTCCGTATTCATTATCGGACCTGACAAAAAGATCAAACTTACATTGACATATCCAGCTTCAACTGGCCGTAATTTTAACGAAATTCTACGTGTTGTTGATTCACTTCAACTGACTGCCAACTATTCCGTAGCGACGCCTGCTGACTGGGAAGATGGAGACGATGTGATTGTTGTTCCGGCTGTAAGCACGGCTGATGCTGAGAAGAAATTTACAAAAGGCCTTAACATTGTAAAGCCTTATTTGAGATACACGCCTCAACCTAACAAGTAATCCAGACATTTCTGGTTTAATGTTAAAAAAATAAGGGTGCCTGTTGAGGCATCCTTATTTTTTTATGTCGTTTTCTGAAACTCAACCTTCACTTTCGCTTTCAAGAACTTCCTCGGGTTTGATCATTTCTTCGCCATAATAAATCATATGTCGTGCGCCTTGATAGTAGAACCAAATAGATAGGCCCATGCTAATGTGGCTGATATCATTATAATTAAACCACGGGCCAAAGCTGAATTTTAATGCGTGTAAGCCAGCAGAAACCGCTCCTAATCCCGTCGCAATGAATATATTAACGCTCCCCGGGTCTTTTCTTTTCTTATAAACATAAATCTCAATCAGGAAAAGCATCAGGAATAATCCGTAAAACGCGTGTATTTCGACGACTACGAAATTTAATGTTACAAATGTCAGCACGAAGAATATGGCGAGCTCGACGTAATTAAGCCAGCCTAAAAATAAGCCGCCTTTCCGCGGGAGCAACGGCTTGATATGCCATATAGCGGCGCGTTCGAATAATGCGACTGCAATCATGCTGGCAAACCAGCCTGGAATTTTTCCGCGCATGCCTGTCAAATACAAAAATCCGTGTCCTAAAACACCTCCGATTGCGGTGGCAATGGCCATGAACAGGAAAAAATATTGGATTTGCATGTACATCCGGTGCGCCCGGCCTAACTTATTGAGATGAATAAATGCATAAATGCAAACAACGGTCATCATCAGACTGGTGATAACAGTGGAAGGTTCCAAAATCGTGACGCCAAAAATCTGAATCTGATGGACCTTACTGAAATCAATTGCAACGTCATTCATGGAAAGAAGAGTATTTTGATACATTACTAGTGGTTAACAAAATTATACCACAATTTTGACTATCAATTGAAATCCGGTAAAGTCTTGCAAATTTGCCTATCTTGAGAACATTTTAAAGCGAATAAAACGTTATTATCCGGAGTTATCTTTGTATTTTTTTAACAGCTATTTCATGAAATGGTCTTTTGTAATCCAGCAAAAACTGAAAGCTGCACTGCTTCTCGGAGGCATCATGGGATTTATTATATTGGCTACATTGCTGTCCAGGCATAATATGGAGGGGATTGACAAATCTTTTTCTTCTATTTATAAGGATAGGCTCGTGCCAGCAACAACGATTATTTATCTGACTGAAAATTTATACGGGAAGCGATTGTCACTTGAAGAATATCTGATGTCCAACCAGGCGGCAGAAAGAAGTGAAATCAAATCCCAATTAGCATTGCATAACAAGAACATTGATTCACTGATCAGTGCATTTGAAAAGACATATCTTGTTCATGAAGAGGCTGTAAGTCTGGTCAATTTCAAGAATGAAGTGTCACAATATGCAGCTTTGGAGAAATCAGTGCTTAGTTTATCCAGCATTGGACAACAGGACGACGCAAAAAAGCTTTTTGCAGAAGCCGGCGCAAGCACATTCAAAAATACAATCGCCAATTTGAATGAGCTGACAAATATTCAATCGAGCATTGGAAAGGATTTGATGAAGGAATCGAAAAGTGATATTGCAAGTTTCTGGATTATTTCATTTCTGCAAATTGCGCTTGCAATGATTACAGGTTTGTTACTGCTTGTTTTGATACAAAGCTCGGCGATCGTTAATAAGCCGAAGATTACAGGCGAAAAATCTGGCTATTTCAATTTAAACTAGCCGCAACAAAAAAAGGTCAGCATTTGCTGACCTTTTTTTGTTTTATCGTTTCGGTTACTGACCTACTTTCCGTCCTTTCAGTGTTTCTCTTGAATTTTTAACTTGCTTCAAAAGATCCTTTTTAACGAAAAGTCGTGCGCCGTTTCCACCTTGTAAATCGAATGTTCTTTCCTTATACTCAAACTTGTTGTTAGGCAGCACGTCCAGAAAGTAATTCTGGCCGCTCAGGTTGAATTTCATCCCTTTTGTATCCTGCTGCGTATCGTCCCAAGACACAAAAATCACACCGTTGTCAGAGTTCAATGCAACACCTGGCGTAAATGGAAGCACATTAATTGTCTGAATGCTCTTTCCATTACTCATCGTGATCTGACCTTCCGGGTTCACCTTAATGTCGTTAGGATCAGAAACTTCGCGACGAATGTTGATAGCCTTGTCATTGAAAAACTGCACCTTGGCGATCTCAATGTTTGCGGATTCCAGATCCCGGCGCAGATCCTCAGTAAAAACTGTATAATTGGAGAGGGGCACAGAGTTCATCGTGGTGCAAGCTGATATTCCGCTCAATAAAACGACGCCTGCAAAAAGTTTCTTAATAAGATTCATGTTACTAATTGGTGTTCTGAATGAACTGTTTTGATGATTTTAGTTGAGTTGTTTACCGATCGCAATATTAAGAAAAAAGCCAGTCAGTTACCAACCAATTGATTTTTGTGATATCGGTTTGTAATCCTGACAATCTGTCAGCCAACCCGCTTTTTAGCTGTATTTGGAACGCATATTTGTATTGCGTATTGCAACGCAGAAAAAACAATTCTTTAATAATATAAACAAAACGGCATAATTATGGAATCAGTGATTCAGGAAAAAGGAAACCTAAGCATTCATACCGAGAACATATTTCCGATTATCAAAAAATTCCTTTATTCGGACCACGAAATCTTTTTACGTGAATTAGTATCCAATGCTGTCGATGCTTCCCAGAAGATCAAAAAGCTTGCTTCTTACGGCGACTTTAACGGCGAGCTGGGCGAGCTGAAAGTTGTCGTAAAGCTTGATAAAGAGGCCAAAACCATCACAATCAGTGATAATGGGATTGGTATGACGGCTGAGGAAATTAAGAAATATATCAACCAGATTGCCTTCTCAGGAGCGACTGAATTTGTTGAGAAATATAAAGACAAAGGCGAAGACGGAAAAGGTGATAAAGGCATTATCGGTCACTTCGGACTTGGTTTTTATTCGGCTTACATGGTGGCTGAGAATGTTGAGATCATTACGAAATCATACAAAGAGGGTTCTGAGGCCGTTCGCTGGGAATGTGATGGTTCTACTGAATTCGAACTGGGACCAATTGAGAAAGCAACGCGCGGTTCTGACATTATCCTGCACATTGCGGCTGATTCTGAAGAATTTTTGGATGAGCACCGTTTGCGCGGCATTCTTGAAAAATACGGCAAGTTCCTGCCGATTGAAATTGAATTCGAGGACAAGATCATTAATAATCCAAATCCAATCTGGACCAAAAACCCGGCGGATTTGACAGACCAGGATTACCTGGCCTTTTACAAAGAACTTCATCCATTTAGCGAAGATCCATTATTCTGGATTCATTTGAATGTGGATTACCCTTTCAATTTGACGGGCGTTTTGTATTTCCCGAAACTGAAAAACGATTTCCAGGGCCAACGCGAGAAAATTCAGCTTTATAGCCGCCAGGTGTTCATTACGGATGAAGTAAAGGACATTGTTCCTGATTTCCTTCAATTGCTTCACGGTGTGATTGACTCGCCGGATATTCCTTTGAACGTGTCGAGAAGTTATTTGCAGGCAGATGGAAATGTGAAGAAGATCAATGGATACATTACACGCAAAGTTGGAGACAAGCTTTCTGAAATTTTCAAAAATGACCGCGAAGGATTCGAGAAAAAATTCGATGACATTGGTCTTTTCGTTAAATACGGCATTATCAGTGATGATAAGTTTTATGAGAAAGCGAAGGATTTCTGTTTGCTAAAAAACACAGAAGGCAAATTTTTCACTTTCGAAGAATATCGCGAGCATGTGAAAGACAACCAGACGGACAAAAACGATACGCAGGTTTGGCTTTACACAACTGACGATAAAAAGCAGGATGCATTTATTCAGTCTGCCAAAAAACGGAGCTATGACGTGCTTTCATTGACGACTGTGATTGATTCACATTTTATCAATGCTTTGGAACAAAAGCTTGAAAAAATCAACATCAAGCGTGTGGATGCGGACACATTGGACAAGCTCGTTGAAAAGGATGTGCAATTAGAAAGTATTTTGTCTGACGACGATAAGGAAAAGGTTAAGAAGATTTTTGAAGAAGTGGCAGGAAGCAAAAGCGCCAATGTGCAAGTAGAAGCAATGCCTGTTGACGAACTTCCGGTTGTGATTACATTCCCTGAATTCATGCGCCGCATGACAGATATGCAAGCCACGTCGGGACAGCGCTCGATGTTTGGTGATATGCCGCTGATGTACACCGTTTCTCTTAATGCTAACCACCCTGTGATCAGCCGCTTGCTGCAAACAGAAAGTGAAGAGGGTCAAAAATCACTTGCTAAGCAGGTTTATGATCTGGCTTTACTTTCACAAGGATTACTTTCGGGAAGCGATCTGACGCAATTTATCCAGCGCACGGTTTCAGGCTTGTAACATTCGCTTTTAGAGCATTTTAATAGAGAAAGCCCGCTAATTTCGAGTTAGCGGGCTTTTCTTATGTGTAAGGACTAAATTTCTTTGCCTGAAATGATCAATGTTTTCAATGCATTCAGCTCATCCCACTTTTGCTCTCTTGCCAATGCTGCTTGCTTGGGCCAGGAGGTTGGGTTTTGGATTTGAAACCGGGGCCCTGCTTTTTTTAATATGGCAGAGATCCTGATGGTCGAAGTTTCTGCCAGCCGTTCAAAAGAATTGATTCCTTCGCGGTTAAGAAATTCTTCAATCTTCGGCCCGATTCCTTCAACGATTTTCAAATCGTCCGGCGCCTGTTGGCTGTTGTCCGGCTGACTTGTCATCGGTTCATAGAGATCAAGAATTCTTCATTGCTGCGGGTGCCTTTCATGTGTTCAAGCAGGAAGTCCATCGATTCCATCGCATTCATGTCAGACATGTGCTTTCTGAGTATCCATACTTTTTTCAAAGTCTCTTTGTCAAGCAGCAGATCTTCACGGCGCGTTCCGGAAGCCATAACGTCGATAGCCGGGAACACCCTTTTATTGGACAATTTACGGTCAAGCTGCAATTCCATGTTACCAGTTCCTTTGAATTCTTCAAAGATCACTTCGTCCATTTTAGAACCTGTATCAATCAGCGCAGTTGCGATAATGGTAAGCGATCCGCCATGTTCTACATTTCTTGCTGCTCCGAAGAATCTTTTTGGCTTATGCAATGCATTTGCATCCACACCACCGGAAAGGATTTTACCGGATGAAGGAACAACTGTGTTATATGCCCGTGCAAGACGCGTGATCGAATCGAGCAGAATCACGACATCGTGACCGCATTCAACCATTCTTTTTGCTTTTTCTAAAACAATGCTGGCAACTTTCACGTGGCGATCCGCCTGCTCATCAAATGTAGAAGCAATAACTTCTGCTCTTACACTGCGTTGCATATCAGTAACCTCCTCAGGACGTTCGTCAATCAGCAAAATCAGAAGGAAAACTTCCGGGTGGTTACGCGTAATAGCGTTGGCAATTTCTTTAAGCAAAACAGTTTTACCCGTTTTTGGCTGTGCCACGATCATTCCGCGTTGTCCTTTACCAATCGGTGCAAACAAATCCAGGATACGCGTCGAATATTGATCCGGACGAGAGCTTAGTTTCAGACATTCATCAGGAAACAATGGTGTCAGATATTCAAAAGGGATACGGTCCCTGATTTCTTCTGTGGTTTTACCATTAACCGTTTCAACACGAAGCAAAGCAAAATATTTTTCACCTTCTTTCGGCGGGCGAATCTGGCCTCTAACCGTGTCGCCGGTTTTCAAACCAAAAAGTTTGATTTGCGATGGAGAAACGTATATATCGTCCGGGCTAGCCAGATAATTGTAATCGGCTGAGCGAAGGAACCCATATCCGCCGTCCTGCATGATTTCCAGCACACCTTCGTTGACGATCAAGCCATCAAATTCTCTTACATAATTGTTGTAATTGCGCTTGATTTTCGAAGATGGATCTTCGCGGTGCGCAGGCTGCTGTGCTTGCTGTGGCTGACGATCGTTTACCTCATTAGGCTGGCGAAATGGCTTTTCTTCTTTTGTGCCGGTTGCAGTTTCTTCTGCTGGTGCCTCGTTTTTTTCTTCGGCAACCACCTCAGCCGCAGGCGCTGTATTTTCAGGAAGTGCAACAGCTTCTTCTTTTCCTAAATCATTCAATGTATCGCTGTCAGAATCAGATTCTTCGCGGATATCAAAGTTTTTAGGTTTTTCATTAATTGGTTCAGGGCGATTCCTGAACGATGTATCAAAAAGTGGAGCAGGAGAGGGCGTTTGTGAATTGTCCTTTTTAGGTCTGGACGATCTGTTGTTAGCAGGTTTCATGTTGTCTGCCGGAGCAGTTTCTGAGGGCCTGCGTGCTCTTTTTTTCTTCTGGCCGTCGGAATCCTGGCTAAAACCATCCGCGCCGTTTGCTGCTACCGTTTCGGGTGTATTTATGGTCGGAGCCGGAGCAGCAGGTGCTTCGGTTACCGTTGCAGAGTCCTGTTTTGTCAGGATCCGGTTTATAAGTTCTTTCTTGGGGAGTTTAGCATAATCTGCAACACCAAGGTTGCCAGCTATTTCTTTAAGCTCTGACAGGAGCTTAATGTTCAATTCATCAATTGTAGGCATACAGACAAGGGAAAGTAAAGTAACACTTTACCGAATGGATATTATGGTTGTGAATTTTTTTGGACTGAGCCGAGAAGCATATCTCGAAGTGACGTGATGTCATTAATATTGAAAAAAACAATGTATAAGCCCGGGTGTGACTTTACAAACTGAAAAACTTCGTTGGATTTACTCTGAAACTTTGCAATTAAGTAAATGAAGTAAAGACAATAAATCGGCAAGATTTTTAAAACCTCGATAACGTTGAGAGTTACCGCGAGATGGAATTTGGATTTAGAAGTCGATACTGGACTTATAACGACGAAGGTAAAAAATTACTTTCTCAGTTCAAAATAAAAATTAGCGAAAAATGGTTCCAGGAAGCTAATATTTCCTATTGATCACTAATTAAGGCAGTTACGGATGATCTTATACTATTCTACAACAAACTTAGCCTTATAAAAGTGCTAGTTTATATGCCTCAAATGTAGGACTTTTGCAAAATTATGAACGTCGTTATTGATTCGGGAAATACGTATTCTAAAATTGGATGGTTTAACGGACCGCAACTGATACGCTATACGACGCGGCTAACATTTGATGAATTAATCAAAAATGTGCGCGCTGACCTGCCTGAAAACATTCTTTTTTCTTCTGTAAGTTATTCCGTTGAAGACTTCAAAGCGGCTCTTGGCATTGAGTGCAATGTGTTTGATCTGTCTGCTGAGACGCTTTTACCTATTCAAAAGAATTATGATACGCCGCAAACGCTTGGTGCTGATCGCATAGCGGCTTCCGTAGGAGCCAATTTTCTTTATCCTAATGAAGATCTGGTTGTCATTGATATGGGAACTTGCATTACATACGATTTAATTGATAGAAATGCGACTTTTCAAGGTGGGTTGATTTCTCCCGGGGTGAAGATGCGATTCAATGCCATGCATTCGTTCACTAAAAGGCTTCCGCTCGTTGACCCCGAACCAGCTCCCGAATTGATTGGAAAAAGCACTCGTGCGGCCATGCAAAGCGGCGTTATGAATGGAGTTCTTGCAGAAATGCAGGGAATTATTGAAATGTATCGTCACAAATCGCCTGATTTGCGCGTACTATTATGTGGTGGAGATGCTGCTTTTTTTGAAAGTAGCCTGAAACCACCCATCTTTGCGGTGCCGGAACTGGTTTTAATAGGATTGAACAGAATTTTAACATATAATGTCTCGTTACAGTAGATTCAGAATACTCACTTTTGCAATTGCACTCATTTGGAATTGTACTTACCTCAACACGGCGCTAAAGGCACAGGGCTTGGGCAATTCTCCTTACTCATCATTGGGTATGGGCGAGTTTTATGGAGATGCTTATTCTGACAATATAGGAATGGGACAATCTGGTGTAAGCACAGGCACCGGCTTTCAAATCAACAATCTTAACCCTGCTTTGTGGAGCCGTAACCGCTTTACCACATTAGACATTGGTGTAATCGGACAATATAAAGACGTTGTTTCCGGTAATAAGAAGCAAACCAATGCCGGTGGAAATCTTGCCTATTTATCGCTTGCATTCCCCATAAGCCCGCGCTGGGTGGTGGGTATGAGCCTTAAACCTTACACATTTGTAGATTATACCAACGAGTCTATCCGCGATGTGCAAGGAACTCCTTTTGTCGGCATTTACGAGACAACAGGAAAAGGCGGCATTAACAAGGCCTCTATTACAGCTGCTTACCAAATTACAAGATATTTCAGCCTCGGTCTGGAAAGCTCATATTTCTTTGGAAACGTTCGTAAAGCTACGGAAGTGGCTTTGGTGGACAGAGTAAGCGCGCAAAATCCGGATCTGGACCTGAGCGGCGAATATTTGGTTAGCTTGAATGAGCGTACAACTTATTCAGACATCGCTTTTCGTGCAGGAGCAGCTTTGCGCGTTCCTATCAAAAAGGATAATAAGCTGAACTTAAATTTAGGAGCATCATACAGCTTCGGAACCACGATCAATGCTGATCAGACTACGACTTACGAAGTTGCCCGTGACACGTTCGTTATCAATTCGGATACGCTTACGAATGTTGTTGGCGGCGGTTTGAAAACGCCGAATCAGTTTCAGGCAGGTGCGAGTTTAGAGTGGCCATTCAAACTGATCCTATCTGCGGATTTCAGTTATCAGCAATGGTCGAAATACAGAAATTTTGCCAATTCAAATGACGGTTTAAATGATGTAGGGCGGATCAATGTCGGTGCTGAATATTTACCGCGTTTTACTTCGCTTAATTACTTTGATCTGGTTCGTTACCGCGTTGGTTTCAGTTATGGTAAAACGCCTTATTCGATCGGCAACAATGATGTAAATGATACGAATGTAAGCTTAGGCTTTACATTCCCGATGGGTCGTGGATATCAGAACTTTCTGTCCGTTGCTGTCGTTGCAGGGCAAAGAGGAAACACGGGCAATGGAATGATTAGAGAACGTTACGGACGTGTTGTGCTGGGAATTACGCTGCTGGAAAGGTGGTTTGTTAAACAAAAAATCGATTAAGAAATATATGCGTATCGCATTGACTTTCAAGAAAATACTAAAAGGAGATAATTTTTTATCTCCTTTTTATCTTATAATGCCAATCGTGTTGCTTTTCGCAGCTTGTGAGGAAAAGCAAAAGAAAGAAGGCGCGTTGTACACCGGTCCGTTGGAGCTGGTTAACAATGTCGAAGTGAAATACAGCGAGCAGGGAAAGCTGAAAGTGGTGATGAAAACGCCCAAAAGATTGCGTTTTCAGAATGAAACGGAAGTTTTTCCAGACACGATCAATATCAATTTCTACGATACAACCGGCACCATTGTCACGCGGTTGCGCTCAGATTCCGGCCGATATGATAAGGCAGCGGATGTTTACATTGTGAAAGGAAATGTTCGCGTTGTGAAATCGCAAACCGAGGAGCTTTTAAAAACAACCGAATTGAGCTGGAAGTCCGAGAACAAGAAAGGTGTTTACCGATAAGCCGCTTTCCGTCATTAATAAGCGCACGGCCGAAGTTACAAATGCGATTGGAATGGATGCGGAGCAAGACTTTACCCGCATTAAATTCAGAAAAGCGACCGGCATTTATAAATTCACAGGTCCTCAATAAGATTTGCAGCCCGCAAGCGCTTGTTGCACCGTCTCTATTGGTGTGTATAAGCTGTCTTTTCCCCATTTCATACTGACAAAGCTGACGATCTCAGCAATCTCAATTCCGGTCAACTTTGGATTGGCCGGCATCGGACGATTGAATTCTTTGCCGTTCACGAGGATTGTCCCCTTCATTCCATTTTTGATAATGCAGGCCACTGCTGACTTATCTTTTAAAATATCCGAACCGGCCAGCGGCGGATAGAGGTTGGACATTCCCTTGCCGTCGGCCTGATGGCAATTGGCGCAATATGTTGTGTAAAGCTGATAACCTTCGACAAAATATTGCTCGCTTTTAAGCTCTGAGGCACTTTGGCAAGAGACAATGCTGCAAGCTGAGAATAAGACAATGAATGATTTGAGCATAATGTCCACCCGGCTACTTACTTTTGTATTCGTCGAGCAGAACTTTCATATCAGCGATTAACTTCGCAGTTCCTTCTTCAGTTGTGCCGTCATACATGCCCCTGACGTGCTTTTCTTTGTCAACCAGGATAAATGCGCCGCTGTGAATGTAGCCGCCATCTGCTGTTTTATCTTCCTTTGCAGTTGATAAATAATTCTTCTGACCGATCTCGTAGATCTTCTCTTTCTTACCCGTCAAAAATTGCCATTGTGTGCCTTCAACACCCAAATCGCTTGCAAATTTTTTCAAAACCTGCGGTGTATCATGATCCGGATCGATGGAGTGAGAGAGGATCATCACTTCCGGATTGCCTTTGTATTCATTGAAAACCTTGATCATTTGCCGCTTCATAATCGGACAAATCGTTGGGCAGGTTGTAAAAAAGAAGTCCGCTACGTAGATTTTTCCTTCAACAATTTTCTCAGAAACCGTGTCACCTTCCTGATTTACAAAGGAAAATGCAGGAATTGCATTGTAAATCGTATCCACGACCTCTTTGCCATCAACTGTTTTCTTAACCCAATCGCGCTCACCCAAAATCGGCAGTTTTTTTTCCTCTTTACAGCCGATGAATGCAGCTGCAAAAAACACTATCATTAAAACATATTTATGCATGACTTTTTCACTTGTTTTCATGAGAGGCTATTCCAAAAATGTCTTTGCCTCCTGTATTGATTTTAATGTTGTATGCTTAACCTCCAGAATTTTCTCCTTCTCTTTTTCAAAGTAGGCAACCGCATTTTCAGGTTTTAATTTTTTAGCGGAATCGCCACGATAAGTGTGCATCCAGTTCATCATCAGCTTGTCCGATTCATTCAGCTTTTGATTCAGATCTACGGCCTTAATGCGTTCCTCTGCAATGGTGTTGCTGCTGATTCCTTCGTTTTGCAAACTGTCCATGCTCTGGATCTTCTTCGACAACTGCGATTTTAATGTCATAATCGCGTCCATTTGAGGCATTACTTCATCATGGATCGTCATCACTTCCGCTTCCAGTTCGGAAACCTTATCTTTTTTTGCTTCCTTATCGCAGCTGAATAATGCAAGCGAGAGCAGGAGAGCGGGCACTGAATATTTCATGATTGAGGAGTTAATGTATGGTAATTTATATTGGATTATGCCTGTTCCTTCAGAATCATTTCGCGGGCGTTCAAGAGCACAGATTCAGATGGATTATGTCCGCCGATCATTTGCGCAATTTCCTGCACACGCTCATCAACTGACAATTTTTTGATCTTGCTCACCGTCTTGTCCGAAGAATGATCTTTATAAACAAAGTAATGTGCGTTGCCGCTGCTTGCGATCTGATGTAAATGTGTGATGGCGATAATCTGGTGGTTATGAGCCATATTCAGCATCATTTTGCCCATTTTCCTTGCAATTTCACCGGAAACGCCCGTGTCAATCTCGTCAAAGATAATGGTGGGAAGCTTCCGTTTGTCTGCCAGGATGTATTTTATAACCATCATCAATCTGGAAAATTCTCCTCCCGAAGCAACTTGTTTCAACTCCTGCGGAACGATCCCCTTGTTGCCGCTAAATAAAAAAGCAACGGAATCAATTCCATTCAAGCTTGGCAAAGTCTCTGTAATCTGAATAGATAAACTTGCGTTTGGAATTCCCAGTTCCGAGAGCCTTTCCAAAATCAGCGATTCAATGGCTTTCGTAACTTTTTTGCGTTTCTCAGAAAGCACATTAGCGCTTTTTAACATGGTTTCCCGTGCTTGCGTCGCCAGTTTTTCAGCTTTGATAAGGTCTTCATCAAGGTTTAAAACAATGCTTAACTTACGCTGCAATTCCGCTTCAATGCTCAGTAATTGAGCCACATCAGTCGCCTGATGTTTTTTAAGCAACGTATAAATCAAGTCGAGTCTTTCCTGGACAATTTCAGTCCTGCCCTGATCAACTTCAACACCACCATTGGCCTGATCAATCTCGTCAGCCACATCGCGCAACTCGATCAATGCACTTTGCACACGGGCACGGATGGAGTCATAAACCGGCACAAGTCTGGCTGCCTGGCCAAGCGTATTGACCGTATTTTTTAAAAGTTCAAGAACCGAATTTTCAGGATTATCAAGCAACACATGCGCCAATTGCAGTTTTTCTCGGATCTCGACGGCGTTTTCCAGAATGTTAAGCTCTTGTTCCAACTTTTCCTGTTCACCCGCTTCGAGCTTCGCATTGTCCAGCTCCTGAAACATAAACTGATCATAATCGAACTCTTTGCGCAGCTTCACAGCCTGTTGCTGCAAGTTCTCAAATGCCTTCGCAGCCTCTCGATAAGCATTGAAATCGCGCTGATAAGATTTCAGCAAAGGACCATTATCAGCAAAAGAATCAACGACTTGCAGCTGAAACTCATTATTTCCCAACATTACAGAATCATGCTGGGAATGGATGTCCAACAGCTGACTGCCAATGCGCTTAAGGAATTCCAGATTAACGGGCGTATCATTCACAAATGCACGTGACTTCCCGGCGACCGAAATTTCCCGCCTTACAATGCATTCATCCGCATAGTCCAGATTTTCGTCTTCGAAATTGGGAGCAAGGTCATAACCAGAGAGGTTGAAACTCCCTTCTATGACACATTTTTCGCTGGAATCGTAAAGCGATTTTACGTCAGCACGGTTGCCGAGCAGCAATCCTATGGCGCCAAGCATGATCGACTTTCCAGCGCCTGTTTCACCGGTTATTATATTCAGCCCTGGATCTGGTGACATTTCCAGCTGCTTAATGAGCGCGTAATTCTTTATCAGTAAATTCGAAAGCATATCTATACGAATATAGTTATCAGATCAACAATTAGAAAATATAACCCGTTCGTATCCTGTTTTAGTTGCTTAAGGCTGCTGTGCATCGTAGACAATTTCATAAAGTCCGCTCAAAACGATGTTATGCATGTGATTGCGCGTATCACGAAGCAATAAATGCTCCTTAGTGAAGGACTCTAATTTTCCAAAATGCGTGTTTCCATTGTCCAAAACAACATTAATTTCCCTTCGCAATAAGCTTTCCAATGTGGCTAAAATGTCTTGGGAAGATATGCGGATCAATCTTTTACTCATATTAAGGAAATTTCGAACGAATTGGACTAAGGTTTATAGAGAGAGCCGTTGGTAGAGTTGCGTTTTTGTTGGGTCAAGATTTACAAGAAGACTGTATGCTTTCGCTCGGTCCTCCGGTTGTGCCTCGATCAGAATGCGATAAAGTTCGTCTGATTTGGAATCAAAAAATGAATTGATAACCACACTTGCCGGGCGCAGCTGATTCACTTCTTTGGCTGTATTGAGCACTTCCATCACTTTGGCGCGTGTTTCTGCAGGATTTTGTGTTGCTACATCCAGCCCAAGGCGGTAATATTTGTACATGCCTTCCCGGAACGGCGTAAACTGCTGGCTCATCAAATTTTCGATTAGCCAATAACGATTTCGAGAATCACCATTTGAATCCCAGCCCCGCTTATTTGGCGAAGCATTCCGCGCCTGGTTAATCAGGTTAAAAGCTTTTTGCACATAAGGCGAACCGCCCAGTTTGCTGAAAGAATCATAATCGAAGATCAGTGCAACATTAGCGTAAAACGCCAGAATGTAAGGCAGCTCTTCAGTGTAACTGTTCTCGTTGAAGTAAAGCGGTGTGTTGGGAAGATATGTAAATGTGAAGTTTTTATCGACGTAAGTGAATAAAACCGTTTCGTAATTAGAATTATAAACCGGCCTTGAAACCACCAGCTGGGCATTTCCTTCATAATTGCCCTGGTTAAGCGAGCGGGTAAGGTTCACATTTAACTTACATTTGATCTTCTCCTCTTTTCCAAATTCGTCGTTTGTCCAGCGCGTGTTATTGAGGAAATCATTCATATAAGTCTGCAACTGAGCCATGGACTGCGGATCAGTTTTCTGCTGCGCAATAAGCTGCTCATAATTCAGGTTAACCGAAAACTGAAATTCCTGCGCAAACGACTTTGCAGTGAAATTTCCGACAACCAGTAAGAGCACCAACGCAAATATTTTTTTCATGCTTCACTCCATTTGTTTAAGACAATTTCCAGAATGTCCTGAGCCACTTCATCTTTGCTTTTCAGCTCAAAATGCTTCACATTCTTTTCCTTGTCAATAACGGTTATTTTGTTCGTATCGTGTGCAAAGCCAGCGCCCGGATCATTCAGTGAATTGAGAATGATAATGTCGAAATTTTTGCGGAACAGCTTATCCATCGCATATTCAATCTCTTTTTCAGTTTCCAACGCGAAGCCAATAAGCAGCTGCTTATCTGATTTTTGCTTGCCCAAAGTTCCTGCAATATCCCGCGTCCGAACCAGATCCAATGCCATTTCCTGACCTTGCTTTTTGATTTTGTGCGGTGCAATTGTTCTGGCCGTATAATCTGCAACGGCCGCTGAAAATATGACCACGTCGTTGGATTCGAAATGGTTTTTTGTCTGCTCAAACATTTGTTCAGCACTCTCTACATTCAGGCGTCGAATGGTCGGTTCAGGCGTAGGCAAATTTGTAGGACCGCTAATGAGTGTGACCGAAGATCCCGCAGCAGCAAAAGCACCGGCAATTGCGTAACCCATTTTACCAGATGATCGGTTGCTAATGTATCGCACAGGATCAATGGCTTCCACAGTTGGCCCTGCTGTTATCAGGATTCTTTTCCCGATCGCAACGGATCTTTTTGCAAAAAAACTTGATAAGGAAGCTACAATGGATTCCGGCTCAGCCATACGGCCGTCGCCAATCAGTCCGCTTGCCAGCTCGCCGTGTCCGGGCTCTATAAAATGATTGCCAAAGCGTGTTAGCGAGGCAATGTTCTCTTTTGTGGAAGGATGCAAATACATATCCACGTCCATTGCAGGTGCAAAGAAAACCGGACAACGTGCGGATAAATAGACGGCTGTAAGTAAATCGTCACAATTGCCGGTCGCACATTTGGATAATGTTCTGGCAGTTGCCGGAGCGACAATCATGGCGTCAGCCCAAAGGCCTAGTTCAACGTGATTGTTCCAGCTGCCATTTTCATCAGCGATAAATGTGCTTAATGCAGGATTTTTGGATAAAACGGAAAGTGTGAGCGGCGTTATAAAATCCTTGGCAGATTCGGTCATTACAACCTGAACCTCAGCCTGTGCTTTGACTAATAACCGCACCAAAAATGCGGATTTGTACGCGGCAATGCTGCCTGAGACGGCAACCAGTATTTTTTTACCTTTTAAATTCAATCTTTATGGCTTTGGGTGGTCAAAACCGGAAGGGTTCCGGTCAGCCATAAAGTTACAGAGATAAGTCCAACATTGTGAAATCTTGAAGCTTATAAATGAAAAGCCAGCCGCAAAACGATTTTTGCGGCTGGCTTTCTGCTGATACAATATTATTCTTCTGTTGTATCGCGATATGCGTGATATGTTTTTCCTTCGATAAATTCATCGATTGAAATGCTTCCAGCCTTAGGCATACGCTCGTAAAACTTAGAAATTTCAATTTGTTCCCTGTTTTCAAACACTTCTTCAAGGTTGTCAACACCTGATGCAAATTCGGCAAGCTTGTTGTTAAGCTCTTCCTTCATTTTGCTGGAAATCTGGCGCGCTCTTTTAGAGATTACAGAAACCGACTCGTATAAGTTACCAGTTACGTCTGCGATCTTGTCCGTATCCCGGGTAATGATTGATGGATTGGTTGCCATGCTTATGGTGATATTAGTTGAAATTAAAATCTAACTTATAATCGGACTATTGTCCTTTTGGTTCCGACGCTGTCGGCGTTGTTACTTTCGTTGGCTGATTAGCAGGCGCTGGTTGTGACTCGATCTGCTTTTGTCTGTCCACCTCAGCTTTTGCAATGACTTCAATCTGCTTCTGGCTGTCGTCAAACATCTTTTCCGCGTCTCTGTTGTATTTTCCAGTTGGATATTTGTCGATCAGCTCCTGATAGAACTTCAAAACGTCCTGATATCTTTCCTTTTGCTTAATGCTGAAACTGTTGGCTGCAAGATTATATTGAGATTCCACTTTCAGGAAAGCCAGTTCCTCATTGTATTTTGAATCCGGAAAATCCTTTCGAAAATTTTCAATTGAGATAACCGCTGACTTCATCGACATCGGATTGAAATCGCTGATCTTATGATAAAGACGTGCTCTTTCGTAAGCCTTTCTTTCCAATTTCGATCGCAGTTCCAGAATGTATCGTGTACATTCCTCACGAAAAGCACTTTCAGGATATGTGTTGATGAAATCCTGCATGGCAGAAATTGCCGTGAATGTGCTGCTTTGATCGAGATTATAAGGAGAAGAATCTTTATACAATGAAAAAGCATGCATATAAAGTGCTTCCTGCGCATAATCACTGCGCGCATATGTATCGTAGAACTTCTTGAACAGGAACTGACTTGTATTGTATTGTCCCTGCTGATACTGGGTGTAAGCGTAATAGAACTGCGCAAGCTCAGATTCTGTGCTTCCTTTCAGCAAAGGGATGAGCTCTTCAAAAAGTAATCCCGACCGGTAAAAATCCCCTTTCTTGTAATAAGACATCGCGGCATCATACTTTTCCTGATCCGTGCCCGTCTTTTGTAACTTTAGAATTTGCTACAGGAAGTGATTACAAGGACTGTAATAAAAAGCAAGAAATAGCTTGCTGGACTGTTTTTTCGCATATTAGGTGCAAAGGTAATAAAAAAAGCTACACCATTCATAACGAATGCGTAGCTGATATAGTGTTAAAAATTAGCCTATTGCTGATGACGAACGAGCATTTTTTTTGTGGCTACTTTTTGGCCGTCAAGGGATAACTGATAGAAATAAAGTCCTGTTGGCATATCCTTTGTGTTCACACGCAGCTTTCTATCGTTTTTGCTTAGGGGCAGTTCGGCCATCTGAGAACCGAGTACATTGTAGATAATTAATTTGGCGTCGCGAATGCTGGCCGTAAAGTTGTAATCAAGCTCGGCATATTCGCTGGCCGGATTTTGGGTAAATATTTGAAACTGAAATTTTCTCGTTGCTATAAAGTTGCTCTTCTGCTTTCAGCTGCGCTTCCATGGCAGGCTGTCTTCTCTCGGTGTTTTTCTCAACGATTTCTGTTGTTGCTACACCGGTGCTCTCGGAAGCATTAGGCGTTGAAAAAAGGAATGAGCGGTAAAAACTATTAAGCGCTTTTGGATTTTGCAAAGACAATGGTTTATAACTAGAACCCGTTGCCAAACCAGCAAATTTTATGTTTTCTCCGGAAGCTGGTTTCTTCTTGCTGACCAGGTTCAAGCGGCTCCCATTCGAGACCGATTCGGGCGTTTAAACCTTGCAGGGCCAGTGTTAGTGATAACAATAAGTAAAGTATATTTCTTTTCATAGCGTCATTTTGAGATACTTTTTGACCAATAATTTTTAGGCTATTTTAGTTAAAAAGTACATTACAAAAATATAGAGAAATAATTGTATATTCAAAATATATTGTGTGAATGGGCTCTTTTATTTTAAGAAACTAAAAAACCATGCCTATCTCAAATATTTTCAGTCAGTTTTAAATAATTCGTTATAATTCCTTCCAGATCGTTTTATTCTTGGTTGGTTTCTCTGAAATTCTCACACTAAAACCATCAAGTTGCCGCTCCGCAGTTTTGATTTTTGTAGGCGGGATAAGCTTGCCGTCCGGTTTCCCCACAAATGAGATTTTTTGTACCCGGTTGTCTGTAAAAAGCAAGTTCATTCTTCCACACTCCACACGATTCAGCCCTATGTTTTTCTGCTTATCATCAATTGCATAATAAGCACTTTCGCCGTTTCCATCCACGAGAACCTGTTTTAGCTTGTTTCCAGTTTCGAAATAAGCATTGATAACGCGGCCCTTAACCTGGTTAAATTGTCTCACCAGCGTGTCTTCGGTAATCACAAAAGATTTGCCCTTTAAAAGCATTCGATTGATCTCATTATTTACCAGAAATGCGGTGATTGAATCGGCTTCCATTTGGTAATGCTGGTCACTCCACAAAATGGGCTTTCTGAAAAACCGGATCACCGAATCTGCCGTGTTATATGTGATCGAATCGCACTTGCCCTGGAAGTCAGATTTGTATATGAACACATTCTTGTTTCCTATAAGCTTTCGTGTGCTATCTCTCTGGTTTTCATAGGAATATAATGTGTCGAGCTCTTATATATAATGTATCGTCTGACACTACATTCCGCACATAAGCGTGGCCGAAAATCTTGGAGAAGCCTTCCTTTTCCAGTAGTAACCCTCATCTCCATTCAAGACCGTTTTATCTTTTTTAGCGACGATCACAACGTTGCCTTTTCCCCGGCCATTATTTGTTTTTCCGTCCACTTCCAATGAGTCTGCGGTAAGTGTATACGTTTCATTGTCAACCATAGTCCTTTTCTGAAAAGCCGACTGGGTTGTCTCTGTGTTGTACCGACCTCTCGTGCCTCTTACCGTGCCATCCTTATTCGTAATCTTGGTGTCCCCGTTAAAGTCGGACCACTTTGTAATTGAATTATAGAGAAGGGTATCCGTGGTCAAAACGTATTTCTTATTAACCAGCTTTACGTTTTTATAATAGGTAAACTCTTTGGTCCGCGTGTTATAAAAACCTTCCTTGCTGGTCAAAATATTTTCTTCATCAACTGTGCGGCCAGGCGTTTTGTAATTTGCAATTCCGTTGGCCATATCGTATTCAATTTTTCGGGTAGTCAGCGTTCGTTTGCTGTCTTTAAGAACCGTCTTTTTTCCGCTCACAATGGCCATGCGGGTGTTTCCATAATAGAAGAGCGTGTCGCCCGTAACGGTCACCGTATCACCCTGCACGATCTTGACATTTCCAAAGGCTTCAATCACATTGGTATTAATGTTTTGAATCGCCAGATTGCTATACAAAAGTGCCCCCTTATGCTTGAAAATGCCATTTGTAACACGTCGTGCGTCGACACCATTCTCATTTATAATTTCCAGCTCATCAGACTTAATAATCTCAACGCGATCTTCGCTTTCAGCGGGTTTTTGTTGAGGTAAAGCCTTCTGTGCCAGCAGATAGGGTGAAAAAATCATTAAAGCAAAGAACGTTAATCGGAATATATTGTCTTTGATAAGGATGACGCGTAAAAGTTTAAAAGGGTTGCAGTTTGCGATGTATTTATTTTTCTTCATGTTGCCGTTCTTTCTTTTACCTTTGAAATAAGCGCTGTTTGTCGGCCTGGATAAAAGACATTTATCTATATATACGCCAAAACTACATCAAATACGTTTCTTCGGTTCATGTTAGCTCCTTTTTTAACTTTTATTAACCAACAAAAACTGGATCTGAAATCGCAATCAAGCCTACTGACTGTCAGCGGTGGCGTAGACTCGGTTGTCATGATGCATTTGTTCTATAAAATGGGCTTTCCGGCAGCCGTAGCGCATTGTAATTTTGGATTAAGGGGGAGGAGTCGGATGGGGATGAGTTGTTTGTAAAAGCATTATGTGCACGATATGGCTTTGATTTTTACTCCAAAAAGTTTGATGTAAAAGCTTTTACCAAACAAAACACAGTTTCCACGCAGATGGCCGCGAGAACGCTTCGTTACGGATGGTTTGAAACTTTGAGGACCGAGCAGCATCGCGACTGGATAGTGACTGCTCATCATGCAAATGATTCCCTGGAAACAACCTTGCTTAATGTCGCGCGCGGAACCGGGCTGTCTGGTTTGCACGGCATTTCACCTATAAGAGAACATTTATTAAGGCCGCTTTTGCTGGCCACAAAGGAGCAAATCATTGCCTATGCACAAGAAAATGTATTGCATTGGCGAGAGGACCGGTCCAATAATTCCGACGATTACAAGCGAAACCGAATCCGGCATAGCGTAGTGCCTATTTTGAAAAAGCTAAATCCATCGCTTGAAGACACGCACACCCAGTCCGCAGCCAAGCTGCAAAGCGCAGATCGATTGTTAAAAGAAGCTTTGGATGCGTGGGCCGCTGACGTAGTTGAGATCAAGGGCGAGCAAACCTACATTCGCATTGACGCGCTCATTAGCGCGATAGAACCAGCATATCGGCTTTGGCATTTGCTTCAAGATTTTGGTTTTACATATAATCAGGCTGAAAAAATTGTTGGGAGCCTGTCAGGTATTTCCGGTAAAACATTTCACTCCGCTTCGCATACTTTGCTTGTAGACCGCACACATTTGCTTATTCGGAAAGCTGAGCATGAGGAAGTCGATGAAATATACATTCAGGAAGGACAGCAAGAGGCTAGGGTAGGAGCCCAGGCTCTGACGTTTGAGCATAAGCGGTACGTGTCGGAATTTGAGCATTCGGATAATAAAAATACAATCCACATCGATTTCGAAAAATTGATTTTCCCATTAAAATTGAGAAGATGGAAAATAGGAGACATATTTCAGCCCTTCGGGATGAAGGGTAAGAGCAAAAAGCTAAGCGATTTTTTTACTGATCAGAAACTGGATCGTTTTGCAAAACAAGAGACTTTAATTCTTTTGAATGGAAACGATGAAATAATATGGATCATCGGCCTCCGGATGGATAATCGTTACAGGATTGAGGATCAAAGCGAAGCGGTTCTTAAAGTATGGATTAGCTAAAAACAGCGACTTACTCCACAATTTTTTTAGCCAAATTAGTTGCCAATAAAGATTTTGTTTTTACATTTGCACCACGTTTCGCATACGGCGAAATGATTTAGAGAGATGGCAGAGTGGTCGATTGCGACGGTCTTGAAAACCGTTGACTGTAACAGGTCCGGGGGTTCGAATCCCTCTCTCTCTGCAGGACATGATGTCAAAAGATTCAAAAACCCCGTTTAAACGCTTTAAACGGGGTTTTTGATTTTTACGGACTACCAAAAAATTCAAAAATTACCAATGTTTTTTGACGTTAATCGTGGAACAACGCTTTGATCCAGAATGACGCACAAAAAGGCACTTAACTAGCTGGTTAGTAAGATGTTCACGGAGTGAACATGTTGCGTTTCAATGATAACAATTCGATTTTTGTTCATCTAAAACCAGTCGTATTATGTTAGAAAACAGTTTCGGGTTGAATTTCTTTTTAAAAACCCCAAGAACAGAAAATGAAGATGGCACGCGCGCAATCTACCTGCGTGTCACTGTGAATCACCAAGCTAGAGACATTACCACAAGGAGAACGTGGCATCCGTCCAAATGGAATGTGAGAGCCGGGAGAGCAACCGGGAATAAGGAAGATACCAAGGAGCTCAACGCCTATTTAGACTCGCTTACAACAAAAGTGTTTCAAGCAAAGAAAGCTCTACTAGACGCAGATAAAGAGTTGACGGCTGACGCAATTAAGAATTTGATGCTCGGGAAGGAAGAGAGCAAAATGACAATTCTCAAAATTTTCAAGGAGCACAATGAGCAGGTCGCAGAACTTGTCGGCACCGACTTTGCGCCAGGCACACTCGAGCGATACGAGACTTCGCTCAAACACACTCGTGAGTTCATCAAGTGGAAATATAAGGAAGACGATTTCGATATCAAGAAGTTGGATTTTGAATTTATCTCGCAGTTCGAATACGCCCAGGAAATCGATGACTGGTCCGCTTTGTTGCTAGCTGAGGTCGAGGAACATTTTGAACGCATTAAGGCCGAAGTCGATCAATCCGTAGACACAATCGACAAAGCAGCAGCTGCGATAAGAAGCAACCAACGACCGGTTCATTTTTCCGACAAAAAGCAAGCTTTCTATTATGGCCTGGCGGTGAGTCTTCCATGGTCTGTTGTTGCGATAATTTGCTCGATTTTATTTTCTTGGCTAGTCTCAACAGACGAGGAGTATCGAGAGCGTCTCAGGATTGTTGAAGCTTATGAAAATGCACCGGATTATCGTCTTCTAATGGAGAGTGGAGAGATTGTGCAGGATGAACGCGGTAGTTTTTTGAAGCTCCGACCTCAGGGTAAGAAAGGGGACGTGTTGATTGGGCGAGAATACATTTTTGACAAAAAAACTAAGGAAATGCTCATCCCACTTGGGCGGAAGTAACGCCCCAAAAGTCTGAAATCAGGTTTCGAACAATTTCAAACAAAGACAAGCAAACTCAAACATTTTCGGGAACCACGGTGGTTTTTCCACAGCCAGCTATCGCCGGTACGTCGCAAAAAGCGACTCCCCGGCGGCTGGCCATGGGAAAACCCCTGGACCCCTGCTATTCGCCTCCCGGCTCATAGCCTAATTCGAAGACATTATGGAAAGCAAAAGAAAGGGAAGACCACCGAAAGAGGAGAAGGTTGTGCGAAGGGATCACTTTTCTGTATGGGTTACCAAAGACGAAAAAATCAGGATCAACCAGCTGGTTGAAAAGAGCGGACTTTCAGCAAGCCAATTCTTTTTAACGCTGGCCTTGGACGTTCCCATCAAACGACCGCAAAAGAAAACATTGCCCGCCCGAACAGCCGAGATGATCCGGACGCTCGAACAGCTCAGCGGCATTCTGTCGCTTGCGGTCTTGAAAACAAAGGATCATCAGATGCAAAGTCGGCAATGGATGCAGAGTAGTCAGCATGTGCGGTTGCTTGCACAAATCATCACGCTCTGGATATTTGAAGATTTTGAGATCAGAACATTTCATAAGACGCTCAACAATGTGCAGGAGTGGATGCACCAGTTGACGCTATACATTCAGCGGATCCTGCCGGAATCTCAAAACAAGACCAGCATTCTTGAAACGACTGAAAACATTTTTCGTAATGCCCAAGAGCTATTGGCAAAGTATGAGAGCTACTATCGGCCAGTTGAGCTGGCCGGACAACTTGGGGTATGGAAATCGGATGTGTCGGATCATCCCGATCAAGTGCATAGAATTATTGAAGAGAAGGTCACGGCAATGCTTAAACGTTTCAACTTATGATTGGGAAAGTGGGTTTGGGAAACTTCGCGAAGGGAATATTGAGCTATTGTTATTACGAAAAGGAGTTGACAGCAAAACAATTCAAAGAAGTTACGATTGACGACGTTCGGGAGAGCTTATTTACATTCAGCATCTTGGCATAAATACAATGCAGGACGGAAGGCTGGACTTGGATTACCTTGCGAAGCAAATGCTGGATAACAGGGACAAAAACAGAAATCTCAATAAATATGTTTGGCATCAATCGTTCAGCTTTCCCCCAAGAGAAGATCCGTCCACAGAGAAGCTCACCAGCTTGGTCATAGAGTTTGCAAAGGAATTTGGTTTTGCGGAAAATCAAATGCTTGCCTTCAAGCACAACGACACGAAGCATAAGCACATTCATATTGTCGCGAACCGGATCAACTACAACGGCAAAAACACCGCCGATCATTTTAAGAACTACGCGAGGACGGGCGAATTTTCAAGACGGATGGAATTGGAACTTGGACTCACGATAACTTCTGACATGAGCTTAAATCAAAAAGGAAAGCAGCAAGCGCCAAGGCAGGATACAGCGATCATTAACCTCAGGAGTCTGGTAGACCAAGTTTTAGCAAAAGCATCTTCAATGGAGGAGTTCGCGAAGCAAATGCAAGCGTACGGATTTAAGACGTATATAGGAAGAGGTGTAGCCTTTTTCAATATGCAAAACCGGATGAAAGTGAAAGGTTCTGACCTGGGGAAAGACTATTCACTGCAAAATCTTGAAAAGAGAATGGGCATGGAGATGTCGCAAGCTTTTGTGCCTGTGAAACGGAAGAAAAAGTCTCGGCGGAAACAACAAGGATTAAGTATCTAACGAATGTCAGGATAGAGCAACAGCTGATAACATGTTTTCCAGAGTCGAAAACCACGCACACTTGTCATTCAGTGCAACGAAAGTTACGAAGTAAAAAGTGACGGCTGCAAAGTCTCCGGCTATTTACCGCCGCGTAGGCGCCCCTGGCTATCGCCGCTCCTTAAACCGCCTCCGACTATGCACCCAGGGGGCGATGCCCCGTCACTTTTTCTTCGAGTGGAGTGAGCGATTGCCCTGAGCACAAAGCTGGGCTCGTAACTTTAAAGACTTTCAATCATGAAATCATTAGAAAATGCTCCAAGGATTTATGTAGGCACTTACGGAATGTACAACAGCGGCTCACTCTTCGGGAAATGGTTTGACCTGACAGACTACGCTGATACAAAGGAGTTTTATCAGGATTGCTATGAATACCATAGGAATGAATTTGATCCGGAACTCATGTTTCAAGACTGGGAAAACATTCCGGATTTCTTGATTTCCGAGTGCAGTTTGGATGATAAGGCATTTGATTATTTTCAAGCACTGGACGAGATTGACGATGATACAGCCGAAGCCTTCAAGGTCTACTGCGAACAGATTAGTAGCTGGCCTGGGAATGGGAAGGCATTAAATGCGCAGGTCGAAAGTTTTCAGGAGAGCTACCGCGGATACTTTGGTGGATCGATGAAGGATGCGAAAATAGAGTACGCTTACCAGTACGTTGATGAAACTGGAATGTTGGCTAATGCGCCTTCGATAATTGAACGGTATTTTGATTATGACGCTTTTGCTCGGGACTTATTCTGGAGGGGTATACTGAGGTGGATGGGTACGTCTATGCTGACAACTAAGTTTTCAATAGCGATCTAACCGGTTATGACCGGTTAGATCGCTTTAAATTAATCTCTTTAAGCTTCATCAGGGTGGCAAAGACGAAGCTCGAGAGGTGAATCATGGATTACAACTTGTTTGGGACTTGAACTGGTTGACGAGCAGCTGTTTGATTTGCTCGTTCCAATCCCTCGCTGGAAGTGACTATCAACAAATACCAATATCATTGATCAGATATGTTCTTGAAATTGGTATTATAAGCCGAAGCACCTTCACCAGAAACCGCTTGCAATGCATTCTTCTTGCTTAGATTATATGAAATCCCGACGAATGGGCGTACAACAAATTTTTCAAAAGTCGGAACGGTGTAGGAAGCATATTTTACATCGGGGGAGACAATCATGTAAATCCGGTCACTCTCTTTTTCTTTGACGATATCTTCACGTGATATTTCTTCAACCTGTGTGGGTAGATCTGAGTTTGGTTTATAAAATTTAAAGTTCGAGCTTGACAAATCCAGGTGATTGGTTCTTCCAAAGGCAAGCCCAAAATGTGCAATGATCCGTTCTGTTTTGCCAAAATGCATGGAAGCACTGGCAAGGAATTGTAGTCGTTGGTTTGTTGAGTAGGCCACCCCTACACTTCCTCCCAAATTAAGCCATCGGGCTCCGTTTCTAGGCGCAAGATTGACCATGCCCCCAAATGCGAAATCGGCCCTTCCATCGTCCTGCCTCAAAATCCGAATGCTATCTACTTCATTTCTAGTGCCTAATAGAATTTTATTATAGGTATTGTCGGTTAATCTGGTCGCTACTAATGCGACACTGAAATCAACTTTCATTCCGCCTTTCAGCCAAAAATCGTAGTTGTATGTCTGTTTTCCTTTGGTCACCTTATCATCCCGCGACACCGTGTACCTTATAACGTCAATATTTTTAAGGTTACTGTGCGTAGGTAGCGTGTATTGAACAGTTGAATTCTTGATAATGAATTCCAGATTTTTGAGGTATGCAAGCAGGAACAAATAATTGCTATTGATTTTCTTGGCAATGTTTTGATATAATTCAGAATTGACGTCCAGATAACTTACCATGATCTGTAACTCGGCACTGGTTTGTTGAATAAAACTAAATGTGCTTGACAGATTTTTTTTCCGGTAGAATATAACCCGTTGCAGTGAGTCGGGGATACTATTGCTATTTTCCAGAATGTTGTTGAAACTCGAATAGTCCCTGAACTGATTTTGTACAAGTACGCCAATTTTTGTAATGATGTTAAGTACAAACTCTTCATATAGTTGGAACCTTTTGTCAAGGATCTGCTGCCTAATACTGGTAATATTCTCAGCATAACGGCTATCGCTGTTACCATAATTGGATTGATAAATTCCATAAGGTGTGTTTGGATTTTCAAACCAGGTAAAATTATATTCTTTTAGAAGATCCATGAATTTATCCCTGCCGTCCAGATCATTCATAAGGTAATATGGGTCATAGTCCAGCCGTGACAAGACCTTCTCAATTTGAATGAATTTTTCATGGTGATCTCCATAGTCAAAAGCGAATTTTTGTTGTAAATATTTAATTTCACTGATAGCTGAATCACTTCCAAGAGACATCTTTTTGTATTGTTCCAAAATGCTAAATCTTGGATTATTAAGAGGAAGTCCGCTGGTAAAAGTCTGGTATTCCTTTAAAATTTTGCTTCTGAGTGTTTCTAGTTTGGCCTGGCGGGAAAATAACTTTTTATTACGGTCGGGACCGAAAAAGTCTGCATACGATTTTTTCTGGCTTTCGCTAGCACTTGCACTGTCGCGAATACTTCCCTGATTTGAACTTTGAATATCAGACCAAATCTGACTGACTTCTGCATCTATTGAAGCCAAGGAATCATTCGTAGCATTGATTCGTTTTTGAAAATCCTGCATACGGAGTTTGACTTTGCTGGAAATACTATCCGTTTTAAAAATTTCTGGGATACGAATTTCGGGCGCAACATTCAGAAAATCGTTGTTGACAAACGTGTTGATGGAAAATGTTAAAGCTGAATTTTCCATGAACTGGGGTAACTGCTTCGTTATTTAAAAAGTATTTATATCGAAGCGGATTTATTCCAGTTATCTGAAATACACTGGGCCGGTTTGTTGCGACTTCAAGTTTAGTAACAACCTGCCTTGCGCCCCCGTTTGTAAGCTTTATAATACTCAATCCATTTGGATCACTCGTGGACAAGGTAAAAACATCGGTGTTGATGTGTTCCTGGCAAAACGAAATGGCAGGCAGGAGCAGCAGTAACAAAACAGCTGAGTAGATAACATTTGTTTTCATAACTGAGACAGAATAAGGTCGATTGACTTTAACTATTATGTCTCAAAACTATCATTTGGTCAATTCGGATAGAAGGGGATAATTACCCGATATGCCCGGGATAATTCCCGTTTCTGTCTCGAATAATGTATGTCATATCTCAAATATCCCCAACCGAATCGCCTCCAGCACCATCCCGACCCTGCTTTTTACATTCATTTTTTGAAAGACCGATTCCCGGTAACCATCGACAGTCCTCGGGCTGACACACATTTTGTCGGCGATCTCAACGTAGGTGTAGTCGCTGCACGATAGACGGATGAAGGATAGCTCACGATCGTTGACATTGAGAAGCTCTACGGGGTTCTGAATTTTTTCTGGGTTTAGGCTTTTAATGAGCTGGCTGGTAACATACTCGGTATAATAAAATCCTTTGGCAGTCATCGAGTCCAATGCCTGTTTCAGCTCATGGGGTTTACATCCTTTCAACAAATAACCTCCGGCGCCGTTTCGCAACATTTTCACAATAGCCTCCTCTTTGTTATTCATGGAAAGCGCCAGGATTTTAATTTCTTTGTGGTTGGTTTTGAGCCATTGTGCAATCTCATAGCCATCCATATCAGGCATATTGATATCGAGGAGGACAATCTCCGGGATCATTCCGAGCCGGATGTGATGCATGAGGTCCTCCCCACTGAATGCCTCGAAAAGGACTTCGTAATCTTCAAATTTCTGGATGAGGCCCGACAATGCCCTGGCCATTAATTCATGGTCGTCGACAATCGCGATTTTGGTTTTCATCATTTGCTAAAGGAGGATTTGAGAATTGCTTAACGGGAGTTGAATTTCGATGGTGGTACTTTCGCCCGGATTTGTTTCAATGTTAAATTTTCCGCCAATCATTTCGGACCTTCTCCGGATCGTATCCAGTCCTGGAAATGTTGCAGTTTGGTTATTCAGGTCCGGTATCTGCGCTGGGAAACCCTCGTTAGCATAAATGAATCGCAATGTAAATTGGATAGGTTCATAGAGAAGTATAAGGTGAATTTTTCCGGACTTCGCATTCTTCGGGAGCTGCTTAAGAACCTCCTGGCAAATGCGAAAAAGAACGATCTCAATTTCAGGACCCAGAGAAAACGGGTTGCCTTTCGTCGAAAGTTCAGTCATAAACTTACTGGTTTTTCGTAATCGCAGCAACTCCTGCGACAAATAGTCCCGCATTCTGAAATTGCCTACAAAATTACCGTCCAGACCTTTGGTGATGTTTCGAAGATCGGTAAGCGAGTGGCTGATCATTTCGTCGGTCTGCGTGATGTATTCCTGGTTTTCGGTGTTTTGATTGATTTCTTCCAGAATGTTCAGATTGATCTTGGCGACCGCCAAAAGCTGACCAATATTTTCGTGCAATTCCTGGCTGATCTGCTGTAAAGCGGAGCTTTGCACTTCAACCTGAGTCTGAAGTATTTCCCTGGTGTACCTGATTTGTTTTGCCGCCCTTTTTCTCACCGACTTTCTTTTTGCCAAAAAGAGCATTGAGACAATAATACCGGTTGTCGCCAGTACAAAGCTGATCATGTTAAAAATTGAAAGATCGGGGAGGTAATTCATTCGGATCTCTAAAAGCAAATACAGATATGTTTCCTGCAAACATAGCTTGATTATCAGTCTGAGAATAGGTGAAAATCCCCGCTTTAACCGTGGAACAAAGGGGAAAAATACGGTTGATCATAACCTGGTGTGAACACGAAATTTGTCTTGTTCAATGCTCATTACCTGAGCCTGTTACGTAACCTTCCTCTATTCTCAAAAGTTAAACCCCCGAAAAACCATGCAAAAAATCTTCTGTTTACTTTACCTCTGCCTCATTGCAGGACAAGCGACGACATTTGCGCAAGACGTGATCGTAAAAAATGACCGGACTGAGATAAAGAGCCATGTGATCGAAATCACCGAACGCAGGTGAAATATAAGAAATGGCAATTCCAGGATGGCCTGCTCTACAATTTATCCAGATCGGCAATTTTCATGATCATTTACGCCAATGGGCAGAGAGAACTGATGAAACAAAGTACCTCAGTTTCCTCGGCATCTATCCTTCCCGTTCAACGTCAGGAGTCCGTTGAACCTCAGCGGCAGCAATCCGCACCTGTTGCAACACCGCTGGCCGGACTTCCAAAACCATCTGCGGAAATTGAGCTGGACACCGCGATTGATTACAAGAACATCAAAGTGAAATATAAACCGACGCGGCTCCTGGTGAACTTCGAAACGCCCCTCAATTTCGGCTTTGACCAGGAAATACGTATAATTAAGAACGTTCTGAACCTTGGCGCTTCCTATCACGTGATTTTCCCAACCAATTTTGTGACGGAACAAAAAATGGGATTTCTGTATGGCAGCATTTTATTTTCCATTAAACCGATTTTCGGGAAACTACAAGGAGCAGGACAAAGGATTATTTCTTTTCGGTCACGCGGGATATCTGACAGGGTCTTACAAGCCGGCAGGAAGTTATCAATACTCGACCGAAACGACCTATTATGGCGGCTTTTCATACCGGGTTGGAGCCGATTATCTTTTTTCGAAGCGGTTCGGACTGTCCTTTGTGTCCTATGAATTCAAAACGTTTTACGCAGGCATTGTACTCTCAATACTCTGATGGACAGAATAATAGAAAAAAAGACATTCCTTTACCTGCTGCTGACTTTGTTGATACCCAGGTTGTCTGCGCAAGACATTCGCGTGATGAACGACAGCACAGAGCAGCATGTAAAAGTGACCGAAATTAACGGCAACGACATATTCTTTACGCAGAGTGGAAGAAAAGGCAGCCTGATTTCGAGAATCCATTCCTCAAAAATTTTTATGATTTTATATAAGGATGGATCGAGAGAAACTTTTAGACCCCAGGAGGAATATTTTACAAGTCCCGACCCCGGAAAAGCACCTTAAGCAAAAACGATGTCGCCTGCGGCCTATGACCTGAACGAGGGGTTATTTACTGTGAATCTCGTAAGCTACACTAGTGCCCATAGCTTTAAAGAAAAAGGGTTTGTCGAGTAAGGAAGTTGTATGTTACGGTGGGATTTTGCAAGTCAAATTAGGCCTCTCACATTGCACCTCGCCGAGCAAAAGCCGCTTTCTGTAGTGATGCTCTGGCTGGATGCCAATTTCAGCAAAACGCGCAAAATGTGATTCCAACTTAATAAACCTTTGAAATGAAATGAAATCTACCAAAAATTGATTCTGTCCTGACTGGACTTTGTGTGATCCTCACGCTCGAAACGCGGGCACAAAATGCGAAAATGGATATTATCATCAAGAGAAACAACTCTAAGATTGATGCACTTGTGATCGAAATGGACGACCAATTTATTAAGTATAAAAAAGCAGAGAACTTAAACGGGCCACTCTACAACATTTCGAAAAATGAGGTAGTGTCCATCCTTTGCCGAAACGGCGAAGTCGAAAATTTCAACACCATTTCTGCCAACCTCCAGCCAGCTACAGATCCGACGGTCCAGGTGGGTCCGCAGGGATCACGCATTGCGGCTGATCAACCACCATCCGTTACCGAGACCATTCCGGCACTGGCCAACTCGCCAAGAAATGCGTTCGAAAGAAGTGTACAGCAAACAAAATCCGATCGGTTGAGGATTGACTACAAGCGATACAAATCCAAAGGATCCCATGGATTGGTGATGGGAATTATTTTCACTGGACTGGGCATCGGAGCGATCGGAGCGGGGGCAATTCTGATTTCGGACACCTATGATTATGATGGTTATAACTACAATTTAGGATATAATGAAGAAAAATACTACGGCGGGATAGCAGCAATAGCAACCGGAGTGGCCCTGGCTGGAGGATTGGGCACAATCGGCTGGATTAAAGTGGCCAGCAACAAATCCAAAGCTCGGGTAATCGGCAACAAACTTACCAGGCGGAAAGAATCGGTTGTATCATTTAAGGTGATGCCCGGGTATCATGTTGGGAGTAAGGCTGGGTATATGAGTTTGAGTGTGTGGTTTTGAGGGGGTTGGAGTTAGGTTCCTTTTAAAACGGCCATTTTTGGCTGCCTTTTTGATTTCATTTTGAATATTAATAACTTATTAATATTCAGTGTAATACTTTCTAGACATCAAATTCATATGGTACGACTGCTAAGATCGGTGTCCGAATGGCAGATCATTTTATAAGTATGAGTTATATTCTTGTTCAAAGCCGTCTGTTTCGGGGATTTTAGATTCATTTTAGCGACCGACAAACGCTGAACAATATCTTCAGAGTCTTTTATAGTAGGTTCTACTAGGATTTTTCTTATATTAACGAAGTTGCCTTGCAAAAGCCACCTATGAAAAGACTATACGTACCCCTCCTTATGTCTCTATGCGTTTTGTGCAATGTTGACACGGTTCTGTCTCAGGCGGATAAGCCTGATCCGGTTTCGTCTGTCGTTGAACTGGACCTTGTGCGTGGAGCAGTAAAAGACGGTGCTACGATCCCATTTGATGTGCCTCTGAAATTCACCGGAGAAATCCCAGAAGACAAGTTAGCCTTGTCTCGCTTACATATGTTTTACCGGGAGGGCGGGTGTCCAACCACTCCTTACCTCAATCCCACTTTACATGATAAATACGTCGGCAGCTGGCATAAGAAAGACAAAACACTTTTTGGAGAATCCAAAAACCTTGATTTTCTTTTCACCGGGAAGGAACCCAGAGACATGCGGGACCCGACCATACGGCGGGAATTTCTTCGCGCAGATCAAAATTATTGCTTCATTATCCGGCAGAACAGGGATGTGAACATCGCCGAGCCGGATCAGCAGGTGATTCCGGTAAGGACGGCCTCGACCTTCGCTGATCATTTTAAACTGGATTTTGGCCTTGGCTATGCGTTCAAACCGCGAGCGATCGTCGGGTTTGTTTCATTGCATGGGTATCTGACCCCAATCAACGATAATTCAAATCTCGCTGCCAATATTTCAACAAAAAAACAGTTTTGGCGAAGGACAAGTGTTTTTGTAGCACTAGTTCCAGTGACGGTGAATTCTTGGGTTGAAAGTGATGTAAAACAAGCTGACGGTATTGGAAACGTAGGTTTTGGCATTGGGTATAGATCGCCATTCTATGGGAGGATAAAACTATCTGAAAAACTTAGAACAAAGACCTTACGTCGTTTCCTTCAGCCAATGCGGGTTAATGCTGGTTTTATGCATTATGTTCAGGCAGACGCAAATCCGGTTATTTCTAAAAACCGATCCAAATGGACGCCCTTTACCAATATCACTTTTGATTTCAATATCGCAGCCATCTTCGGACCAATTGCAAAAATTTTCGGATCACCATGAAACTCAGGATTGTTTGTTTGATTGCTGTTTTATTTTCGTGTACTGATCTGGAAGATCCGGATAAAGTATCGCTTGACGAAATGATTTCCGTCAAGTCAGGAAAGAAAATACTTATTGCGGATGGCAAAGACACCACCTATATCACGGCGTTGTTACCCGTTGATGCCGGAAATGTTAATGTGTCTTTCTCGGCTTCCTCAGGAAAATTTCCGGTTTCGGGTGGTCAAGAGATTAGTGAATTTGCCGTTTCAAAAAATGGAAAATACCGGTTTGCAAAAGTATTGTTTCAGTCCGACTCTGTTAAAACTGATTCGGTTTGGATTACTGCTTAAGTAGAGCAAGCTCGAAACCGCTGTACCATATCTTTTATTAAATAATATCAACCTATCGCATGAAAAAAAAGGCTAGAAGACCTGCCCCATCGAAAAAACTCTTGAACAGAGTTGCGATAAGGAGCTTGTTAGCAGATGACGACGAGCTGGGGTGCTGCGAAATCATAACGCCTGACAGCGGTCCGAGATATTATCAGGTGACGGAGCAGGACTGCCAAATACTTGGGACTGAATATGAAGTTACGCCTGAGTTCAGCCTTGGGAAAGAATGCGAAGGCGAGTTAGAAGAGTAGGCATGAATAAATCGTTAGACAATGCGTGTTACTTCTTTTGGAGCTTTTTTGATGTTTTTGTTCTTTTTGCAGCACATGAAGGGACAAGCTCAATTCGAACCACAAAAAACATCGATAACGGGAAAGACTATTAACGATTCTATGCGCTTTGATGCGATTGTCAAGCTGATTGGACGTACAAAAAATTGGGAGAAATCCAGGAATCTCTGGCAGCAAGCGATCGATTTAAGCGAAAAACGGAACTGGAGCTGGGGAAAGTTCCAAGCATACCGTGGAATGGGATCTCACTATGTAGACAAGGGATCTTTTCTCGAAGCTGCCTACTACTTCCAACGCGGTCTTCATATGTCAGAGAGGGCCAAAGATACACTGTACCAGATACAGGCATACGAATCATTAGGAATAGCGTATAGCGATGCCGGCGACATCCTAAAAAGTCTTGAAGCACACCGCGCAGCCGCTCGATTAGCCCGTCATTTCGACCACCGTCTATATTTGATGGCATTAAACGACATAGGTAATACGTACTACCACGCGAAAAAATATGCGCTTGCCTTGCAGTTTTATAAAAGATGCCTGGAGGGAAACATTCCCGTTGACTCGCTCCGACAATGTTGGTTTCTGATAAACACCTCGACGGCACAGTTCGGGATGCAAGATTTAGCTGGGTCTCTCCGCACTTACCATGAATTATTTAAGTACGGCAAATTCCTCACTAAAATTGACAGCGTTGAAGTTTATGCGAGGCTTGGCCGATTATACATTGCCAAAAACGAGACAGAACGAGGTTTGGAATACGGACATATTGCAAACAAAATTGCAAACGGTGTAACTAATTATTATGCCCTCTCATTAGTGAGCGAAACGCTTTCTGAAGGCTTTAAAAAAAAGGGGGATTGGGAAAATGCATATTTCTATGGTAATAAACTAAGCTCTTTGAGAGACAGTGTTTTATCTCAGGAGCAGAGACAACGATTAGAAGGAGTAACAGTAGGTTATCAGAGTGAAAGCAGGAGAGAGAAACTGGAGTTGTTAAGTGGCAAAATGCAAGCCCAAGAGCAGGTTAATAGACTCCTTTGGATTGGGATAGCGATTTTTGGGCTTCTGGGAGCGCTAATCGTTTTATTTAATTATCAGCTTAGAAAAAAAAGAGGAGAAATAGAAAGACAAAGAAATGAAATTGCAGACATAAACAACTCTCTGGAGCAACGCGTCGAGAGTCGCACAGCCGAACTGATTAAAGCGAACCAAGAGTTGGTTCGTAAAAACCGGGAGATAGAAGAAGCTTTGCTGAAAGGCCAGACAATTGAACGAAAGAGAGTTGCAGCTGAACTCCATGATAACCTTGGTGGAACCCTTACAGCGATTCAATGGTATATGGATTCCTTGCTGATTGACGCCGAAGCTCCGGCTGAACAGAATGCAAGCTACGCAGACCTGTATGGAATGATTACTCGTGCGTATGGTGAGGTGCGTTTACTGGCCCATCACATGATGCCGGAGGTACTTGAAAGAGAAGGGCTTGAAGTGGCCCTTCATGAGTTGATCGTGCCGATAAACAAGTCGAAGCGGCTGAACGTAACCGTGGAAACAGAACCGGTCAGCCACCTTCTAAACACCCAACAAAAATTTGAGCTGTACAGCATTGCCCTGGAACTCTGTACGAATATTCTAAAACATGCGAAGGCATCATTAGTTGTCATACAGCTACGGAAGGCGGATGGCAACATCGAACTTTCCATCCAGGATAATGGGGTGGGCGTTCACAAGGGAAGAGCCGAATCCGGGATGGGGCTGCGCAACATCCATGATAGGCTAAGGGCACTTGACGGGAACTATGAAATTGTAACCGGACCGGGCAAGGGTACCCGCATTCAGATCAGGGTGCCGATTTCAACCCTTCCACAGGAATTAGCGGAAGTGCCGGATCAAAAGCGGTCAGGTAACTGAAGCCGAGGAGTGATAACCCATTTACACCGGGCGTGAAGTGCGCAAAGCCATATTCGTTAACAAAGAAAAATCTGTTTAGCTCCCGTATTTCCAACAGAATGTCGAAAAAGTCATCTCCAACCGGTGTGTTTTCAGATGTATGCACTTTGATCAGCTTGACTAATTTTCGAAAATTTCTCCTGTCCCGAGTTGAAAAAATGTCCGGGATGCTCATGGCAAAAGCAAATTTGTCTTCGCTGTCCTCGGTCATGTCATTACTGTTCGAGCCGACTGTATCAATGGCAGAGTGAAACTGGGATAGAAAAGCCGCCGGGTTTATCGGATCGTACTCATAAATGCGTAATAAAGCATCTCTGATCGAATCGTCGGATCTTCTGATATCCTGTTTTAAATCGGATAGAACCCTGCTTGCTACATAGCGATACAGCGGGTCTGGCAGATATTTGAAAAGCACGTTTAAGAACAATACAGGGCCCATTTCGCCACGAAGCCAGTCGGTGTGCTCCAGAGGTACAAAAGCCGCATTTCCATCCACAGCAATTGCTCCTATCCAGGTAGCTTTTTCAGGTTTCGTCCAAACAGTTTCCCGGCACAAGAGATTAGCCACCTCCACCGCACTTTTAAGCCAGGGAGCCAGTTTTCCCGAGCTTGCAAAGTTTGAGACCGCATTGAAAATAGAAAAGTCATAGGGATAAAAGGAGCCGGCATTCTTATAGAAGTCTTTGAAGTCTTTTATTTTTTGTTGCCTCAGGATTTCTTCCATCAATTGCTCCACGGGTAATTCCGATGGGCTGCTTTCCCTATGGGCTTCAAACCATCTGGTGATCACATCGGCAATCCATCCGCATCGGCTTTCACCAAAACTTTCGTTGGCAAAAGGCTCCTCTGCCATTCCGACGCCTTCCAATGCACCAAGTCCTTTAACAAATAACGGAAGCGTGCAGCGCATGGAAGATCGGAAGCGCTGATAACAATTTACCACTGCCCATGAAGCTGCGGCGAAATTTTTTTGAGGTATGTATACAACAACGCGGTCACATCTTTCAGGGAACTTCTCGTCTGCAATGAACTTGAGACTGAACGGGATTTTGTAATAATCGAGCGCTCTTGTAATTTGAGCCGCCACTGCCTTGGTTTCCCCAGGGTGAGTGTTAAAGTAAAAGCGAAAATATTGTTCCTCATCTGTAAAGCCGGGTTGATTAACTGAAAGGTCCAGAATACGTCATCGACAGGGCCATTGGTTTGCTCCGTCAGGTCCACAGCCGTAAATATGCTGGTTTCACCGCGCATTCCTCTTACATAACTTCCTGGCCTTAAATAAAACCGGACAGTCCCCTGTTCTGCAATCACATTCCCATTGGCCAATGCTACGCCGAAGTCCGCGTCTTGAACCTCTTTATTGATGGCCGGCCGGTTTCTTAGACTGTCCACCGGAAGTGGCGGATCGGGCAAAGGGGTTGTGGACGGGAGGTCGTCGAAGCTGGCCCTACCGCGGACATAAAATGTGATATAAAAATAATTCTGAAGCCTCAGCAGTGATTTTATGCTGCTAGTAGCGCCCATTCTGAAAGCAGAAAAATTTTGTCCAGGAATAATCCATTCAGAAAGGTTGACCCAGCCCTTCTCTTCCGTATTTATTTCCAGTTCCGTGTCTTCGACCCGAACAGAACTCAACAGTTTTCGAATAATCCTCTCGTTTGACATTTTAGAAGAAAAAAAACGGTTCATGATTCGTTAAGATGGAGTTTATCAGGAACTCAATAACATCTGAATTGGGAATTTCCCGTATTTCGTCATCGCCGTTCAAGCGGCGCGAGAAGGTTGACACCGAATCCTCCAGTATCCGCTCTATTAAACCGGCTGCTGCAAGTTTTAGCGTTTTTTCAAACCAATTTTCAAAACTCCCTAATCCGCTTTCTGTCCTTACTTCGACATAAGATTTGTAAAACCGTTTTGCCTGCTGTCTGATAACCGTTTTATTGATTTCCATTTTCATGTAGCGCAACAGAAAACCCTGAAAAATACAGGCAGCATCCCAGTGAGCATCTCCCCAACCCGAAAACTCCCAGTCGCACAATTGTAATTTGTAGGACTCGCGAGCATCTTTTTGAAAAAGAACATTTGCAAATGTAGCGTCTCCATGGATGACGACATTCGTTTGCCAGGAATCTCTCAGGGAAGAAAGAACATTTCGCAGGTCGTCCCGAAAGAACAGATCAATGAACCATTTCCGGAATAACTCCGGAATATCTTCGTCCTGGATTATCCTGTTTGTGAAGGAAATGTTGTCGGTCAGCAACGATGGCTTGAACGTATACAGCTCGAATTTGTTGCTGGATTCACTACCCGCCTCCGTCACCTTAACATGCAGATAAGCGATCATCTTGCCCGCTTCAGACATCAGATTGCCTTTCTCCAGAACACTGGGCATTAGTATGGTCTCATCACACGAAACAGTCGAAAAATCAGGTTGGAATTCCGTAATCAGTATTTTGTGCAAAAGGTTGTAGTCTATAAACCTAGGAACGTAGTCATTCAATCTTTCCTGTTTTCCTATCATTAGTCCGACCTTCGCCTCATTCGAAATGCCGAAGCGCTCGAATTCGTTGACCGAGAAGGGCTGCTTTACAAACCAGCGTCTATCCTGGGCCCATTTAGCAACAAAGAAAATATGCTGTTGGTTGTTGGGCAATCGCTCGACCAGAAGCGGCATGCTTTCTCTGACGTTTCTTCCCACAAGATAACGTGCCGCTGTATAGGTATTAAGAAGATAGGTCACCGGGGAGGATAGAGAAATAATTTCTTTCTTCGATGACCTGAGCGGGTCGTTCCCGATTTAAGGAATACAGTGGGTGTCGTAATTACCTTCGTAAGTTCGGAGAAAGGCGTACTATTAAAATGCGTGCTACCGGTAGCAGCAAAGTAATAGACTGCAGTTCTTTTAATCACCAATTCATCTCGCTCTAAGAATTTCTTCGTGCTCACGTTCATTAAGTTTGAAGAAAACACAATAACCAATAACCGTGTTTGTAGAGCCATCGCCATTATCCTCCATCTCCACACCCTCCAGGTAAAGGGCCATGATGGGAGTCTCCGGGTGTAGTTGAAACTGATTTATAATATGCTGCCCATGGGGTGTCCCCTCTGGATGGGTAACTGTCATACGACAGTCCCGGATGATGACGTATTCATCACGGTGTTCCTTATATGCTTCGAACTGTTTTGCTCCGGCCTTTCTTTTCAATGAAACGCGCGCGTTAAATTTGTCACCTGGAGTTAGCCCATCCGGGTTGTCTTCACTCTGAAAAGCATTCTTGTCTTGTTCTGACATGTTGATAGAGGATTAGATTTATTTTAACGATTGTTTTATCGGGTAAGCAGGTTGGGTACAGGTTGTAACCTGTTTGCAGTATAAAATTATCCAATAAATACACCCATTCCCCGTTTCTACTTCCATTTCATAATAAAAATATTCAACCCACCATTCCCCCGCGATTTACTCGTCAACGTAACCCCATTAAATGTCGCAGTTCCCGAAAAGGATCCAATTGAGTCAATGCCCGTCCGGTGATGCATATATGCCTTTTGCCCGGTCTGTTCCAGAGCCTCCGCCTCCGCCGGATACCGACGGATAGCCAGTTGAATGGCCAGCATTGGATTCTATTTCGGAGACGAATACGTCCATTCCGCCTGCTTCGTTGAGTACATTGTTTTCGTTGAAAGGAAATTGTCCGGATCATGAAGATGTCCCGTGAACAAAGATGTTTCCGGCATTGGTCATGGCCAGCCCACCTGCGTAATCAATACATCCGTCGTTCACACCGTTTCTTGCCCACTCGATCGAGCCGTCTTCGTTCTACCTCGCAACAAATATGTTTCCGTCGCGCGCACTGCCTATTCCAAGCCAAGGAACCGTGCCGCTGTGTGTCCAGTAATATAAGCTTCTTTACTATTATCGAGGATAATCTCATCGCCTGTGTCGTGACTAGAGGATGCTGCCGGGCCCGCTCACAACCATTTCCCGGGATTGACTACCCATTTCGCCACAAAACCATCCAGGTCACCCAAGTTAACTAAGGAAGGTACGCCGTGACTGGCTGGGAATGTTAGCAGGCGAAAGAACATCCTAAAAAATATGATCACGAAGGTAATCGGGGCATCACGAAGCGACGGGCCCGAATTCAGGTGAATCAGAGACATTCTGCCGGGTGACTAGTTTTTTCTCTACCCTCCTCATCTACATCTTTTCTGTCTAGAAGACCTTCGATTTCTGCCTCATTAGCTCTTACATTTTCGTTTTGTTTTTTTGCCATGATTTTGAAGTTGTTTACGTGAGAATTGAAGTTGGAACTTATTTATTTAGTAAATAAAAAATTGCTTATTCTATACTCTGTTGTCATGTTACATCCGTGTTAATATTACTTCCATTTCGAAATAAAAATATTAAAGTTATTCCCAGCTAAGCTGGTCAATTTCGTTCCGTTGAAAACTGATGTGCCGAAAAACGCGCCAACGCTATAAATGTGACCATCGGGCGATACACATATGGCCTTCCCATGATCTGAGCCCGCACCACCGCCGCTTTTGATATTAATATGTCCGCCATTACTGTTAACTTCTGAAACAAAAACATCGAAACCACCTGCTGAGTTTATCATAGGGCCTTCGTAGTAAGGGAATTGGCCGGAGCCGGAGTAGGTGCCGTTCACAAGAACAGTGTTGGAACTTGTAAATGCCATTCCACCTGCAAAATCAACCCCAGCATTACTTAACCCATTGCGTCCCCAAAGAGCTACTTTACCATCCGCTCGCCATTTACCCAGAAAAACATTTGCGTTTCCAGGGGCGCCAACACCAAGCGGCGACAGATTGTAATTATGATGTGTCCCCAGTACATATACGTTGCTCTCATGGTCGACAAGAACTTCTTCCGAACTTTCTTCTGCGGCCGACCATATGGGGTTTGCCCAGATCCACTTTCCTGGGTTCAGCACCCACTTTGCGACAAATGCATCCGTGCCACCCGAGGCAGTTAGTCCCGGAACACCATGACTGGGAGGCAGATCCAGGCTTTCAGTGAAGTAGCCAGCGATGAAAGCGTTTCCTTCCTGGTCGACCGTGAGATCATTGACATATTGCTGCCCATTTCCTCCAAGCAGCGTAGGCTGCCTGATTTCACCACTTGAAGGATCAACAAAAACAAGGAATGCATCTTCCCCGTTAGCATGATAAATCGTTTCATTGAAATTTACATCTGCCCCGGTTATCCTGCCCGCAATGTAAACCCGATCATTCACTGGTGAGTAAGCAAGTCCGGATACGTTATCGTCAGCAGGACCGCCCAGCGCCCTAAACCATCTGGTGCCACCATCTTCTGCGCTGAATTTGGCTACAAAGCCGTCGCGAAGGCCGTAGTGCTCTACGGTAGGTGCGAATGAACCCTCTATGGACGAACCCACTTCTCCAGCTACATATACATTTCCTCTATAATCGAGGGCAATCTTTCGGGCTTCGTCATATTCGCTACTTCCAGCTACTTTCGCCCACAAACATTGCCCACCTTTATTATATTTTGCTACAAAAAAGTCAAAGGAGTTATTAAGACTCGTGAACCTAACATTATTCCCAAAGTCTGTATCTCCCTTGACCATTCCGCACGCATATATGTTCCCGTCAGCATCCGCAATAATATCATTTCCCCAGCCGCCGCCTGTGCTGGTGATGGCCAATGCTGTAAAGTCTCCCGGAAGAATCGTGATCGTTTTTGTGACCGTTTTCGGTCCGCCTTCACCCTCGGCAGTAAGCGTAACGGTATATGTGCCTGCGGTGGCGAATTTTACCTCACCGGGATTTTCCAAGGTCGAACTGTTACCATTGCTGAAACTCCATTTAAAGCCGGTCGCGTTTTTCGACTTATTGGTGAATGAAACTTCGCAAGGTGCGGTGCATTTATCGTCAACAATTTCGAAATCCGCAATGACTTCCTTGTTTTTCACTGTGATGACAGCAACCGTGTCATCTGGCGTATTTTTGCTGTTGAAGACGGTAAGACGAACGCTATAAGATCCCGCAACGGTAAAAGTATGGGCTGGTCTATCGTCAGTGCTGGATTTAGGGTTCGCTTCGGTAGCATGTTCGTCATCAAAATCCCATTGATAGCGAACACTATTATCGGATCTGTTTAAAAAAGTTACTTTGGTTCCTACTGTAATGTTGCTGGCGGGCTCATAAGTAAACCGGGCAACAGGTTTGGACTCAGGAATTTCATCAATCGTGACAATTTTGGTAAAACCTGCACTTCCCGCTTCTCCGCTCTTTACCAGCAGTTTAATGTAATACGTCCTGCCGGTTTCGAAAAGGTGTGTTACCTGCTCGCCGCTGGTTTTTGGACTGTCATCGTCGAAATCCCATTCGAAGTAATCGGCGTTCTTCGAATCGCTGGTAAATGTGATCGTGCAAGGTGCCTGACAGCGCTCTTCCGATGCCCTAAAACTGGCAACGGGTGCTGGCGGCAATTCCATATGGCATGAAACTGCAAGCAATAGCAGCAGGAAAGGTATCAATGTCTTTTTCATCAGATTCAGGTTATAGCTTTTTAGCAATTTTGATCGTATGCGTAGTACTGTCTTTGGATCCTGCTCCATTAAAAGCGGTTAGCATAACAGTGTAAGTAGAGTCCTTTTTCAAACGCGGGTAATCATGCTTGGGCGATTCCTCTTCCGATATTTGCTTGTCCCCGAAATCCCATTTGTATTTCGATGCATTGGCTGATAAATTCTTGAATTCGGCAACGATGACATCTTTTTTGACCTTATCCTTTAATTCGAAAGAAAAATCTGGTGTAAGTTCAGCTATCGGCGCTGCTATTCTGATGGTTTGCACCGCTGTGTCCGACCCATATGCCGGATTGCTGATTGTAAGTGACACTTGATATGTTCCTGCATCATGAAATTCAAATGCCGCGTTCTTGTCTAATGAGAAAGCATCAGAGCTGTCCTGGATTTGCCAACTGTATTTCCAATCATACACACTGGTATTTGTCGACTGGTTTGTAAAAGTCACTTTGCACGGCGCCGTACATTCGTTTACGTCCGTGGTAAAATCAGCTGATGGTGCCTCAGGGGCATCCAGTTTACAGCCAATTATAAATAGAATCAAAAGACATGAGAGAATAGTAAGTCTGAGAAGCATATGCTAAAAGTTTTAAATTAAAATTGATAACTGATCTGCAAGCCAGCATATCGGGCCGACTTATTCCATTGTGGATTGATGCTTATATGCTTAGTTTTCTGTTCGATCAGCTTTTTGTACCGGCGCACCTCCTTCTTGCTTTTCGAACTGAGCAACCAAAGCGTTCCACCAACTGCAATCGCTGCTGCGGAGACGTAAATTCCAGGCTTCGCAAATGAAGCGAAGCTGACCGATCTCGTGTAATAATCACCCAGTTGCCCGAAATTACCTCCATTGCTATTTCCAGCCGCATTCTGATCGTTCCACCAGCGTGAAAGCGCAGCGTTACGGCTGGAAATCTCGTTTTTGTATTCCGTGAATGAGTTCGATATAATTAAATAATTGGCCGCTGCCGCGCCAACGGATGCCAGCGCACCCACCCTTAACAAGCTCGTCTGTCGTTTGTTTTTTGCTAAACTCTTTTGAAGGCCAACCAATTCCTGATTAACAGGCGCCGGCTTCTTGATGGGTGCGGAGGCAACAGTTTCCTTCGGTTTTTGAACCTGGTGAATCACCGGCTTTTCCACTTTTGTTTCTGGCATTGCCTGCGCGGCAGCTTTATCTTGTGGGATTTTGTCAATAAGCACGGATACCGGTTCTTGCGTCTTTTTGACTGCTGGCGCCAGGGGCTGTGTGTTTACGGATATTGGTGGGTTCTGTGTGGAGTTTGTTGGCACAGGGATCGAATCTTTCTTTACCGCTTGTGCAGGTTCAGCCGTCTTAGGCGCTGCGGCGACTGGTGAAGCCGGCTGTGGATTTGCTGCAATGATAGATGTGCTTTGTTCTGCGGGTGCGGTCGGCGTGTAATAGCGAATGCCGCTAATCAATACCAACCATTGCTTGTCCGGCCTGTCAGCCCTAAGTTCCGCTACCCTATATACGCTCTGGTACTTTGTAGTCTTTTGCCGGTGCGCGTTGCCGAATTGTATCCGGAACCTGACCTGGACATATGGATACTCTTTCTGAAGAACTTCGCCCACGGAAACCTCGCTTACTTTAATGCTGTACGCGTTGCTCTTGTTGTAATAGAGTTTCAAATTTTCCAGATAGGGCCTCACCATCAGGTCCGGGCCACTTTTATTGATGGTGTTTTCAGGATTTACATCATCTTCGATCACCACTTTGTCATCATAAAAGATCCTGTTCCGGCTGACCAGATAACTGTCGTAAATCAGCACTTCCCGCTGGATTTCTGTTACATTATCCTGCGATATCATATTCAGAAGATCCGGCAGCTGGTTTTCAATGATTTTTCTGGCTTCCGTCCTGATTTCCTTTTTATCGGCCAGTGTAAGTTCCGGCCCCTGGGCGTAAATAACCGCGTAGGAAATGGTGACGAGTAACATCGTGCAGATATAGCGCATAGTTTGCAGTATTAAAGGTGAATGCTAGAATCGCGGCAGCATGGTGATCTCCACCCTGCGGTTCATTTTCTTGTTCTCTTCCGAATCGTTTCTTTTCGCCGGAAATTTCCCACCGACACCGGTATAGGAGATGCGCTTTTCGGATACGCTCTTGGTCATCAGGTAATTTCTGATAACCCGCGCCCTGAATTCAGACAAAGCGACATTCAGTTTTGGGTTTCCCACATTATCGGTATGACCTACAATGCGTATTTTTTGTTTTTCTGCGGCTTTGAGTCTGGCTGCCAGCGCATCAAGCTTATTCTTTTCTTCGGGTATAAGAATGTAATCACTCTGTCTGAAATACACCGTAACCGTTTCGTAGGCATTGAATTGACCCGTGTCTGATTTAGTTTCCGGCTTAGCCAAATCAACCTTTGGAACGGGCTTGGTTATCGGCGGCGCTTTTCGCTCAAAATTGGCCACTTCAACAAAATTTAACCCTTTTTTTAATGAGACCTGTTCTGCGTGTATCATTAGGCCATTCGCTCTGAACAGTTGCAGGCTATAACTTTCGTCGTTGAGCAAAGCGTACCAGGCATTATCGCGGTATTTAGACAACTTCGACTCTTTACCATTCATAGGTGTAACACTGGCGACTTTTATTTCGCTTTGACCCGATAAATACAAAGCCAGCATATTGATTTGCGGCGAAAGCTGTATATCATATCTGGTGTGCTTTCCATCAATCTTTTCCAGAATCAGGTTTCCACTGTAATTTTGATAACCCGGCGCCTCGATAGTAAAGCCAACAATGTCTGCTTCTGTAAATTTTAGCTCCAATTCAGGGTTCACCGGCGTGATTTCCCTGCAATCGGTTTTGTCTTTCCTCGTATAATTAAAGCATATCGATGCACGGTCAATTTTGTTTCCGCTGATCGCATCCGAAATCCGGAATGTCTTCATAACAAACTTTGCTGCGGATGTCGAGTCTTTCAATGTGTAATGTTCTTGTTCACTTTGCATATACGGGCTATTCAAAGCCTGCTTATCCAATGGTATGAGTGGAAACCGGATAAAGAATACGGGGCTTTTGCTCGCCTGGCGAATGATATTTACCGGCGTACTGGCAGACCTGAAACCAGCTTTTTCTACGAAGAGCATCTGGCAATCTTTGGGTAAATCAAAATTAAATTGCCCTTTTTCATCACCCTGACAAAGGAATTTACGCTTGTTATCCAGCATGGTGTAAAATGATACGCCCGGGATATTGGCCCCTGTATGGATGTCTACTGCCAATCCTGAGACATGTAAAATGTTGACACCCGCCTTTACTCCCGGAACAGAGCATGCGATCCAAATTAGAAATTGAATAAGCCTGGCCATAAGATCAAAAAATTTATTCGTCAGCCACTACACCTATATTTCCCAGCAAAACATTCCAGTTGGCCTGATCCCGGCCGTCAACCTGCTTTCGATAAGAATCAAGCTTTACCTTGACACTCTTCTTGGTCACGTCACTGTAAAGCACATTTTGTCCGCTCTCGCCGTATCCTGTGAAAGTCTGGCTGCCCACGATAGTCCCGTAATAATTGCCGTCTTCCGCCTGTTTGAGCTCGCTGACATATTCGATCTGGCTCCATTTGATTTCAACATTTCCATAAGGAAGCATTTTCAGGCGTTTCAAATACATTTCAAGTGGAAGCTTGGTGACACCTTTCCGATTCTTCGATGAGACTTCTATCTGGGTGTCCGGCACGAAAAGCTGCAACGCATTCTTGATCGCCAGATCGCGTTCATTCATTGTAAATTCCTTATTTACAATTGTTTGTAAATAGTCACTGAACTGCGCGACCTGACCTAATGACTTCTCGCGATAATCTTTATATTCTTTGTCTGATAGTTCTGGCTTACCATTGGTCAGCTTCGGGGCTGCGGTCACAACCGGTTTACCGGCCGTGGTTACAACGGGTTTCAACGCTGCTTTTGCTATTTTTTGGACTTTGACAGAAGCTGCTGTCAGCAAGTTTTCCACTTCTTCAATGTCCCTGAGTAATTTGTGCTCGCCGTTGTGATAGATGATCGCAATGAGCTCTTTCATGTTTAGCGATGCCGCTTTTCCGTCAGGAGTGAGATAATTAACAGCCTCATTTTCCATTCTGATTGTTCCTTCTATGGCATCAACGGGTGTTGATTTGATCATTACATCACGGATTGGTCCCGGCGAATTGTAAAATCTTTCGAGGGATTTCCGGGAAATTTCGGGGTCCGGGCTCAGATCTTTTATGACCAGATAAAGCCCCTGTGCATTAAACGCAACGACAACATTCTCCCTGTCGATCCCCCGTGTAACAGCGCTACTGCCTTTTAACTCGATGAATTTCACCTCCTTATGATTGGCTTCCACCAGCCGGTGAGAAAACGCGCTTCCGTTTCTGAAATAAAACTTCTCTTGTGCAAGCAACTGTACGGCGCTTAGTACAAAGCAAATTACAGCTGCTATGGTAAAGGAGGGTTTACGTATAAAAGTGCTCATGCCCGGTTATTTGGAAAAATGAAACAGAACCCCGCCATTGATCATAATGGCGTGATTATGGGCGCCAGTCTCACCAATTTTGTAATCCTCATTATTGCTCAAACTATGATAGTATCTGGCATTGATGTAAAAGGAATAAAAGCTCGTTTCCAGCAATGTTGCGCCAATTCCCCCGGTAACACCATATCCGAAAGCTTTACCTGAGCAGGACGAGCAATTTCTGGTGTGGGTACTTTTCCCATCCGGGTAATCCACATTCAGGCTCCCGGCCCCTGCCTGGAATGCACCAAACCCTCCTAACATTCCACCAAGCCTAGTCTTTCCGAATTTTTTAGAAAACACCAGGTTCAAGGGAAGCAATACTTGCGATTGCATGCCCTGTATCGCATTCACGCCATCGCCAACAGCCGGGGGAATCTGCACATCGAATTTTATTTGGGTGTATAGCGCTTCAAGCTGGATACCTACTGATTTTTTATGATAGCCGAGTGTTAACCCAGCGCCGTAAGCAAGGCGCCGGTTTGTAGCAAGAGTGGGTGCTTCTACCGGATTACTGGATCCGGCAGTTGCATTTATCCCCCAGAAAGCACCGTCATTTTCCCAGAACATTGTCGTGATGGTCTTGCGCTTCACGAGCAGGTCCGTGGGCTTGAGTGGCTTGGCGGCCGGGGTTAGTACAATGGGATTTATTTCCTCTTTCTCACCATTGTTCCATTCAATTCTCCAGATGTCTTTTCTGGAAATAATGTAAATCTGGTTGTTGGTCACCTTGGGGTCCTTGTAACGGATTTCCGTTTTATTGACTTCCATCACAACTACATTGTCAATGGCAGTCTTATCCAATTTTAGGATCCTGTCTGTTCTCCCGGGTATTTTTTGCGCTTGCGCCGGAATACACAATACTGCCATTACTACAATGGCAACGAGCCTTTGGTAAAAATTTGACATGGAAGTGAGCGGTTAGTCCCAGCGTTGCCGGGCTGTTTGACGAATCAAAATTAGATCGCCGGCTAACGGTGGACAATACGTCAACTGACGTATTTTTTGCTGAAAAGGTGGTTTTACGGTGTAATAACTGGGAGAAATCACCCGCCGAAACCGTGATTTCCCCGTAGAATATGTAGTAGGGTTACTGCATTTTTGTAATGTTATCAAGAATATGAACTATGTCTACTCGATTATTCCATACACCAGCAGGTCCTTCTCTCGACCCTTTCAAGTCGGACGTCGTAGGAAGGGAAGTAACAATGCGCTTTCGTGATTTTTCCAGGTCTGATAACAGCAGGATCCGGAAACAAACGACCATGCATTTTCAGCTCAAACGTCAGCGGGAGCAAATTGCCCGCGACTTACACGACGGCATAGGTTCACAGCTGACACATATCATTTCACGCCTTGATCTGCTCGCCTATAGTCACAAGGAGGTGGCATGCCAGCTCACTGCGTTACGTGATTTCACATGCGAAACTGTGGAACAACTCAGAGAGACAATTTGGGTGCTTCATCAGGCAGAACTCACCTATGGACAGCTTACAGAACGCATGCGCGGCTTGTTAACCCGTATTTCCTGTGACATGGATTGTCCCAAAATGAAAATCACAGCTTATGGCGAGAGTACGGCGATACTTGCACCGCAGCTAGCATCTTCGCTATTCAGGATTATGCAGGAGGGGGTAAATAATGCGATCAAATACGCTGATTCGAGTAATATTTCGATATGCCTGGCCACCGATGACCGAAGCCTGACCTTACTGATCAGTGATGACGGTAAGGGATTTGATGTTGAAAAAATTGCATTGGGTTACGGTTTACTCAACATCAAAAGAAGAGCCGAGGAGCTGGACGGAAGTTTTAGCGTCAGCTCATCGGCAGACGGCACCGATATTCTAGTTGAATTTCCACTTTAAGATAAGCATTCCATTTTTTACATTTTAACAATTGCCTTATGCCACGGATCAGTGTTGGTTTAGTTGAAGATAATCCGACTATCGCAGCGGATATCTGGGAAAAATTATCCCTTAGTGAAGACATTCAAATGGTGCTCCGGGCTGTCAATGGCAAGGATCTTTTTAAACAATTGAACAGGGTCCCGACGCCGGAAGTCTTCCTGATGGACATTGAAATGGCAGAAATGGATGGCATTTCAGCTACCCGGCTCTTGAAACAAAAATATCCCGCTGCAAAAATCCTTATCCTGACCATGTTCGATGATGAGGTGAAGTTGTTTGAGGCCATAAAAGCAGGCGCTTCCGGCTATTTGCTCAAAGATGAAAAACCGTACAAGATCATCAATGCGATCACCGAAATCCTGGAAGGCGGTGCGCCCATGTCTCCATTGATGGCTTCCAAAGCCCTCGACCTGCTCAGGCACGGATCAAATGACATTCATATTAAGTCTGTCTCCAAAAGTGCGGAATTGACACTCCGTGAAAGTGAAATTCTTGAATGGATCGTGAGGGGATTGCATGTGCGGCAGATCAGCGAAAAGCTTTTCGTATCCGACAAAACAATCCGGAAGCACTTGGAACATATCTACCAAAAATTGCAGGTTAAAAGCAGTCGTGAGGCAGTGGCCAAAGTAATAGGCCGCACGGTTTGAGATAGTTATTCAAATGGTATTCCCAGCATATGCCGCACCCTAACTTTTTGCCCTGCTGTGCGGCCCGGTGTCCAGTGGGGCATTGCCTTCACAAGCCGCACGGCTTCTTCGTCACAACCCAATCCGAGTCCCTTCAAGATTTGTATATTATAAATCGTTCCATCGGAATTAACGACAAAGGATAGCCTTACGATTCCTGAGATGAACGACCGCTCGGCCGTTTCCGGCATTCTTAAAGTTGGCTGCAATCCATTGGTTCATAGCCTCCTGGCCACCTGGAAATGAAGGCGGCTGCTCCACTACATGATAGACAGCATTGGCATCAAGTGACTTTTTTGCTGTCTTAGGAATTCCTTTAAGCTTCGGCTTTTCGGTTACCGGTTTTTCAAGTATGGCAACCGGTTTTGCAGGTACCTGTTTCAAAGGTGAAATGTCCGGTTTCCGGGCAACCGTATCCTTCCCTGGTCCGGCCGGTTTGGGGTAAGTGTCCTTGGTAAAATAGATAGCAGATGCTGTGATTGTAGCGACCAGAAAGACAGAACCTGCGATAATGACGCGTTTTCGCAAATTCGGCTGCTGGACCGTTAAAGGTTCCTCAGGAAATTTTTCTTTAATAACCGGTGCAGGAGCTGGCTTTACCGGCTCAGCTTTCAAAACCTGCGTTTTTTCTTCCATAGGATTGAAAGAGGACGACTTTTTCTTCTCAGGAGCAATCAAGACGGTCTCCTCGTTGGCGACGTCATTTGCTTTTGAAGGTCTCATCCAACTATAAATCTCGTCTGTTGACCGGGCCCTGGATTGCGGGTTAACCACAATGCATTTGTCTACAATACGTCTGTAATTTTCCGGCAAGTCCTTCAGATCCGGGATAAAATCAAGTGCAATTACCCGCTTCATATATTCAATGCGTCCCGATTCCGTAGCGATACTGATATCATCCGATCTAAATGGCAGTTTCTTGCCGTTGAACCAAATATAGATCAGCAGAATGGCAAAGCTCCATAAATCAGCATTCGGGCGTAATTCCAGCGCTTCCCACTGTTCCGGAGCTGCATAAGCATAGGTGCCTGCCCCTGTCAGGTTAGTTACGTAAGATTTATCCTCCGCTTTCGCTTGTCTGCTTATGCCAAAATCAGTGATTAAGGGAATAAAAAAACCGCGTCTTTCTACCACGAGAATGTTCGAAGGTTTCAGATCACTGTGAATGATCAATGGTTTCAGCTTATGCAAATAAGCAATGCCATCAAGCAAGCCTTCAATCAGTTTGTGCTTTTGAGAAGTGGTTAAGGTGTGTTTATTCAAAAGTTGGCTTAGATTTCCGAACTCATAATGCTTCATCAGTGCAATATCGTGTGTACCCAATCCCGGTAATTTAATTCGCTGACAATCCATATAACGGGCAATGTTAGGATGTTCGAGATGCTTCACCCGCTCATATTCTCTAAGCAAACTAAATTCCTCCATACCCGGCTGAATACCAGACATTTTTAATGCAATAAATTCATTGCGAACATTGTCCCAGGCCTTAAAGATCTTTCCGAAACCGCCTTCCCCCAGCAGATCATTGTCAGGATCATAATCGAAACGCGCAGAATATTCAGATGCTGTCATTTTGTGCATTGTTTACCGATTTCACCCGAACCAGATAAGCAGAGAAATTATCGTTTGTTCTTCCCATACATTCTGCTTTTATCCTTCCCATGATGGTCGAAACAGCATCCTGATTGTCGCTGTTGACCCGCAAATGATATTCAAGCAATTCATCGTAAACTTGTTCCAAAACCCCATCTGTGCAAAGGAAAAAGTAATCGCCAGCCTGCACGTCCCCGATGAATTTAATTTCCGGCGGATCATGTCGGGCAGCGCCAATCACTTTTGTGATCATGTTTTTTTTGGGATGTTCCCTGGCTTGCTCTTCGGTAAGCACACCCGACGCAACCAATTCATTAACCCATTTGTGGTCCTTTGTACGATAAATGATCTTGCCATTTCTTACATGATAAATCCGGCTATCCCCCAAATGCGCAAGCGCTGCGCCCTTTTCGTCCAGGTAAAGCATGGTCATTGTTGAAGCCATTCCTGTGGTTTCAGGATTTTCATTTCCCAAATCTTCAAACGCCAGCCGGGTTTGCGTTAATGCATCTGCGATGTATTCCCCGTTAATAGGCTGTCCGGGACAAGAAGTGAAATATCTGCTGAGCGTGTAGCAAGCCAATGAACTTGCCAGCTCTCCTTTATTTTCGCCTCCAACGCCATCACAAACCAGGAAGAGTGAATCATCGGCCGTGGCCGTTCCCGGGAATGGGTGTATGCAGTCCTCATTGTTGGATCGTTCTCCTTTTTCTGTGAAGCCTGCGGGGATATGGATTGCTATTTTCATAAATGTTTTTACTTAATGATCACTGTGGGGGCATATTCGGTTTCCTGTACAATGCGGGAAGCATCCTGGGCACTGGTGGATGTGATAAGCGTTTTGATCACTACTTTCGTTTTGCCCATTTGAATCGTGTCCCCGTCATTGAGATAAACCATATCCTTGGGTTTAAGCGGTGTTGGGATGGCATTTACAAAAGTGCCGTTGGTGCTCATCTGCTCAGCTGTTCCGCTGGTAAGTTTTACATCCGAAATAAAAAAATCGTAGCCGCCGCTGCGGCTTGGCTTCACTTCGAGTATGCAGTGGTTTCTTCCCATAAAAGTGTCGCCAGTTTCAATCATAATGTCACAGGGACGGCTAACGCTCTTTCTCCCAATAACCTGTTTGCCTACACGCAGCGGGTAAGTCTGCTGTTCAGCGTTTTCATCGTGTACAACCAGCCATCCCAGTTCTTTACCACCGGCTGGCGCCGCGGCAGGCCGCTCGGGTGCAAAGGGTTGAAAAGCTTTCGCTTGACCAGCTTGCGATGCGGAAGGAGCCTGACCACCGCCCGGCACAACAGGATTCGGATAGCCGCAACTCGTACATTTATAGATGGGCGTAGTCGCAGCATTGGATATAGTAAGTTTGGAATGACATTTTCGGCAGGTGATTTCCATAGTGTAAGCGTTTAAAAGGGGAATGTTATGAAAGTCAGGAGTAGGCATTGTAATCATCCGCTTCCGGCTCTTCCAAATTCAGGCCGCTATATTCATCCTGCTGATCTTTCTCTGAGGAATCAGCATCATCCGGGTCAGTGCCATAAGTAAACTCCATGATAGTATCAGGAAAAAAATCAGCATTTTCCAAATCCTGCACGTTCATTTCTTCCAATGGCTCCATTTCCATGGTAGTCATCATTTTATTGTCCGAATGGTAAACAAAACCCAACTCTATTTGTCCATCATTATCTTGATCAAGACCCACCAGCGGCCCATGTTCGTCGGAAAGAAATGTAAGGGCATCTATGGTGTTATCCATGTTGCTATCCACACTCACAAGATAGCGGCCATTCTCCTCCTGGATGGAGACAGGGACAGGAGTTGCGACTTCACGGGATTCCGAGTTGTTGTAAAACCCCATATCAGGTTCGATGGCTATTTCTTCGAGATCTTCCACATCCGCAGTACTCATCGCAAACGGCTGAATTTCAGAAGCAAAGGTTTTGCCGCTACCCGCCTCGTAATCGTAACGCGTATCCAAAATGCCATCACCATCCGTATCCATCATCACCATGGGTGCCTGGCCCTGAATGCGGGCCATGAGGATTTCAGTTTGCCCGTCTCCGTTTTTATCAATCCCCATCCAGGTGATGCTCCCCCGCTCCGCCACAATGACACTTTGAAACGTGTCTGTATTTTGATTTTCATAAACCGGTATTTCTTCCGCAGGCTCGATAATGGGTTGTGCCGCGTTAAGCCAGCGCTCCTGTTTTTTGTCTGAAATGCCATCCCATTCTTTATCTGTAAATGTGCTGTAATATGTATTTTTCCAAGCAAATAATCCTGCTGGGCCAACTTCCTCCCTTGCCTTATTGAACGCCGCAATGAACGTCAGGTCGTCTGTCACAGTTGTTGCAACTTCCGGATGGTCCGGAATTTCAGCTAACGGATGCGGGTCGCTTTTTTCTGCCGGATGGAGTGCTGCGGATGCTGCCGGTTCGTGCTTTTTTGGTGCAGCATGCGCGGGAGCCGGAGAAGGCGGTGCAAGCGGCATGATGGAAGGCGGGCCTGGCTTTTCAGCTTCTTCTACGATTCCAAAATCCAGCTTAGGGGCTGTGAGGTCTTTGGCAGGAGCAGCGGCTTTTTCCGGCAAACTTTCATCTGATAGACTTACAGATAACGATTGCCCCCAGTCCTATTGCCAACGCCCCGCCCGCAGCAAGTATCATTTTTTCTTCTTGGCTTAGTTTCTTCATTTCCGGCTTTTTGGGCAATGGATTGAGCGGAATAAGCGGTTTGATTTCCGCTTGTTCCGCCCGTGGTTCCTGGGACGCATTCACTAGGTTTTTTACCCAAACCTGTGTTTTTTCAAAATCAAGATTGTTCATAATTTCTCCGATCAGTAATTAAGTTTTAGGGGATCAACGGTTTTTTGCAGGCGCGACAATTTTTTGTTTTTTCAAGAAGTTCAAATGGCTGCTGGATAAAAGTGTGGCAATGCGGGCATACATAATGTATTTTAAACCAATCTTCCAGCCCACTGAAGGCCTTTCTTTCTTTACTCAATTTTTTAGAGCTCATCAATGCCCCGATTGCGAAACCCAGAGAAATAACACCACCCGCATAACCCAGGACTTTAAAGTCACCCGGTAAAGCCTGCGCCATGGAGCCTATAAGCGCACCCATTGGAAAACCGAGGCCCTGTACCCGGGAATTGACAGATTCCTGCGCCTGGATCTCCGCAATACGCGCTTTCTTTTCGCGATATTCATCATTTACTCTTTTTAGGTTCGATGCAATTTCCCTTAACAATTCATCCATTGCTGGTTCTTCTTCTATCGGTAGGGGAGTCGGCCTGACAGGCTCAATAGCGCGAGGCGACTTTTCTCCAAGAATTATCTCCCAGGATAGTGGCGTTTGTCCGAGCTTAATTTGGCTGGACGGACTTACTTCTTTCCGGTAAATGCGCGTGCCGTCCACAAAAGTGCCATTGGCCGAACCCATATCCTGAATTTCCCAGGTGTTGGTAACAGGTGTTATCAATGTAAGTGTTGCATGTGTGCCGCTTACATCGTGGCTGTTAAGAACGATCGTGTTCCCGGGTTTGCGGCCAATCGTAATTCTCCTGGCTTGGGGATTCATAACATGCAACTGGTTAATGTTCTGTGATAGTCAAAAAAGTCTACGAAGCGCCTTTAAATGACCATTGCAAGTAGCAAAATGCCCCTATTTTAAAAAATACGTCATTTGCCGTATTTCGCAGGGCGCCGATCCTGCCTAACATTGCATCGTTGATTATTACCAAACACGACAGGAACAATGCTCACCACCAACCTCTCCGACGAACTGATCAGGGCCCTGCAAGTGGCCCAGGCCACAGCCCGCGACAACCGACATGCTACGTTCTCACCAGCACATTTGGTTGTGGGCTTGCTGCATAATGATGTGGGGCTGGGAGGCTTGCTGGCCAGTTGGGATGCCGACATTCAGTTTATCCGCGATTGGGCAGGTTACCGCATTGAGAAATATCCAAAATCGGCGCGCGTTACTGAAGAACCGGGTGGCGATGAAAAAGTGATGAAGACCATGGAGGTTGCCGATGTGGTGCGACTGAAACTCGGCGATCACGAAATTAGACCATTCGCGGTGCTAATAGCCATCAGCAGACCGGATGTGGCATTCAGCCTGAATGAGTTGAAGGCGTTCCCGTTCAATGAATTGTTTTTATTGAACAAGGCATTGGAACAGTCTAGCCAGGAAGAAACGAGTGAAAACGGTGTAAACATTGCCACGTCTCAACCGGTAACTGGCACCAATGCCGGCGCAGCTAAAGCCATTGCCCGTTTTTGTATAGATAAAATTGCATTAGCCAAGGCAGGAAAGCTGGATCCGATCGTCGGCAGGGAAAGGGAAACCCGGATGATGGTGGAGACATTAGGGCGAAGGACCAAACCCAATGTAATCATTGTGGGTGAGCCCGGCGTTGGAAAAACAGCCTTGGTTGAAGGGCTTACGCACCAGATTGTCAGTGGCAATATTCCGGGACATTTACAGAATGCAGCTCTTTTTCAGCTGGATATGGGCGCATTAATAGCCGGGGCGTCATACAAAGGCGAAGTGGAGGACCGGCTGAAAAACATTATAGCCGAGATCAAACAATTTCCCAGGGCGCTGCTTTTTATCGATGAAATCCATGTCCTGCTGGATCCGCAAGGCGGAGTGAGCGGATTAGCAAATCTATTAAAACCCGAGCTCGCCAGAGGTGAATTGACCGTAATTGGCGCCACTACGCTCGACGAATACAGAAAATACATGGAGCGCGACGAAGCATTTAGCCGGCGTTTTGAAATCGTAAAAGTGGAAGAGCCGGATGACGTCCGTGCGTGGAGAATGATTGAAAAAGTGGTCCCGCATTTCGAAAAACATCACGGATTATTTTTGGATCACGACGCTGTAAAAGAAGCGGTTACGTTGTCCAGAAGATACATTAAAGATCGTCGCCTGCCCGATGCAGCCCTTGATCTGATAGACCGCACATTGGCGGCAAGAAAACTCATGTCCGAGACAACGCAGGTTGAAATTGATTTGCTCAAAAAGGAGTTTCAGGCACTGATTACCAATGCTGACAACAATGCGATGGATGTTCAAATGGAAGATTTACGATGGTTTGAACAACAGCTCCACGACCGAATCAGTCCGGTTCTCCTGGGTCAGATTGAGGAATTGAATGATATCAAGAGTATTGATAATCCTGCATTGGCAAGCGAAATGCTTTCAGGTTTGTTGAAAAAAATTACATTCCAGGGGCAACAAAAAAAGGAGCTTGTTGACAAAACAGACATTGCGGCCGTTGTTGCCTACAAAACGGGCATTCCGTTGGGAAAGATCCAGGCCAATGAGCAAGATAAACTCTTACAGCTCGAAAACCATTTACGAAAAAGGGTGGTAGGCCAGGATACAGCCATTGAAATTATTTCAAATGCGATCCGGCAAAATCGCTCTGGTGTGGGAGAAACTGGTAAACCTGCTTCATTTTTTCTGCTTGGCCCTACCGGAACCGGCAAAACCGAATTAGCGAAAGCCGTCTCTGAGCTGCTTTTCAATGATGAAAAAGCCCTGATTCGGTTCGATATGTCCGAATATGCCGAAGAACACACCGTTTCGTTACTGAAAGGATCGCCTCCGGGATATGTTGGTTACGAAGAAGGCGGTCTGCTGGTCACAAGAATCAGGCAACAACCTTTCGCAGTCGTGCTTTTTGACGAGGTTGAAAAAGCGCATCCAAAGGTTTATGATATATTTCTCCAAATACTGGATGAGGGAAGATTGCACGACACACTGGACCGTGAAGGTGATTTTACCAATGCGATTTTGCTTTTCACTTCCAATATCGGCTCGCAGTTTATTGTGAAGGAGTTCAATGAGGGGAGGATACCAACGCAATCTGACCTGATCACCAATATGGAAGGCTATTTCCGCCCTGAGTTTTTAGGACGCCTGACCGGACTGACGCCATTTCGCCCGATTACGGAAGAAACAATTCAACGGATTTTCAATTTCCAGCTGCGGCCACTCCGCAAAAGCCTGGATAAGCTGGGCATCTGCTTATCCATTGAGGAAAGTGCTGAAAAAGCATTGGCTCTCGAAGGATACAACCCACAGTTCGGCGCACGCCCTATCCGGGCGGTTATCAGCAACCGGCTCAGACAGCCGTTGTCACAAATGATCATTTCCGGGCAGATAGGAAAAGATGGTAACGTAACGCTCCGGCTCGACGGAGATAATGCTTTCGTCTGGGATGTTGCCTGACAACAGTTGCGTATACGAATGCTCGTTACAACAATTTTTTAATAAAATTTTTGAAAACCATTTAACTAAAACATCATGGCAGGTCAGTTTGACTTTATTCGTCCGGGAGGCAATGTAGATCCGGATGCTAACAAAGGATATGAAAAAATCGAAGCGCTTCCGCCTTCCCGCACGCTCTATGTTTCAGCTTTCAACAACAGTCCGCAAAAGGAAAAGGTAACCGGTTTGGAAACCATGGAGTCTGTTTTCGAGCATTTCAAGCCCGAAGTGGACGCGGAATTTGAAGACGAAAACGGCGCGTCGGTTTCAGAAACAATCTCTTTCACGCAGATGAAAGATTTTTCTCCGGAGGGGATGTTAGAACAAAGCAACTTTCTAAAAGCAGGTTTCAGAAAAGGAATATAATTACGACCGTTTTTATAAAAATCTTAAAAACAACCGTCAGCTTCAGAAAGCATTGGCCGATCCAGAAACGCGCATCGCCTATCTCAATGCGCTGCAATCGATGATCCAAGAACTGAAAGAAAGTATTTAAACCCAAAGCAGCCCGTCAGGCTAAGGCTATCAATCATGACTAAACTACAAGAAGAAACCCAGAAAGTTGGGGAGGAAGCGGTATACCGTGATCCCACCGAAACCACGGCAGTCGCGGCTGCACCGCTAACTTTTCAGGACAGCATTGAGTTGCTGAAATCACTAGGCGGCTTCAAATTTATTGAAACCTCTGTCGAAGGTGTCCGGGACATGAACCCGCAAAAAGCAGGTGCAAAGGCCAATTATTTATCGGATGATGAAACATTGGATGAACGCCGTCAGTTGCTTAGCCGATTGGAACTTTGGGCCGATCTGATCAATGAAAGCGCTAGTGTGGATCAGATGCAGTCCAAAGCGCGAGCCGGACAGGAGCGTAACGAGAACTTGTTAAAACAAAATCAGGCAAAGATCCTCGAACAAACCAAGGAGCTCGAAGTCTCCTATCAAGGCTTGGCAACATTCATGCTGAATACCGAGCAGCGTGCCATTCCAAAACTTACCATTGTAAATGCGTCACTGGATCAAACAGCCGATATCAAAGACCGTGAAGTGCTCGATACGATCGACGAAGAGCTGCACAACAATTACCAGGTTTACGATTTGAGCGATAATTATTCGCTGATGGTAATCCCGGGATATATGGGCAAAAATACTGTGATCGACAGTTATGCCCGTGTTGCCAGCAAGCATAAAGTAATGATGATCACCGACTACGAGGATTTTACCGATGCCAAAACGGCCATTTCAGCATTTGAAAAAAACAAATTGGCAGATGCAAGTAACCACAAAGCAAACCTGCTAATGGCTTGCAACTGGCTGGTGGGACGCAAAGCGTATACAGAGCAAGGTGAGGAAGAAGCATTATACATTCCACCGTCAACCGCGCTGGCGGGCCGGATGCATTCCGTACTCATGTCGCAGCCGGTTGCCGGTGCCACTTACGGCATGTTAATGGGAGCAGACGGCACCCGTTTCAACATCGACCGCAATCAGGCGGGCGATATGAACCGCCTGGGCCTGATCCCAATGCTGTCTGCCTATGGAAAAGTGCAGGCGTTTTCAGACAGGACCATGTTTAATGGCGACAATGTAGGTCTGCAAACTTACTCCGTAGTGCGTGTTTTTGACTGGATCAACAAAGTGCTGGTCGATTTTCTGGACCGTTATGCGTTTCAGAACTGGACTTATGATACGGATGATAATTTGCAGATCCAGATCTCGAAATTTTTGAACAGCATTACAGGCTCGAAAAAGCTGATTAAAGATTATACGGTCAAAGGCATTAAACGCGATCCGAACGATATCAAGAACATCTTGCTCGATATTTCAATCACTCCGCATTTCTCTGCAAGAAGCTTTTTGGTAAGCTTGTCAGGCATGGACGGTAGCGAAGACTGGACTACCGAAATCAAATAAAGATTTAACACAATTCATTTTTCAACTTTTAACAATTAACTAGACATGGCTTTTGAAGCAACAGTATCTATCGACGGTGGCACTTCCCGTAAACTCCATCATTGTTCTTATTCGGTATCCCAGAGTGCAGATTATGTGACCGGAAAAACAACCTCAGAAGTGTTCGCAGGCAATGTTTCCCTGGTAGTGGAGGGGATTAAAGAGTCAGAATTCTGGAAATTGGCAATCCATCCTACAAAAAGAAGCAAGGGCAAAGTGATTTTCAAGGATCCTGCGGATATCAACAAAGATTTCAAAACAATCGAATTCGAGGAAGGCGCCGTAGTAGGGTACAGCGAATCCATGGACGCAGGTTCGTCGGGAACAATGACAGAGAACATCACGATTTCCTGTAAGAAGCTGACTGTGGATGGGGTGGCTTTTGAGAAGAAGTGGTAGTAGGATTTAAATATTTGACACGTGGTAGGTCTGATAATCAAATTTGCGAATCAGACCTGCGCATATAACATAGCTATTTAACTAAGACTCATGACTGCTCTGGAAATTAAGGCTAAATACGACAAGTTAATTACGCAACAACTCATCATAGCGGACGGCCTCAAATCAATGGAGGAAATAGAGAAGGAACTGAATTCAAATATTTCTGCGGCTCAATTTTGGGGAAATTTTGCTGTAACGCTTCAAGCTGTGCTTGTTCCACTAAACATAATCCTAAACGCATTTGAGGTGAAAGCAGCGCTATCATTGTATCAAATTACTGTCAAGACATTGTTTACAATTTATCAGCATTATGACATCCTCACAAGCGGCAGACCACAACAAATTCTGGAAATCCTGAAAAAATCGATCATTCGAGAAATTGAAAAAAAAGGTTTGACAGAGCTTGTTCCTGTTGCAAATATCTTTATTGGACTCGCTCAGGATACAATAACACTTCATGAAACTGCAAGCTCGGTTTTGGAGGGATCTTCCGAACAGCATAGGCTGCGAATTCAACGCAGCAAAGAGATCAATAAAGCGAAAACCGAATTGCTCAGACTACAAATTGAGTCGGACAGTATCAGGGCAAGTCTCCAAAAGGTAAAAAAGTAATTCAATTTCAGTTTCATTATCATTACCTTTTGATAAGATCATGTTGACAACAGGCCCAAACATAAGATACAACATAGCTGCACACGAACTGACATCCATTTTGGCTGTTGACTCAAAAACGGCGCTAGATGTATGTGATGGACTTAATGATGTAATGGAGCAATTCGAAATTAATCTTACTTCCACTCGAAGAAATGTATTTATATCTCAAATTGCCCTAGAGTCAGGCAACTTTAGGTTTACGCGCGAAGCAAGTGGTAGTCGGTATACCGCCAAAAGACTAAGGGAGTTATCTGCACCGGACAGCACTGGCAAACGCCAGGTTATGTGCTATGGTAAAATGAAATTCGATTTAAAGGGAGGATATGCAGGACTTATTAAGTCGGACAAAGGATTTCCATGTCTTGACGATCAACGCGAATTTGAAATATTTGACACCCTGTCACATAGGGATCAGATGAATATATTTTATGCCTACAAACCTGGACTTGGAAATACAGAAGAAGACGATGGTTGGAGATTTCTGGGTCGAGGTCTTTTACAGCTTACCGGTAGGGACAACTACACGAGATTCAACAGATTTCTGAGAAGGAAATCTGGAATGAGAGAATATAATGTGCTTTCAAATCCCGAGCTTCTGGAAGATGGAAAGCTCATGTTTTGGTCAGCCGGATGGTTTTGGAAAGATAAAAAGTTGAATAGAGTGATCGATAAGGGAGGAAAGAATTTAATTAGTACTGTATCATCATTAATCAACGGAGGTAATATCGCCCTTAGACACCGGATCAAATATTTCATCCAACTCGAGGAAGGCTTGGCAAGTGAAAACAACTCTTCCTCCGCAATAGTCACACTTTATCATGGGAGTATAAAGCACTACTCGGAAATATCAAAGACCGGTTTTCGGTTGGATAAACAAGATCCCATATGGGTGTCAAAAGAGTAGCACCTGCAGCGAAGAACGCCATTAATCCAGAGCGTATAAAGCTAGAAACCAATACCGAAGACGAACCCAATTTTGGAATTATAGAATCCAGAGTTCCTTCCGGAGAATATGAAGAGATCCTAAAATGCAATGAACGACTTTACAAAGGATTTTTTGGGGCAAATCTGCAATCTTCGGAAATAGTTCTCCGAACCATTGAGCAAAAACGTCTTTTTAATAGGTACATAAAACGTTTCTAGTAGTTGAATTGAATTTAACGTTTCAAAACACAAAAATGGCTACTAAGGAGAATAGCATTGAGACTTCAAAAGTTAAAATGACAATTGGGAATATGAGCATTGATGAATTTATTGATCTAACGCTCGATCAACCTTTCGATAATCATCACAATTTAATAATATCACTTAGATTGGATTATGTTGAACAGCTTTTTGGCAAACATACAGCAACAACTACGGTTACATTAAAAGAGGTTTGCGAAAAGTGGGTAAGCCAGAAAATTTCATTCAGAATAAGGAGAGGACCTGTTACGGCAAGAGGAGAGTTTACTCCCAAATCTGAAAAGACCTTCATCGGAATCGTCACGGCAATACAGTTGAATAAGAAGGACGCAGTAAATAATACAGTTGTACTTTCCGCAATGAGCCCGACCATTCTTCTGAATACCGGTACAAATACAAAGTCTTTTGAAAACCAAGACTTAAAGTTCAATTTTGAAGCATTTGATTCAGCCTCTTATCGCCTTTGGAGGGAATTATCAATTAAAACCAGCCCACGAAAAAAAAATATCCTACATTTCCCAATACCAAGAAGATACGTACAATTTTATTTATCGTCTCGCCGAATCCTTCGGTGAATGGTGCTACTATGATGGAGAAAAGTTTATTTTCGGGAAAAAAGGTCGAAATGCTTAAAGAAGAAGTGGTTCTTGAATATGGTAGTAATTTAAAGCAAATCGATTTCAAAGCCCAATTGGTGCCTCTAACCCATGAAGGCCGGTATTTCCATTACCTTTCAAAAGATAGAAAATCTTTCCGGGCGAAATCAGATGCTGAACAAATAGAGGGATTGGGAGAAGATGCGAAAGTTCTATACAATCTATCCAAACATACTTTTGCGAACGAAAATACAGATTTATCCTTTCATGGAAATGAAACACTGGATTCGCTAAAAATGTCGGTAAGGCTGCGGAAGAATGAGGCATCTAACCACTTGGCGACTTTGCGAGGTTTGAGCACGGAGCTTGGTATATCCTTAGGAGGTAAGACAAAGATAATAGACGATGTTGAAGAGAACGGAATTTTGAAAAGGACTGACTTTTACGGATCCTTTGTGGTTACCAATGTCAGGCACTATGTTGATTCCCGTGGCTATTACAGCAATTCATTTGAAGGAGTGCCCCAAGACGCTTCCTATCCGCCGGTCGACTACCGCTTGTTATACCCCAAGGCCGAGTCGCAGCCTGCGAAGGTTGTGGATACAGACGACCCTGAAAAGATGGGCCGCGTGAAAGTGCAGTTTTACTGGCAGAAAGAAGGCGAGACAACGCCGTGGATCCGGGTGGCTTCGCTGATGAGTGGTGATAAGAACGGGATTTATTTCACGCCGGAAAAAGATGAAGTTGTTTTTGTTGATTTTGAATTTGGAAATCCGGATCTGCCCTTTGTCCGCGGTTCCATGTATCATGGAAATGTGAAGCCCGGAGACAAGCTTTTTGAGCCCCAGAACAATTATAAGGGTATTATTACCCGGGGAGGAAATCACATTATCATTGACGACACCAGCGGAAAAGAAGAAATCAGGATTTATAATAAGGACAACAAAAATGAGCTGGTGCTTTCGATGAACGGCAACCCACATGTGTCTGTAAAAAGCAAGGGGAAGATCACGCTGGAAGCAGAGGAGATCGAAATGAAAGCCAAAACAATCCGAATGAAGGCTGACCAGAACTGGAAGTGCTGAGGGTAACCAGGTGCAAATTGAAGGCAACGAAGTAAATGTGGAAGGGAAATCGCAAACGTCGGTGAAAGGGGGTCAACTTGCCCTGCAAGGCGAAGGACAGGCATTCTGAAGGCGAAGATGGTCAATATAAACTAGCCGATGCAAACTTTTTACTCACTACCGGTTGATTTTGGCGCTTTAATGCGCAATGAACGCTCGCAGAAGAGTAATCTGCGCGAATCGATCAGGAGTTACATTTACCTTGTTCTGGTCACAAAACGTGGAGAGTGGCGTTACGATGATCAATTTCAATGCCTGCTGTGGGAAAAGGATTTTGAACAAACCGATAACCTGAACCATTGGCTCGACGATGTGAAGGAAGATATTCGGAGATCGGTCCATCAATACGAAACGAGGCTCCGGATATACAATGTGGATGTGGAGAAAGATGAAATCCAGGAGAAAAACAGGGAGGATAAGGTGACCCGGATCCGCAACCGCATTAATATCAAAATCCGGGGAACGATCATCAGCACTGATGAAAATTTTGAAGAAAAATTTCTAATGTTCTTTGGGCCGATCACAGTAGTGTGAAAGGGTTAGCCGTTAAAAATTAGAACAATATGTCACTTATCCAAACCAGACAATCTATCAAACTTCGCCTGCAGTCTGAGGCTGCGAAGCAGTGGGGAATGGATGAAGCCGACCTGAAAAACGGTGCGTTCGATCCGCTTGTGGATTTGCTTTTCGGAGCCTTCTCGGTGGAGATGGAGAAGATTTGGCAGGAAATGGAGGCTTCGCGCGGCCGGATCGTCAAGAGAATGGTCGAGACGGTTTTACCGGAAGTGGTGACTGGGATTGTGCCTGCACACACTGTGATCAAGCTCGGCGACGATGGCACTAAAAGAAGCATCGCTATGACAGACCAGTTTAGTAGTTCGGGAAGTGAGGGAACCACATTTTGTCCTGCGGAAAACTACACACTGGAAGGTGCAAATGTCAGGATAATGGCATCAGGGAGCCATATTGACCTGATCACAGGGGAATGCTCCCGACAAAGGATAGTCCAATTACAGGCCGGAAAGCAAATAACAGCAAATACGTGCTGGCTGGGCGTTGAACTTCCAAAAGACGCTGCACCCGAAACGCTGCGGTTGTTTTTTAACTGGCCATCTATGGGGGACCAAATCAAAAACATTCCTTATGTGTCATCAATAGTTTTTTTTCATCAGGATGGTCAGACAAAAACGATAGTACCGCTTGCTTTTCAAACCGGAATAGTTGCCAATCAGTCAAAATTGGGAACATATCAAAACGAAGCGCAGAATGTTCATGCCTACTACCGGCAACATTTTATCACGCTGGATCCCTTGCCATCCGGTCTCAAATCCATTGTAAGAAATTATCCCGCTGAATGGGAAGCATTGTTGGACGACCAGGCCAAAGGGTTGTTTTCGGAGCAATTGGTTTGGTTCAAATTGGTTTGTCCGGCTTCCATTTCGCAGGATGCACTCGATAACATGCTCGTACTGACAAACTGCATCCCTGTAATAAACCGAAAACGGGTGCACCAGCGCGGAAGATTGCAAGCACTGTTCAATGTGTATGCGCTGAAAGATGAAAACGGGTTCCTGGGGATCGATCAGGTACTGAACGGTGATGGCGAAGAGCTGAAATCCGCAAGTAGCAACGGCCAAGCGAACAATACATATACGCTTCGTCGCCGCAATGTGGCCCGTTTTGATAAACGGGATGCTTTTGAAACGCTGTCGGATTTATCCGCAAAAATGCGGGATGATCTTGCGGCATTTGATGCGCTTGATAATTCGATCCTCTCCGGCCATCTGGAACAGATCAACCGCAGCATTCTGAAGATGAACGAGCATTTGGCGTCCTTTGAATACGAGTTGCCTCAGATTTATCTGACAGCCAATACCAGGTCCGCTGGTAACATTCTGGATATTTATTTCTGGACCTCGCGTGGGAGTGCCGGAAATGGTTTGCCGGCGCTGACGAATTTAAACGCGGAGCCTGCCAATAGTCACAAATTTGAAAATGTTTACCTCGTGTTGCCTAGTATAGGCGGTGAAAATGCGCTGGACGAGACGGCCATGCGAAATGCGTTCCGCGAAGCTATGCTGACGCGGGGAAAAGCGGTGACGATCGAAGATTTCCGAACCATTACGCGAAACCTTCCAGGATTATTTGCAAGCGAAGTACAGGTCCGTAAAAAGCTTGACATGGGAGAGCCATTGAAAGAAGGCGTACGCAAAATCATTGAAGTAATGATCACGCCGGATGCAGGACGTAATCTGGCAGAAGATTATTGGATAAGGCAGGCCAGCCTCGTTAAGAATATTTTGACGCAACGTTCAACGGGCGTTATTCCACTCTTTGTTTCAGTAAAAGGATATAACTGGAAGGTATAATGGACAGTGTTAGTTTTTCAGAAATGCTGAGGCAAATGCCTGTCGACCTTCGGTCTGAGGTGGTTACAAGAGAACTTATCGATGCTGGCTTTTCAGATCCTGATCGGACGTTTATTGTGCCTCGTGAGGCGTTCAAGCGATCTTATTCCAGGGAAGTGAGCGTGCTGGAAGATGAATTTGAAACCGTCGAAGAAACTAAAAAAGCAATCCGGATTATCGCCGCGAAAGAGGGCATGGTGGATATGATTCCATCGGGGTTGTTTTACCAGCCAAGTGCCGGCCGCGAAAGATCCGAGCAGGTTATGCTGGAAGATGCAGAGACGCAGGCAACGGGTTTCGGTCAGGCGCAACATTTTTTGTTCCCATTTGATGTGGAGGCTGGAAGGGTTCGCGTCGAATTTGAAAGGTTTGAAAATCAATTGGCCGCAAATGCGGACTTCGCTTTTGACGATCAGATTTTCGAATTGCTCTGGCCAAATCTAGATCTCGAATTGGATGTATATCAGAAGTCAGCATTACTGGATCTGGGATTTCGGTTAGGCCATATCGCAGGCGACTTGGGTCAAGTTGCAGCTGAAATTGAAAAAATCCTGCAAGTTCCTGTGCGTATCAGGCAAGCGGAAAAGCAGGAAAAAGAAGAACCTCCCGCATTGATGCCGCTTGGAAAAAGTATCCTGGGTATGAGCTGGGCACCGTTTGAAGGTTTCGCAGACACAGAAAACATCCTTCTGGAAATCGGGCCTTTAAACTACACCGAAATGCCGCATTTCAGACATCACGAGCCGGAAGGAAAGAATTACAGGCTGCTTAAATTTCTTTGTGATATGTTGCTGCCGGTTGAGATTTCATGGCAAATCGTGCTTGTTCCGGGTAAGCCTGCATTTGTAATAGGCAAAAAAAATGAACTGTGTATATTGAGCTATTCCACCATATTAGGCTAATGAACAAACTGTTATGCATCTCACATTATCTTCCATCTTACCTGCTTTAACCGCGTTCGGCGCAGGCCTTGTTACAATATGCCTTTTGTTTTATGTTGGTAAAAAGCCAAAAGGAATTGTACGTCTCGTGATCTGGATTTTTTGGACCATGCTGCTTTTTTCAGTCGTTGCATTTGCAAGCACGCGCGTGGAAGCATTTACCGGTCGGTTTGCCATTTTATCTTGCGGTGCATTTTTGCTGGGATTACTTTATCTCATCCTGGCACCGCTGACGCTGGATTGGTGGAAGAGAACAAATCTGTATGATGTTTTTTTTCTAAACCTGACGCTATTGTGTTTTGGGATTTCCGGCAGCTTACTAATCTATCAATTGACTATTGCGGAAGAGAAAACAACATTGTTAATGCAGGCAACATTCGTTTTTGCGCTTCCGGCGCTGGCGCTTAAGGCGTACGATTATTGGATGTTGATCCCTTCTAAAAAATATAAATCCTGGATATATCCGGTGCATGAGCCGGTTCCCAGATTATTACCGGTGGACACGATCAAGGTAAGCATGAATTTCACGCCTGTGCCGGGCTCTGCGCAGGGACCTTTTGAAGGATATGAGGTGGAATATCCTTCGAATGTATCATTAGGAGACCTTTTTCACTATTTTATTTCCTTTCACAACAAGCACCGCGAATACCGCAAAAAGCCAATCCAGTTCATGACCGATGATCATCGACCTCTTGAATGGGTCATGTTTAAGTATACGCACGGCAAGAAGAAAATTTACCTTAACACCGATAAATCGCTTATTGAAAACAAGGTAGGGCCTAATGAAATGATCTATGCAGCCAGTCTAAAGAGATAAATATGAAACTTCCAGGTATAAAATATCAATTTGTAAACTGGCGCGATGGAATGAAAATCACCCAGCAGCACCTTACGGCAAGCGACTATGCCGTTAGGGATGCGATTCGTGACAGCAGCGCCCTTCATCTCAATGGGCATAACTATGGTCTGTTGGCAAGTGAAAACGGTTCGGGAGCGGGGTTGCAAATAAGCGTCATGGGCGACACCATCAGCCTCCTAGGTTGCCGCGCGATCACACCTGGCGGGATCAGGGTGGAGTGGGAAGCGAATGAAGACACAGAAGCTGCCAGCCTTTCGCTGCTAGATTATAAAAACCGTTTGGGTGGCGGCGGATTATTTTATGTTGTGTTAAGAATCTCACTTTCTGGCCAGGTGGAAAATGGCGATTACGACACCGATGAAGTGCCGCTGCGTAGACCATTTATGGCTCTAAAACCCATGTTGGAACTATTGCCGGTGTACGAGACCCTCGCCGATGCATTCAGTATTCCGGTTTTTAGGGTGCGTTTTGAAGGACAGCTTTTTGTGCCGGATTACGATTACATTCCGCCGACGACCGGTGTTTTCGGTGAAAATTTGCTCTGGTATTATGAAACCTGCGGCAAGCAGATCCATAGTTTGCAGCAGACCAGCATCCAGATCATGCGGAAGATCAATGGAATGCAATCTCAGTCGCCCGTGGCCCGCGACGTTTTTCAACTAGCTCAATGCATGGTGCAAACCGGCTTACAGGTAATTGACGAGTATAAATTAATTTCCAGAGAAATGCCGCCGGTTTACTTCATCCATGGGCTGGTTCGGTATGCGAGGGGAATCAGGACGACCCTAGACTGCCTTTCAGAAAACAGTTCTGCGAGGCTCTACCAATATCTCCGAAACAATGTCGGCGGGACGACCAAATTCAACATGCATGTTCCCGAGGTTTCGAAGTCGTTGATGGATTCTATGATCGATAGTGTTTTGACACACCAATACGATCATAATGATTGCAACCTGTTGCTGGACAGCATCAAAGGCTTCCTCGATTTTCTTGAATTTGTATTGCAAAGCCTGCTGGCATTACCCTATGTCGATGCAGCGAAATGGGATATTGCGTAACACTTGATAGTAAAAAACAATGGGACAACTTGCAGCACGAGCGGGCGATCCGCATTCCTGTCCAATGGTAACCGGGCTTGTGCCACACGTAGGCGGGCCTGTTATGCCGCCCGGGGCAGTTACAGTAAAAATTGGTGGCATGCCCGCAGCCCGGGCATCGGATTTATGCAGTTGTGCCGGCCCTCCGGACACCATTGCCAAGGGATCGATGACCGTTACGATCGAGGGGAAACCGGCAGCAAGAATGGGTGACCCGACTGCGCACGGCGGCAGCATCACAATGGGTTGCCCGACGGTTAAAATTGGTAGATAAATGAATCAAAATGAAATACTATGAGCCGGTCCAATTGGTTTTTGACGACTAACATGCCGATTTTCGGTGTGGTACTGACCCTGTTTTTTTACTACAACAAAACCGTCCTGGAGCGCCTGCGAACAGGCCCTGGGAACCTGGTTAGTCAAAAGGAATTCGTGAAAGAAAGCACGGTGCTGGATAGCCTGTTCAAGAACTACAAAATAGCGGCAGCCCGTAAAGATGAAGCTGCTCTTGTTGATTCGGAGCTGAGACTAAACGATCAGTTGAATGAGATGAAAGGTCACTGTAATCAGGGATCGCTTATGAATGACATTGCTTGCAAGCTGGTCAATAATTACAGGTTACGTATACAACTTATCGTTGCATCAGGTCAGTTAAAGGACCAGAGTTCCGATCAGACTCAAAACCTCAAAAAGCGCATTGCTGAACTCGAAAAATCAAATGAGCAGATCCGTTTACAAAATCAAATGGTCCAGCAAGCCATTCTTAACCTTCCCTAGCTATGAAACCCATCAACTATCAGGAAAGAAACCGTAAAATCATTTTATTCTGCTCGATTTATTTGACCGCCTTTATACTATTGATCTATTGGCTCATGCTGCTATTTATTTCTGCCCCAAAAGTACAGGCAGAGCGGCAACAAGCAGGAAAAGAAGAGCTCCGGACGGTCCTGGATTACACCAATGAAGCAGATTCACTCGTAGTCAAAATTCAAAGACAACGGGATCTCGAAATGAAAACACTTGCCCCTTTTTTCAAATGGACAAATGATTTGAAGGAAGCATATCCCCAGCCGCTTTATAAGTTGGTTCTTGACAGTTATTCGGATTTGATCACTGAGACGGTTCAATCTAGAAGAGGCAACAGCTCATTAGCAAATGCAAACGAAAAAATTAATGGACTGAGGAGGGAAGAATTTGCTTTGAGAAAAGAAAACGAAGATTTAAAGGAGCAATTAAGTGCTGCAAAAAGCATGAAATAATATGTGAAATTGTCTGCAAGGACAAATCAAGCACTGAAGTTTCAAAATACGGCATATGACGTATTTTTTTGAATATCAACACAATCTACATTTGGTACGATGTAAATATTCAAAGGCACCCATCTATTTCTTGTAATCATGAGAACCTATACCTTAGTGTCACTAAAAAGACTACTGTTGTCAGCAACATTATTGATTTTCGCTACCTGCCAGGAAAAAGAACCACCTCCCTTACCGATTGCCAATTTCGAATTTTTCCCGCAGGAAAACCTAGTTGCCCCTGTTGAAATTAATTTTAGGAACACCTCTCAAAATGCCAACAGCTACACCTGGGTTACAAGTGATGGCGAATCCATTGATGCCAAAGATGTGATTTTAACAGTACGTTCTGCTACAACGATAACGGTAACCCTGACTGCTGCTGGAGAAGGAGGCTCGGATAGTTTCTCGAAAACAATAACTATTGCAGAAAATCCGGCCGCAAACGAGGACCTGACCGTTGCTGATTTTTCATATAGTCCGTCAGAAATTACACTCGAGGATAATGTTTTTTTTACTAACAAATCCATTAATGCAGTGTCTTTTGCGTGGGATTTCTCAGACGGTACGACTTCTTCCGAAAGGAGTCCTATTAAGAAATTTTCCGAACCGGGAAATTATACGGTTAAATTAAAAGCCACGGGAAATAACGGTACAACAAGCGAGGTGTCCAAAAATATTGCGGTAACACAATACAGTGCAAAAGTTTCTTTCTTTACCAGAACCGATTTTGACGCGGGCAAAATTACCGTTGGAATGGTCAATGGACCAATGGCTTCTGCTCAGGTTACCAAAGTATATTCAAATGGTATATCCTGTGAACAAAACGACGTCTGGATGAAAACGGGGCCAAAATCATTTCAATGGTATGCGGAATCCGAGAAAGGTTTTAAGTGGGCTGGTACGGAACAACTGGTGGCTGGCCAATGCCATCCCATTGAGCTAACTAGGGATAATATGATTAATGGCATTGTCACCTTCTGGACAAAGTCAGATCTCAAAGTTGGTAAAATTAAAGTCGTGGTTAATGGCATTGATCAAGGTTTAATAACGCAGTATCATACGCAAGGAATAAATTGCGGATATGGCAATGTCAACGCCAAATTATCCGCTGGAATGTACAGATTTAAGGCGGTTGCAGATGACGGCACTACATGGGAAGATAACATCACAATTGACAAGGGCATGTGCAAAAGCCAGGAACTGAAGAAAGATCAACCTTCCGAACCAGAGTGTGACTGGAATACGTACTCAAACGCTGATTTTTTGTCTGTGGAACAAAAATGGGGCTTTTGTGGCGCAGATGGAGTTTCGGTTAGAATTACAAACAAAGCAAATATACGGCTGGAAATATTCGGTGCCATCGAGAAGATAGGTGGAAAATGGGATGTCTTTGCATTTGCTGTTGATCCCGGTAAAAACAACACCTATTGGAGTTGCAAGAATACCGGAAAAGTTAAAGTCTGGGCAATGTCAAAAGTGTTATTCCAAAAAAATAACTGTTCCTATCCAAAACCATAATTCAGCTATCCGAAAGTATCCTCTTTGATGAAGTGTGCATCATATCCCAGTATTTATGTGTCGAAATAGGTTATCAAAGTCGAAAAAAAAATCAGTAAACTAGCCGATACTATTAAAAACATTACACTCGTCCTTCTGCTACTTTCATTACTTTGTTTGACTTATTGCTCTCAAAAAAGATGAAAAAGGTTTTAGCGCCGACGAGAAAAGAATCATCAATAGGCAGCACTTATGATAAATGGTTAGCAGCGGAATATTATGGATATTGAGAAATACGAGAATTTATCTATACCATTCCAGTTACGGTGCCACTTTCAAATAGACAACACATCATGCTCTGCGTTGCTCGCATCGATAATTTTTGCAGGATGTTAAAGGCTACGATGTAAATAAGCTATTGTGTTTGGGAACAATTGCAACACCCTTTTTCAAAGGGTTTCGAACTCCCGGAGAAAAGGGATTCGAACCATGAAAATCAATTAAAATTAACCATTTTTTGCCATTAAAAACTAATGTTGTAATTTTAGAGTGAAATTGAATTGCTATCAATTGAATATCAGCAAGTTATGTCAATATGCGGGTTAGCTTTTGAGTGTATGTCTTAAATCATGGAACAGGGAAATGGAGACTGATAACTTATTGCAAATCAGTTGTTTATGTCGCAAGTTCGAATCCCTCTCTTACCTAATACTCGAAAGAAACCCTCCACTCTTCCTGTCTATTGCAAGTCCACAACCTACTTTTATAACCGTAACGTAAATAACCAAATAAACACTCGTCCAACCAGCAATCTTTTCTCACTTCACACCGATAAAACAGCTTTCCAAACAACCACAAAAACTCAAATCTCTCAAACTAAAAGATCTCCCATCTCCAACACCGCAATCGCCAAATCCAAACAGCATCCCCCTAAATCCCCACGCACCCAAAAAGCACCTCCCCAAACAAAATCAACAACAAACATCATCGCCAAGAACGTCCGACATTAACAATTAATGTCCGTTTCCGCACACTACACAAACAGCAAATCACCCTTAAAAGCCCCTTAACAAGCATTCTCCATCTTGGCAAAGTATTTGTTCTGCATAATTTGAACTAATGGATTGGGTTGATGAAAAGAACATTCTTGGGGGAGTTTGAGGAGATTGTTTTATTGGTGGTTGCGGCATGCGCGGATCCTGCCTATGGTGTTAATGTGTGGGAAAGTATACAGCAGGCTACCGGGCGCTCGATCACTTTGAGCGCGGTGCATGCGACCTTGTACAGATTGGAGGAAAAGGGATTTTTGACTTCCGAAATGGGTGGTGCAACTGCGGAAAGGGGAGGGCGCAGAAAGCGGTTTTTCACCATCACAAACCTGGGAAGCCGCGCATTACAGGAAATCCAGCTCATACGCCAACAACTTTGGCAGTCCATTCCGCAAGAGAAGCTGCAAACGAAACTAAGCTTTTCCTAGCCATGAAAAATAGCCGGAACGAGCCGCCAAAATGGATTGACAATGTCCTCAGATTTATTATCGCGCCCCATTTTCGTGAAGATGTCTTGGGTGACCTGCACGAAGTATTCACCATCAACACAAAAAATAAAGGTTTGAAGAGAGCCAGACTGTCTTATTTGCTTGCAGCTCTCCGCTACATCACGCCGTATTTTATCAGAAGAAAACCAAGCCCGTATTCGTCCACTTATCTATTTAGCCCTGAAATGATCGAAAACTATTTTAAAATCGCATTCCGGACCCTGGCCAAAAACAAGGCTTACGGTTTCATCAACATTACCGGTTTGGCATTGGGAATGGCCGTGGCAATCCTCATCGGCCTGTGGGTCCACGACGAACTTTCTTATGATCGTAATTTCAAAAACTATGATCAGATTGTCCAGGTTATGCAGCATCAGACCCGGAACGGTGAAATTGGGACGCAGTTTTCTTTGCCGTATCCACTTGCTGGTGAGCTGCGTAGCAATTACGGAAGCGATTTTAAACATATCATAATGTCGTCGTTCATAACTCCGCATGTGCTTGCGTCGGGCGATAAAAAAATCAGTAAATCGGGCGGCTATATTGAATCGGCTGCTCCGGAAATGCTTGCACTGGAAATGCTGAAAGGAACAAGAGCCGGTTTGCAGGATCCATATTCGATTATGTTGTCCGAATCCGCTGCGAAAACTTTTTTCGGTGATGCTGATCCAATTGAAAAAGTGATCAAGATGGACAACAAGCTCAACCTGAAAGTAACCGGGGTTTATGCAGACCTTCCTCACAATTCATCGTTCAGACAGCTCGAATTTCTCGCCCCCTGGTCACTATACGAGGTTGAGAATTCATATCTAAAAACAATTGAAGATCCATGGCGTCCGAATAACTTTCTGATTTTCGCCCAACTCAATTCGAATGCTGACCTGGATAAGGTTTCTGCCAAAATCAAGGATGTCAAAAAAAGGCACATCAGGAAGGAGCAGCAAAAGTTCAAACCGGACTTGTTTCTCAACCCGATGAGCAAATGGTATTTGTATTCCGAGTTCAAAAACGGTCAGCGTGTGGGTGGAAGGATCAGCAATGTCTGGTTTTTAGGCATTATCGGGTCATTTGTATTGCTTTTGGCCTGCATTAACTTCATGAATCTCAGCACTGCAAGGTCGGAGAAGAGGGCGAAAGAAGTAGGGATAAGGAAAGCAGTCGGGTCTGTGCGTAATCAATTAATTATCCAGTTTTTTAGTGAATCTTTTTTGGTGGTAGCTTTCGCTCTTTTAGTTTCCATTGTATTGGTTTTTCTGATCCTTCCATTTTTCAATGAGGTCGCCGATAAAAAGCTCGAAATATTGTGGACGCAGCCACTTTTCTGGTTAATAGGAATTTGTTTTAGTTTGTTCACTGCATTGATAGCAGGAAGTTATCCCGCACTTTACCTGTCTTCTTTTCAACCTGTCAAAGTTTTGAAAGGAACATTTAAAGCTGGTCGTTTGACAGCCACTCCCAGGAAAATGCTTGTCGTTGTCCAGTTTACAGTGTCCATTGCCCTGATCATCGGCACTATTGTCGTTTATCGTCAAATTCAGTTTGCAAAGGACCGGCCGGTTGGGTATGATCAGAATGGTTTGGTGACCATTTACTTAACAACACCTGACATTCACACGCACTTTGATGTGGTGCGGAATGACCTTAAAAAGGCAGGGGCGATTGAGGAAATGGCTGAATCCAGCAGTCCAACAACAAACTTGTGGGCTTCCACCAGCGGAATTGCATGGAAGGGAAAAGATCCAACGATGTCCGTAGACTTCGACTATAATGAAGTTTCATACGATTATGGCAAAACCGTTGGCTGGAAATTTATCGATGGCCGCGATTTCAGTCGTGACTTTGCAAGTGATTCAGTCGGTCTGGTCATTAATAAAACTGCAATGAAATTCATGAATCTGAAAAATCCGGTCGGAGAAGATCTGCGATGGTTTGATACGCCCGTAAAGATCATTGGTGTGATTGACGATATGCTCGTCAGTTCGCCTTATGAGCCGATTAAGCCATTGATTTACAGCCTTTCCAAAACACAGGGCGGCGTCGTTACATTAAAAATAAAACCCGGCGCCAGCACGTCCACTGCACTTGCCAACATTGAATCCGTCTTCAAAAAGTATGATCCGGGCGTTCCTTTTCAGTATAGTTTTGTAGACCAGGATTATGCTGCTAAGTTTTATGAAGAGGTCCGTATCGCCAAGCTGACAACATTTTTTGCCATTCTCGCCTTAATGATCAGTTGCCTTGGACTCTTTGGTGTGGCATCTTTCATTGCAGAGCAAAGGACGAAAGAGATAGGCGTGAGAAAAGTATTAGGTGCAACGATCATGAATGTTTGGGCAATGCTTTCAAAAGAATTTGTCATCCTCATCTGCATTGCGTTTCTGATCGCTGCGCCACTTTCTTATTATTTCTTAAATGGCTGGCTGGAAAAATACACTTACCGTACAGAAATATCCTGGTGGATTTTCATAGCGACTGGTTTTGGTAGTCTGCTCATTACATTGCTTACCGTCAGTTTTCAGGCGATTAAGGCTGGTCTTATGAACCCGATCAAAAGTTTACGGACGGAGTAGGGCAGGGGAGTGACTATTTACCGTTAACAATCTCCAAAGCTCTCTCCAAAAGTTCATCCCTTCCTGCCGCAACGCCTTTGATCGTAGGTTTCACTTCAATGTCCGGAACGATGCCGATTTGTTGCGTTTCTTTTCCGTCAGGATAGTAGATGCCGATTCCGCTGATGCCGGTGCGGATGTTGCCGGGCAGTACAATTGGTGAAAGATTACCGTCAGCGGCGGCTGTTGTGCTGCCGATGATGGTGATGTTTGGTGCCGTTGAAAAGGCCATTGAAGTGTATTCTGCCTGACTTTGCGTAATTTCATTTACGATTAACACGACTTTGCCTTTGTAATAATCTGCGTTCGTTTTGCCAATTTTAAGCTCGGGTGTGAATGTGAACTGACCTGGCATTTTTGAGCTTCCTACTGTGAATTTTACAAATGCACGCGCTTCTGGCAACAAGTAAGGTGCAAATGTAAACACCATGAAATCAGAAGGATAACATCTCATGTCAATGATCAAACCTTTCGTCTTTGCTATTTCAGGCTGGATAACCGGTAAATAATCATTTTTAAACTTGCCTGGAAACAGATAGGCGACATCCGGCTGGATCAGTTTGAAACAGGTGTCTTTCTTGTTATAGTTAGCGTAAATGTTGATTTGCTCTTTGTCATGCGCAGGAACTTTCAAATCCATCATTTTGGATCCGCGCTTAACGCGAACGGATATTATTGCATCGTTGCTGCGCAGCAAATTCGGTGCTACGTTTCTCAGCCTTGTCGGCATGTTAGACGCAGCGGTGTAAGGCAGCTTTTCTTTAATGATCTCACTTACGTTTTTCCCATTGATCTGTTCAATCACATCACCGACTTTTAACCCGGATTTTTCTCCAAGAGCGGCATTATAATAATCCGTAACGACAGGCTTCCCTTCCACAAACGACAGCTGTGCAGCAGCATAACGGTTGCCAAAATACGTGTCCAGCGAAGGGCTTTGATTGTAGACATTGGCGTGCGTGTCTTTTACTCTTGTAATCAGTTCAAGCGCCGCTAATTTATAAGCGGTTTCATCGCCGGCATTCACAAACTTTGGTATAAATTCAAGCAGCAACGCGTGCCAATCTTCCTTGATCAAATGCTTATAAGGGAAAAAGTATTCGATCATATTCCAATAACGGAACAAACACACCACCCTGAAAGCCGCGTCGGGATAGGGCATATCAGCGTAAGGGTTTTCATTTCTGAAATCCGGGTTGCCTACGGGTGCTAAACCCATGTAATAGCCGTCATCCGTGCGGGCGGCGTTCTTGATCGTATCCAGCAATGCTTCGACCTCTTTGCCAAAACCCGCATTTTTCATCCATTCCAACGATGGCTTCAACACTGCGTCATCTGCAACTGCATACTTCTCATCGCCTTTAACAGGCCCTAATTTCGAGATCCATTTAAAAAGTGCATTTTGTTTTTCAGCCGCTGAAACATTGGCGGCAACCATCGCCAGGATTCGGATCAATTCATAATCCCAGTTAACATCGCCATTGGCAATGGCTGGATGATGATATTTCAGAAAACCCCAAAGCTTTCCAATGTTAGCCAGTTCACTCACTTGCGCAGGTGAAAGCTTACCAATCTTAAAACCTGATCCGTTATCAAACTCTTTGTCAAAAGTCGCCGCCGCCGGCTTCTTTAATTGAGCTTGTTCTATTGGCTTTCCATCAAGCAAAATCTCAAACTGGTCTATCCACAGTGAACCCTTTCCTACAAGCAATGCCCCGACGTGTATTTTGGCGGCGTTCGATGGATAAGGCAACTTAATGCTGTATTGTTTCCACTCCTGCGTCCCTTTGATGCCTCTGCTTTGCATGTTATCAAATCTCAGGACGCCGGAATTGCCATCAATGCGTAACATTAATCCTGCCGCGCCCACAACATCTTGCAACTTGATAAATCCTTTCAGCTCAATTTCTTTGGCGTCATAAATCGCGGGCAAAGTGGCTGCTACACTACCAAAAGTGCCGTTCTTTATTTCCTCGGGAGCTTGAAGAAGGATGGATCGCTCACCTTGGTTTTTTTCAACCGTATCGCTAGTAACCAGATAGCCCGTTCCCCATTGCAGCCATCCCGCAGGCAGTTTTTGCCCAGCAGCAATTTTTTCAAAACCAAGATTAAAGTCAGTGTTCTCCTGTGCCAGGACGAATTGTGAGACAAAAAGAAGGATGATCAGATAAAGTTGCTTGTGCATGATCAATGACGATTGGTTACAGCTGACAAAACCGCTCTCGCCGTTTTTTTACTGTAACCGAAGGTAATTAATGCGCAAGAAGCTTACGGATAGAGATTTCCGTGGACCTTGAATTTGTGATTCTCAGATGCATTCTGAATGGCCAGGACACCATTGTAATCCATAACGCCATTAGCACCTTTGGTCTCCTGACGGATCGTCAGCTGGGCATTGTGCTGTTCTCCCGAAAAGTAAATGGTAAATCCTTTCCGTTCCTTCACAGTGATTGTATGCTCAACAACGATCTTTTTGCCATTGATAAAGAAATAACCCTTTTTCAATGGTGTGGCTATAAAAACATACTCGTTTTGCGTGAGCGGTGTAGAAGCTAAACTGAAATAATAGCCGGAAGATCCTTTAACCGGACTTACATCAAATACAGATAGCGACAGCGAATCGCGTGAAGCAGCGGCGAAATTGGGCGTCGTTAAATTGAGGCTGAGGCTGACAAAGAGTAGAGAAAGGAGCATAGTGAGTAAATATTTGGGTCAAAATGAATGTGATAAGTCAGTCTGCCCGGCTTTCGCTTAGCAACATATTCGAACTATTCGGCTCTTGACCAGGATTGGTATGTTCGGTCCTTGCCTTCTTCAACCAAAGGCAGAGCAACAACAAAACAGAGGCTATTAGTAAAGTACTTTTATTTCTAGTAATCATGTGGATAGTGCGAACCTTGTTATATGCACTATTACTACAAATTTCATGCCGTAATTTTTGAGATTTGGAGAGCCGCTGAGTTACAAAACCCCATATCGGTTACAATAAGAAAGATTATTGTTGTTTTGAAGTTTAAACGATGATTTGTAAAGAGCGTAAAATTTGATGAAAATAAGCTAAGTGTGATAACTTAGAATATTTATAAATTACTCAGATCATTTAAGACTCTATTATGCTAACGTAAGCGCTGCAATGCTGATCAATTTCCCCAGCACATTCGGCAGTTTCTCAGGCAAATCCCAAGTGCCATAGTCCATTAACGATAGCTTTTCAATGCTTCAATAAGCAATAAACGGCTGTAAAAAATCAACAATATTGTTGACGTATATACAGCTTAGTAAGTGGTTATCTTTGGATTATAATTGGTGGTTGGGCTTAATAACCTGCCCAACTAACTTCAATTTTCCTAAACATTACACTCAACACCTTAAACATGGAACACTTCATCACGCATGCCTGCCTCGTTCACCCGCATCCATTGGAATGCGAAGCAGTTGCGGAATGGTTAAGAAAAAGAGCCTACATTGAGCTTGTCGGTAAATGCAATAATCTTGACCAGATCATGCAGCTGCATTATTTGAAAGAAATTGACATTGTCATCGCATTTGCACATCAGATAGACAAAACAGCCGAACAGCTTTTGAAGATTCGAAAGTTGTATCCACATCTTAAATTTCTATTGCTCGCGCCAAGCGCTTCGCTGAATTCGGTCCGGGAAGTTGTCAGGTCCGGGGTGAGCGGATATATTGTTTTTGAAGCCGAACTCGATGAATGGGAGCGGGCGATCAAAGCGGTTTCGGAGGGTAAGTTGTATTACGGACAAGAGATTATGCTGAAACTCGCCGAGTCCTCCGCAGACACTAATGCGCAAGAACCTGCGCCTACACGAAAGGATTTTTTAAGTAAAAGAGAATTGGAAATCCTGCGGCTGGTGGCCAATGAATATTCAACGAACCGCATTGCCGACGAACTCTGCATTAGTGACAAAACCGTCGAAACGCACCGCAGAAACCTGTTTCAGAAGCTTGGCGTCAAGAATTCCGTTGGTCTTACAAAGGTCGCCGTAAGAATGGGCGTTGTGTGATTTCCTGCAAAATATAATGGGAAACCCCTAGAATTAATGGTCGGACGCCAGAAAAAAATCAGGGTATTTTTCTGTAAAAATCAGGGTTTCTGCCGATTGAATGAGCGCTCGCAACTGGGCAACTTTGTCTAAGTATTTCAATTATGGAACTGACGCAGCGCGAGAAAGAAATCCTGGACCTGATCATGGATGAATTAAGCTCCAAGGAAATTGCAGAGACGTTAATGATAAGCATTTCAACCGTGGAAGCTTATCGCCGGAGTCTGTTCAGGAAATTCGGGGTTCGTACCGTAATTGGTTTGGTAAAAGCTGCAATGAAAATGGAGCAGCATTCACGAAAATTGGACTAGAACATGGCAGATGTGCGCCATTTGGCAGTAAACTGGGTTGACGGAATGAAAATTTCCAGGCAGCATTTTGTTGAAAGCGATCATTATCACACAGAGCAGGCACGCAACGCCCAGGCAGTGTTTCAGAATCCGCATAATTATGGGTTACTTCTCACAAAAAATGCGCAGGAGCCACTGGAAATGCAGATTCTGGGAGACGCAAGTCAGCAGATAAGGATTGATGTTCAACATTGTTACGCCGCCGCTCCCGACGGAAGTATTTTGGAAGTTTTACATTCAGATAAGTTGAAGCTGGACACGTCGCTGAGTGAAGTTTTGGAGCAATATCGCTTTTCACCAAGCCAGAATTTTCACTTGTACATTACCATAAGTGTCAATTTATTTGAAAGAAAGCAGGTTGGTGATCCCTTGGAAAACGAGATCCCCGTCAGGCACCCGCACACCATGCCGACATTCCGTATCAATGTTGTCCCCGCCGAACTTATCAACACCGAACAATGGGGCGGATCCGGTTTGATTATCGGAAAGATTGAATACAATAACGCCGACCTGCGGGTTTTGCACGATTTCATCCCCGCTTGCCGGATAGTGAAAGCGCATAAAAATCTGCGAGACTGGTATAACCGTTTTGGAGGCTATTTGAATGATATGGAAACCTACGCCTTTCGCATCATGCAAAAGATCAAAACCAAAAGTCAAAAAAGTGCACTTTCAGACAGTGTGCAGTCGCTCGTGGAAACGCTCGTCACTGTATTTGCGGTTGTCAATGTATCTTTTCAAAGGCTCATCCCTTACGAGGCACCAATAAATATGGTCGTGTGCATGATCCAAGGTCTCCAAAGCATCCGCACCTCGCTGGAATGTCTGACCGAAAAAGAGAAAGAGGAGTTGCTCGCCTATTTCGGAGAATGGGCCGATGAATCACCAGGAAGTTTAGAAAAACAGATCACAGCGGTCATTCAGGTTGGTTACAATCACAATGATATGCTTCCGAGTCTGAAAATCATCGACACATTTTACGCATTATGGACAGCATTATTTGCAAAGTTGAGCCAGCTGGAATTCATTGGAAAAAGAAAAGGACAACAAGTTTTCATCATCGAAAGCCCCGTCCACGAACCGCCAGTGCAACCAGAAAAAACAAAATCAAGATGGAGCCCATTGTGATGGAGCATTGCAATGATCCAACACAATTCCTAATTCAATATCCCGATCACAATGCACATCCTGATCCATGTAACAATGCTGATACGATGGCAATGCCGATGATTATGCCGATTCCGAATGTGATAGCGACCTATTTTCCGGTGCGGATCGTGGCGTGATAATGACCCTTTCCCGTGTGGATCGTAAATAGGATAATGGCCCCTTTTCTGGTGCGGATCGTAGATGTGATAGCGACCTCTTTCCGGTGTGGATCGTGGATGTGATAATGACCCCTTTTCCGTGCGGATCGTGGATGCGATAATGATCACTTTCCCGGTGCGGATCGTGGATAGGATAATGACTCCTTTCCCGTGTGGATCGTGGATGCGATAGTAATCCCGTTCCCGGTGCGGATCGTGAATGTGATAGCACCCGTTTCCCATGCGGATGGTGGATTTGATAGCTACCCCTTTCCTATGCGGATCGTGGACGTGATAATGACCCCTTCCGGTGCGGATCGTAGATGTGTTAATGATCCCTTTCCCGTGTGGGTCGTGGATGCGATAGAACCCCCGTTCGTGCGGATCGTGGATAGGACAATGACCCCTTTCCCGTCGGCTGAAAGCCAACGGAAATTGAAACACCGCCGTCGACCGTCCGGCTTTAGCCGACGGCGAAGAAAAGACCGAACAACGACCCTTTCCCGTCCGGCTTCAGCCGACGGCGAAGAAAAGAGCGAACAACACCCCTAACCGTCCACCCCGAACCAACGGCGAAGTCAGACAAAAAAACAAATGGACCCAGTAAACAAAGCGCAGCGAAAAACAGCAATCGGAAAGTTTATCGGCATGTACATGCTTTCCTTGACCTTTCCGGTGCTGGCCGTTTACCTGCTGATCCGCGTGCCGGGTTCGGTGGCAGAGTCGGAAACGACGAAGTATAAGGAGATCGTCGATGAGCAGCTTCCTATGCTGACGGATACGGATACATTGAGCAGCATATCCAGAAAAGTCATTCAGCTGGACGGCACATATAGTAGCGCGACCGACGAAATGTCGAAAGCCACCGCCAGAACCCAGCTTGTAGATATCGAAAGCCGTATTAACGGCATTATGAGTCATTTTAATGCATTATCCCAATCTGCCAGCCATGAACAAAACAAGCGTCTTTCGACCGGGATCGCCAAGCTTACCGAAGCATTGGTGACCTATCGTCAGACGATTGCAGAGCTGCGGCGCACACTCGATAGCAAAGGAATTGACGTGCAGATGGTGAATGATCTGCGGAATCAGATTAATATGAAAGATCTGGAAATCAAAAGCATGGAGCGGCAGCTTTTGGCAGGAGCAGCCGGCGGCGGCGGGGAAGGAGGAGGAGCAGATCCAAAAGAGCTTCAAACCAAACTTGCATTAGCCCAGCGCGACCTTGACAATTGCCGCTCAGCAAAAGGCGGTGGCGGAAGCGACATTTCAGCAATCCAGAAGCAGTTAGATGAATGTTTGGCAGGAAAAAATGGAACAGCCGTCACCTATCGCGAATGGCTGCGCTACTCCGAGGCAGAGGGTTACTATCAGTTATTGACACAAGGTAATCTCAGGAAAAACGACAGACGCGCCTATTATGACCAGGCCAAGCAAATATTTGATGCGCTGCAAGTGTCCACGGCCAACAAAGACATGAAAGCAAAAGCAACAGAACGGTTGATCGGCTTACAAAAGAGCCAGCCTTAACTCTTAATTTTCGGTTCATCATGCAAACGGAAGCACTTAGATACGCGATTACCGTCGCACAGTCCCTGGCAAGGGAATATCGCCAGGAGCGTTTTGGCCCGGCACACTTGCTGATGGGGCTGCTGCACAATGAGGTAGGACTTGCATCGGAGCTAGCAATGGCTGGAAAGGATGTGTCTTATCTCCGGGACTGGACAGAAGTAAGGCTCGAAGAAAGCCCAAAATCTGTGAGGGTTCCCGAAAACCCGCAGGCGGATAATCTGGCAAGCGCTTGTCTCGAACTCGCCGACCTGATCGCCATGCAGCTCAATTCCGACACGGATGCATTGTGCGCATTCGCGGCCTTATTGAAGCCCGGCGCTGGATTTTCCGCGGATCAGTTAAGGTCGCTGCCTGTGACCCAAAAGGAAATTCTGGCACTAAGGAATCAAAATGGTGCGGAAAAAAGTAATGTTGCGCACGCCGACGATAACCACGTCCCGGCTCCCAAAACGAATCCGGGAACAGGTTATCTCGAAAAATATACTTCTGACAAAACGCAAAAAGCAGCCGAAGGAAAAATAGGTTCAGTGATTGGCCGTGACCGGGAAATAAGGCAAATGGCTGAAATTTTAGGCAGGCGCAGCAAACCGAATGTGATCTTAATAGGAGAGCCGGGCGTCGGGAAATCGGCATTAGTAGAAGGTTTTGCAAAATTGATTTCCGAAAAAAAAGTGCCCCAGCTGCTGCAAAATGCTAGACTCGTCGAACTTGACACAGGCGCGTTGGTTGCAGGCGCTTCCTATAAGGGAGAAATCGAAGAACGGCTGAAAGGGATTTTAAATGAAATAAAGGCTTTTGACAAAGTGGTCTTGTTTATCGATGAGATCCACACATTACTTGATCCGAAAGGCTCTGTTGGCGCAGGAGTAGCCCAGTTGCTTAAACCAGAACTCGCACGCGGAGAATTGACGCTGATCGGGGCGACTACGCCGGAGGAATATCGCAAGTATATCGAAAAAGACGAGGCATTTTCGCGCAGGTTTGAAATCCTGCATGTCGACGAGCCCGACGAACCCACTGCCACCCGCATGATCGAGCATATTTTGCCTGCCTATGAAGCGCACCACGGCCTGAAAGTGGCCGCCGGGACAGCAGCGGAAGCAGTCAAATTATCAAAAAGATATGTCAAAGAACGCCGGCTGCCCGATGTTGCGCTGGATCTGCTGGACAGGACAATGGCCTCCATGCGGCTAATGGATGAAGTTTCAGAAAAAGAGCTCGCCACATTGAAGTCTGACCTCGATGCTTTAATGGCGATCGACGAGGCTGAAAGGATGCATGAATTAAAATGGTTTGCGCGCCAGCTGCCAAACCGGTTAAGTCCGCTGCTCGTCGGCAAGCTGGAATCAGACGGTGAATCAGAGCTGGAAACGGCAGAAGGGATTTACAATCATTTAAATCAAAAACTGGACGCATTGCTCCAATTTGCGGCACAACGTTCTGATATAGTTGGAAAAAATGACATTGCCGCAGTAATTTCCCATAAAACCGGCATTCCCCTGGGCAGGCTGCAAAGTTCAGAGCGGGACAAATTACTGGGCATTGACGAAGTCCTGAAAAAGCGCGTCGTTGGTCAGGACCAGGCGGTTAAGGCACTCAGCGAGGCCATTCTCGAATCCCGATCCGGGTTGATCAAAGCGGGGCAGCCTATCGGATCTTTTTTCTTGCTTGGCCCCACGGGAACGGGGAAAACCGAAATTGCAAAAGCGCTCGCCGACTTCCTTTTCAATGACGAATCTTTTCTCATCCGATTTGATATGTCGGAATTTAAGGAGGAACATTCAGCTGCACTTTTATATGGAGCGCCTCCGGGTTATGTTGGATATGAAGAAGGAGGCTTGTTGGTTAATAAAAATCCGTCAGAAACCATATTCCGTAGTTCTTTTCGATGAAATTGAAAAGGCGCACCCGTCCGTTTTCGATCTCTTTTTACAAATTCTGGATGAAGGCAAATTGCACGACAGGCTGGGTAAGGAAGGCGATTTTTCCAATGCGGTTATCTTGTTCACTTCCAACATTGGGCAAGAGCACATTGTAACTGAATTTAACAAAGGCATTGTACCAAAATCTGCTGATCTAATGGAGATTATGGCCAAATATCTCCGCCCGGAATTTCTGGCCAGGCTTACGGAAATCGTGCCTTTCGCCCCCATATCAGAGGAAAATGTGGTCAGGATATTTGATATTCATTTACGCTCGCTTACAGATTTGCTCGAAAAAACAAGGCATCACTTTGCAGATGACTGCGGACGCAAAAAAATACATTGCTATGCAGGGCTTTACGCCAAAATACGGCGTCAGACCGCTGAAAGGCGTGATTCGGAATTTGCTGCGCAGGCCTGTAAGCCGGATGATCATCACGGGTGAAGTCGAAAAGGGATCGGTCATACATCTGGATCTAGGGAAAGGCGACGAAGTGTTATGGACTGTTCGAAAAAGCGGACATGGAAGCAATTGCTAGCATCATCAACTAAATCGTTAACCATGCAAATTCATTTTTTCAGAAGAGGCCGCCGCTGGGATTCGGCGCTTCTTCCGCTGGACGACAACACCTTCGGGCTAATCCTGCAATTCAGAGTGCGACTGGTCCGCATTGAGCCGACGACCCGATTTTTTATGGGCGATACTTATGCCTTGGGCGACGGAATATTGCACGACTTTTACGGCCGGTTTCACTTAAATGCATGGACTGATCCGGAATGGCAAAAGTATAAAACCGATTTTGTAGAGCGTGGTCCAGCATCATTGGAGTGATAAATTTGTCCTGGATCCCGACCGCGCCTGGTATCGTCCCAGGCTGGGTGCTAACCTGACATCGGCCATTATCCAATGCGGCTTATCGATCCAGCTGGTTGAAAGTTCAGCCGAAGCGCATCAGACCTATCGCATCATTCATCCGCAGGAAACCAATTTCCGGTCCTTTGCAATTCCTACAACGCGAACAGGGCTTTTTACGCACCGCGATGTTGAGTCGGATTGGGGAAACAAGTTGACGCGCGTTGGAAATGCGCAGCATAGCATTGATTTTTTGCAAACGGCAGTAAATCATGAATTCGGACACACGCTAGGCCTTGCACACGTGCGCGGATCGGGCAATTCGGACAATAATTACGGCATCACCCTCGAAGAAAGAGAAAATCAGATGGGACTGGGCGGCAGGCTTATCGCTGCACATGGCCGACCGTGGCTCCGAACACTCTGGGATCAGCATCATCTGTTTCCGCAAAGAAATCACCCCGAAGACCGTGTGAAGTTTACAGCCCGCGTGGCGAGCCCGCAGCTGATTGAATATTGGGACAATGACTGGCAGCCCGCAGCCACCACTTAGCACATTCAGAAAATGAAACGATACATTAGTTATTTTGCCTTAATAACCTTGCTGCTGAACGCCTGCAACATGTTTGAGCCGGTCGATCCGCTTCCGCCCTCGGTGTCGGAGGTGACCATTTCCGCAGTGTCATATAACAAGGTGTCGGTCAGCGCGACCGTGTCAAACCCGGATGCCAAGAATGACCGCCAGGAGAAAAAGAGCGGCAAAATTCAGGATTTCGGTTTTGTATACGGCATTCTGGATCCACCCACCATCGAAAGTTACGTGGAGCAGGGAGGCCAGTCCATCAGCGGCGCCACTTACAGCTGGGAGGACGTAATTACACGGCTTTCGTCGCAGGAAAAGTATTATATCCGGGCTTATGCCATCAATGAAGGAGGAGGCATTACTTATGGCCCAACCACCACATTTACAACGGGTAATTTTATTTTACCAACCCTCACGGCAACCCGCGTCACAGGCGTAACGACCAATTCTGCGGATGTAAATTATGCCATAACAATGGGAAACAGCAATGCGACTATTTCAAATTACGGGGTCTGTTACTCGGCCACAAATCAGACACCCAACATTAATGATTCAAAAGTGCAAACCGCAGGCAGCGTCCCAACAGGCTCATACACTTCAAAGCTGACTGATCTCACATCCGGAACTACTTACTATGCAAGGCCTTATGCAACCACAAATGGCGGCATCGCCTATGGAACTGTCGTTTCGTTCACAGCCGGGCAGCCGCCGATCTTAAAGGACACGACATTTGTAATGAATTTTTCCAACACCTATGACCTCGAAACGGGTGATTTGCAGTCGCGGAATGGAATGGAAGATCTTTATTGGTATCCATTTGGCAAGCCGGCTGGCATTTATCCTCAAAACGGCGCTAAGTTTTTTGTGATGGCTGAGGGAACGGATTACAAAAACGTAAAATATTCAGATCTGCTCAGGCTTGCTTACTCGACCGACGTTATTGATGGAAGCTACACCACCAGAAACAACAAGCTTTTCAACGGCACTGTCGTCGCATACATGACTAATGTCGGGCATTATGGCAAGATGCGCATCAATGCAAAGGGCACCGACCGCACCGAAACGAATCTCTACTCAGGCAACATGGAAGTGTCCATCACGACCTACAACAACGATTAAACCAGGCGACGTATATAGGCTTTCGTAAGTTAAATACTTAGTGGGAAACCCTGATGAAAATTATCGATCTATGAAGTATTTCGCGACATTAATGCTGGCTGTTTCAATGCTGACTTTGCAGGCGCAGGACCGTATCTGGCTGGACAACGGAAATCCCGTTCAGGCCAGGCTGAGCCGCGCGCTGGACAATAAGCTGGAATGGCTGGCAGCCGATGGAATCCCAAGGATTTATCACAAAAAACGTTTCTTGATTGTCTTTGCGTCCAGCGGTCAATTTCTGGTGATCTCAGAATTAAACGAGAGCGCTAACAAGGCGCAGACGCAGATTGAAGCATTTTACAAAGCGCCCCCGCGGAATGTAAGTCAGGACATTATTGTGAAAAGTGTCCCGCTGACCGTCATAGCAGGGTCCGTTTCCTACGAAAGCGATGAGGTTATCAACTATCTGACCAGCGAAGGCAATCCGGCCTCGATTAATAAAGAAGAAGTTGCGGCCGTGATTTACAAAGATGGCCGTCACGAAATCCTGCGGGATGTGGTCGATGTTGCGCCCTTGCTCGCATTGGCCCATAAAGAAATTGAAAAGAAGGAGCTGGAAATAATCAAAAAGGATCAGGAAAAACCAAAAAATCCTGCGCCTGTTACCAAAAAAGAACAGCCGGCTGCGCCAAAGGAACCAGCTAAGCCATTCCTTTCCGACACCGAATACAAGGAATACAGCGCAAAAGGCATCAGACGAGTGGATGAATTTACTTCATACTTACGGATTATAGGAAATAAAGACTTGAAGTCAGAGGAGAAGAACAAAGCTGTGCAGCAAGCACTTAGCCTGTTTGAGCCGCAGGCAACTGTGGCAGTAAGTTCGGCGCGCGGAGTGAAGAAATATCCCGTTAAGGAATATTTGAACAGATTAAAATTGCTGCCTTACAGCAAGATCAATATCACTTGGAATGAGGTAAAATATGTAAGCGAGCTCAAACAGGAAGCGGACGGAAATTACTACGGAATTATCGCAGCCCAACAGGTTTTTGAAGGATTTGCTGCGAATGGGAAAGTGGCTTACGGAGACATTACAAAGAAAAATATCCGCGTAAAACTGGAATCGTATCAAAAAACGGTTGACGGAAAAGATACGGTTAACTGGGAAGTGTTACTGGGAAATATTGGCGTCGAAACCACCGAAGGACAATGAAACAAAACTCGTTTTTCCTGGCAATATCGCTCGCATTTGCCTGGACTTTCGCTACAAGCGCAATGTGGGTTCCTGGCTGGAAAAGTGACGGAAATAACAGACTCGGTGCCGCTGATTGCAAGCATTTCTGCTAAAACAGATCAGGGAAAAGTGAAGCTGGGCAGAACGGATTCGTCGGGTGTGTTCAATGTCGAAATGCCGTGTAATGTGTCCGTGCTCACGATTGAGTCGGCAAAACATCAGTCGCTGCACATTCCTGTAAATGCCGATTCCAAGCTGGAAGGCACATATTTCGTCACATTTGCATTGATGCCGCTGGGAAAACAAACAAGCGATGAGCCCTATGCCCAATCCGAGCAAACGCACTTTGAGCTGAAAGACACAACCAATGCACAAACGTCCATTATCAGGCGGTTTGAGGTAAAAGACGCAATGTCAAACCAGTCGTTACCAGCTGAAATTTGTCTTTATTACACCCAAAAACAGAAAAAAGACTGCCTTAACCTACTCGTTTCAAAGCCTTCGGCCGAAGTGGTTTTTACCGAAAAGGACATTGTCGCCATGGAAGTCAAAGCCGTTGGTTACCAAGCATATAATGGAAATCTGATTCTCGACAAAACCGATCAGGAACCGCGCACATACATTATCAAACTGAACCGGCAGCATTCAATTTTATCTGTCAATATTATTAATGCAGCAGCTGGAAGTCAGTTTCAAATCCTGGATGAAAGTCACGCCGCTATGCCCCTTAACCGCGTTAATGACGGCCATTACTTTGCGGAAATCGCGCCGGGCAAGTCTTATAACCTGGGCGTAAGTGGCAACGATAATCAGGAGTTCAATGCCGCCGTGGCCACATTAAAAGAGGGACTTACATTAAAATCGTTAAGAATGCCGGAAAAAGCAAGCATTGTTCCGGTTACAGAAAAGGTGAGTTTCAAAGCATTAACAGCCACGGACAAGACACTTTATTTTCCAAGAAGCGATTACAAGCTGCCCGCACAATCACGCGCATATCTGGACTCGGTTGCTATGTATATCCTTGAAAATAAGGGCAAAGCGCTTCGGGTGACGGGGCATACGGACAATGTTGGAAATCCAAACCTGAACCTGACATTATCGGAATATCGCGTGCGGGTCATAACGAGATATCTCGTGAATAAGGGTGTGCCCGAGCAAGCGATTGCGGCTGCGGGAATGGGCAGCAAACATCCCGTCGTGCCCAACGATTCGGAAGAAAACCGCAGGAAGAACAGGCGCGTAGAAGTTCAGATCATTGATTTACAGGATTTAAATAATTGATGCAATGAGGAGTTTTATTAAATCAAAAAGGAGCTGCTTGCTGGCGATTTGCGCAATATGCTTATTGGCAAGCCAGGGAAACACGCAGACGCTCAGCCGGAAAGATGCAGATGAAATCCGCGTGTTGGCCAGGGAAAGGGTCAAAGGTCTGAATGATCTGCTTAATGCCATCGCCAATGAAGACCTCAGCAATTACGAGCGCAGATATCTGATGATGAATAGTTATATGCCCAGTAATGATCAGATTTTTGTCAACGACGGGGTCATCATTGAAGACGACACCGATCCCGAGCACAAATCCAGCGTGCCCGGACTTGACACACCAGTCGAGAAATATTTAAGCAACTTCGACCTGTTTTACACCAAAAGCGAAACCAACACGATTGAGTTTACAAACCTGGTCGTAGGCGATGTCAAAATGGATAAATATCCGTTTGTTAAGGTGTCTTTTACCCAGCATTTTAAGGGAAAAAGCAATAAAAATACAAGCCCTTACCAGCCGGTAACCCGCGTGGCAGAACTCCGCGCCGACAAATCCGGAAATGACTGGATCGTGTATCTGACCCGCGTTGCATTTAATTCATCTCAAAATGCGAATGCTGTCCCTGCAACGCCCAAGCCTTCTGCAACTTACGACTCATTGCAGCGCCAGAAAGAACCTGCCATCGCAACGCAACCTGGTGACAAAAAGCCCGTCACAACAGCAGCCGATGCCAAGCAAGCCGAGCGCATTTCGCAGCAGGTCAGTGAGGTAAACAAGGCTGAAATTCGGCAAGCCAGGAAATGGGGCGCCATCAAATTGGGTGCAGGCGTGGCTGCTCTGGCATTTGGCGCCGTCACTTACAGCATGCTCAACAAAGATTATAAAGATTACAAAAGCCGGATCGAAAATTCGGAAGGATTTACCAGCTACGCAAAACCAGGCGTGTATGTCTCCATCGGCGCAATGGCGGTAGGCGTGGGCGTGTCCCTGAGTTCTATTTTCGATTTCAAGACTGCAAAAGGAAAGTAACTAAAAGCCATAAAAATGCCACAGCCAGCCGCAAGGATCGGAGATATGCATGTTTGTCCAATGCTAACACCCGGAGTTCCGCCCATTCCACATGTTGGTGGCCCCGTGTTACCACCCGGAACGCCCACCGTGCTCATTGCAGGACAGCCGGCCGCATGTGCAGGTGACATGTGTGTATGCGTGGGTCCGCCGGATGTGATTGCCATGGGCTCCACCACAGTGCTGATCGGGGGAAGGCCAGCCGCGAGAATGGGCGATGTAACTGCCCACGGCGGGACGATCGTCGCCGGTTGTCCTACGGTCCTGATCGGGTGATATTGATTTTCAGAATTTACTCTTAATCCTATACAACTATGTTCAATTACGGAATAGGCGGGAATGAACGCAACATCGACCAGTCGAATGAGGGAATTGCGGACATTCCCCAAAACAGAACGCTTTTCGCGACACAGCTCACCGGCGACCCTTCGCCGAGGCCGGAAATGGTGTATGATTTGAAAACAACCGAAGAGGTTTTTGCTCATTACCAGCCCGAGGCAGAGGTTGAATTCATCACCTCCGACGGCAGCTTTATCAACGAAAATTTCCGCTTTAAAAACCTGGGTGATTTTGGTAAAAAAGGCCTGATCGCACAAAGCGCGTTCTTGCGGGACCTGGATGCCCGAAATGAAGCCTACCAGCAGGTTGTGAGGCACTTGAAGGTCAATAAGATCCTTAAAGCAGCGCTCGAAGAAGCCCGAAGCCAAAGCTGCTTTGCTGGGCGTATTTCAAACATTGATCGATGAACTCGAAGCAGCCGGATAACCGGTGCCGCACATTCAGTCATTTATTTTTAACATTCAAATTGTATGCTCATGGCAAACGGAGATAAAAACATAGAAGAGGCAGCAGCTGCACCGGCCCAAGGTGCACTGAAAGAACGCACCGCAGTTCCTCTGGAATCGGGGCTGCCGCTTTTGGCAAAATATGGCAGTTATGACCTGGTGGAAACCATCATTGAAGGAGCCGCAAACATTAACCCGGAAAAGAAGGCGCGCAAAAAGATTTTCCTGACGGAAGCGGACAAAAGGAAAGAGCGTCAGCAACTGAAAAAGCGGCTCGAACTCTGGTCGGAACTGCTCAGCAGCGCGGACAATGTGCCCGAAATGATCGAGGCTGGTCAGAAGCAATCGGATTCTGCATCGGAGCTTTTAAGAGAAAACCTTGGCAAAGCAGTTGAGCAGTTGAGGCCATTGGAGCAGTCTTACCGGTCTGTGGCCATGTTTTTCAAAAATACGGATCAGGAAAAAGTAAAAAACATAACATTCCTGAATGCAGCGCCCGATCAGTTGCAGGATCTCGACGTAACCACTTTCATTGATGCAGTGGGAGAAGAGCTTTCGGCGAAATTTGACCGGCTGGATCTCCGTGAAAACTACTCAATCCTGAATGTGCCCGGTTATCTTGGCTCAGGAAAAGTGGTCGATAAATGGGCCAAAATGGCGCATAAGAACAAAACAATGCTGATCACCGACTTCATGCACCTGGATGCGCCGGAAGATGTGATGGAGCTTTTTGAATCTGCAAACCTGACAGGCGGAGCCGCTCATTTGTCAAATGTGATGATGGCATGTAACTGGCTGGTAGGCAGGTCTAAACATGAAGATCTGGGCGAAGAAGACGACTTGCACATTCCTCCTTCTACCGCATTAGCGGGAAATGTTTACAAAACCCTGATGTCGCAGGTGGCAGCAGGCAAGAAGCACGGAACGCTCAGCGAAGTGGATGGCGTGCGGTTTCCATTGAAAAAGTCGGAAATCGCAGACCTTGAAAAAATGGGGCTTATCCCGATGGTCAATGAATATAACAAAGTGATGGCTTTCTCTGCTAAAACGCTTTTCAACGGCGATAATGTGGGTTTGCAAACCTATTCCGTCGTGCGGGTTTTTGATTATATCACCAAAGTGCTGATTGATTTTCTGAATCGCAGGGCGTTTGAAAACTTTGATTATAATACCAAAAATGACCTGAAAAAGCAGATTGTCAAGTTCCTCGACAGTGTTACCGGCCCAGGAAAGCTCATTGAGAAATTCAGTATCATGCGTTTTGAGCAAGACAAAAATCAGAAGGACCGGGTTTTCCTCGACATTCACATGATTCCTTATTTCCCAGCCAAAAATTTCATGATCGCCCTTACCGGACAAAAAGGGGACAATCTGGATGCAACTGCATGGGCAGCCGAATACGCGCAACAGTAAACAAATCCGTATGGCCTTTTCCTGTGTTTTGAAAATTGACGGGGAGCATGAATATAATGTCATGTTCATGCGGTTTGAACTGCACCAAACGGTGGACGACGCAATGTCCATCACCTCTCCGATGCAATGGGCCCATTTGTATGCCGAGCTTGAAATGGTCATGGACGATTTTCTTGTAGAGTGGGCCAATAAACCTTCTCAGAAATACGACCTGACAATAGAGCAATTCGGGGAGAACGGGTCGTTCAAAACATTGAATTTCAAGGAAACGGTGTGTACGGAGTTTGTTGAAGAGTTTGAAGACGGCACCGACGTCCTGGACAATCCGCTGGCAAAAAGACGGCAAAACTTCATCAGCTGCGTGACAATGACAGCGGGCAGTGTGGAGATCAGTGAGGCTAAACTGGAAAACTTTTGAGACATGGCTGAACAGGATGCCAGCATTGGCGTGGAAGCACACTTTACGCTGGATGGGAAGATTTTTCAGGTCAGGAAAGTTTCTTACGGCTGCAATCGCAATGCAGACGAACGGGGGCAGCCCGACGGATGCGCCCAAAGCAAGACTGATCCGGATGAGCATCAGCCCGACACAAAATGACGACTTCGCATTGCTGTACGACTGGGCTTTCAAAAATGATCGCCAGCTGAGCGGAATGATCGAGTTTAAGTACGACGGCGACTCGCAGCTTCTCAGGAAAATGGAATTTGAAGATGCGTATTGCGTCGGTTTTCGCGAATCATTTCTTGCAAATGACTCGGCGGTGAGCCGGCAAAAGCAGGCACACGTGCCGGATGCGAAAGCCTATTTACCACAGCACCGGGGCAAGGATTATTTTCTGAGTGAAGAAACGGCGACACTGGTTTACGAACTGGTGCTGCTGCCGCAAAAAGTAAAGATCGGACAGGTTGAAATCAGCAATTAATGGCGCGACAGGTAAATACATCCATTGAAATCGAAGGCGGCACGCAGATCAAAAGGCATCTGGGTCTGGTAATCGAGCAGGACTTGTTCGCGCACCATTGGTTTGAGCTGCTCGTTCCTTTTGACCAACTTGAAGATGAAGGAGAGCATTTTTTCAATAAATCGCACCGGGCGGTGATGGGAAAGAAAATCACATTCTCGTTCAGTCCGCGACTTGGCCAGGATTCGTTCGACTTCACTTTTCAAGGAATCGTCACCGAGATCCGGTTGCAGAGCCTGAGCGACATGAGCAGCGCATTTGTGTTAAAAGGATACAGTCCGACCATTGTTTTGGAAGATGCTGTTCAAAGAAGGTCGTTTCTGAGAGGCACGGTTCAGGACATTTTCAACACGGTTTTGCAACCTTATCCTCAAAACTTGTTGCGCAAGCAGCTTAACCCGGAAAACGGCGGTCGCGCTGTGCCATTTACCCAATATAATGAAAGCAATTACAAGTTTCTCTCCCGCGTCGCCGATCGTTGCTGCGAATGGTTTTATTACAATGGTAAAGAGCTTGTGCTGGGTCAAGGCAATGGTAACCAGGAAGTTGATTTTCTGGTGGACGGTTTGCAAAATTTTGATGTTGCCTTGAAGCTGCAACCTTCCCAGTTTCATTTTGAAGGCTATAATTATGTTGTGCCGCAGGCATTTGTAGGGCAATCAGACACGCAGCAAGTCGACGGGCTTACTTCATTGAGCGAGTTTGCGCTCGAACAATCGGACACGCTTTTTGCGCAAACCTCCCTGCTGCCTTCTCCCGAAATCGTCAGCGGGCAGAGTGAAGTCGATGAGCTTACCAAAATGGAACGCTCGGCGCGCGTCACTTCAATGGTGGATTTTCGGGGAAGCGGTGAAACGCCAACCATGAGTGTAGGCACTGTGCTCGTCGTAAAAGGTCAGCGGCTGAATGAGAAGGGCGAGAAATATGAAGAAAACTTTGGCAAATACAGGGTTGTACACATCCGACACGAAGTAAATACTGCCGGAAGTTACCGCAACACATTCAATGCAGTGCCCGAATCGGCCCAGCATCCGCCCAATAACCCGCATGTGAGCAATCCGCTGGGTGAAACGGAACAGGCCGAAGTTATTGCAAACGACGATAGCGACAGTCTGGGAAGGATCAGGGTCAAATTTTTCTGGAATCAGGGACGCCAGCAGGACCAGGAATCGATATGGATGCGGGTAGGAACGTTCCACAATGCAGGAGGCAGAGGTGCCAACTTTGTTCCGGAAGTCGGTGCGATGGTAATGGTTGGTTACGAAGGAAATCTTGCCGAAAACCCTTTTGTATTGACAACCCTTTATCCCAAACCGCAGGAGGACATTAGTTACACGCCCGACAATAACGACCTCAAAGTAATCGCAACCCGCTCGGGCAATATGGTCGTGTTTGTGGACAGCGACGGTGACGCCCAGATCCAGATCAGTAACCGGAATAAAACGGATACCAACCTCAAATTCAGCTTCAAAGACGACGGAATGATTGAAATGGAAGTTGAAAACGGATTGGTCCATATCAAATCCAAAGACGTGAAAATAGAAGCTTCCAATGAGATCAGTATGCATGCGAAAAGCAGTTTCAGTCTCGAAGCCGGTAAGATTTCAATGAAAGCAGACCAGGAAATTCAAATCGAAAGCGGCACGGCAACGGAAGTTAAAGCAGGAACCGAACTCAATGCGGAAGGTGCAGTAAGCGCAAAATTGAAAGGAGCGCAGGTAACCGTAGAAGCCGACGCCATGGCCGAGCTAAAAAGCAGCGGCCCCACAACCATCAAGGGTGCAATGATCATGTTAAACTAATATATCCATCATCTATTTTTCACTTTTAACCATTTACAACTATGCCAGCTTCAAGTTTTGACGCGTATTTCACTTGGGACGGTGGTCCCTCAGGCGATGGGATCGCCGTTATTTCGTGCAACTATTCTTTGTCCCAATCCATAGACGATAAAGGCCGCGTATCTTCCAAAGTGTATGGCGGGACCATATTCATTCAGGTCGATTCATCAAGTGTCGCCGACAGCAAAGGTCTTTGGGAATGGATGGTCGACCCAGACGGTAAAAAGCCCTCAGCTAAAATCACATTCAAGAACGTCGACGAAGAGCAGACGCAGAAAGAGCTGGAATTAACAGACGTGTATTGCGTGCAATACAGCGAAAGCTTTATCGAAACCGGCTCCATGCCCATGACAACAAGCCTCACATTATCAGCCAGAGAAGTAAAACTCTTCGGCACTCCGCACACCAACCGCTGGTAAGCGGCACTCGGCCGTCAGCGATCGGCTGGCGGCTGATTTGTTTTAAGATAGACATGGGATCAACAGCACATTTATTTGACTTTTTATGGCAAATGCAGTGGTGCACGTGGGGCCAGGGATGCATCTGGCGGCGGAATATTATCAGCGTTGCAGCTTTGATGTAGCAGGTCCGGGCCGGATTACAACCGGGCAGATTATCAGTTTCAATACATTGGAAGACCTGCTCGACCATATCATCAGCAGGACAGAAGTGATGCATCTCATTGTTTCGCACGGATCGAATGTAAACGGGCTTTTAATGCCGTTTGCGCAGGGCTTCTAATTTCACTGCAACCGGCGGTGTTATTAGTGATCTTGGCCGGCTTGCACAAGAGGCACTGCCGCATCTGGCCCGAAACGGCCATTTACCAAATACAGTGTTCCGGGTTGTTGATCTCGCTTCGAAAATGGGCGTCCAGCCGCAGGTGGCTGTGCGGCTCGCAGAAAAGTTTGTTGCGGTACAGCAAAAAAAGCCGGTCATTTTTATCCGGGGATGTAACATTGGTGCAAACCCACCCTTGCTGCTCGAATACAAGGTGGCCTTGGGCGCGCAGATGATCACCGCTCCAAAATGCAGAATGTTCTTTCTTCGGTTGCGTCCGCATTTGCCGGGGCGAGGTCATACGATCAATGCCATCTCTGTCGGTCAGCCGACGACTGCCAATACGAGGCGAAGGTCTTTCAAGCCGTTGGGTGGCAATGTGCCCGTTCCAATGGTGATCGATGTAAGAGATATCGACGGGCATACCCGCGTCGATAGTGAGTCTTTCCAATCTGCACCGGACCCTGCAAATGGCTGGGCCAGGTTTTTCAATTTTGACTGGAATGGTGGATTGCCTAACACATTCATTATGCCGGTGATGTGGGATAACGATGAAAGCACCTATCACTGCCCAAATGAAGAAGGTTATCGTCAGAAACTTGTATTTGTTTAATCCCTGATTGTATGGCAGCTTTTCAGCATGCAAAGAACATTATTATTGGCACCGGAACTGGTCCGGTCGGGTGGAGTGGATTTGACCTCCACGCTTATGAAAAGGGAACATTGGCTGCGCTGGACGAGATTTTTAAAAACAGCTGGGTAGGTCGCGGCCTTATTACAGTAATTCGCGAGCTACCCGCGCAGATGGTCGTTATCACCCCGAATTTCAGCAGGGTATGCAATGCAACTGCCGCGATACCAACGTGGAAGGGTCAGAATCAGGTCGAGATCATTTATACGCCAGACGTTTTTGGGAAAGTGTCGTGTAATGGCCCCGGATTTCAAGCCGACGAATTTTTGCTGCATGAGCTTGTCCATGCTTACCGGCGATTGAAAAATAAAGGAGTTAATATGGTCAAGCTTGACGTTGATGGTTTCCGATACGACAATGTCGAAGAATTCGCCTCAATCCTATATACGAACATTTATATATCTGCCAAAAATCGGGGTGCATTACGCAAAGACCATCTTGACAGCACGCCATTACCATCGCAATTTTCAAGCAGCCGTGGCTTCTTTAATGTGAAAAAACACGCAATGCTGGTTCACAATCTGATTTGTGAAGACTACCATTTCTGTCAGAACTATGCAAGGATGGATGGAGGCGCATTCAACCCGATTAATTACTTCCTTACCAATTCAAGCGAGGTGACAAAGCTGATCGAATGGCCGCAGCCGATGGTGCCTGCCCCGCCTAGCCCCTAACCGCCACAATCGTCTCATTATCAACAATGCCGTTTGCCTGGAAAGTTAGATCGGGGTCCATGTATTGGCGGCGCTTATACCAGGGGGATTTTTTGTAGAAGAGCCAGCCGTATGGTGCGCCGTCGGGAGCCAGATATTCGATGGGGCTGCCGGGATTGCGATCGTTGTAGTCGTTGAGGAAAATGAAGAAGAGCTCGCCGAAAAGCATGGCGTTCGGTGCTTTTGCACGGAAATTGGTGAATGCCGTTTCGTTGTATTTTTTGGTAAACTCAAACTGAATGACGAGCACCCGCGAAAGATCCAGCAAATCCATATCGGGAAGCGACTGACCAACGGGGTAATGCCATTTTTTGTATTCTTTAAGTGGAATTTCGAGATAGTTCTGATACACTCTTGCCACAAATATCGGGAAAAGAAAACCGATCAGCGCGGTGGCCATTCCTACGCCTTTTACAAGATCAAGGGCGAGCTTATGGTAAATATAAATGATGATCAGCGCCCCCAGAAGGGTTAGTAACATTGTAAACCCGATGGCCTTTGCAGAACGGTTTTCAAATAGCGTCAGAAACCATTGCGACAACAGGTAAACATGTAAAACACCGAGCACCAGGAAAGCGCCCATGGCCATCGGGTAGGCGTGACGATAGTCAATTACCCAAAAACCCAATGAGCCGACCCCGGTGATCACTGCTATCGTAATGATGCCATACAGAAATTGGAGGCGCTGACTGATGGTTTTCAGGAAAGAGAAGTTCATTAGTTAAGGGACTTTTGTTGCAGACAAAAATAAGATACACTTTCATTAATGCAATCAGAAATTAGTTTGTGACGCATGGAAGAGCAAAACTACACATTGCCATTGGCCCTGGACAAGCTTGTAACAGGTCATTTGCACACGAAATGTCCTGACCGTGAGGCCATACACCAGCACATTTACTTATTAATGGTAACCCATTTTGACGAAACCCGCTTTGATAGAAATTATGGCTGCGCGCTTTGGGAAAATGACTTTGCGGTGCTGTCTCAGATCAAATGGAAAGACCTGATCAGAGAATCGCTGGAAGATGCCATTAACCGTTACGAACCGCGGTTGGCAAACACAAAGATCCGGGTCGAGGTGGAGGAATTTGAAGTGCTTACCAAAACCAATAATTACGTTCGAAAGCGGGTGGGCGTGGAGGTGAAAGCAACGATCCGCAGGACAAATGAACCGTTCGTTTTCTTCGAGCGCATATTTATTTCGCCCCTTTCCATTGACTAATGTGGGGCTCAGAACATTCATCAGACATTAAAACCAAATTCAATGTACACAGCCGCCAATTACGCCAAGGAAAATGTGTCCAGGCGCTTGCTAAGGCGCTCAGCCGAACTTTGGGGCTACGACGAATCGCAGCTCGATCATTTTGATCCGCTTGTAAAGCTGCTGATCGATGCCTGTTCAGTTGAGTTTGAAAAGATTGGACAGGACATTCAGGACACCGAATTGCGCCTGATGACCCGGCTGGCGGAAACATTATCGCCTCAGACGCACAACAGTCCGCAGCCCGCCAGCGCCATTGCACAGGCACGGCCGCTGGATGCCGTCTGTGGATCGGGCCCGAAACGCAGTTGGTTTGTAAGCGCAGCAATGTCAAAAAAGGCGAGGCGGGCGAAATCTTCTTTTCTCCTGCGGGCAAATTTCCTTTGGTTAATGCTTCAATTGCTGCTTTTGCTACGCCATTGGCTATTTATGCTGTGGAAAATGGCGTACGGACATTCATTGCGGGAGCCAGGCAGCAACCCGGCGAGGCGCAAAACACTTGGATCGGAATCGAAATGGATGCCGGCATTACTTCCTGGGAGGGTTTTAGATTTTTTTTCGACTGGGTTAATGATCGCGGACAATATACATTTCAGGCGTTTCTGCCCCTGACGAACTGGGAGGGAAACCAAGCGGAACTGCAACATTCCGTGGGTTTGGAGGACGAAGACGCAGCGGATGCACTGCTTCCTTATTACAGCAGCTTTGTCAATATCAGCAGCAATGATCGGTGGGAAAAAGGCAAGGTTAAGACGCAGGTTTATCCCGCAGCATTTGAGCAAATGTTCGATAACCGGACATTAATGACGCTGAAAAAGCAGCTGGTCTGGATCAGGGTGCAATGGCCGGACACTTTCCCGCGCGAAGGGTTTGAGAATATGGCCGTTGCTTTGAACGCATTCCCGGTGCTGAACAAGCAATTGCACAAGCTTACTTACCGGCTCCAATCAGGACTGAACGGCATTGCACTTCCTTCCACAGATGCTTTTGTAGGTGTCAACACGGTTATTAATCAAAAAAACCAGGTTTACAACGAATCCGGCAGCGACCTTTATCATGACGATGAAACCGCAGGAAGAGCATATACACTTCGCCAGCAAGGAATTGGCCGGTTCGATCAGCGGAATGCCAAGGCGGTGATATATCAACTGATGGATTTATTAAGGGACGAGGTGACCGCATTTAATGCAATAGGAGAAGATTTTCTGGCATCGCTGCTGAGAGAGATTTCACAAGATATGGCCAGGATTCAGCAGAAGCTGGGGCCCAAGAAAGCCAGCGAGACAACCGCACAGCCGTTTTTGGTGATTAAAGGTGAAAAAAATCCTGATGTGCTGTTCGTGTCCTATTGGACAACCTTGTCCGAGCTGGCCAACAACATTCCGTCGGGGACAAAGCTGCAATCTTACGCCTCGGCGGGCCTCAGCAACTCGGAAATGTATTTATTGACCAAAACCAGCGGTGGAAAACCAAAACCGGACGAAGCCAATTATGTCCGCGAGCTCAGGAAAAACATTGTTACCAGAAACCGCCTGGTCACGCTCGAAGACATCCGGGCATTCTGCCGCGCCGAGCTGGGCGACCGGCTGAAAGATGTGCAGGTAAAACCCACATTTATTTCGAGTGACATCCCCGGACAAGGATTTGTACGCTGTCTGCAAATTTCGTTGTTCCCGGCAACATTTATTCCTGAATGGGACAGCGCTTGTCAGGGCATTCAGGTGAAGGTTCAAAAATTGTCGACCGGCATGTATCCGGTGCGAGTGGTGAGCGGCTTAAATAATTGAGAAAATGTCAGAAGAAAGCAAAACCGACCTCAGGGCAGAATTCGTAGCAAGCGCTTGGCTGGAAAATGGAGCAGCGTCGGAGAGCATTTTGTTTCGTTCGCTGGGAGCGTTCAAGCGCCGGAGCCACGGCGATGTGGAGGCCATAAAAGAGCAGGAAATCGGGAATTTCAGAGGACGAGTCATTGAATCAAACCGAAGTAGCATATACGATCACCTGCCCGAGCAGCTTTTCCATCTTCCTTCCGCAACTTCGATCACGTCGTTGAAAAAAAAGATTGATGAAATCCGCTTTCAGCGGGAAAAGGAACAAAAGTCCAGATTGTTCTTTTTGCCGCTCGAACAAGAGCTCTTTTTGAACCGTGTAAGTCTGACGCAACTCGAACAGAAGGCATTTGAGCTCGATCCTGATTCCCTGTTACTTGAAGAGCTGAAAGCATTCTGGCAGGTTCCCGATTTTGTGCCCAAGACAACATTGGTGCGTTTGCTGCCTGTTTTGCCTTCCATTTCTGAAAATCGGGGCGATGTGAATGTGATGGCGGACGTCCTATCTTCGGTAACTGGCTTGCAAATAAGCATTAAGCCAGCGCAGGGCAGTAAATTTCAGCTTGAAACCAATGCAAGGCTTACAAATGCCCGGCTCGGAATAGACACAATGCTGGGCGGGGAGTTGGAAACACATCAGTCAGAACTGGTGATAGCAGTGCAACTGGAAACCGCTAACGACCTGGATCGTTACATGGCGGATCGTAATTTTATTCCATTCATTAATTGGCTTGCGGGCTGGTTTGTCCCGGTTGAATGCGATTACAACGTGCAACTCACATTGAATCCGGATGCTTCAATTTCTTATTTAACAGATGAAACCGTTTCCAGCAGGCTCGGTTATGCGATTTTGACCCAATAAGAACCATAACCACAGGTTACGTGACTTTTCCATGTAATTTGGCCCTTGCCCACTTTGATTTGACCTCTCTCAATTCCCTGGCCTGTTTTTCGAGAAGTTCCTCGCGCTTTTTCCGCAGCCGGACTTTATAGCGCTGCATTTGCAAGTGATGCTTTCGCAGCATTAACGCTTTCATCACGAATCCAGCATCTTCGTCCAGCAATTCAATGGACCTGAACTGACGGTAGGCGAGCCGCTTTCGCCGTTCTATCGCCTCCATATCATAGCAAATTACTTCGTCCTGGTGAGTACGAAGTAATTGAATGATTTCCCCTCTAAAATTAATCTCGCTTGACATTTATTCGATATTTTTATAAAACTATTTAAGGTTAACTAGCTAGTTATCAGGAGGCAAGGCGCACTTTGATAAACTTACTAAAAAGTTATGCCTTCAACATTTATAAAGATATTGAATCAACTTTTTGGAATAAAAAATGCAGATTTCAGCAAAAAAGGAGCATAATGCACAACATTGGAAATTGATCGCTTAATCCCTAATAATCTTTTTCCGGTGCTCCATTCCCCAGTCTGTCAGATTACTGATGATTGTTTTCAGAGTCAGGCCATGATCGGTGAGTTCGTATTGTACTGTGATGGGTTGCGTGTCCAAAACCGTCCGTTTGACCAGCTGATTTATTTCCAGTTCTTTCAGCTCCTTACTCAGCATTTTATTCGAAATGCCTGCTACATCATTGAGCACATCTGAAAATCTCCGCTTGTTGTAATAGCAGATAGATGACAGGATTGCAATCTTCCATTTTCCATTCAGCACGTCCATAGAATCTTGGACAGCTATCATTTCTTTTTTGTGTTTGTCGCTCGGACGCGGTACGCACTCCATATGTTACTTTGTTACTTCGAGGTTACTGTTACTTTTAGATACAAAGTTACGAATCTAAACTTAGTCGCCCTAGCTTTGCAATTCAGAAATAAAACGAATTGAAAGTGAACACGTCAAATCATAAAACAGCATCATTTACAGGCCCATCAAAGGATCTCGAAAAGGTTATGGAACAAAATAATAATAACGGAGCAGGGCAGAAACCGATTGGTTCGGGGTTTGGCGCCACAACAACATCTGCCGACGCCATTAAAGGGATAGATCTCACCGGAAAGGTTGCGATCGTTACGGGTGGATACACGGGAATCGGGTTGGAAACCACCAAAACACTTGCGGCGGCAGGAGCAACCGTAATTGTGCCCGCAAGAAGCATTGAAAAAGCAAAGGAGAATTTACAAGGCATCGTCCATGTAGAAATCGAAGAACTGGACCTGATGAATCCCGATTCCATTGATGCTTTTGCAGACCATTTTCTGGCATCCGGCAGGCCATTGCATTTACTGATCAATAATGCAGGAATCATGTTTGTGCCGCTCCGCAGAAACAGTCGGGGTGTGGAATCTCAATTGGCAACCAATTATTTCGCACCGTTTCAGCTCACGGCAAGGCTCTGGAACGCATTGAAAAATGCGGATGGCGCCAGGGTAATCAACGTTTCTTCCCAGGGACACCAGTTTGCACCATTCAATTTTGACGATCCGAATTTCAACAACAGCGACTACCAGACATTGCAAGCTTACGGACAGTCCAAAACGGCTCTCAACCTGTTTACACTCGAACTGGACAACCGCGCTAAAACCTCCGGCGTCAGAGCTTATGCTGTGCACCCGGGTAACATTTGGGGAACGGAGCTGACCCGGGAGGCACCATTGGAAATTTTACAGCAGTTTGGTTTTTATGATGATAAAGGCAAGGTGGTGCCCGAAGTGATCGATTCACTAAAAACCATTCCGCAGGGCGCTGCGACTACAATTTGGTGTGCGACAAGTCCGTTGCTGGATCATATCGGAGGCGTGTATTGCGAAGATGCAGACATTGCAGAATTGGCCACAGGAGAAGGTTTTGCAACCGGAGTGAAGCCTTACTCGTTGGATGCAACTTTGGGCAAACAATTGTGGCAATTGACGGAAGAATGGACCGGTGTCCATTTTGAGATCGAGGTTTAAGAAATTGTTAATGCCCATGAAGTGGTTAGAAATTTTTTTAGCTTCACATTTGTCACAATGCATTTAAAGCTAAAAAAACACAGGTTATGGGCGGAAGTCGAATTTGGATATTGCTGGCGCTTGCTTTCGCCGCAACCATAGGGCAATGCATGGCGCAAAGCAAAAACCCGAAATACTTTTTGATAGCCCACCGCGGCGGAGTTGTTAACAGCACCGCCGCGGAGAACAGCTTGGAGGCCCAGAAAAAGGCTTTTGAGCACGGTTATCAAATGATCGAATCGGATTTACGGCTTACCAAAGACAGCATATTCGTGACCCATCACGATCCTACTTTCAAACGCAGCTTCGGTCTGGATTCGGCGGTTTCGTCACTTACCTGGAAGGAAATCAGTGTGCTTAAAGGCAACAAAGGTTACACGGTCCAGAAATTCGAAGACATTCTCCAGTTCTGTGAAGGGAAGCTCGCTGTCATGATCGATAACAAGATAAAAGGGAATGATCCTGTTTTATTTGGCAAACTGATCGACCTGCTCAAACAGTACAATCTATATTCGAATGCGCTGATGATTGGCACCGACGAATCGACGCCCTTTTTTATTGGCAAGATCAAATTGAGCTGCACCCGCCAGCAGATTGAAGCATACATGAAAAAGCCCGGCTACCAATCTGCCGATTACTATCTGTTTTCTGATAAAATCTCGAAAGAGGATGTTGCCTGGGCCCGCGAACACGACATTCAAACGATCGGAGCAATTAATGCGTGGTCATTTAAATCGGGAAATGTGCTGGAAGCCGCTGAAAAACAGGCAACAGCCATGAAGGCGGCGGGCGTAACGAGCTTTCAGATCGATGCTGAATTTGAGCAATTTTTCAAATAAGCATTCCGCATCAAACCTTTTGCGCGTGAATGTCGGTGCAAGTGCCGATGTAACCCGTAAATTCGCCAATCGCTGAAAACATGGGCTTTGTGTTTTCGAGCACCCAGCGATATTCGCCATCGCGCCGGCGAAGCCTGTATTCGTTACTGAACAATCCTTTACGCGTCATGCCTTCATAAATCGACTGATGATATGCCTGCCGGTCATCGGGATGGATGTTTTCCAACATTGAAAACGCCTTTTCCCTGCTGAATGACTGGCCGGTAAAATCGAGCCAGGCTTTATTCAGGAAATTGATTTTGCCGTCAATGCCTGTAACCCATATCAAAGCCGTTGCATTATCGACCAGATCTTCAAACCACCGCTGTCGCTCTTGCAACAACGCCTGCGATTTTCTGTATTCAGTAACGTCTTCAAAAACGAGTAAAATGATCTGCTTCTGATGCTGCTGCGCCTGTCTTGCATGGATTAGCATCACGCGCTCATCCGTCCCGGCTGGTCTGATCCTTACTTCAAAGCCCCTGATAACAGCGTTTTGTGAAACGACATTCTTCATCAGCTCATGGAAACCCCTGAAATCGAGCTCTCTGTTGCCCAACTCATAGATTAATGTGCCTTCCGTTTGCTGCGGATCAGCGTGGAATATTTTGTAAAAAGCATGGTTAGCGCTCCTGATCCGCAGGTTGCTGTCCAGCGCAAGCGTTGCCTCATTAATGGTGGAAAGAATGGATTCCGAGTAAGCATAAGATTCGGACAGCTGATCATTCCGGGTCTGTAATTCCTGATTTATCGTCAGCAGCTCTTCATTGGTCGATTCGATTTCTTCCTTACTTGTTTCCAATTCCTCATTAATGCTTTGCAATTCTTCGTTACTGCTCACAATCTCCTCATTTGCCGACTGCAGTTCCTCATTTCCAGCTTCCTGCTCTTCAATAATCGAATGCATTTCCTGGCGGAGTGCGGCCAACTCATTTTCGAGCAGCTGGTTTTGCTTGCCCGCCTCAACATTGCCCTTGCCGGTTGAAGCCGACGGCTGCGCTACTTCCTGAAACAGGATCAGGAACAACTGCTGATTCGGCGTGCTCGCCAGTGGGACAACCTGCACATCCACAAAATGCTTTTTCTCACCAATTGAGATTTGCATGCCCGTTTTTTTGGCTGGTAATGCAGTTTTTCGTGCTTTATGAATTAGGCTCCGCAGGTCAAAGATGAGTGATGGACGTGCCATGCGGGCCAGGTTTAAGCTCGCTTTTCCTGCTGCCGGCTCCAAAAACATGCTGGTCGAGCCGCGAAACTGCAGAATTTCCAGATCCTGATCTATCACCACACTCGCCGGCACATGGTTAGAGAGCAACCAGTTGTCTATCAGCTTGTCAAGATCAGCGCCAGGCAATATTTCCGTACTTTCGACCACGACGGTTTTGTGCCCGGTGCCGAAGGTGTTTTTTCTAATGTTCATCTCTAATGGGATCCTTGCCGGCGTGTTGCTTTTCCTCACAAATACTTTGAATTCCTTGTCTGCCTGCGCAAAATGCGACGGTGAGCTTCCGACAGACTCCGACTTGCCGAGCAGCAGCACGCCGTCTTGATTCAAAGCATAATGAAAGGTCGCCAGCACCTTTTTTTGCAGCATATCATCCAGGTAAATCAAAAGATTACGGCAGCTCACGAGATCAAGTCGTGAAAATGGCGGGTCACCGAACAAGTTGTGCGGAGCAAACACGCAAAGGTCCCGGACGAGCTTATTGATCCTGTACTTTTCATCTGTTCTGGTAAAAAAGCGCTGCAACCGCTGGTCTGAAATGTCCTTCACCTCACTTTTATTGAATATGCCGATTCTGGCTTTTGTCACGGCCGTTTCACTGAGATCCGTCGCCAGGATCTGCACGGGAATGTCGCTGATCCGCTCGCCCAGAATTTCAAGTATAATGATGGCCAGCGAATAGGCCTCCTGTCCGGTTGAGCAGGCCGCCACCCAAACCCGCAGCGGCTGGCCCGGTTGCTTCTTTTTAATGATGTCCGGAATAACCTGTTTTTTCAGATATTCCATGGTTTGGTCGTCCCTGAAAAAATTGGTGACATTGATCAGCAAGTCCGCATAAAGCACATCCGCTTCAGAAGGATTTTCCCTGATATAAGCCAGATATTCGGACAGCGTTTCGAGCTTGTAAAGCAGCATCCTGCGAATGATCCTTCTTGAAATAGTTGTTTTTTTGTAATGACTGAAATCGACTCCAACAGCCGATTTTACCAAAGAAAGGATCTGATCCAAATCTTTTTGAGACGCCCTGTCTTCCTTGATTTGACTGGTTTCATTGGTAAGTTGAAAAATATCGGCATGCTTGCTCAGCCGGATGAGCTCGGCTGCGATTTCTTTCAAAGGAAGAACCTTATCCACAACGCCTTCACTGATCGCAGATTGGGGCATTCCCTGGTGCAATGCGCTCTGGTCCTGGGCAAAAGTAACCCCGCCGGCAACCTTAATCGCTTTCAGGCCCAAAGTTCCGTCGTTAGCCATTCCGGAAAGTACAATGCCAATTGCGCCGTCCTTTTGCCGCTTGGCCAGAGAAATGAAAAACTGATCGACAGGCAGATGCAGACTGGGTTTTGGCTTTCTTGGCATCAGGGTCAAAACCCCATCGACAATTTCCAATTCGCGGTCCGGCGGAATGATGTAAACCGTGTTGGGTTCGATGGTCATCAATTGCTCTGCTTCAAACACTTGCATGTCCGTTGCGGCATCAATAATCCGGTCCAGCTGGCTGTCGTATGTAGGGGAGAGGTGCTGAATGTAAACGAATGCCAGCCCGGTATCAGCCGGTATGTAACTAAAAAGCTCAGTCACTGCCTGAATGCCGCCAGCCGATGCGCCGATTGCCACAACGGGAATAGGAAGCCGGCCGGGTTCTAAATTTTCGTAATGAGTGTTATTCGATTCAGACATATGAACAGTTTGAGCTGGTAATCGTCGCCTTCAACGGATCCACCACGCATTAGTTAAATGTAACAGGTTGCGATAAATAAACAATCTGCAACCCGGATCAACTTGCAAGCGGCTCATTATTCAGCGCATAGCAGACCAGAATGGGCGATTGGTACGATTTTGTTAAAATGTCATTTAATCTGCTCCTTTTGATTTTTAAACATAAACTCCTGCATTTTGACCAGCATTTTTAGCACGGACTGCTTTCAGGAAAATTCCAGGTTAAGTGCCGCACTTGAACTGGCGGATCTTGGATGCTGGGAGATTAGCCTTTTGGATAAAAAGTTTTGGATGAGTGACCGGTTCAAATCTCATTTTGGATACGCTGGCAACAGCATTAGTGATTACCAAAATGTATTAAACCTGGTCCACGCAGATTACAGGCAATATGCCGACGAAACGATTAACAAGGCCTTTGCGGCCGGTCCGGGCGGAAGTTTTAATATAGAGATCAAAACCAAAGCGGGTCGTAACGGACGTGACTATTGGCTGAACTGGAAGGGTAAATTTTATGCTGCGCATGACGGGAAGCCCAGCCACTTTTCGGGCATCGTCCAGGATATTTCCAGTCTTGTCAACACCCGGCAGCAGAACGAAAAGAACGACGAGCTGCTGCTAACCTTAAAGGACCACAACAGTAACAGACTTCCTGAGCTTGAAAAGCTGAATTATGAATTGGCAGTGGTGAATGAAGAATTTACCGCAGCCAATGAAGAGCTTGCGAGCGCAAACCGCTTACTTACCAAATCCAACGAAAATCTGGCGCAATTTGCTTACGTGGCTTCTCATGACCTGCAAGAGCCATTGCGTAAAATTCAGGTTTTTGGTGAACGGCTCAAAGGCAGGATTCCCCAGGATCCTGAAAGTGCAGATTACATTCATAGGATGCAAGTCGCAGCGAATAGAATGTCGCTGCTAATTGGAGATTTGTTAAATCTCTCGCATGTTTCCTCAGCAGAACAGGAATTTAGCCGCATTGAGTTAAATAAAGTAATGTCCAATGTTTTGTCTGATCTGGAAGCAACGATTCAGCTTTCGGGTGCAGTTATTAATGTATCGTCTTTGCCCGCAATCAAAGGTGACGCCACGCAGCTTGCGCAGTTATTTCAAAATCTGCTGAGTAATGCTATTAAGTTCATGCGCTCCGGCGTTACACCGCAAATCCAGATCAGCTGGAACATTGTTAAGGCCGCCGCGATCAGCGATCATTTGGAAGGCAATGCAATGTCTGCAAATTATAACTGCATAGAAATTGCTGACAACGGCATTGGTTTCGACCAGGCCAACGAAAAGCGCATCTTCAAGATCTTTCACCGCCTTCATGGCAAAAGTGAATTCGATGGCACCGGAATCGGACTGGCGATTTGTGAAAAAGTGGTTGCTAATCACCATGGTGTTATCAGGGCGCAAAGCCAGATTGGCGCCGGTTCAACATTCCGCGTTTACCTCCCCATTTAAGCCGGATCACTTTTCGTCCGTCTCAATTGCATATTGCCCGTTTCGCTGATTTTACGGAATCAATCTCCTGTTTCAACGCCTAACATTACATCCTGAGCAGTAATGTTTTATCAGCAAGAAATCAATCAGGATGAGCATTGTTTACAAAAGGGGGCATATCGGTTCTTTGGACGGAATTCGGGGAATCGCGATTTTACTAGTGCTTTGTTTTTCATTGTTTTGAAAAAATAAACCTTTACCCGCTGAGCTTCATTACGCAGATCGGCTGGGTAGGAGTGGACCTGTTCTTCGTTCTGTCTGGCTTCTTGATCACAGGAAGATTCTGGTTGACACAAAAGGCAATGATAATTACCTGAAATCATTCTTTTTGAAACGGACATTGCGGATCTTTCCATTGTATTATTTAACGCTGCTGATCGTTTTCGCCGTCCTGACGATTCCGGGCATTATCAATTTCGATCCGGTTTGGGACCCGCGGCATTTAGAAACCAGCATTTATTATCTGACCTTCACACAGAACCTTCTATTTTCATTCAATCACTGGGGCGTTACCGATTTGCTTAACCATTTCTGGTCGCTGGCCATTGAAGAACAGTTTTACATGTTTTGGCCATTTGTCGTGTTTTATCTTAACACTTCGAAGCTGCTGATGGTCTGCTTACTGCTCATTGCCATTGGCTTAATCACGCGAAATAGCAATGCAGAGAGCGATTTCAGTTATGTATTCACCTTATCCAGGGTCGATGCGCTGGGCATTGGTTCAATGCTGGCCATTGTGATCCGAAAAAACAGTCAATTGCTCGAAAGAGTCGTTTTACCCGTATTTCTCACGACATTGATTGCCCTGTTTGTGATCCTGTTCAACTCCTCGGACCTGGGTTTTCGAAACCCGTATTTTATCCGGATAGGGTTCACTTTATTTGCCATTTTATTCGCCAGCGTGATTGCTTTTGTTTATGACACAAAGAGAATCGGGGCTTACACCAACCGTATTCTATCTTCGGGGAGCGCTGCGATTTTTCGGCACTTATTCCTACGGCATTTACATTTATCACTGGATTTTATATAAAGGTGTTTACAGCCCGTTGAGAAACCGATATATGTTTTCAAAAGCCTACATTATCCTGTTCATTATCATTGTCGTCATCATCAGCGTTATCAGCTTTCATACATTCGAGAAGTATTTTCTCAATCTCCGTGCAAGATTCATGGCTGATGCGCAGCCCAAGCAGCTCGACCTCGTCGAAGTCACCAGCAACACCACCGGAAATATTTGAAATAAGCCGCTATGCTTTATGGATCCAGCAATTGACTGCAAATCGCCAGTCCTTAAACGGAACATCCGGAGCGACGATCGGCAGCACTTCGTGGGGTGAAAAGGACGGAAATACAACCAGTGAATTGTTTTCGGGCAGGATTTCCTTCGGTTCGTCGGCCTCAGTGCCAAACGGCATCGGATGGATAATCAGACTTCCGCCACTGAATTTTTTAGGTTTGCTATGCAGATAATAAACTGCGCTGATCAATCTGGGCGTCTCGGTTTTTTCGTGGACCGCCGTATCAATATGTGTTCTGAAAAATGCCCCATCCCCGTGAGCCGCCAGTTGCAGTTCAATGCCCGATACTTTAAAGCTTGGTATTTTAAGTGTTTCGAGCATTTCAGGAAGCAAGGCCATCAGTTTGTCTTCGAGGACGACGCGGTAAGGCCCTAAATCTTTGAATGTCAGTGAAATTCTTACTTTCGTGACGAGGCTGCTTCCCTGGTCATAAACAGTCGAAGGCTTGAACGAACTTTGGTTTGCTACTGCATAATCTAGGATTTCAGCATTTAATGCTTCGTCTAAAAATTCGGAAAGCTGCATGAAAGGAAATAGTCTGGGCATAGCTTAAAAATCGATATTGAAAGTTTTAACCCAAGCTATTTCGCTAAATTTTTGCGCTTTTTGAACTAATAATGGTATTTATTTTTCATGCCAATAGTCATAGTGCTGTATAATGCTGCTTTGTTAAAAGTTAAATCCAACGCTGAATAAGCCTGATTTGTGATTTTTGACCAATAATGTTGTCTGATTTTGCAATTGTGAATGCTTTAAATTTACTTTGTCTATCATATTACTAGATTATTCCGCATTGAGCCACCCATTTGCCGGAATGCCATTTCAGTTTTGTCTCTTATTTACAAAGGATGATTTTAGAAAAAGCATTTTACCAGCATGCCCGAAAAGTGCTCGCGGCAGTGATTTTCGCTTCCACAATCTTTCATGCAATTTCCGGACAGGCGCAGGCCAGTAAGCCCAATGTGGTCATCATTATGGCCGACGACCTGGACAGCAAGCAGCTGAGTTGCTATGGCGGGCAGAATCTCAAAACCACCCACATTGACAAGCTTGCCGAGCAGGGACTCAAATTCGACAATATATATGCGTCCGAAGCCATGTGCGTGCCCACGCGTGCTTCCTTGTTCACCGGGCTTTATCCGGTCCGTCACGGTTCATTTCAAAATCATAAGCCCGTTTACGACAATCTGAAAAGCGTCGGGCATTATCTGGCTGATCTGGGTTACCGCGTTGGTTTGACTGGAAAAGATCATGTTACCAAGCCGAAAAGTGTCTTTCCTTTTGACATTATCGCAGGTTTTGAACCCAATTGCGTTGCCCCGACCGACGATTACCAGCTCGATGATGTGAAAAAATACATTACAGCCAGTAAACAGCCTTATTGCCTGTTCGTCATGAGCATTAACCCGCATATGCCCTGGACCGTGGGCGACACAACAGAATTTGACCAAAACAAACTGAAACTGCCGGCCGACCTAGTCGATACGCCGATCACGAGAAGGCAATATGTCAAATATCTGGCGGAAGTGAGGCGGCTGGATGATCAGGTGGGTGAAATCAGTAATCTGCTGCGCGAGACAGGTCAGGAAGACAATACAATAGTGATTTTCTTGGGGGAACAAGGCGCGCAGTTTCCTGGGGCAAAATGGAATTTGTGGGATTCGGGTCAAAAAAGCTCGATGATCGTGAAATGGCCCGGAAAGGTGAAACCGGCTACGGAAACCAGCGCTATTGTTCAATATGAGGACATTACGCCGACATTGATTGCAATCGCAGGCGGAAAATCCATTGCCGGACTGGATGGAAAAAGCTTTTTACCCGTGTTATCTGGTCAAAGCAAAACAGCCAGAAAATACGCTTTTGGCATTCACAACAACATTCCCGAAGGAGATCCTTATCCGATCCGCAGCATTCGTGATGACCGCTACAAACTGATCGTGAATCTATCTCCCGAAGTGCCTTATTACAACCGTTTCATGATGAACCGGGAGCGGCAGGACCGCAACACGATCTGGTTTTCATGGATTCAAAAATCAGAAACGGATCCGAATGCCAAAAAACTCACCGATCGCTTCACGAACAGGCCGCCCATCGAATTTTACGACACTCAAAAAGATCCTTTCGAGTTCAACAACCTGGCCAATGATCCCGCGCATAAGGCTACGATTGCCCGTTTCAGGAGCGAGCTGGATGCCTGGATGAAGCAGCAGGGCGACGAAGGCGCTGCTATTGACAAAATATATGCTAAAAAACCACAGGTGAAATAACCCGCAACCTGTCATCTCTAAACGTTTCCCAACAACATGAGCATCTTTACCAAGACCGCGATCGCCTTGTCGCTGCTGACCGCTTATCCTGTCGCTACGCAGGCACAAAAGAAAAAACAACAACCACCCAACATTGTCCTGATCGTCTCTGACGACCACAGTGCGCCGTTTTTGGGAAGTTATGGTTACCCGGAAATCAAGACACCCAACATTGACAAGCTCGCAAAAGAAGGCATTCTTTACAGACGTGCATACACAACCGCACCGCAATGCGTGCTCTCACGCGCAGCGATTATGACCGGCCGCAACACGCTAGATATTCAGATGACGCGGTTTTCTGCGCCGCTGGACAAGTCGGTGACTGCCTATCCAGAACTGCTTCGGAAAAGCGGATATTATACCGGGATTTTAGGCCGTAACTTTCACCTGGATGGCAACCGCCGAGTACCCGAAACTGTGGCCGTTTTGGAAAAATATGGCCTTGAAACATTCAAAAACCGCGTGGATTATCTCAAAGCCACCGGCAACCGTGATAGCATTTACCAGCAATACACCGAGTTTCTGGACCAGGCGCCCAAGGGAAAACCGTTTTTCGTACAGGTTGGTTACAGCGATCCGCACCGTATTTTTAATGCCAAATCCTTTGAACCCGATCCTGAAAAAATCTCCCTCCCAAAGCAATGGCCCGACACCAAAAAGCTGCGTGAAGATTTTGCATCTTATTTAGGTGAAATCCAGCGACTGGATGGCGATGTTGGACTGGTTTTGGCTGATCTCGAAAAGCGTGGATTAGCTGAAAACACATTGGTTATTTTCATTGGAGACAATGGCGGCGCATTGCTCCGTGGCAAGGGAACGCTTTATAATCTGGGCTTAAATGTGCCGCTGATCATGCGCCATCCGGGATTGATCAAGCCCGGACAGGTTAGCGAAGCATTGGTTTCCGGAATCGACATTGCGCCGACAATCCTTAATGCGGCCGGAGTGAACATTCCGAAAGACATTACGGGTAAAAGCTTAGTGCCTTCATTCCAGGATGCGGCATACAGCGGACACGAATACATTTACGCCGTTCGTGGCGCGCATGGCCAGAATTTGCCTTATAACTCAGCAGATTTTGACCTTGGCCGGACCGTTTTCAATAAAAAATACAAGCTGATTTACAATGCTATGTGGCAGATCCCATATCATCCGGTAGATTTTGCCGCACAACCATTCTGGCTCGATCTGCCAGCAACTCCACGCACAAGGCAAGCTCGATGAAAAATACGATAAGCTGCTTTTCGCCGCACGTCGGCCGATGTTTGAAGTTTACGACGAAGAAAAGGATCCGGATGAAACCAACAACCTCGCCGGAAAGCGGGAAGTGAAGGAAATCGAGCAGCAGCTCAAAACCCTTTTGCAGGAATGGATGATCCTTAACCGCGATTATCTTCCGCTCCCCATCGAACCCCAGGCCGTAGCTCCGTGATTTTTCCTTAATGATAAATGAGGCCTTTAATCAAAAGGAAAATGAAAATCTCAGCCCATTTCTTTGTCAATTCAAAAACTATTACTTTAATTTGTCTATCGGTTTAATAGAGTAATGTTCCAATCAGCTAACCACCGGCCGGAAACTTACTCGCTGCACACGTTTTACAACTGTGCATTACTATGACTTCACGATAAGGTGGTTGATTTTCATTTGTTATGCATTTCCAGATTTTGTGGCGCTTCCACGTCGCAAACAACTGCCTTCCTACCATTTGCAGAATCTAAAAATCCATAACAACCAGAATGAAAATGAAAAAATTACGACTGTTCGGAATGATGCTTTTTGCATTGGCTTTAACTGCCAGCGCTTTTGCCCAACAAGCCAAAAAGCGCGAGCTGCTGTCTTTCGATGCCTTTGAAGCCAAGCTGAAAGCGGCTGGAAAGGATGCGCAAATCCTCGACGCGCGTTTACCTGAAGAATATGTGCAGAATCATTTGGAAGGCGCTGTAAGTTTTAACATTGCCGATAAAGCTGATTTTGAAAAGCAAAGTGCAAAGCTTGACAAGAACAAGCCTGTCTTCATTTACTCAATCGGAAACGGTCGGAGCGGGGTGCTCGCTGCTGATCTTCGCACGGCGGGCTTCAAAGATGTCACTGAGATTCCAGGCGGTTTGAGCAAATGGATCGGGCTGGGTAAGCCGGTCATTTCTACAACCGGAAAAGGACTTTCACTTGACGATTATCAGGCTTCTCTGAAAAGCGACAAGCTGGTCTTGGTTGATTTCGGGTCGCGTTACTGCCCGGGTTGCAAGCGCCTGGATCCCACAATTGACTCCATTAAAACCGAGCAGGCGTCTAATGTTAAGGTGATTAAGATCGAGGCTTATGACAACAAAAGTCTGGTGAAAGAACTGGGCGTTGTAGGCTTGCCAACATTGATCCTTTACAGAAATAACGAGATTGTATGGGAGAAGAAAGGCGGCGCTTCGAAAGCTGAAATCGAAAAAGCATTGAAAGGGCAGACGCTCTAAAAGATTCTAATCTAGCTAATTAATATTATTTAACAGTGTTAGAAAGGGCTCATATAGTGCTGTGAGCCCTTATAACCTTGCATTCCGCTTCACAAAATGAAATTCTCTACATTCGTTACATTGGCTTTCCTCGGGTTATCCGAAGCATTTGCTCAAAAAAAACCGGCAACCGAGCAGCGCCCCAATATCATATTGATCATGGTGGACGACCTCGGTTATTCTGACATTGGCGCTTATGGTTCCGAGATCCGCACACCCAATCTGGACCAGCTCGCAGCGGAAGGAATTCGGCTCCGCGAGTTTTACAACAACTCCATTTGTGCACCCACGCGCGCATCGCTGATCACGGGTCAGTATCCGCATAAGGCGGGCGTCGGTTATTTCAATGTTAATCTCGGCTTGCCTGCTTATCAGGGTTATCTCAACAAGGAATCGCTCACGTTTGGAGAAGTGCTGCGCAATGCGGGTTACAGCACATTGATGAGTGGGAAATGGCACGTTGGCAATGATAGTCTGGCCTGGCCTAACCAGCGCGGATTTGATCGTTTTTATGGATTTATCAATGGCGCAAGCAATTATTTTGACATTGGTAAATACGGCCAGGCGCCACCGGTTGAGCTGGTCGAAAACAATAAACGCATTAACCTGCCTGCTGACAAATATCTGACAGACGAAATCACCGACCACGCCATTTCATTCTTGGATGAGCAGAGCAAAACGCCCAAGCCATTCTTTCTCTATCTCGCCTTCAACGCGCCGCACTGGCCTTTACAGGCACACGAAGCAGACATTGCCAAATACAAAGGCCGTTACAGCATTGGCTGGGACTCGCTGCGCCAGGAACGGATCATCAAGCAGAAATCCCTTGGCGTAACCGATCCAAAACAAGCCATTGCGAAAAGGGATAGCGATGTGACGCCCTGGGATGATGTTCCGTTTGATGAGAAACAACTTTGGGAAAAGAAAATGGAGATTTACGCCGCTATGGTCGACCGCGTGGATCAGAACATTGGCAAGTTGCGTGAGCACCTGAAAACATTGAAAAAAGATGAGAATACATTGATAATTTTCATTTCTGACAATGGCGCGCAAGGCGGATATGCAGGCTCGTCCCCGCGCAAGCCGCAGCGCAACTCGGGCCCGGCAGGAACGGCAGGATCGTATGTGTATCAGGATCAGCCGTGGGCGTATGTTTCCAACACACCGCATTCGAATTACAAAAACAATATGCATGAAGGCGGAATCAGTGCGCCGTTCATTGCTTGGTTTCCAAAACAGATCAAAGCGGGCGGCATAGTGAAAGGAACAGGCCATTTGATCGACCTCGCGCCGACATTCTATGACATTGCCAAAGCAACTTATCCTACTACAAGTCAAGGCGTTGCAACAAACCGTCTTCCAGGGAAAAGTCTTCTACCAGTGTTAACCGGCAAAGTTGAGCAGGTTGAGCGCGGAGAGCCGATTTTCTGGGAAAGAGCCGGAAACCGCGCGGTCAGGAAAGGCAATTGGAAGCTCGTTTCGACTTATCCGGGTTACAAATGGGAGCTTTATGATCTGGAAAAAGACCGTGGCGAAACAACTGATCTGGCAGCAAGTCGCACTGATCTGGTGAATGAGCTTTCCGCAGATTATTTCCGTTGGGCTGAAAAAACGGGCGTAGTAGATTACGAAAAGATTAAGCCCGCCGTACAAATCGGAACGCCTGTGGGAAGGCCAAACCGGCAGGCTGCAAATCTGAGATAAGCTGCTCAGCCGATTTGTCATTATGGAGGCCTTAGCCGTTATCAGATGCTTTCTGAACGGTTAAGGCCTCTATTTTTGTGACAGCGGAATATTTCAAACTTAAAGAAATATAATGCTATCTATCTCTATTCTCTAAATTGAGCGCCGCGCGACCTGGGGCGGCTAAGTTTTAGAAATGTGCGATTATAATTTGATTTTCACGATTAGGCTTCTACATTTGCACAAATTATAATTAGTCTAAATAGTGATATCAGGTTATAACTCCTTGATTTAAATAAAAGTAAGGCGCGCAACCGTGATCCTTTGTTAACCTCAAAATCCCAACTATGATATAGCAATTACTACAAAATAAAAGGCCGCACGGCGCCAACCGTACGGCCACAACATGCAAAGCATGTTCACTTTTAAAGTCGTCAAAAATTAAAAGTAATGCAAGTTATAAAAATCTTGATTACAGGCATATTATGTGCCTGTGCATGCGCATCTTTTGCGCAAACGGCCAGTCTGAAGGGAACCGTCCGGTCAGACAACGGCGAGCTGCTTCCCGGAGCGGCGATCACCATTTCGGGTGCTTCAAAAGGTGTTTTTGCAGATTCAAAAGCACATTATGCACTTGATAACCTTCCTGCGGGGCCCGTTACCCTCGTTATTTCATTCCTGGGTTTTGAGCCCGAAACCAAGCAAATTTCTCTGAAAGCAGGCGAAAATGCACAGGCCAACTTTCGCCTGAAAGCCATTACGCAGGAACTTGAATCGGTTTCCGTGATCGGTCGCTCGGAAGCAAGGGAAGTGAATCGCCAGGCTTACAATGTGACAGCCATTGATGCCAAAAAACTCCAAAATTCTACACTGGATCTTTCTCATGCGCTGGACCGCGTGTCGGGTGTGCGTGTCCGTGAGAGCGGAGGCGTGGGTTCCAATATGAATTTCTCGCTGAATGGCTTCACGGGTCGTCAGGTAAAGTTTTCCTGGATGGCGTTCCTATGGACAATTTCGGGTCTTCGTTCCAGCTTAATAACATTCCGATCAACCTTGCCGAAAGGGTGGAAGTCTACAAGGGCGTCGTGCCGATCTGGCTCGGTTCGGATGCATTGGGCGGCGCTGTGAACATTGTCACCGGCTCGCGGCAGAACAGTTATCTGGATGCTTTCGTATTCCTATGGTTCTTTCAACACGCATCGCACGGGCATTAATGCAGGTTTTACGGGTAAATCGGGATTCACATTCCAGCTTAATGCATTCCAGAATTACTCCGATAATAATTATTGGATCAATGTTGATGTGGCCGATGTGAACACCGGAGAATATTTCCGGGATCAGCGCCTCCGCCGTTTTCATGACAATTATCACAATGAAACATTGATCGCAAATGTTGGCGTTGTTGGCAAGAAATTCGCAGACAAGTTGTTGATTGGCATCACATTAGGCCAAAACCGTGCTGAAATCCAGACGGGTGCACGAATGGTTAGTGTGTTTGGACAGTGGCACCGCAAAGGCAACATTGTGATGCCAAGCTTGAAATATCAGAAAAAGGATTTGTTTGTTAAAGGTTTGAATGTCAGCCTTTCCGCTAATTATAATCTGGGCCAGGAACAGAATGTGGACACGGTTTACCGCCGTTACAACTGGTTTCAGCAATTCAAACAATATGAAGGCCTGGGAAGCGAACGCGAACGCTCACTTTACAAATTCCGCAACAACAACGGCCTCGTCACCGCAAATGTAACTTACCAGCTCGACGAGCGCCATTCCATTACAATCAACAACGTTTATAACACTTTTAACAGGAAAGGCCGCGACGAACTTTACCCTGATGCCGACCGCTACGAGCAGCCGCGCTTCAACACCAAAAATGTACTTGGCCTCGGTTACAAATTCGATTACAGCGAGCGCTGGAACACGTCGCTTTTTGTCAAACAATTCTCCCAGTTTAACAAGTATTCCGTCACTTTCAACCCCACCGGCAACTACGGCGATGTGGCTTATAAAGTGCAGAAAAACCGTTTTGACAAATTCGGCTACGGCATTGCTTCCACATATTTTTTGCTGAAAAATTTACAGTTAAAAGGCTCGTATGAGAAAAGCTATCGCCTCCCGGAAACGGATGAATTGTATGGCGACCTGCTGAACCTGGAAGGGAACATTAACCTCGATCCCGAAAGCAGCGACAACTACAATCTGGGTTTCAGCTATCAGACGCAATTCAGTAAGATCCACCGCATGAGCCTGGACGCCAATGTTTTGTATAGAAATGCACAAGGATTTATCAGGCCGAAATTGAATGCAAACCAGACCAAGCAGGTGATGGATAACCTCGCCGACGTCACCAATTTCGGGATGGATGGCGAAGTGCGTTACTCATTCAAACAGCTTTTCACGGCTGGCGTGAACCTTACTTATCAGGATCTGCGCAATAACACGCGTTTTGAGGACGGCTACACCACCGAGAGCCCGCTTTACCGCGACAGGATCCCTAATATGCCCTTCCTTTTCGGCAATGCAGATGCTTCCGTATTCTTCAAGGATTTAGGCGCCAAAGGCAACACGCTGACATTGGGCTACAACCTGCTTTTTGTGCATGCTTACTATTTATACTGGCCAAGTTTGGGCAGCGACAAGCTTGATATTCCGCGCCAGCTCAGCCATGATGTGAATGTGGTGTATGCCATGGCCAATGGGAAATACAATGTTTCCGTCGAATGCAAAAATCTGCTCGACGCACGCCTTTACGACAATTTCAGCTTACAGAAACCAAGCCGCGGCATTTACGCCAAGCTGCGCTATTACATCAGTAAATAAATTTTAGTCTACATATATTTTTACCAATCCAAAAATGAAAAGCTCAATCAAAAACCTTGCGCTGGGTCTAAGTCTCGGCATATTTTTAACTGCATGCAGCAGTGACAGTAATGTAACGCCAGGCCCGGGAGAAGGTGGTGAAACCGCGAAAACCAAATATGTGATTTCAGCCTTGCCAGTGGGTTCAACAGGAATTGCAGATTATTTGCTAACAGCTGAAAGTTTGACTTCCGGCACGGTTTCCACAGTTGGAAACGGCAAGGAGCAGGACGGGACTTACCGTTATTACGTAACGCACAAAAACCGCTTTTTCAGCTTACTTTACGGCCAGGGAAATCCGGGTGCTGTGACCACTTACAACCTGGACGCCACCGGCGGATTGAACAAAGTTTCTGATTTCCAAGCCGAAACCGTGCAGGTTTTCGCACCCGTTAATGATGATTTGCTAACTATTAAAGTGCCGCGTTCGGGAAATGAAAGCGCATCGTTTTACCGCATTGAGGCAACGCAATCGAAAATTGTTGGTGAAGCACAGGTGAACATTGTAAAGCTGGCTGGAAACGGCGAGCGGGCACATTTTACCTGGGCAACGCAGGTTGGCGACAAGGTTTACGCGCCTTATATGAGCATCAAAGGCGTTGCACCGGACGCATTCGGAACAAGCTATCCGGACAGCGCATGGATCGCAGTGCTTTCTTACCCTGGTTTGACAGTTGAAAAAGTCATTAAAGACAACCGCATCAGTTTCATCGGCCGTTATTTCAACAATGGTCTGGCTGTGGATGAAGAAGGCGACGTTTATGCTTATTCCGCTTCGGTTGGAACAAACAGCGGCAAAATCACTTCTACAAAACCTTCTGCGATCGTTCGTATCAAAGCAGGAACAACTGAATTTGACAAAAGTTATCTGTTCAATGTAGAGCAGGCAGCAGGCGGTTACAACATCAGCTCACAGCTTTATGTAGGAAAAGGAAATTTCATCCTGACCATGACAAGTCCAGCCGAAAAGGGTGCATATGCAGTTGGTAAGCGTTTTGCAGCCGTGAACGTGTATACGCAAACGTTCAAATGGATCGAAGGAATGCCTGACGCAGCTTCGATTGCGAATGTTACCACCACGAATTACTCACCAAAAGACGGAAAAGCAGGTTACATCGGCATTACCCAAACAGATGGCGCAAGCTATGTGTACGAACTGGACGCCGTGGCAGCAAAAGGAACGCGCGGTCTGAAAGTAGAAGGAGGCGTAATCACTGCGATCAACGTGCTTAACTACGAATAGGCCCATTCCAGACCCTTAACATTATCAACTTCAAACCAGGGCATATCATGTCTACTTTCAAAAAAATCAACAACTGGCTGCATCTCTGGCTCGGCCTGATTTCGGGGATCATTGTTTTTATCGTCTGCATTACCGGATGCGTCTGGGTTTTCAATGATGAGATCACCGGCATGTTGGAGCCGGAAACCAGGATTGAGCAGCAGGACAAAGCCGTGCTGATGCCCTCGCAGCTCATGAAAATAGCCAATGAAAAACACCCTGGTTTGAAGGTTTCGTATGCCACATATCAGCAGGGGAGGGCGATTTATCTGGGCATAGGCGAGCGCCGCGGACCCAATGTGACCTTGCGCGTTGACCCATATACGGGAAAAGTTATCAGTGAAAAGGTGCACAAGAAAGGGGAGGCGGACTTTTTTCGCTGGGTGCTGAACGGCCACCGCTTTCTGTGGCTCCCATTCGAAATCGGACGACCGGTCGTCAATTACGGAACGCTCGTTTTTGTTATCCTGCTCATTACCGGGCTTATCTGGTGGTATCCCAAAAAGTGGACGAAAAGCACACGTGAAAAAAGCTTTAACATTAAATGGAGTGCCAGCTGGAAACGGATTAACCTCGATCTGCACAATGTAATGGGATTTTATTCGCTGCTTTTCCTGCTCGCCATCGCACTCACGGGCATGGTTTACGGAATCGAATGGTATAGCGACGGCTTGTACTGGGTAACCTCCGGCGGCGAGCAGCTCGACAAGCGCGACCGGATTAAATCCGATTCCCTGAATGCGCACAAGTTCTTCACACCAGAGCAGGCGATTGACAAAGCGTGGCTGACGGTTGCCGAGAGATACCCGAGTTCCAAAGGTTTTTATTACACTTTCCCTGATACAGCCAAAGCCACGTCGCCCATTTTTGTGACGGTTTACCCAAGCACAGGACAGTTTTACAATTCATTAAGCCACTCATTTGATCAGCATACGGTCAAAGAGCTGAAAGCAAATGCCCTTTACGGAACGCCATTCGAGCAGGCCGGTTTTGGGGGGAAACTGCGGCGCATGAATTATGACATTCACGTAGGCAGCATTCTTGGATTTCCTGGAAAAGTGCTCGCGTTTCTGGCTTCGCTAATCGGTGCTTCACTTCCTGTAACGGGCTTTATCGTTTGGTGGAATAGGAAGGGTTTTGGGTCGAAAAAAGGTAAAAAGGCCAAATCCAAGGGGCTTAAAGTGGATGAAAGCGCAATTGCTTCAACCGCATATGCTGCAAAAAAAAACATTTAAGCCAAAAACTGTCAAGCTTTAACAACATTCATTCATTTCAAAAATTTAGCTCATGCTTAAAAAACTGATATTAATTGCTGTCATCGCCATTTGCGGTGCAACCAACGCATTTGCCCACGCGCTTTGGATCGAAACCAGCACAACGGGCAAAGCCGGACAAAAGCAGGCCGTAAAAATTGTTTATTCCGAGCCGGACGATAAGCCCGAAAAGCTGGCCGATTGGTATTCCGACGTCAAGGAGTTTGAGCTTTGGCTCACGACACCCGACAAACAAAAAGTGAAGCTTCCCGTAACAGCCGGTGAAGATCATTTTACGGCGGAATTCACGCCAGAGAAAGACGGCGTTTACACGCTTTCGATCAGCAAAGCAGCGAAAGATCTGGGTGGTTCAACCATTTATCAGTTCAATGCAGGCGCCATTGTTAAAGTTGGAAAGTCGCTGACAGGCAATGATGCTTCCCAGAATGCAAATGAGATCAGCGTTTTTGCCGACGCAGGGAAGTCATTCAAAACCAACAAGCCATTGCAAATGACCACATTGCTAAAAGGAAAGCCAACCGAAAAACTGCCCGTAAGTGTTTCATCCCCAAGTGGCTGGAACCGTAATGTAAGCTCCAATGCAAGCGGTGTCGCTGAATTTACGCCCATCTGGCCGGGAACTTACAAGCTTGAAGCTTCTACGACAGAAAAGACGGAAGGCGATCATTTTGGAAAGCCATACAAATCCATCTGGCGGTGCGCAACCTTGCTGGTTGGTGTTACCGACTAATCATTGAAACATTTTGAAATCCGGTCAATCCACTCAGGCTGCATAGTTACTCAGCTTTGATGGACTTGACTGGATTTGCCATTGCGGCCTTAATGCTTTGAAAACAAATCGTGACCAGCGCCAGCAATGTTGCAAGCATGCCGGCCATGGGAAGCGTCCACCATTGAAGCTCCACTTTGTAAGCAAAATCTTGCAGCCAGCGATCCATCAAAAACCAGGCAACGGGCGAAGCGATCAGAATGGCAATGATTACCAATTTTATAAAATCCCTCGTAAGCAGCGTCGTAATGTTTAGAATGGTCGCCCCCAGCACTTTGCGGATCCCGATTTCTTTGGTGCGCTGCTCCGTTGTGAATGAGGTTAATCCCAGCAATCCCAGGCAGCAGATCACAATCGCGATTGCTGCAAAAAAGTTGAAAAGGTGGCCGGTTAGTTGCTCGCTGCGGTAAAGTTCATTGTAATTCGCATCCAAAAAGGCATATTCAAATGGATATGCGGGTAAATGTTGCTTCCAAAGCTGCTGCGCCTTGGCCAGAGCAGTGGGCGCAAGCGCTTCCGTTGTATGTACATGCACCATGTAATTCTGCTTGGCGCGGCTGTAAATAACCAGCGGCATGATCGGCTCCCGGATCGTGGTAATGTTGAAATCTTTCACAACGCCAATGATCGTCGACTCGGTGCCTTCCAGTTTAAAACGCTTCCCGATCGGATCCTTGATTCCGGTCTCAGCAACGGCAGTCTCATTTAAGATAACGGAAGTTGAATCACTCGTTTCACCCGTAAAATTATGTCCGCTGATCAAGTTGATTTTGAAATTGGGAATGAAATTCTGATCCACACCCAGTTGCGCCATGATCAGCGTGCGGTCCTTTTCTTTTCCATCCCAATCCGTTGAAGCCGTTCCGGTCAGGACATTCACCGGCGTATCCGTCGACGTGCTCACACCTGTGACACTTGACTCACCGCTGAGCGCCTGTTTGATCTGTGGCGTAAAACTCCGTGCATTGAATGTGAATGTGTGCTTGCGGTCAAAGCCCGGATTGCGTTCGCGGATAAAGCGCATCTGGCTGCCAATCACAAAAGTCCCTACAATGAGTATGGTTGCCAGAACGAACTGCGCCACCACAAGTGATTTCCGTAACATTGCGCCACTGGCAGCGCCGGAACGCCCTTTTAACGCATTGATCGGATTGAATCGGGAAACCATAAAAGCCGGATAAATGCCTGCCATAATGAAGCAGAAGCCCAATGCACCCAAAAGGATCTGCCATGCTCGCGGATCTGCCAGTGAGAAATGTCCGGACTTACCCGTCAGGTTTGCGTAAAGCGGCAGGAATGCTTGCAAAAGCCCGATAGACAACATTAAAGAGAGCGTTAGCGTAAGCAGTGATTCAACCAGCAGCTGCATCGCCAGCTGCATGGAATCGGCGCCCACTACTTTCCGGACGCCGACTTCTTTGGATCGCCTCGTGGCTCGCGCTGTGGTCAGATTTACATAATTAATGCAGCCAATGCTGAGCATAAGCACCGCCACGGCTGCCATCATCCCAACTTGCTTGCTAGCCGACTCATTTCCTTCCACGGGATAAAGATGCATCTCTGTAAGCGGTTGTAAACGAAAGTCGGAGGGGTTTTTAGCGTCTTTCAGCAATTTCGCCTGAATCCCGGTCAGCTTTTTTCTACGACGGCCGGGCTCGCGTTTTCCGCCAGCTTCACATAAGTTTCGTAGCCGTAATCATCCCAATTCTCATCCAGCCGGCTGCGACCGCCTTTGTCCGGCTCCATTGTTTTCCAAAATGGCTGCATGCACATACATTTCATATTTCAGCGAAGAGTTGTCCGGCGCATCTTCCAGCACAGCACTTACAGTAAAATTGATGTTGCTTTCCACCTGGGTGAAGGATTTGCCAACGGCGTCGGCGGTCCCGAAAAACTTATGCGCCAGCTTATCTGTGAGCACCACAGCATTTGGGAAAGGAAACAGCGCATTCCTGTCGCCGTAAAGCACCCGGAAACCATCAAAAACTTTTATAAAACTGGCATCTGTATACGTAAGGTTGCCCTTCTCAGCGAACGTTTTATTATTTACCCGAAATGTTGCGGCCGGATAGTAACCCACCCGCACGGCGCTTTCGACTTCCGGGATTTCTCGCTGCGCGGCAACCGCAAGCGGCCCGGGCGTAGAAGTGTAAGTGCTTTCGTCTGCACCTTTGCCGAAATGTGCATTGACCAGGAAAACGCGTTTTGCATCGGCATGAAAGCGATCAAAACTCAGCTCGTCCTGCACCCACCAAAAAAGCAGGAGGCTGACAGCCAGCACCACCGCCAGGCCGCCAATGTTCAACGCAGAATACCAGCCGCCAGCGCGCAGGTTTCGAAAGGCGATTTTGAAATAATTTTGGATCATGCGGTAAGAAGGTCAGGTGTTTACAGACACTACTAATTTCCTTGTAGAAATGTTGCAACCGACGTGAAACACAAGGCAAAGCGGTCTTGTTTTACGGGTTTTTTTGTCTTAATTGCTGGCGAGTTCCTGCTCCGAAATTGCCAGGGGGCTTTTGGTTTTCTGCATATTAAGAATCGTTTTAAGTAAATGGAAAAAGCGCTTTATGCCGCCATTATAGGGACTTTATTTTTGTTTTTAAATATATCGGGCAGCTTTGGACAGGCTGCCAGCTTCAAGCATCTGACCACAAATGAAGGGCTTTCACAAAGTCATGTAGTTGCGATCCTCAATGACAGAAAAGGCTTTATGTGGTTTGGCACCGAGGATGGACTTAATAAATACGACGGTTATACTTTTACACATTACAAACATGATGGGCAAAATAACACCAGCATTGCCGACAGTTATGTAGGTGATCTGCTCGAAGATGCGGAGGGAAACCTTTGGGTGGCAACATCCAGCGGCCTCGACCGCTATGACCGGGAAAAAAACCATTTCGTGCATTATTCCGACAAGTGGCAGAGTTATGAGACCAATGACATTTTTCAGGATAGTAAAGGGCGGATCTGGCTTGGGACGAGTGAAGGGCTGTTTTTATTTAACCCAAAAGATGGCTCATTTAAATCCTATCAAGATCTGGGCGAGAGAAAGCAGATGCCTGTGCGCGAATTTATTTACCGCATTGCCGAGGATCGCGACGGTTCGCTTTGGCTGGGCACTGAACACGGTTTATACAATGTTAACCCGGCAACATTAAAGACAAAGGGTTATTTCAAAAACATTAAAAATCCCACGGCCTTGCGCTCAGACTGGATTAACGCGCTTTGTGTTGATTCAAAAGGAAATCTCTGGGCTGGCACAAAAGGCGGAGGAATCGCGCTTTTTAATCGGAAAGATGGCACTTTTCGCAACTTTATCCATAATCCCGCCAATCCAAATTCCATTTCCTACAACGACGTTCTTTCTATAACGGAAGTGAAGGACGGCCAGCTCTGGATTGGAACAGAGAATGGTGGAATCAGTATTTATGACGTTAAGGAAGGGAAATTTACAACCTGTCAGCACAACCCCTACGAGCCAAGCACGCTGGGAAATAACTCGGTGTATTGCATTTACAAGGATAAGGCTGAAAATGTCTGGATCGGCACTTATGCGGCCGGCGTAGATTTTTTGCCAAAGGTCGGCGCGAAATTTACAACTTACAGGCAGGTCGCAGATGACCTCAACAGCCTTAGTAACAGCACGATTTTATCCATTCGCGGTGACAGCAGCAAGAGTAACATCTGGATTGGAACAGACGGCGGCGGGCTGAATTTATTCAACCGGAAAACCAAGAAATTTACCCACTATCGGCATGATCCCAAAAATCCGAACTCGATCAGCAACGATTATCTGATCGCCGTCATTCAATACAGCAAACATGTGCTTTGCCTGGGTTTTCACAATGGTGGTTTTGACTTTTTTAATATCAGAACGGGCGCAATCCTGCATCATTTGCCCAGGACGGATAGGCCGACCAGTCTCTCCGCTGCTGATGTGAATAACTTGTTTAGGGACCGGGAAGGCAACATTTGGATCGGGACCTGGAAAGGCGGGCTGGACTGTTACAATCCTTTCAAGGATGAGTATATCAACTATTTGCCGAATCCGAATGATCCCAGAAGCCTGAGTTCCTCGATCGCCACAACCGTATTTCAGGATAGCGACGGGCAAATATGGGTCGGCACATACAATGGCCTCGATAAGCTGGGTTCGGACCGCAAGCATTTCATACATTACCGCCACGATCCGAACAACAAAGCAAGCCTTTCGCATAGCAAAGTGCAGTCCATTTTACAAGGTGATGACGGCAATCTCTGGATTGGCACAGTTGGCGGTGGCCTCAACTATTTTGACCGTAAAACAGAAACATTCCGCGCTTACACCGAGAAGGAAGGACTCCCCAGCAATGTAGTTTTTGCAATGCTGAAAGACCAGCATAAAAACTTGTGGCTTAGCACAAATAAGGGCATTTCTAAATTTAATACGGTAACCAAAACCTTCCGCAACTTTGGGGTTAAAGACGGCCTGCAAGGGAGCGAGTTCCGCGACAATTCGGCTTTTCAGACGGCAGACGGAGAAATGTACTTTGGCGGTGTCAGCGGGCTCAATGTGTTTTATCCCGACAGCCTGCTTTACAACACGTTCACGCCGCCCGTTTATGTAACCGGCTTTCAGATTTTCAATAAGCACGTCACCATCGGCGAAAACTCGCCTTTGCAGAAGCACATCAGTGAAACCAATGAAATAAGGCTTTCGTACGGGCAATCGGTTTTTACATTTGAATTTGCGGCGCTTAACTACACCGTTCCTGAAAAAAATCAATACGCTTACATTCTGGAAGGCTTCGATTCGGATTGGAATTATGTGGGCACAAAACGGACGGCGACTTACACGAATTTGGATCCCGGAACTTATACATTTCGTGTAAAAGCATCGAACAATGACGGTTACTGGAACAACAAAGGCACATTTATCCGGATCATCATTGAGCCGCCATTCTGGCGCGCATGGTGGTTTCAAATGCTGTGTATCGCCATCATTGTTGCGCTGATCATCATTATTTACCGCATCAGGACGAACACAATCCGCAACCAGAAAAGAGACCTCGAAAAGCAGATTAAGGAGCGAACCCAGCAATTGGAACACGCCATCGAAGAAGAAAAACACGCAAAGCAACGCGCTGAGCTTGCTAACCGGGCCAAAAGCTCATTCCTGGCCGTAATGAGTCACGAAATCCGGACGCCCATGAATGGTGTGATCGGCATGGCATCGCTGCTGGCTGAGACGCCGCTGAATGATGACCAGCTCAATTATACGAAATCCATTCAGGCTTGCGGAGAAGATTTGCTAACCGTTATCAATGACATTCTTGATTTTTCCAAGATCGAATCGGGCAATATGGAGCTGGAAGAGAGCGAGTTCCATCTCCGCGCTTGCATTGAAGAGGTGATGGATATTTTTACTTTGAAAGCAAGCGAACAGCAAATCGACCTTTTATATAAAATAGAAAGCAGCGTCCCGACGCATTTGATCGGTGACAGTTTCCGGCTGCGCCAGATCATTATCAATCTGGTCGGCAATGCCATCAAGTTTACTAAGGATGGAGAAGTCTATTTAAGCGTTGTGATTGATAAAGTGCTTAATGACAGCAATCTGGAATTAAAATTCAAAGTAAAAGACACGGGCATTGGCATCACTGCGGATAAAATGGACCGTCTGTTCAAAGCATTTTCACAAGTCGATTCCTCCACAACAAGACAATATGGCGGCACGGGCCTGGGACTTGTAATCTGTGAAAAGCTTGTCAGATTAATGGGTGGAGAAATCCATGTGAGCAGTAAGGCGGGGGAGGGCAGCACGTTCAGTTTCACAGTTTTGATGAAAGTCGATAAGTCGAAACCAGCCTCGGTTCAGCCATTCTTGGAACTGACTAATGAGCCGCACAAAGTTTTAATTGTAGACGATAACCAGCACAGCCTCGAAATTCTGGCAGGCCAGCTTGCGGAATGGAAAGTAACCGCATTAACCGCCGCCAACGGCAACAAAGCGCTTGCATTAATGGCTGATCATCAGGATATTGACCTTGTTTTGACAGACATGGATATGCCGGGAATGAATGGGGTGGATCTCGCCAAAAGCATTAAGCGAGATCACAAAGACGTGCCGGTTATCCTGCTCAATTCACGAGCGCATGATAGTCAGCCATTTGAAGTCGATCTGTTCAGCACCATTCTTTTGAAGCCTGTGCGCCAGGGATTGCTTTACAAAAGCGTTTCCCGCGAACTGAGCAGACAAAAAGACCATTCGGAGCAGATCCTGCCGCCAGCCGAGCCTGCTAAAAAGAAGCTCAGCAAGGATTTCGCGATCAAATATCCGCTTTCCATTCTTGTCGCAGAAGATAACAAGGTCAATCAGATTGTGATCACAGATATGCTTTCTAAGCTGGGTTACAGCATTGATATGGTCACGGACGGTTCGCAGGCCTGGAAAAAATCTCAGCAACAAAGCTTTGACGTGATTTTGATGGATATCCAAATGCCTTATATGGACGGATTGGAAGCCACCCGGCTCATCAAACAGGAATCGGGCGAGCTGCCTTACATTATTGCTATGACTGCCAACGCCATGCAGGAAGATCGCGACCGGTGCATTGCTGCCGGCATGGACGATTATATCAGCAAGCCGCTTAATCCGGAACAGCTGATGAATTTGCTCGAAAAATGGTCGACACAGTTAAAGAATGTCTAGAAAATCCTGACACGCTGACTTTACCTTGTAAGCAACGCTGTTGTCCGAGTCAACCGTGTCATTCTGAGTCTTATAAACAGACTTGATCGTTTCGACAAACGGCGATTTCTCCTTGATATAAAGCAGATAATTTATGGCCATCAGCGCCAGCTCAGCATTGTCAGATTCACAATGCTTTTTCAAATTTTCAGCAGCAGCTGCCTCATTGAAAACGTCGAAAAGAATTGCAGCATTGGTAACAGCAACTGGCGCATATGCGTCCTGCATGCCAGCGAGCAACTCGCGTTTATAAGGTTTTAAAACCTCCGCATTTTGAGAACGAAGCCCTAGCGCAGCCCAGTAACGAACAATTTTATTTTTGTTTTTCAAAAGTCTAATCTGTTCTGCGGCGACGGACTTCGATCTTTTTCCCGATAGCAAGGCAGCATTCAAAATCGCCTTCACATCGAAATCTGCATCATTCTGTTTAAACTGATAAGGTGCCGTGGTTTTAGAAATGGCCGCAATTTCGTATTCAGGCAAAAGCATAACATCACGCGCGGAGAGCATTTCTTTGCTTAGTAAGTTGCTCAATTTATCTGTAACCGTCTTATATGCAGGGTCCTGAATCAGGTTTTTCGTTTCCCAGGGATCATTTTTCGTGTCGAATAAAAATTCTGGTTCTCGTGGTTTGAAAAGACCTTTTTGCAAATCATTCAATTTGTTTTCCGCCAGGTCTTTACGCATTTGCTGCTTCATTTCAGCTATTTCCATATAATGGATGTAGCGCAGTTCAGGCATGTAAGGCATAAAGTTTCGGCTGTAAATAAAGCGGCCATCCGTCACAGTTCGCACCATGTCAATGCCATTATCCGACCGGTCCGAGGACAGCACAAGATGATCCGCTGGGCGGTGGCGCTGCGGGCCAATGAGGATCCGGCCTTTCATATAATCCGGGACCTTGCCAGCGGCGAGGCTGATCAGGGTAGGGGCAAGGTCATTGAAATCAATCAGCTCCTCGGTAACCACGCCACTTTTGCCCCACGGAGACAAATGTGCGTACATCGGCGGAAACCAGATCACAAACGGCACGCGATAACCGAGGTCAATGCCATTTGTTTTGCCGCGCGGAATGCCTTCGCCGTGATCCGCAAAGAAGAAAATGATCGTGCTGTCCCGCAATTTATCCGCTTCCAGCCGCTGCAATAATTTCCCTATTTTGTTGTCGGTCAGCTTGATAGCATTGTAAACACGGGCGAATTGTTTCCGCATTTCCGGACTGTCTTTATAAATTGGCGGCATCTCAAAGTCGTCTTCCGCAATGCGATCTGCGGGGGGCAATTCGTCGAGCACTTCTTTGGTGTACTTTTCGTATGGATCCGTCATTGTGCGCGACTGGTGGGAGTCGTTGTAGTTGAAAACCGCAAAGAATGGCTGGCCCGGTTTGCGGTTCCACCAGCCCGCTTTTCCACTGCTTTCATGCCACGCATCCGCTATAAAAGCCTTGTTCCCGGAGACATTATAATCGGTTTTACTATTGTTGGAAGTGTGGTAACCCGCTTTTTTTAAGTAATGCGGGAATCCATGTATAAATGATGGCAAAGCGTAATTGCTGCGGTGATTGCCCGTGCCGGTTTCATAAGTTTTTACGCCCGTAATGAGGCAGGTGCGGCTGGGTGAGCACACGGAACCCGTTGAAAAGGCATTGGTAAATCTGATGCCCTCCTTCGCAAGCTGGTCAATAACAGGCGTTTTTGCATGCTTATTTCCGTAGCAGCCGATGAATTTGGGAGAAGTGTCTTCTATGGTGATCCAAAGTACATTTGGTTTTTGTTGGGCTTGTGAACCGGCGATAAAAGCCGTCAACCCTATCATCAGCAGGCAAATTTTCTTCATAAGTGTCAGATATATCGATTAAATATATCAATTTTTTAAAATTCTACTAAATCTATATACTAAATATAAACTGTGTTTGTACATTTGAGGATTATACCACGAACAGGATCGAAATGAAACAAATTTTAAGATTTACCTTGCTACTGGGCGTCATGCTCGCGCCCCGGTTCCTTGCCGCACAGGATAACACCATTATTAATGCCACCATTTCAGGAAAAGTGCTCGATGCGGCCACTAACGAGCCGCTTATTGGTTCCACCGTCACCATTAAAGGGACAACCAATGGAGCAGTTACCGATGTCAACGGCGATTTTAGTCTGATAACCGGACAGAAACTGCCTTTTACGCTGATCGTTTCTTTTGTAGGTTATATCAAAAAGGAAGTCTTAATCAATGAAAATAAGGTGGAGATCAAGTTGGATGTCAACAACAACCAGCTCGACGATGTGATCATTTCGTCGCGTCGCCGTCAGGAATCGGCGCAGGACGTGCCCATTCCGATCTCGATTATCCGCGGCGTAACGGCCGAAGATGCAGGCGCGTTCAATGTTAACCGTTTGAAAGAACTTGTGCCGACGGTTCAGCTTTATTCATCCAATCCACGAAATACAACATTGAATATCAGGGGCCTTGGCTCCACATTCGGTTTGACCAATGATGGAATTGACCCGGGTGTTGGCTTTTATGTGGACGGCGTTTACTTCGCGCGACCCGCTGCCACCACACTCGATTTCATCGACATTGATCAGATAGAAGTGCTCAGAGGGCCTCAGGGAACATTATTTGGTAAAAATACCACAGCAGGTGCCTTCAACATCACCACCCGCGCTCCGAGTTTTACACCCGGCGCCAACTTCGAGGTGAGTTACGGTAACTTCGGATATATTCAGGCAAAAGCCTCAATTACAGGCCCATTAGGCAAGAAGCTGGCGGCGCGTGCATCGTTCTCCGGAACACAGCGCAATGGACTTTTGTATAATGTGCGCACGGAAAAGCCGGTTAATGACATTAACAATCTCGGTTTTCGCGGACAGCTGCTTTACACGCCTTCTGACAAAGTAAAAATAACATTGGCGGGCGACGCTTCGGCACAAAAGCCTGATGGTTATGCGCAGGTTGTTGCGGGTGTTGTCAAAACAAAAAGAGCGGCCTATCGCCAGTTTGACCAGATTATTTCAGATTTGAATTACAAGTTGCCGAGCACCAACCCGTTTGATCGCCTGATCGATCACGACACGCCATGGAGATCGGGTAATGAGCTTGGCGGCGTTTCGCTGAACATTGATGCCAAAATCGGACGCGGAACGCTGACTTCCACGACGGCATGGCGTTACTGGAATTGGGACCCGTCTAACGACCGCGATTTTACAGGGCTTCCTGTTCTTTCCAAATCTGCTGCAACATCGAGACATGAGCAATGGACGCAGGAAATCCGTTATGCGGGTAATTTCAGCTCGCGTTTGAGTGGTGTGATCGGTGTATTTGCAATAGGACAGGATCTTAAAACGGATCCAGTTCACACAGAAGAATCGGGTGCGGCGCAATGGCGGTTCTCACAAAGTTCGACGAGCGCGCTTTGGAAAACACCGGGTCTTTTTGAGGGTTTTGGAATCAAAACTACTTCTCGCCTTAAATCTTTTGGAGGAGCTGTTTTTGGACAAATCGACTGGGCCATTACGGATAAGCTGCACTTGCTTCCAGGGATTCGGTTTAACTATGACAAAAAAGATGTTGATTATAACCGTCAGACTTATGGCGGCTTGCAAACGACTGATCCAGCTCTTGTTGCATTGAAAAATGCAGTTTATACCAATCAGGCTTTCACTTTTGATGTGGAAGAAAACAACTTTTCAGGTCAGCTGACATTGGCGTACAAGCCGACGAAGCAAGTAAATGCATTTGTCACATACTCAAACAGTTACAAGCCTGTGGGCGTGAACCTGGGCGGTCTTCCAACGGCGAACGGAGCAATCCTGATCGATCTGGCGCGGGTTAAGCCTGAATATGTAACGCATTATGAATTCGGGATCAAAACACGTCCGACGCCGCAGTCTACGCTGAACTTGGTCGTGCATAACACGGATATCAAGGATTACCAGACGCAGGTTCAGACTGCGGAAGTGGGTGTTAACCGTGGTTATCTTGCTAATGCTGAGCGCGTTCGCGTAATTGGTGTCGAGCTGGACGCGGGTGTTCGGGTCAACAGCAACTTGTCGTTCAATGCTGCGGCTGCTTACACGGACGGAAAATATGTGAAATTCACAAATGCCCCCGTGCCGCTTGAAGAAACAGGTGGTGAATCAGCTTTCAAAGACATTTCGGGTGGCAAGCTGCCGGGGATTTCCAAATGGGCTGGATCGCTGGGCGGTGAGTTGAGCGGCGCTGGCAAGTTTATCAGTTTGAAAGGGCGGTATTTCCTAGCAGCTGACAGTTACTACCGTTCTTCGTTCTCATCCAGTGCTTCACCGTCACAGTTCCTGAACATTGATGGTTACGCATTGCTGAATGGCCGTGTTGGATTCCGTGCATCGAACGGCGTAGCAGTCACTGTTTGGGCGCGCAACTTGTTGAATAAAAACTATTTCGAGCAATTGTTGCCAGCAGCTGGTAACGCCGGACATTATGCAGCCGTATTGGGCGACCAACGGACTTACGGTGTGACTTTGCGTTATTCCTTTTGAGTAAACAATGATTTGATTAAATAAAAAATCTTCGCTGTGATCCGCAGCGAAGGTTTTTTATGTTTAAAAGCTTACTTAGCGGGTGTTTTAATTTCCCCTAAAACACCCATTAAGAGTGTCGCTGCGTTACGGGCTGCAATGTCATAAAAGGTTTTAATATCGCTCTCGGCTTTCTCATTTGCATTATCGCTTAGACTTCGAATGATCAGAAAAGGCACATTTTGCTGAAAGCAAGTTTGGGCAATGGCAGCGCCCTCCATTTCTGTGGCAGCCGCATTGAGCTCTTTGCGCAGCCGCTCCGTGATGATTTTTGAAGATACAAACACGTCACCGGTGACAATCACACCCTTTGTAACGGCCGGATCAAAGCTCCCTTTCTCACGCTTGATCTTTGTAAATTGAAGCTTCTTTGCTATCTCAAAAGCTTTTCTGACAAGTGCTGAATCACAAGCAAACGACCTGGGATTTTCCAGCATCGAAGCCGGATTTTTTGTCGACCAGTATTGCATTCCCGCATCTTGCGCCATGCCATAATCGTGGTAAGTGATTTGCGTCCCAATGACGATATCGCCCGGACCTAGTTTCGGATCAATGCCGCCCGCTATGCCTGAAAAAACAATTTCAGATGGCTTGAAATGCTCGATCAGCAGCGTCGTTGCAATGGCAGCATTCACCTTGCCGATTCCCGTTTGCGCTAAAACAATGTCTCGGCCGCTCAATGTGCCTTTCGTAAATCGTATTTGCTGAATGATTGTGTCTCTTTTGTTTTCCATTTTGCTCTGAAGCAAAACAAGCTCGGGAGGAAAAGCGCCGAGCACGCCGGTAATTCGCTGCGCTGAGAGAAGGGTTGTTTGGAGCAAAAACAGGGATAGTAGGAGCAGATTTTTTTTCATTATTAAATTTAAAGAATGAGAGCGAGAATGGCGAAAATATCGATAATCCACAAAGCAAGGCTAATTTCGCGGATTTTGCCAGTGGCAATGTGCAGGGCCGTCCAACTAAGAAAGCCCCAGATGATCCCTTGCGTGATCGAATAAGTGAATGGAATGAGCACCATTGCGAAAAATGCCGGAAATGCTTCACTCAGATTGCCCCAGTTTATTTTAACGACCGGTTTCATCATAAAAACGCCGACAAGAACAAGCGCCGGTGCTGTGGCAATAGAAGGAATAGCGCTCAAAAGCGGCGATAAAAATAGAAATGGAAGAAACAAAATAGCACCTGCAACAGCAGTAAGACCCGTTTTTCCACCTTGTTCAATGCCGACGGCGGATTCAATGTAAGCCGTGCCCGGGCTGCTTCCGACGAGTCCGGCGACGGTTGTTGAAAATGCATCGGTGATCAGAGATCGCTTGATGTTTTTCGGCTCGCCGTTTTCATCAAGCAACTCAGCGGCTTCGGCGAGTCCTACAAACGTGGACAGACTGTCGAACATGTCGGTAAAAACGAATGCGAGAATAATTGGCGCAAGGCTCCATTTCAGCGAATTAACCAGGTCCAGTTCAAACAAAAGACTGAAATCAGGCTTGGAAACGAGCTGACCGATCGTAATCACAGTTTCTGTGCCGCCCCACCAGCGACCAATTGGCCACGCGAGCAAGCTTGTCAGCACTATGCCGATCAGAATGCTGCCTTTTACATTTCTGATCAGTAACACAACGGTGATCAGAAGACCAGCAGCGAATGTGAGCGATGAAGCATTCAGCTTCCCCAAGCCAACCATTGTGGCCGGATGCGCGACAATGAACTTAGCATTTGCAAAACCAATCAGCGTAATAAAAAGGCCGATCCCGGCAGCGATGGCAAACCGAAGTGATTTCGGGATCGCTCTTACTATATAGGCCCTGACATTAAATAGAGACAAAAACAAAAAGAAAACGCCCGACCAAAACACGGTCCCGAGCGCAACTTGCCAGCTCAGTTTTTCGGTGAAAACAGCCGTGAATGTAAAGAAAGCATTGAGCCCCATGCCCGGCGCAACCAGGATCGGATTGTTGGCATACAATCCCATCATCATGCTGCTAAAAAATGCGACCAAGATCGTGGCTGTCAGCACCGCCGAAAATGGCATCCCGGTCTGGCTAAGAATCGACGGGTTGACAACGATAATGTAAGCTGTCGCAAGAAACGAAGAGATTCCGGCCAGAATTTCAGTCGAAAACGTGGTGTTGCTTTTTTTTAGCTCAGCAGCAGAAAACATAACTTATTGGTTTATTTCAAAAGAATGCGCTTACCAGCCTATGCCATAGTCTTCGCCATGATCTGCTGGATCCGCCCCAGAAACTCTTGTGCTGCCAATCAAAATAAATGGCATTAATCGGCCCGCTGGTTCTGGGTTGGTAATAAAGCTTATAGCCCATTCTGGTAAGCTCTTTTCTCGACCAGTCCGGCATGGATTGATTGAGTATCAAGCCTCCGGGCTCTTTCTCGTGTGAGCCGAAGCTCGCATACATTTGCAAAGTTTTGAAGCTCGGTGCCTCAGTCGCTTCCTGAACCGTCATGCCAAATTCGACAACATTTAAAAAGAATTGCAGCAACAGCTGGTCCTGCTCATCGCCGGCTTGCTTTGCAAACGAAAGGAACGGTTTGCCATCTTTAAGCGCCAGACTAGGTGTTAGCGTCACCCGTGGACGTTTTCCTGGTTCAACAACATTAAAAGGATTTTCTTTGGCATCCAGCACAAAAGACTGCATACGCTGACTTAAACCCACGCCCGTATTGCCCGCGATGCAGGCAGGCACCCAGCCGCCGCTTGGCGTAATGCTCACAACCCAACCTTCTTCATCTGCAGCTTCAACCGAGGTTGTTCCCGCAGTGAATTCTTCCATGTATTTTTCATTCAGCCCATTTGCGTTCCTGTTTAGCGAAGCACTGAAATTGCCCCACATTTTGATCTGGTCTGCATATGGATTTTTCTTTCCTTCAAACGGGTAAGGGTCACCAGGAAGCGCCTTTGCATCATTTGTTTCCCATTTGATCTGCTTGATCCTTTCCTTCGCATATTCTTTCGAAAGCAGGCCTTTCATAGGTTCGTCAGGTGCAAAGGCCGGGTCGCCATAGTAGAAGTCACGATCCGCAAAAGCGAGGTTCATTGTCTGGTAAAGCGTGTGCACATATCGCGAGGAGTTGTAACCCATGCTTTTTAGGTCGAAGTTTTCGAGCATGTTCAAAGTCTGCAACATTACCGGGCCCTGCGTCCATTGCTGCATCTTATATACATCAATGCCTCTGTACGAAGTCATTAATGGCTCTTCGATTTTGACTTTCCAGTTGGCCATGTCCTGCTCGGTGATCAGTCCGCCTTGTTCCTGCGTCGACCGTGCAATTTCTTTGGCAATATCTCCTTTATAAAAGCGTTCGTAAGCAGCATAAATGGCTTCTTTTCTTGATTTGCCGCTTTTCAAAGCTTGCTGTTCCGTGTCAACGAGTTTTTGCAATGTTGCCAGCAGGTCTTTTTGAACAAAAATCTCACCTGCGTCCGGAGCCTCGCGCTTCGATCCCAAATGCGGTAAAAAGACTTTCGTCGCGTATGGCCATTTCTTTATTTCAGCTTTATCACGTTCAATCGCATTCGCCGTCTGCGCTTCAATCGGGTAACCCTCCGCCAGTTGCATTGCAGGAGCCAGCACATCTTTAAGCGACATGGTTCCGTATTCAGCCAGCATCGTCATGAGACCACCTGCTGTTCCGGGCGTGGTAGCTGCCAGCGGGCCATATTCCGGTGGATATTTCATGCCCTTGTTTTTGAAAAAGTCAGCCGTTGCGCCGGTTGGAGCAACACCCATCGCATTGATTGCGATCACTTTTTTCGTTTTGGGATTGTAGATCAGCGCCTGCGTTTCTCCGCCCCAGCTCAGCACATCCCACATTGTACATGTAGCAGCAAGCATGGCGCACGAAGCATCAATTGCATTTCCACCTTTTGCAAAAACCATTGCTCCGGCGGTTGCAGCCAACGGCTTACCCGTAATGCCAATCCAATGCTTGGCATGCAGCGGAGGTTTTTGAGTTGCAACTGGAAAGTTGTTGAATGATTGTCCAACCGCAGCGCTTGCGGTTACAGAAAATACAATGGATTTAAGTAGAAATTTTATTTTCATTCGGGTTAGGCAGTTTAGGATCATCGTATTGTTAAATGTAAACAAAAAACAATGCGGAGGCAATGTAAGCGAACATTAGCAATGTGACACTAGCACAAAAAATCCCGGACGCGCAGCATTGTATTTGATGCTACACTTCCGGGATGCATTAGGTTATAGATTGCTGATGAAGTGTTGTATTACTGCTAATTATGTGCCTTTTAAAATAATGAACCTTGCATATAGTCGCCTCCCGGAAGTCCTAATAACGGAAACTTGGCTATTTGCTCGAATTTTGATCCGTTGATCAATGATCTTTTTGAGCAGCACCATATCAGTTGCGGGAAATGTTGCTAAAAACTCGCGGTAAAGCCAATCCATTGTTGCTTTCGCCACCTGCAGCGCGCTCATGTTTCTTGCCACAGTGAAATGAGGGTCTTCACAAAAATGATATTCTCCCGGAGCCCATTGCTTTACGTGCGGACCCACTTCGCTTTTCAGCTTTTTGGTTAAATCCATGATCTGCGCGGATGCGTTGGACTCTACATCTACGTAAAATGTGCCGCGTTCATACTTATTAAATTGGGTCAGCGAAATTTCAAAAGGAGACACATGGCGTGCCACTTTTTCAAAACCCTGCAAGATCCGGTCAACTTTGTTTTCGTGGATCGTACATTGGAACAGCGCCAGATGCGGAACAAGATTCGCCGCATAAGCACATCCATAGTTGTCCTCGAAATAACGCTTTACATTGTGAAGCAAAGCCTCGGTAACCTGGTCACAAGAAAATACCAACATATATTCATACATGTGGTGCCTGATGCTGGCCAGTGTATTCCAATGGTTGTTGTTAATGTGAACGCTTTTCATTGATGATGTTGATGAAGTGTAACTGTGTTGTAAAAATAATATTGTTATTTTAAATATCAAATGTTTGACACTAAAAATATCTGATTTATTTTTGATAACAGGTTGACAGCGGTCGCGTTGGGCCGAATAATGCAGGTTAAGCAGCGTTTTGGCGCTGATTAATCGTGCGGAAATCTGGAAATAAAGCTCAGCAGCGCTTGTTATATGCGGTATCTTTTTTTGAAGTCAGAAGGATTTTCGTTTTCGAGGCTTTTAAAGAGCTTGTTGAAGTAGGAGAGACTTTCAAAACCGACGGCAAAGCACGTTTCGGAAACCGTTTTATCTTGCAAAAGCAGGTTTTTCGCCTGGTTGATCCGGTAAGTGTTTACAAAATCCGTAAACGTCATTTTCGTGTTCTTCTTGAAAAAACGGCAGAAGGCTGCGGTCGTCAGGTTAACCTGTTCGGCTATGACATTCACATCCGGGCGCTGATCGAAATGCAGCTCAATGTATTTATAGATCAGGTTCATCCGGTGCTGCTCTTTCTGCAATGACTTATTACCCGCTGGTTTGTCGTTGAGCAGACTAATGTCTTCGCAAACAGCCAGTGTTTGTAAAATTTTCAGGAGCAGCAACAGCTGATCGAAATGGTCAAGATTTGGGAGTTGCTTTAAATGCCCGGCCAAAACATCTTTCGTTTTGCCGGAAAAGCAAACTCCGTAATGCGCCTTGTCAAATAAATTTCTGATCGCGCTAAATTCCGGAAGGTTTAGGAAATCCTTGCCGAGAAAATCCTCCTTCATTTGCACAATGACCTGCTCACATGCGCTCCGGACGCCGTAATCGAAGTTGAGATGCGGAATGTTTGGCCCTATAAAAACGAGGTCGCTTCCCTCATACACCGATGTATGCTCGCCCACATGCCGCGTCCCGCTGGTCCCTTCAACGTAAACGATCTCATACTCAGGGTGAAAATGCCATAAAAAAGTATCATTAAGCCCGGGCGTCAGGAGCACCTTGAATGAGCTGCCTTGGCTGGGGACGATTTCTTCTCTGATAATTTTCATGAATGAATGTAATGCTATTGATCAAAAGCAGCAACGTTGTATGGAAAATTATCAATAGCGAGCAAATGATGGATATTGGAAAGGTGGAAGCAGATGTTTACGCCTACTAGCTTTGTTCTATTAATTAACGCTAAAATAATATTTTATGCAGCAACATACAATGGCTCCCGCACAGGCTCACAAGGACATTCCAGGCAATCCATCAACGGCCAAGTCCAGTAACGTGAAGCTTAATGATAGAAGTAATGGCAGACCGCTGACATTGATGACCGAAGAGCAATGGGATTTCTGGATTCATAATGGTTACATCGTTATTAAAGATGCTGTGCCTAAGCAGCAGGTTGAACAACTGGCCAATTTCCTTTGGGAATTCGAGGAAAAAGATCCGAACGATCCTGAAACGTGGTATGCGCCTCCGCGTGCTGAAATGAAGATGAAAGAACTTACCAACACGGGCATGGTGGAAGTTTACAACCATCAATATATGTGGGAGAACCGGCAGTTTCCCAAAGTTCATCAGGCATTCGCAGACATTTGGGGCACCGAAAAACTTTGGGTAACCATCGACCGTGCAAACCTGAATGTGCCTTTGCGGCCTGGATTCGATTATAAAGGGTTTATTCACTGGGATTACGATCCGGAGACCAAACCGCAAAATGTGCAGGGCGTTCTGGCGCTTGCAGATCAGGATGATGAAAATATGGGTGGCTTCCAGTGCATACCCGAGCTTTTCAGAACTTATGACACGTGGAAGCTGACCCAGCCCGAAGATCGCAACCATTTCCAGCCCGATACAACTGGTTTTGAACTTGTTAAAGTGAAAATGAATGCCGGTGATTTGCTGATTTTCAACAGCTCCCAGCCACATGGCATCCGGGCAAACAGAAGCAAAAACAAAGTCCGTCTGGCGCAATACATTTCTATGATGCCTGCCCAGGAAGACGATGAGGAACTAAGACAATGGCGCATCAATTCTGGAGGGAAAGACAAGCGCCAGAAGGTTATGCATTTCCGGGTGATCCGAGAAATTGGGAAAAGACCAAATACGAAACGGCGACGCTTTCGGAGCTCGGCAGGAAACTGCTTGGGCTGGATAAATGGTGAGCCACAATTCCGTATATCATGGCACAGCCTGGACTATTTATCCAGGCTGTGCTGACATTAGTTTTTAATCAATTTTGACGTGTGGAAAGTCCCGTCCTGACTGGTGACTTGAATTACGTAAATGCCTGCGGATAACTTCTTCAAGTTGATCGTATTATCAGGCAGCTGTTTCAGCTCGTTCTTGTTTGCCTCGTAAACAACCCGTCCCGACTTGCTGATGATTTTAACATGTTCTAGTGCTTCATTATTTCCCGAGCCAATGGTTAGAAAGTCAACAACCGGATTTGGATGAAAAGAAATTCGAAGATCACTTGATGTCCGGATATTCCTGATCCGGCTAAATGCAAAGCTTCCGTCATTATCGACCATTCGCAAGCGGTAATAATGTTCAGCTGCTAACGGCTGCTCATGTACGTAGGAGTAAGTGCGCTCAACTTTGCTCTCACCATTTGATTTAACTTTCCCTAGCGCCAGCCAGTTCTTACCGTCTGTGCTGTGTTGTATTTCAAAAAAATCGCTATTGGCTTCGGATGAAGTGCTCCAAGTCAGAACAACATCATGCTCTTTTTGCGCAGCTACGAAATCGATGAGCGTAACGGGTAATGCGCTGCCGGAAGACGTTGCAGTAATAAAACTAACATTAGTCCAGTCGCCTGATTCGGAAACATTATTCAATATCGGATCCGCAGTGCTTTTATCCGTTGGAATCGGATACACCTCATTCGCCCCGGCAGTCGCGATTTGCAGCATATCCTCAGAATTCTCATTCAGCTCTGATTCAAGATACGTTATCAGCACTTTCCCCTTCATCGAAAATGGATTAGCAAATTTGTAAACCCGGCTAATGCTGCCTGTTGGCTTTCCTACAACAGCCTCGCTGGAATGCGTTATCTCATTGTTGTTCAGATTCGTCCCTTCTGTAGGAGTCAGCGACAAAGCGCTGACCGTCACAACTGTTCCCGGCGATATAAAAAAGCTGTTATTGCCTGATTTAAGCTGCGCCTGAGCGTCAACGAAAGTGGAGCAAGAAGCCAGCAGCGCTGTAAAAAAGTATTTGGTTTTCATAAAGAATGATGATTAGCTAGTGAATTGAATATGGAGTGCATTAAAGCTTCTGCAGAAGCCGTCCATTGAAATGTGCCGTTGAGTTAGAAGTTTCCAGCTCGATGCCGTTGGTTCCTGACATGCCAATTACGAATACAACGTCGCCCTGCTGTAATTCGCAATCGACTGTTATCATCGAAGTGTATTTTGATTGTGCATGATATCTGTAATCAGTAGCAATGATAGTCCTGACATTGTTTCGTACCCTCACTATCTGCACAGTTGGACTGAAGATAAGATCCGCATCTGGGTGCGTCCATTCTACCATAGCGTCAAAGTGATATACTCCGTTATATGGCACAGTAAAAGAATTGGCATTGGCACTGTAATATCCCCCTAAATTATACCCGATGGTGCCGAAGTTTACAACAACAAAATCCTGACCGTCTAGCGAATTAATACTTCCTGCACCGTTAATGCCCATTTAAGAAAATGCTACTAAATTTTTAAAGGGTGGTTGCCAGGTTGCGTTACCGTCAGCATCGGAAGTGAGTACTTTTCCAACATCAGGGGACTGCCCGTTTCCGGCAATTTTTAACTTTCCATTAACATGCAAAGCCAATCCAAGTGCACTATGAGCCAAGACGCCAATGCCATTGGTGCTTGTTCCGTATATGCCCGTTCCCAAATTCGATGCACCTCTGATGCCTATCACTTCGGAATATCCTGATATGGCTATTGAATTAGGTGAACTGTCTGTGTTTTCTAAGAAAAGTAGCGCTCCGGCATTGCTTCCAACTTCGGTTAAAGGAAGACTTAGTCGGGCTCCCAGCATCTTCCAATTGGGCGTAGTTTGCGATCCGGAATTGTAGTAAAAACCTTCTGGCCCAATCAACGAGTTTGTATTGTAAAGCAGGAGTGCATTTGCAGGGTTTGGTACAGTAGTCTTATCAGAAGTTGATTGCAGAGAAATCTTCGGGAACAAAACTCCTTTATTTGAACTGCTAATGTCTAGAACGGAACTTTGGTGTGGAGAATTGGTATTAATGCCGACACTTTGAGAAAGCGCTTTTTGCAAAATTAATACGATAAATATGGAGGTAAATAGAATTTTCATATGTCTATAAACTTTGATTGTTTAATTTAAAGATCAATAGCAAGATGACCATTGAAATGTGCGTCAGCGTCATTAACCGCCAGGGCAACCTGAGGGGCGTAAGACCGCGCAATTACATTCACCAAATCACCTGGCAATAGTTCGCAATCGATAGCCAGATGGGACGTGTACCGTCCATTAGCAGACCAAGCTCTGTTTTCTGACAATTCAGTTGTAACCCCACCGCGAATTCTAACCAATTTTATTGTTGGGCCAAAAGTGCTTTGATAAAATGTGTGATCCCAGCGCACAAGGACATCGAAATGGTAAATTCCGTGTTTAGGCGCATTAAACGTGCTGTGGGGAGACATATTTGCGTCATTATAGCTGTCTCCAACATCATAAGTCTGGTGTGCAAAGGCAATCTTAACAAAGCTGCTTTCAGACATATTCTGATTACCTCCACCTAGAACCCCGGATACCTGGAAACCAGTGAACGTGTTGTCATATTCGTTGACAGGTGTAGCCCAGTGAGCATTTCCAGAAACGTCTAACGCAGTAAGGACTTTCCCGCTTCCCTGACTCACGTTCGCCCCTGTGATCCTTAGTTTACCATCAACTTCCATTGCCAGATTGGCTGGTGAAGAAGCAAAGATTCCTGTTCCGGTTTCATTACTGAAACCAGAAATCCCAGTTCCCTCTGTCGAGATCCCTTTTACAGCCGGACCGTTTCCGGAATAGCCCCATAAGGATGTGGCACTGGAAGTTGTAGCGGTATTAAAAAGTGACAAAAGTGGTTTTGAACTGGCGTAAGACTGACTGAATGGAAATTTAATATTTGCTTCAACATTCGTCCATAGTGGGTCCGCGGTAGATCCGGCATTCATAAAAAAGCCGGTCCCTTTAAATAATGCTGGATTTGTATTGAAGATAAGTAAGCCTTTTTCTGGATCTGGTATCGTTAGCTTGTCCGGCATTGACTGCAAAAATACACGTGGTAGCAACACGCCTTTGTTGGTTGCTTGCACGTCCAAAACTGCGCTTGGATCGGGGTAATAAGTGTTGATTCCGACAGTTCCGATTGTTTGGGCGAATAGCTTTTGCTGGAACCAGAGTAGGGTGAATAGTAGTAAAATTTTCTTCATGACAGCAAGATTTACGAAATTGAATGACGCACTGCCTTAATGCGATATCGGAAATTGCGCAGCGATTAACTGAATGAAGAATCTAATGTGCCTTGTGTTGTTTTGGGTTATTTATCGGCAAAAGGGTGGGGTGAAATGCTTAGAATTTCGTCGCAATTGAATTGGTAAATCCGCTTTCCGTTTTTCAGACGTTTTTCCAAGTAACTTTTAAACCACACCCTACTTTTGAATATGTTCTTTTTATTATGCGATTTAACATGCTCATGATCTTGAATTTTTGCCGTAAACACCTTGGAGCAGTCTGGATGTGTATTTTGACGTTAGGATCCATCTTTTTGACCGGTTATACGGATAATCAAGCGGTTGTTTCAAACTACAAAGATTCGCTGGATCTCGGCTCGTTTATTGAAAACGGATTTCCCTATATTTCAACATCGGTGGATGCACGCAAGCTTGGGCCGGCTTATCCGCAAGATAATATGGCGGCGCGAACATTGGCTTTGCAGCTCGGAGGCGATGCTTTTGTTTGTTTTGATACGGATCTTCTGCGCTGGTCGGTGGCTTGGACGGGTCAATATTTGCCAATGGTTTTGATGGCGCAGATTTCTTACAAAGACTTTTTTAATAAAAACAATAAAATTGCCTCGCTCACGGGTGATGCTAAAATGGCGACAGGCTTGTATCCGGGCTGGACGTTGGAAAAACCCTTTTCAGGAGATTTGTCCAAAATAAATGAAATCAAACAGCCGACCTGGGCGCCTATGCCAGCGGAAAAAGGCCGCTGGAAAGGTGTTTATGTGTATGGAAATCAGGCTGTTCTCAATTATTCAGTTGGTGGAACCAATGTGGCTGAGTTGCCGGGCAGCACGAACTTTGAAGATCAAACCGTTTTTACCCGAACATTTCAATTCGATAACAATTCCAAAGATATTTTCCTCACTGCGGCGGAAGTCAGGAATGCAACAGGCTCGGAGTTGAAGGGCAAAATCGCTTATCTATATCATGGCGCCAATAAAGACACCGTGACAGCGGTCGGTGTTTTAGGTAAAAGCAGTTTTTTACAGCCTGAAATTGCTGGTAATCAGTTTTTAACAGTTAAAGTCAGTGCTTCTTCGAAAATCGGAATTGAAACTGTTGTGATCTGGAAAGGGCCTGCGCGGTTGAAAAAAGCATTTGAAAATTATTGCAAGAAAACAAAGATCAACTTTCCCGATTACAAAAAAGGAGGCCCTGCATTATGGAAAGAAACGGTGGTGACTAAGGGTAAGCTGGCGCCAGACACGGCTGCATTTGTGACGGATCAGTTGATCTTGCCTTTGCCAAATCCCTGGAAACGCAATGTCAGGGTGGCTGATATTGCATTCTTTAAAGACGGCCGCGCCAGTGTCATTACATTCGAAGGCGATGTGTGGATGATTGAAGGAATTGATAAAAACCTACAAAATCTGAAATGGACGCGGTTTGCATCGGGTTTTCATGAACCTATGAGCATTGAGATTTTGAATGAGCAGGTTTATATTTTTGGCAGGGAAGGCATTGTTAAATTGCACGATATCAATAAAGACGGCGTTGCGGACTTTTACGAAAACTTCTCCAATATCATGGAGCAGTCAGCCGAGTCACGGGAATGGGCGGCCGATATGGTGACGGCTCCGGACCAGACGTTTTACATTGCCAAAGGGGGCAGTCTGGACAATGGTCCAGGCATGACTTCCAAGACCGGCAAAGGTTTCAGATCGGGATCGAGCCAGAATGGTGCAATCCTTAAAATAAGCAGGGATGGGTTAAGCGCTGAGGTCATTGCAACGGGATTAAGAGGGCCGTATCTGAGCATTCATCCGCAAAAAGGCACATTAACAGCCTCCGATCAGCAGGGAAATTTTGTACCGTCCACGCCGATTTACATCATTAAAAAAGGCGATTATTATGGCGTGCAGCCAACAATGCACCGCACGGATAATCCGCCTGTTGCATCGCCGCTGACCTGGATTCCGCACAGAGTGGACCGCTCCGCGATAAGTCAGGCCTGGATCACTTCTGACAAAATGGGCCCGCTTAATGGTAACCTTATTCACTTTTCTTTTGGCCGTCCGGGGCTGTTCCGCGTCCTGATCGACAGCGCTTCCAGCATTACGCAAGGTGGTGTTTCGGCGATTCATGCGGACTATCCGGCACCGACTTCAAAAGGCATTACAAACCCGGTGGATGGGCAGCTTTATGTCGCAGGTTTTAACTTGTGGGGCTCCACTTCAACTGGAATAAGTGCGCTTTTGCGGCTGCGTTACACCGGGAAGCCGAGTTACATGCCCGACTTATTCAGAGCAGGCAAGCAAGGCATTGTCCTGGGTTTTGATGCGCCGCTTGACCCGAAATTTGCTTCCGATCCTGCGAATTTTGCGGTAAAAAGATGGAATTATCAGCGCACCGAAGAATATGGGTCCGGACATTTCAAAATGGATGGCTCAACGGGTGAGGAGATCATGTCGGTTGCTGCTTCCTACTTGTCGGCCGACCGTAAAAAAAGTGCTTTTGCTCGTTCCTGATATGGCTGAAGTGATGCAGATGGAGGTTAATTACAAAATTGCTGCTGCGGATGGAAAGAAGATCAATGACAGTTTTTGGTTTACTGTCAATAAAGCCGAAGAAATAGATTTGAACTCTTTGGGTTTTTCAGGCGTGGACCTTGCTCTTTTATCGGTTAAAAAACCAGAAGCGGCGCAAGTCGCTGTGAAAGAAGAACCTGCGTCTGTGGACCGCGGAAGCGCGATTTTTACCAAAATGGCTTGTGCGGGCTGCCATTCCGAAGGGCTCAAAACGGATGGAATGTACGGCCCGCCGTTTCAGAATTTATACGGTTCAAAACGGACGTTTGAAGATGGCACAACGGCTGTGGCAGATGAAAAATACATTCGCGAATCCATATTGAAACCCGGCGATAAAATTGTGAAGGGTTATAATGAAGAAATGCCTTCATTCGTGGGCATTCTCACCGACTCGGATATCGAGTCCGTGACTATGTTCATCAAATCGTTGCGCAAGAAATAATCTCCCGAACCAACATAGAAGTTTGGCACGCATCCGATATATTTGTTTTCAGCCGCAAATCAGAAAACTGTAATTCCGCGTAGTATGGATGTGCTCAATTATTTGCGCAAAGAGATCAAAGAATATTATCCCGAGTCCAAAGAACTCCAACTTTCCGGGTTTTTCGCCAATCAGCGGCGCTTTAACTTTTACTTCGAAATCGCTCCCGAAGAGCGCCACTTGCTTTATCTGAGCTGGGATGGTGACTATGACCGTTTTATGCTAAAATCACTTGAATTCAGCAGTCAGCAGGTTTTGATGGAGTTGATCGATGTGTATCCGCAAACGGGTTCGAAGTCTTTCAACATTGGCAAGCCAGTGTCGACCGTTTCATTTGAATGCCGCGCGCAAGGGCAGCTTACTGCGTTGGAATTCATTGGTTTGATCCATTTCGACAAAGAGGTTAAAACGCTTTCGGGTCAGCAGTTGATGCAAAGCGTCGATCCGCGACCGACAGAATAGTTGCGGCGGTTTGAGTGGGTATAATTGTTGTAAGTGAAGTCATAACCGAATTTCACCAACCGACTTCATGCCTCCGATCTCACAAAATGCCGATCCAAAAGTAATTATCCTTGCAGGCGCCACAGGCGAGCTGGGTCAGCATATCGCCAGTTTTTTGCAGGCGCACGCTGCAAATGTCCGCGCGTTGGTTCGTGAAAAAGGTTCTGGTGAAGGCATTGTGGCACTCGAAAATCTGGGTGTAAAAGTTGTAAAAGTTGACTATAACAATGCGGAGGCATTGAAAAACGCTTGTGTCGGCGGAAGCTGCGTGGTGAGCGCGTTATCCGGTTTACGGGAGGTTATAGTCGATGCACAAACGCAGCTTTTACGAGCCGCCGTAAGTGCGGGTGTTCCCCGGTTTATCCCTTCCGATTTCTCCATTGATTTTACCAAACTCACCCCCGGAAGCAACCGCAATCTTGACCTTCGCCGTGAGTTTCTCACCATTATTGATCAGTCTGGGATCTCAGCAACATCGGTTCTGAACGGCATGTTTACGGATCTGCTTACGGGACAAGCGCCGGTCGTCTTGTCCGGGATCAAGCGCGTCATGTATTGGGGCAGCGCTAATCAGCTTATGGATTTTACGACGATCCGCGATACGGCAGCTTACACCGCATTGGCCGCATTGGACGATTCCACGCCGCGCTTTCTGAGAATTGCTGGCGAAGTGGCTAACATTCATGATTTGCAACGCGCCGCCAGCCAGGCCAGTGGTGAAAAATACGGAACACTTCGTGCCGGGAGCCTTGGATTTTTAGCCACAATGATCAAAATTACCAAAACGGTCGCCCCGCAAAAAGACGAAGTTTTTCCACCATGGCAGGGCATGCAATATTTGCATAATATGCTCACCGGCAAGCCAAAGCTCGTTCCGCTTGACAATGATCGTTATCCGCAAATGCGCTGGACGTCGATTCGGGAGGTGCTTGCGGGCAAAGGTTAAGCTCAATTCAACGAAGTTATTTTGCCCTGACAGCGAGATGTGTGTCGTGGATCATGGGGATAATGTTGTATTCGCCAGTTCTGCGGATGGAATCAAGCATTGGCTGGTTCAGATAATCAAAATACAGATATTTTGTTTCGTGCGGATTAAACGCAATTGACAACTGCGCATAACGCTGCAGCGGCGTCTGCATCTCTGAAAGCATGGATTGGTTTTGTGGCAAATAGAGCTTTGAATGCGCAGGAATGTGCTTTTTCAGGTTATTCGCAATGGCGCACATGCGATCGTTTTCCGGATGGATTAGCTGATAAGTCATGGCGCCAATGAAACAAGCAGCGAGCGCAGCCAAAGCATAAAACGAAGAACGGCCAAATCTTGCCATAACAGCGAGCAACATTTCAACTGAACAAGCTCCAAAAAACAGCCCTACGAACGGCAAAGCAGGCATCAGATAATAATCACCTTGCTTTACGCTCATCATCATCGGTCCTAATATCGATATCAGCACAAGCAATGTCAGCAATGCGGCACTTTTGGCTTCTGAGCTGAATGTTGTTTTGATCCTAAGGAATTTGCTCGTTATGATCAGGCTGATAGTCAGAATGATATGCGGGATAATATTTTTTACCAAAAGCCTGAGAATGTAAAAATGAGCCGTCCAGTCACCATTGACTTTTTCACGTTTTTTGAGCAGGGCGAGCATAATTTGACCTTCAAAATAATTGCTCAACAGCAGCCTGGCTGGCGGATAAAGCAGGATAAGGCCGCTGATAACCAGGACAGTGCCCGTTACAATTGCACAGCCCACTAAGCCATTTCGTAAATTGTTTTTTCCAAAAGCAATGGCGTACAACAGTGAAAATGCGAGCGGAAAAAGTCCCACCGGACCTTTCGTAAGGCAAGCCAGCACGACCATTGCACCCGCCAGAATCCAATAGACCAGCCGGAATCTGATGTTATCAAATGCTTTTAACTGAAAATAACAAGATGCCATGCAAAAAACGGCCATTGTTGTGTCCAGCAGGTTGTTAGGAACGCTCCACCACACAATTTGCAGGGCATACCAAAGTAGAATTGGTAACCAGGATTGCTGCTTTATTTGCGAATGATCTTTAAAAAGGCTTTTCCAGATCAGGCTGATCAGCAAAACGCTAAAAAATAAGACGATTGCATTATACAGGTTCTCAACCGCCACAGAATCGCCAAAAATGCGGAACAGCACGGATTGCATTCCAAACATCAGCGGTGGATGCTCGCAGAAGAACGAGCATAAGTTATTATAGGTGAGCCAAAAAGAGTCAGCGAAATGCGGTTGCCAAAAACTTCCCTGACCGAATGCCATATTCCTGGAAATGGCCGCGTAGGCCAGTCCGTCTACAAACATTACATTGTCGACCGACCTGGGAATGAAGGTCATTGCGATAAAAGTAATGGTCACAATCCAGCCCAAAACGGGGAAGATCGAGACGCCTTTCCGGGTTAAGTTTATTTGGTATGCCATGAGAATCGTCGAGTATAATGGCCATAATACATCAGAAAAGCCACAAAATGGCGTAGAAACGGCCTTTACTTATCAAACGGCATGCCTGCAAAAAGCCCGGTCTTCATTTTTTCATTGATTATATATGCCTCAGACACTTCTTTCTATAATGCAAGGGTTAAAAATTAATTATCGACCGGTTACATTCAAATTTTGATTATGAGTGAGGACGCCAAAAATGAGGGGGAGGAGGGGGACAATTTTTTTGAACTTCCGCAACAGGACCGTCGGCTTTTTCTGATGCAATCGATGGCCTTAGCCGGTCTGACATTTGCGCCCGCTGCATTGCTGCGTGCAGACGACGAATTACCCGACGAAAACCAGCAGACTTTTACATTAAAAGTGACCATTAATGGCGAGAAAAAGTCGGTGAATGTTGATACGAGAACAACCGTGCTGGATGTGCTGCGCGAAAAGCTTCAACTCACGGGGACTAAAAAAGGATGCGATTTCGGTCAATGCGGGGCATGCACCATTCACGTCGATGGAAAAAGGGTGCTTGCCTGTCTGAGCCTGGCGATTATGCAGCAAGGTAAAAAAATCACAACCATTGAAGGCGTCAGCGCCGGTTCGCAGCTGCATCCGATGCAGGAAGCATTTATCAAACATGACGGTTTTCAATGCGGTTACTGCACGCCCGGGCAGATTATGTCGGCCATAAGTTGTGTCCGGGAAAAACAAGCCGGCTCTCATGAGCAGATTCAGGAATATATGAGCGGTAACTTATGCCGGTGCGGGGCTTATCCCAACATTGTGACGGCGATTATGGAGGTTAAAAACAGCGGCCAGAAAGTATGAAACCGTTTGAATACATTAAACCTTCAAGGCCAAAAGCAGCATTGGATGCAATGGCTGCCGACCGGGATGCGTGCTACATTGCAGGCGGGACCAACCTGATCGATCTCATGAAGCGGGGCATTGCCACGCCTTCCCGACTGGTTGACATCAATGATCTGCCCCTCAAAAATATTGAACAAAAAGGCGGATTTCTCCGAATTGGTGCACTGGTATCGAACACGGATGTGGCTGCTGATGAATTGGTTAACAAGCAATTTCCGTTGCTGGTGCAAGCGTTGGAGGCAGGTGCCTCAGGTCAGTTGCGCAACATGGCCACAGTGGGTGGCAATATGCTGCAACAAACACGCTGCCCTTATTTTTATGACACCGCATTTGCGTGTAATAAGCGCAAAACGGGCAGCGGGTGCAGTGCGTTGGCGGGCATTAACCGCACGCATGCCATTTTCGGCGTGGAAGAGACAAATATTGAAAAGTCTTGCATTGCGGTTCATCCGAGTGATATGAGTGTGGCGTTGCTGGCGTTGGATGCGGTGGTGGTGATTTTGTCCAAAACAGGCGAGCGCAAAGTCCCGTTTGCTGAGCTGCATCGGTTTCCCGGCGACAGGCCCGAGCTGGATACAAACCTTCAAAAAGGGGATTTGATCCTGGCGATTGAAATTTCGGAAGCCGCTGCCCGCGCCAAGCATGTGCATTATCTGAAAGTCCGGGATCGGGCGTCGTATGCTTTTGCACTGATTTCGGTGGCGGTGGCATTGGAAATGGATCAAAATGTAATCCGGACGGCCAGGATCGCGTTGGGCGGCGTGGCGCATAAGCCGCTCCGGATGCAAAAAGCCGAACAATTATTGATCGGTCGGGAAGCGTCAGAAGCTGTTTTTGCTGAGGCGGCGGCGATCTGCATGGAAGGTGCCCGCGCATTTGAGCACAATGCTTACAAATTAAAATTGACTCCCAATGCCATTGCCCATGCGCTTAAAATGGCGTCGGGCATTGCTTAATGTTTGCTATGACGGAACCTAACTTTTCTCCTTTACCAAATCCCTCGCTGGACCGGGTTGATGGCCACGTGAAAGTCACAGGCTCAGCGACTTATTCGGCAGAATATCATTTCAAAGATCTGCTATACGCGGTGCTTATAAACAGCACGATTGCAAAGGGAAGCATTCAGAACATTGACTCCACGCAAGCGGATGCTGCGCCTGGTGTAATGGCCGTGCTTAGTCATCTGAACACGCCTGGTGTCCCGGGTTATGGCACCGCAAAACAACCGCCCGAGCGTGCACAGACTTCTACGACATTTCGCGTTTTTTACGATCCCCTTATTTATTTCAGCGGTCAGCCCATTGCAATGGTGGTTGCTGAAACTTTGGAGCAGGCCGTCTATGCTGCGTCGCTGGTTGTGGTAACTTATCAGGCTGAGGAGCATGAAACGGATTTTGAAAAAAATATTTCCAAAGCAGCAGTTGCCAGCAGCGTTTCCCGGAATAAAAATTCACCATTTCAGGATTATCAGCGGGGCGATGCGGATGCATTTGTTAAGGCGCAAGTAAAGGTCAATGCGACTTATACAATCCCCACGCAACATCACCAGCCCATGGAGCCGCACGCGATTATTGCGGTTTGGAAAGGGGATTATTTAACCGTTTATGACAAAAATCAAGGGGTGAAATCAGCGCAGGGAAACCTTGCGCAGGCTTTCAAAATTCCAAGGGAAAATGTGCGGGTTAATGCGCAGTTTATTGGAGGTGCATTTGGATCCGGGATCCGCGTTTGGCCGCATTCTGTGGCTGCGGCGCTGGCGGCAAAAAAGCTGGGCCGACCTGTAAAGTTGGTTTTGGGCCGGGAAATGATGTTTACTTCCGTTGGTTACAGACCTTACACTGTTCAGAAAGTTTTGATAGGCTCTAATTCCAAAGGCGAGCTGTCTTCAATTATTCATGAAGGAATTGGCCAGACTTCGCGTTACGAAGAGCATTTAGAGAGGACAATTTTGGCTGGAAGAAGCCTTTACGCATGCCCAAATGTAATTACCAAATATCGGCTTCTCCCACTCGACGTCAACACGCCAACGTGGATGCGCGGGCCGGGCGATGCCACCGGAATGTTTGCGCTGGAATCGGCTATGGATGAATTGGCATATGCCCTGAAAATGGACCCGCTGCAATTGCGGATGGTCAATTATGCAGAGCGTGATTTGGAGCGAAACCTGCCTTGGTCCGACAAACATTTAAAGGAATGTTATACACTTGGCGCTGAAAAATTCGGCTGGAATCGCAGAACATTAGCACCGCGATCCATGACGGATGGCGGCGAGTTGGTTGGATACGGGATGGCTTCAAGTCTGTATGGTTTTCACCGGCATCCCAGTATGGCAAAGGTTGTAATGCAGGCAGACGGCAGTGTTGTCATTCAAAGTGCGTCCATGGATATCGGGCCTGGCACAGGCACGGCTTTGACGAGCATTGCGGCTGAGGTTTTGAACATCTCACCTTCAAAAATCAAAGTCGAGCTTGGCGATTCAAGTCTGCCCGACGCGCCCGGACAAAATGGCTCTTCAACAATTCCGAGCGTGGGCTCTGCGGTACATGCGGTGTGTACGGCTTTGAAAAATAAACTTGCAGAACTGGCCGCATCAATGCCGGAGAATGCCCCGAAGTCACATTCGGCGATTTTGAAATATCATCATTTACCAAACATTGAAATGACGGAAGAGTCCAAGTCTGGACCCGAGCGGGATCAGTATTCAATGTATTCTTTTGGGTGCCATTTTGTGGAAGTGCGCGTAAGCCCGGTCACCGGAGAAGTGCGGGTCAAAAGGGTGGTGACTTGTGCAGACGTCGGCAAGATCATTAATTACAAAACCGCGCGCAGCCAGTCCATTGGCGGCGTGGTTGGTGGCATAGGAATGGCGCTGATGGAAGCTTCGGTTATGGACCATCATTACGGGCGCTACATTACCAGTGATTTTGCAAGTTATCATATTCCGGTGCAAACGGACATCCCGCAAATCGAGGTCATCTATGTTGGCGAGCCCGATATGCGGGTAAATCCAATTGGTGCGAAAGGTTTGGGGGAAATTGCCATTGTAGGGGTGGCGGCTGCTGTTGCCAATGCGGTATTTCACGCGACCGGCAAACGTGTCCGCGACCTGCCGATCACGGTCGATAAGTTGCTTTGAGCCATTGCGGGCTTACCAGGGACTTATTCCGGTTTCCGGTGCATTATCATCACTGAAAAACTGTCCGGTAGGGCCATCCGCACCAAGAACAGCCGCTTTTACCACTCTGGCCGCCGCGTCGGGCACAGTTCCCGGACCCGAATGATGATTGAAGTCCGTAGCCGTATAACCCGGATCGACTGCATTTACTTTAAATGCGGTGCCACGCAAATCGTGGGCGAGAACGATGGTATATGCATTCAGCGCAGCTTTTGAGGTTACATAAGCAGCAGGCTTAACGGGATAATACTTCCAGGAAGGATCATTATGCAAAGCCAGCGATCCCAAACCGGAAGTGACATTCACAATCCTTGGCTCCGGCGATGCTTGCAGCAGGTCCATAAATGCGTGCGTCACTGTGATTACACCAAACACATTGGTTTCAAAAACCTCACGGAACAGATTCACATCCGATCCCAAAGCGGGTTGCGGCATTGCGCCACTGACACCAGCATTGTTGATCAGCACGTCCAAAGCCGCAGTTTTTTGTCCGATCACCGCCCGCGCTGCCTGAACAGATTCGATTTTATCTACATCAATCTCCACGGCTTCCACTGCATGAAGGCCCTCTGATTGGAGCTGGCTTACCGCCTGCTGGCCTTTTTCAAGATCACGGCTTCCAATGAAAACGTGATATCCCTGCTGTAATAGTTGTCTGGCTGTTTCAAAACCAATGCTTTTATTTGCCCCTGTAATCAATACTGTTTTCATCTTTTTTGACATTTAATTGAACAGTACAAAACTAGCGAGGGGTGCCTGCCTGGAAGTGACACATTGCGCAGTATCAATGGTACATTTCACGGATGTTCGTGCGATACTCTGCCGGCGTGATGCCCGTTTCCCGTTTGAAGAACCGGTTGAAGTAAGAAGCTTCTGCAAAACCCAGGTCGTAGCCGATCTCTTTCAGTGACTGATCCGTGTGAAAAAGCAGCAGCCGGGCTTCCAGCACAATGCGGTCATGAATGTGCTTGATGGCCGGCTTGCCGCTCTGGCTTTTGACAATATCACTCAAATGTCCTGGGGAAATATTCATTTCAGATGCATAATCGCCAACTTCCCGCAGCTCACGGAAACATTCGTTGATTTTTGTCTGAAACTTTTTGACCATTATATGCTCCACCGAAGCATGGTTTTCCTCAAACTGCTCCGTGTATAAACGGCTTAAATAAGTAAGCAAAACCGTCAGATAAGCGCCCAGCATGCGATTTTGCCATTGATTGGGGCTACGATATTCGGCGGTAATTTTTGCCAAAATGTCGTCAACAAAGCTTACATCTTCCGAGCTAAGCACTAATTGAAGTCCATTGTAAGGATTTTCAATGATCGGCAGTTTGTTCAGAGCAGCGCCTTGCTGGAAGAGACAAAAATTCAGGCGTAAAAGCAATGGCAGTGCTCCACAACCGTTTCGATTCTTCCTTGACGATGACCTGATTTGGGTTCGTAAAGCAAATGGTGTTCGCTTCGAGTGTATGCGGAATCATGTCTATCCACTGCCTGCTGCCCGCCTGCCGGATAAAAGCGATCAGATAATGGTCCTTCCGATGCGGAACAAGCAAATCCGACTTATGCGGCAAGCTGCCCTTCCAGATGATACATCCTAAAAGACTGATCACCCGTTGCCCGATCCGGTTCCAGCGCATAAACCGGCAAGCGCTGATTCTCTCGAAGAAGTTGCATTTTGGTGTTGTGCGTAATTAAATCTTCATAAAGATAAGGATGAGGTGATAAATAGCCTTTTTAGTTTGAGTCCGGTTGCATCAAAACTTAAAACTTTTAATACTGCTAAAAGTGAACGTCTGATCTTTGTCGACCATTTTTAGGCGGTAATAGCTGGTTCCTTTGACGGGTTTTGGGTCGGTGAATGCGTAGTTGAGCAGTTTTTGGCTTTCGGATGCGGATGCTTTTTCGCCGATATTTTTCCAGTCTTTTGCATTGGTGCTGCGCTGGATGTAAAAACGGTCCGAGTTTACTTCCTGGCTTGTGCTCCACTTCAACTTTGCGGTGTTAGCAACTTTGGTTACACTGAAACTGGCTAATGTTACAGGCAATGGCTCTGAAACGGCTGCCGGGGAAACCTTGCTGAAATCTGCGGTGCCGTTGCCGATTGAAATTTCATCCATATACATGGTTCTCGAATCGATTCCTTCGGTGGATCTGTGCGACCAGTCCCATTTGTAGATCCCGAACTTGAAGTAAGGGAACATGGCATCATTGTATGAATTCGGTTGATTTATCCGGCTCACAATCAGCTTTTTATTCTTCCAAACTTCAATGATCCCTGTGTTATCATAAGCCCATTTAATGTGAAAAACCCAGTCATGCCACTTTTCTTTATCCACCGGACCCAGATCCAGTCTTGTAAATGAGAAGTCGTGTTTTGTGATGCGGTTGGCGTCGCTGCGGATTTCAAGTACAAAGCGGTCGTCCAGGATGCCCAGAAAAAGCGGAGCGCTTCTCCATGATTCGCCTTCTTTCAAATCAGGCAGCGAATTCCATTGCACAATGCTTTCTTCGATAGATTCTTTTACAAATGATGATGGAAAATATACGGAGAACCCATACCAGCCTTCCGGGTTCATGTTGGGTGCCTGGCCAAGCTCTGCGCGGTGGTCGTTGGGCGTATCTTCTCTTTTTAACTCAACTTTTAATGAACTCGACCCCGCCCGCTTGATGGATTTGTTAAGGGTCATAGACCAAGGGCAGCAGGTTGAATTTTCATACCAATTCCCGATTTCCTGGTCAAAATGATAGCTGATCATCGAGGGAGAATCGTCTCCGGTCTTCAATGCACTGCCGTCGGCAGATTCGGCACTTTGGTTGGTGTTGGGGTCAACGGCTGTTAATTCGGCTACGTTGGGATCTTTACAGCCAAACATGAAATTGAAAAACAGGATTACTGTCAATGCACTTTTTAGCGAAAACCTGAATTGCGGGTTAGGTTCATAAAGTTGTTTCAATAATGTTGAGAGGATTAGTAGTAAAACTTCTCAATTATAGGAATTCTTTCGACATTAATTAACAACTATGTGCGTATATTCTATAAATATGTAGAATAAATACGTAGGTTAATTTTATTTAGGTTTAGAACACATTGATTTACAGATTGGTAACAACAAAAATCCCGGTCAACAATTTGACCGGGATCCTAAAATAATTTTTTTGTAAAAATCTAAATCTGCAAATCCTTACCTGCCTTTGCCAAGCACAATGACTTGAATGGTGAGCCAGATTAGATAGAGATCCGTAGTAAGACTATATGTGTTCAAGTAAAGTATGTCATATCTGAGTCTATGTAGGTTTTCTGATGAATTGGTAGCGTAACCAACCTTGATTTGGCCTATTGAGGTAATTCCGGGGCGAATTGTAAGTGCTTTCTTGAAAATCATGGCTGGCGGCCTGCATTAACATATCCACGTCATATTTGTGCAGCGGGCGCGGGCCAACCACAGACATTTCGCCTTTCAACACGTTTAGGAATTGCGGTAATTCGTCCAGACGGGTTTTGCGCAGGATGTTGCCGATTGTCGTTATACGCGGATCTTTGGAGCCAAGAGAATGTTGCAAGCCATATTTATGCGCGTCCATACGCATGGTTGAAAGCGTGCGTACTAAAAACGCGAAAGCGTTTCACGATAAATGCGAAAACTAGAGAACGGACAATGAGGTTGTTAATATCGGCTGATAACGAAGTTGAAGGTAGGCTTGTAGAAAA